>NZ_DASUNH010000024.1:0-77690 GCF_036277275.1 Ideonella sp. | reverse complement strand
GGCGGCGAGCAGCAGCGCATGGCGTTGTCACCGCTGCCGCACGAAGCGGTGCGCGACCACTTCAACCGCCGCACCAACCACATCGACAGCCTCGATCGGCTGGCCGAAACGTTGGCGCAGGACCTGGGCCTGCAGCCCGGTCAGCGTGTGCCGCCGCTGCGCGAAGCTTTGCGCCAGCGTTGCGGCGTGGCGCTGGAGGTGACGGAAGGTGCGAACGAATCCCTGCGCGCCTACGACCCCCAGCGCCGCGTACTGCGGCTGCCCGCTCATCTCACCGACGCACAGCAGGCTTTTCAGTTGGCAACGCAATACGCGCTGCTCGCTGCGGCGCAGGCGCTGGATGCCGAAGTCATCGACGGCGGTTATGCCGACGAGCCGACCCGCGCGCTCGCACGCCAGGGCCTGGCGCACTACTTTGCCGGGGCGGTGCTGCTGCCCTATGGCGACTTCCTCGCCGCGGCGCGCGAGCACCGCTATGACATCGAGCTGTTGCAGCAGCGCTTCCATGTCAGCTTCGAGACGGTGTGCCATCGGCTTTCGACCTTGCAGCGCCCCGGTGCGCGCGGCGTGCCGTTCTACTTCGTGCGCGTTGATCAGGCCGGCAACATCTCGAAGCGGCAGAGTGCGACGGCCTTTCACTTCGCGCGCCATGGTGGCGCCTGCCCGCTGTGGCAGGTGCACGAGGCTTTCGCGCAGCCCGGCCGCATCCTGACGCAGGTGGCCGAGATGCCCGATGGCACGCGCTTTTTCGGCCTGGCGCGCACGATCGAGCGTGGCGGTGGCGGCTACCAGGCGCGGCGCAAGCAGTTCGCGATCGGCTTGGGCTGCGAGCTGAGCCAGGCGCGCGAGCTGGTCTATGCCGACGGCCTGAGCCTCGAAGCGCCGCGCAATGTCGCCCTGATCGGGCCCGGTTGCCGCGTCTGCCCGCGGGCGAACTGCGTGCAACGCGCGTTCCCGCCGGCGGGAAAGCGGCTACTGGCCGACAGCGACCGCGAGTCGCTCGTGTCGTATCGATTCGAAAACTGAGGGGTCGTCTCGGGGCGCATGCCCCGACAATCCGGCGTTGCCTCAATGCAGGAGAACGCGTGTGAAAACCTACGACATCGAAGTACAGCGCCTGAAGTCGGCCAGGCATGACATGGGCCAGATCGAGTTCAGCGTCGATGCCCTGGTGCTTCCTCGCCCTGCCCGTGACGACGGCGTCGCTTCCAGCCGCATCAGCCTGCCTGTCGAGCACGCACGCACCTTGCTCATGCTGCTCAAGCAGCAGCTGGCCGAACTCGACAAATTGCAACCGCGCAGCCGGCGTTCCGGACGCGCCTGATGCATGGCGGTTGCTCCGCCGCCGGGTCTAGACTCCCGACTCTCGTACCCCGCCGATCCGCCGAAGATCCTTCATGGATGCTGCACACCGCGCCCATCGAGAGCGACAGCGCATGTGGCTGGCCATCACCGCGGTGGCGCTGCTGCTGGCTTTGCTGTCGCTGATCGCCGGCACGGTGCGTTTCGCGCAACACGCTGCGTATGCCAACCAGGAGTCTGAAAGGCAGGTCGATCTCAACGGCCGCATCCGCCAGATGCAGGAGATCCTGCACGCCGTGGGTGATGCCGAGACAGGGCAGCGCGGCTACTTGCTGACCGGTCGGCCGGCGTATCTGCAGCCCTACCGGCACGCGACCGATCGTCTGCCGGCGCTGATGAAAAGCCTGGACGACGTGCCGATCCATTCGGCCAGTTTCCAGGAGCGTGCGGCATCGGTGCGGCATGCCATGCGGTTGAAGCTCGACGAGCTCGCTGAAACCATCCGCTTGCAAGACGCAGGCCGGCGTGACGAAGCGCTGCAGCTGATGGAGACCGACGGCGGCAAACGCTACATGGATTTCCTCCGTTCGGAACTCGACGAGACCATGCGCGAGATTCGAGAGAACAGGGATGCGTCGACGGCGCAACTGCTGGCCGTGAACGAGTCGATGAGGCGGTGGGCGATCTGGACCGTCGCCGCGCTCCTGGTGTGCATCGGCCTGGCGGCCGTTCAGATCGCCTTGCTGGCGTCCACGCAGCGCCGCTACGCGCGTCACCTGGCCGAAAGTGAAATGCGGCACCGCGCCCTGGTCGAGGAGCAGCACGAACTGATCTCGCTGTCGACGCCGGAGGGGGTGATCTCGTACGCCAACCCGGCGTTCAGGCAGTGTTTCGGCGGCGACGCCGTCGAGTTGGTCGGCCGCAACCTGTACGACTTCGTCGATCCAGCGGACAGGCCGATGGTCCGGCAGCAGATCGACGCGGCGTTGAGCAGCGGCCTGCCGCAGCAGGCGGAGAACCGGGTCAGCTTGCCCGGGGGACAAACGAAGTGGATCGCCTGGACCAACTCGCCTCAGCGAGACCATGCTGGCCGACCGAGGCTGCACTCGGTCGGGCGGGACGTGACCGAACGCCGGCACGCGGAGGACGCCTTGCGCGCCAGCCAGGCCTTTCTGGCGCGGACCGGCCGGGTGGCCGGCGTCGGCGGCTGGGAGCTCGACCTGACCGGCGGGGCGATGTCCTGGTCGAGCGAGATGAAGCGGATCCACGATGTGCCCGAAGACTATGCGCCGACGCTGGAGAAGGCGATCGCGGCCTACGACCCCGAAGGGCAGGCGCAGCTTCGACAGGCCCTGCGCCGGGCGGTGGATCTCGGCCAACCCTTTGACCTCGAGCTGCCACTGCGCACCGACGCGGGCCGCCAGATCTGGGTGCGTGCCGTCGGTGAATTCGAGGTCGATGCCCACGGCCGACGCCGGATCGCCGGGGCCTGCCAGGACATCACGGAGCGCAAGACGCTGGAGGCGCAGCTGGCCCAGAGCGAGCAGTTCATCCGCCAGGTGACCGACCACCAACCGGTTCGAATCGCCTATGTCGACCGGGGCCTGCGGTATCGCTTCGTCAACAAGGCCCATGCCCGCCGCTACGGCCTGGCCAAGGAGCAGGTGCTGGGCAAGACGCTGGCCGAGCTCGACACCAACGGCGCCGCCTTGCCGCATGTCGAACGGCGGCTGGCCGAAGCGTTGGCCGGCCAGCCGCAGCGCTTCGAGCACGAAGAGATCATCGATGGCGACGTCCGCCTGATCGACACGCAGCTGATCCCGGACGAAGGACCGGAAGGACAGGTCAGGGGGGTGTACCTCACCGGGGTCGACATCACGGCATCGAAGGCGACCGAGCGGCAACTGCGCGAGCTCAACCAGATCCTCGAGCACACGACCGATTTCATTGTGCAGACCGATTGGACGGGCCAGGTCCAGTACATGAACCCGGCCGCTCGCCGCGCGCTGGCGATCGGCCTCGACGAAGACGTCAGCCGCCGCCGCTTCACCGATTTCAACACCCCGCAGACCACCCAGCGCTACGAGCAGGAGATCATGCCGGCGTTGAGGCAGGCCGCGGTGTGGATCGGCGAGACGACCGTGGTGCTGGCCGGCCACAGGATCACGCCCGTCAGCCACATGGTGATCGCCCACCGCGACGCCGAGGGCCGCATGTCGCGCTACTCGGCCGTGATGCGCGATATCTCCGAAGACGTGGCGGCCCGCGCCCAGTTGCGGCAGCAGACGGCGACGCTCGGCGCGGTCGTCGAGGCCATTCCAGCGATGGTGGCAGTGTTCGATGCGCAGTTTCGCTATCGCCTGGTCAACCGGGCGTTCGAGCGCTGGCGCGGCAAGGACCGGTCGGCGATCGTCGGCCGCACGATGGCCGAGCTGTTCGGCCAGCAAGAGCACGACATCAGCTGGCCGTGGGCCCTGCGGGCCCTGGCCGGTGAGACGGTGAGCTACGAAAAAGACTATCCCCACATGGCGCAGCATCGGCACGTCAGCGTGGCCTACGTGCCGTTGCGCCTGGACGATGGCACCGTCGATGGCGCCATTGGGGTGGTGCAGGACATCACGACCCACCGCGAGCAGGAACGGCGGCTGATCAACCTGGCCGAACGAGACGCGTTGACAGGCGTGCTCAACCGTGCCGGCTTCAATGCCTACCTGGGCGCCAAATGCGAGCCCAAGGCGGCCACCACCTTGGGGCTGCTCTACATCGACCTGGATCACTTCAAGCCGGTGAACGACACCCATGGCCACCCGGTGGGCGATGAACTGCTCAGGCAGTTCGCCCAAAGGCTGCAATCGATCGTGAGGCCGACCGATGCCGTGGCCCGCCTGGGCGGCGACGAGTTCGCGCTGGTGCTGTGCGACGTGGCGAGCCTGGCCAATGCCCAGGCCGTCGCCGACAAGGTGGTGGAAGCGGGCCGGAGCCCGTTCGACATCGGCGGGCGGCGGCTGCAGGTCAGTGCCAGTGTGGGCGTGGCCTTCGGCGCGGCCGAACCGAACGCGAGCCAGGGCCTCATCGAGCGTGCGGACGCCGCGGTCTACGCGGCCAAGGCCGCCGGCCGCGGGCGCCGCATCTGACACGCCGCGATGCGAGGGTATTGCCACCCCCACCCGGGCACGCCCGTTGCTAACATCGACTGGGAAAAATTTCCCATGACATGACGCTGGTACGCGCTCAACGGGTACTCGAGACTGCGGTTGCAACCTTGTTGCGGCCGTTGTTTCGGGTGTTGCTTCGGCAGTCCATGTCCTTCATCGCCTTTGAAGAGATTGCCAAGCGCGTATACGTGGAGGTGGCGATGAAGGACTTCAGCATCGAAGGCAAGGCGCCTTCTATGTCGCGTGCGGCCATTCTTTCCGGCCTGACCCGCAAAGAGGTCGCCCGGCTGCTGGCGCAGCTGCCGCCGGACGAACACGAACCCGAGCAGCGCTACAACCGCGCCGCGCGCGTGCTGACGGGCTGGCTGCGGGACGCGGACTTCCTCGCGCCCGATGGCACACCCCGCTCGCTGCGCGACGAGGGGCCGCACGGCTTTGCCGAACTCGTTCGGCGCTACAGCGGCGACATGCCGGCCCGCGCGGTGTACGACGAGCTGGTGCGCGTCGGCGCCGTGCGCCGCGGCGACGATGGCCGGATCGAGCCGCTCGCCCGGGCCTACGTGCCGTCGACCAGCGTGGGCGACAAGCTGGCCATCCTCGGCACCGACGTGGCGGACCTCATCGCCACGATCGAGCACAACATCGACCACGGCCGCGCCGAGCCGCGCTTCCAGCGCAAGGTCATGTACCACCGCATCGCGGCCGCGCACCTGCCCGGGCTGCGACGCCTGAGCGCCGTTCAGTCGCAGGCCTTGCTCGAGCGGTTGGACCGTTGGCTGCAGGAGCATGACACCGGCGTGCCCGACAGCGGGCCCGAGCCGCGCGCCGCGCGCGTGGGCGTGGGCATCTACTACTTCGAAGAGCCGCTGCAAGAGCAGGAGCAAGAGCGGCCGAACTCGGCGACGGGTTTCTCAGGAGACGACACATGAGACTCCAGCGCAGGCTTGCCATCGGCGGCGGCATCGCCGCCGTCATGCTGTTTTCGTGCGGCGGCGGTGGTGGGGGCGGCATCGGCGGCACCGGCATCATCCGGATGGCGCTGACCGACGCGCCGGCCTGCGGCTATGACGCGGTGAATGTGACGATCGAGAAGCTGCGCGTGCACGCCGACGCCGACGCCGCCCCCAATGACGCCGGCTGGGCCGACATCGTGCTGGCCCCGGCGCAACGGGTCGATCTGCTGACGCTGCAAAACGGTGTGTTGCAGGCCCTGGGGGAGACGGCGCTGGTCGCCGGCCACTATTCACAAGTCCGGATGGTGTTGGCCGAGAACGGCCGCCTGGCGCCGCTGGCGAATTCGGTCGTGCCGTCCGGCCAGGCCGAGGCGCCGCTGGACACCCAGGGCAGCAGCAAGGGCGGCATCAAGATCAAGCTCGACCAGCGCGTGGAGGCCGGCCAGGTGGTCGACGTCGTGCTCGACTTCGACGCCTGCCGATCGATCGTCCGCGCGGGCGACTCGGGCAGATTCAAGCTCAAGCCCGTCGTCACCGCGATGGAGCTCTTGGCGCCTGGGGCTCAAGGGGTGGTGGGTTACGTCGATCCGTCGCTGCCGATGGCGGACACCCGGGTGTCGGTGCAGGCAGGGGGTGTCCAGGTCAAGGCGACCACGCCCGACAGCGCCGGTAAGTTCTTCCTGTATCCGGTACCGATCGGCAAGTACGACCTGGTGGTCAGTGCCGCCGGCCGCGTCACGGCGGTGGTCACCGGGGTGCCGGTCGATCAGATCGCCTTCACCTACCTCAACAGCGCGCTGGCGCCCATCGCGCCGGCGAACCTGCAGGCTGGCGACCGGGTGGTTGCGGGCCGGCTTCAACCGGCGACGGCCACGGTGCGGGCCTGGCAGAAGCTGTCCGATGGGGCGACGGTCGAGGCCGCCTACGGCCCGGTCGATTCGCTGAGCGGCGGCTACTCGGTGGCCTTGCCGATCGACGCGCCATGGACGGCGGCTTACGCTCCCGATCGGGCGACCATCGCCTTCGCTCCTGACGAGGCGGCCGCAGGCCAGTACACGGTGGAGGCGTCGTCCGAGGGCCGGTTGAAGTGGCGTGGCGTGGACACGCGCCAGCCGGTTCCGCCGGTCAACTTCACCTTTCCGTAGCCCGCGGGCCGGGCCGGGCAGGCTCCAGCGGCTCGCCGAGTTGCTCGGCGCAAGCCGCATGCACACACCCGCGCAGCCAGCGATGGGCGGGGTCGCCGTCCATGCGCGGGTGCCACAGCAATGACACGGTGATCGGCGGCACCGGCATCGGAAGGGCGAAGACGTGCATGCCGGCACGCAAATCACCGGTGTGGCGTTCGGGGACACTCGCGACCAGATCGGCAGACCGGGCCAAGGCCAGGGCGGCGGCAAAGCCGCCGACGGCCGCGGCAATGTCGCGCTCGAGCCCCAATGAGGCGAGGGCCTCGTCGACGATGCCCTTGTCGACGCCTCGGCGCGAAATGCAGACATGTCTTGCCGCGGCATAACGGGCAGGTGTGATGGCGCCTTTGCTCAGCGGATGGCCCTCTCTGACGACACCGACGAAGCGATCCCGGAACAGCGCCTGCGCACGCACCTCCGGGCCTGTCGCCTGGCCCACGACACCGGTCTCGAGGTCGACCGTGCCGTCACGCAGCAGGGTGCTGTCCTTGTCGAGCTTCGGCCAGAAGCGCAGGCGCACGCCTGGCGCCTGTTGGTGCACGCGCGCCAACAGCGGGGCACCGAAGTTCTCGACGAAGCCTTCGCTGGTCCGCAGCGTGAACCAGCGCTCCAGCTTGCGCAGGTTGAGCTTCTGGGTCGGGCGCAGGGCCGCTTGAGCGTCCTGCACCAGTTGGCCGACGCGTTCGCGCAGCTCGATCGCCCTGGGCGAAGGCACGAGGCCACGCCCGGCCCGGACCAGCAGCGGGTCACCGGTGGTTTCCCGCAGCCGGGCCAGCGCGCGGCTCATGGCGGATGGGCTCAGCCGCAAGCGGCGCGCGGCTGCCGCGACGCTGCCTTCCGCCAGCAGGGCGTCCAGGGTCACCAGCAGGTTGAGGTCGGGTCCGGTCATGGGTGCTGAGGTGAGGGTAAGGGGGTTGAGATGGCGCTTCGTGCACGAATGAAGTGCAAATGATGCGCCTTCCGCCATATCTCGCAAAAACCTATCGTCTCGACGGCTCCATTCCGGAGCTGCCAGACCGATGGAGTGCCGTTGAAAACTTCAGTCCAGACCGAGGCGCCGGCCGACGCCGTGACTCCCAGCCCCTCGCTCGGTGGGGTGCTGGCCAGCCTGTCGCTGGGCATGTTGCTGCCGTCGCTGGGCATCAGCATCGCCAACGTCGCACTGCCGACGCTGGCTGCGTCCTTTGCGGCGTCGTTCCAGCAGGTGCAGTGGGTCGTGCTGGCCTATCTGTTGGCCACCACCGCGTTGATCGTCAGCGTCGGCCGGCTGGGTGACCTGACGGGCCGGCGGCGCCTGCTGCTGGCCGGCATCCTGTTGTTCGCCGTGGCCTCCGGCCTGTGCGCGGCCGCGCCGTCGCTGGCCTGGTTGATCGCCGCGCGGGCGGCGCAGGGGCTGGGCGCGGCGGTGATGATGGCGCTGACCATGGCGTTGGTCGGCGAAGCGGTGCCGAAGTCCCGGACGGGCCGTGCGATGGGCTTGCTCGGGACGATGTCGGCGATCGGCACCGCGCTCGGGCCGTCGCTGGGCGGTGTCCTGATTGCCGGTCTGGGTTGGCGGGCAATCTTCGTGGTCAACCTGCCGCTGGGTGTGCTGGCGTTCTTTCTGGCGCGGCGGTACCTGCCTGCCGATCGGCCGGTGTCGAAAGCCGGCCGACACAGCTTCGATCATTGGGGCACGCTGTTGTTGGCGTCGACGCTGGTGGCCTATGCGCTCGCGATGACGATCGGGCGCGGCCATTTCGGCCCCCTGAACGTGGCGCTGCTGCTGTCCGCGGTGGCTGGGGCCGGCCTGTTCATCTGGCATGAATCCAGGGTGGGTTCGCCCTTGATCCGGCTGGCGAGCCTGCGTGACCCGGCGTTGAGCGCGAGCCTGGCGATGAGCGCGCTCGTCTCGACGGTGGTGATGGCGACGCTGGTGGTCGGGCCGTTCTACCTGGCCCGCGCGCTGGGCCTCGGCATGGCGCTGGTCGGGGTCGCCATGTCAGCGGGCCCGGTGGTCTCGGCGCTGGCCGGCGTGCCGGCCGGGCGCATCGTGGACCGTTGGGGCGCGCCACGCACCACCGTGGCCGGGCTGGTCGGGATGGCGATCGCCTGCCTCGCGTTGTGCACGGCGCCAGCGGGGCTGGGCGTGGCCGGCTACGTCGTGCCGCTCGTCGTTCTCACCGCGCACTACGCGCTGTTCCAAGCGGCCAACAACACCGCCGTGATGGCAGACGTTTCGCCGGACCGGCGAGGCGTCATCTCGGGCCTGCTCAACCTGTCGCGCAACCTTGGCCTCATCACCGGCGCGTCGGTCATGGGCGCTGTCTTCGCACTCGCGTCCGACACGGCCGACGTGTCGGGCGCGTCTGCGCAGGCTGCGACTGCCGGCATGCGTGTCACGTTTGCCGTCGCGATGGTGCTGGTGCTGGTGGCGCTGGCCGTCGCGGTCGGCGGGCGGGCCGTCCAGCGGCGCGCCGCTCAGGCTTGGGCCGGCAAGGGTTCGGAGCCGACGCACTAACAGCTGCACGGCCCACCGTCACCCTGGTGGAAACGTTATCCCTAAATCGCGGGGGGTGGTTTGGCGGGTGGCAGGAATGGAATACTGGCTTCGCCGTAGCAAATGGCATGTGCGCAATGCACCACGGAAGGCTTCGATCCGCCTTCCGTGAATTTGTCGAAAAACCCCTAGGAGCCAAGATGAAACTCGCAAGATCGCTGTCCATTCTCCTGTCGGCCATGGTTTCCACCACGGCCTTTGCGGCCGCCGACAATTTCAATCGCGCCACCCTTGGCGCCAATTGGGTGCCGCTCATCGGCGACTCGGGGCATATCGCCAACAACAAGTACACCTCCGATGGCGCGGCCTACACCAAATTCACACCGGCTGCCAACGACAACCAAGCTACCGTGACGATCGCGGTGACGCGCAAGGATGTGGGTCACTACGGCGGGGTCTACGTCGGCAAGGCATCGCTCAAGCTGCGCCCGGCCATGAGCGGCAAGTTCGAGGCCGTCTGCTTCGAGCCCACCGTGCTGAGCGGGCTGAACACCCCGGGCAAGTGCTTCACCGTGAGCAACCAGGACATCACCGGCTTCGCCAAGGCGCGCGTGACGCTCAAGACCAGCGGCTCGACGGCCTACACCGACATCGACACCAACAACGACGGCGTGCCCGAGTGGTCGTTCTCGTACGATTTCGGCGCTGTCCTGGGCGCTGGTGTCGGCCTGCTGGGCAATACCAACGCGGTCACGCAAGACAACCTGAAAACCAGCCTGGCAAACTGATGGGCTGAAAGGCTCCCCGCCCCTGGGGAGCCGTTTTCCCCCACTGTTCTTCGATAACCCATCCGGTCGAGCGACATGGCGGCTTGCGCCTATTCAAGCGAAACCCAGGCCACGTTCAGGATCGGAAAGTAACTTCGGTCAATCCCCTTTTGCCATGTCTCCTCCATCAAACCACCACCGCCTGGCTTCGGCCTGGGCCGTTCTTTTCACGCTTTGGGCCGGAAATGCCGTCGCTCAAGCCGTGGATTGCTCGCTCGACACCGATCCCGACATCAAGATCGACCTGAAGATCTTCGACACGCTGGACGATTTCCGCGACGGCATCCTGACCGGGCCGCTGGTGCGGACGTGTCCCGATTCGTCGCCAACGCCGCATGCGTCCTACACGCTGAGCGCCAGCGCCGGCAGCTTGCGCGCCGTCCGCACGTACAAGGGCACGCCCATGCATGCCATCACGACGACGGCGAGCGACGGCGTGCTGCGCATGGACGGCTTCCCGCCGAACATCAACAGCTTCGGCGTCACGGCCTACGGCTCGGACGTGGACGGCAAGTACGTGCCGCGCAGCCACCTGGTCGTCACGCTGTACGCCGCCGATGGCTCGGTGATCGATTCGAGGCCCTTCCCCGGCGCCACCCGCCACTACTCGCTGGGGGGGACCTGGAACGTGCCGCTCGGCGCGGTCGAAATCAAGATGCAGGAAAAGCAGCCTCACGTCGACAAGATGGTCTTCCCGACCATCGAAGCCTTCACGGTCGCCCACGACTACGGCGTGATGCCTTGAGGGCCACGCAGGTGAGACGGCGCATCGTGGCGCCATCGCACCTGCATTCATTCGAGGGCGTCGTCGGGGTGTGAAGGGGCCGGCCTGGGAAGGCCGTCGAACGACAGCGCCGTGAAGGCGTGGTTGGCGTGGTAAGTGGATGAAAAATCCTCCACGCGAAGACAGTGGCCGCGGCGCCGACACGGGCGGTCGCGCAAGGGCTGGCTGCCAGGGGCGGTGGGCGGTGCAGGCATTTGACCGCTCCCGCGGCTTGGCTAACTGCGCTTTTACACGGCGCTGTGGCCGGCGTCGCCGGCATTGGCGGGGAGCCGTATTCTTTGGCGTCCAGCCATTGCATCGCTCCCAGACTGCCGCCCCCAATGTCCACCTCGCCCGAGTCATCGTGTGAGCCGCCGCCCGAAGCCGATGCGGGCGAAGCCGATTCGAACGAGGCCTCGACAGTGATCGACGAGCGCTTTGCGCGCATCGTCGCGGCGATGCAGCCGCCGCCGCCGCGAAGCAGCCGCAAGAAGGAGCCGCCTGCGCCGGCGGCGCCCGATGAGTCACCCGCCGACGCCCTGGAGCGCGCCCAAACACTGGTGCGAAGCGGCGAGATCGATGCGGGCCTCACCTTGTGCCACCGGGTGTGGCCCCTGGTCTCGCGGGCCAACGACGTGCCGCGCATGGGGTTCTGCCAGTACGTGATGGTCCTGGGCTACCACTACAACGGCATGATCACCGCCGCACTGACGGCCGGCAACCGGGGCCTGGACCTGTTGACTCGCGCCGGCGACACCGGGCGGCTGCTGCACCTGATCTCGATGCACGCCGTCACGTTGACGAACCTCGGGCAGTTGCCCGAGGCGTTCGAGCTGTTCTACCGCGGCACCCAGCTGCTGCCCTCGGTCAGCGACGACCCGCTGATGCAATGCCGCTTCTGGAACAACGCCGCCACCTTGTATTCGTTCATCGATCGCGACGACCAGGCTTTGGAGTGCACCGAGCGCGGGGCAGCACTGACGCCGTACCTGAATGACGCGGTGATGAAGGCGGTGGTCACCGGCAACATGTTGACCGCCCGCGTGGCCGTGCTGCACGAGCGGCAAGTTCCGTGGGAGGAGCTTCGGCCCGCGTACGACGAGCTGCGGCGCCACCTCGACACCGTGGTCGAGCAGGGCTGGGTGCACCTGGTGGTGCCGATCGTCGTGGTCAGCTCGGCCGCGTTGATGCGCTTGAGCCAGTGGGACGAAGCGCGCGCGGTGCTTCGTGTCGGCCACAAGGCCACCGGGGCTGCCGGCATGGGAACCCGCCGCGCGCGGATCGAGCTGTGCCTGGCGCAGCTGGAGCGGCAGACCGGCCAGTACCGCCTGGCCAGCGCCCATGTGAACGAGGCCTTGTCGTTGCTGCGCCAGCAGGAAGAAGACCCAGTGCTGCTGGCCGAGGTGCACCTGGAGAACTGCCTGTTGCAAGAGGCCCAGGGCCACTGGCGGATGGCGCTGGCTTCGCACCGCGAACATTCCCGGCTGCGTGAGGCGTCGTTCAAGGCCCAGGCCCAGGCGCGCTCGGAGGCGCTGGCCGAGCGGGCCACCCAGGAGGGCCACCGCATCCACGTCGAGCTGGCCCGCCTGCGAGGCGATTCGCCGGCGGAAGGCGACCACGCCGAAGGGCTTTTCGACGCCGCGTGCAACGCCACGCCGACCGGCTTGCCGGGCAGGCACCAGTTCGAGCAGCGCATGGCGCAGTGGCAGGCCAGCCTGCCTGCCGGCACGCCCTTGGTGTTGATGTTCGGCAGCGTGGACCAGTTCAAGGCCATCAGCGCCAAGTTCACGCCCGCCAAGGGCCGCGAGGTGCTGCGCGCGGTGGGGCAACTGATGCGCAAGCACCTGCGTCCGAACGACGCGGTGGCCAGCTGGGCCGGTGAGGAGTTCGTCGTCGGCTTCGGCGGCGGCGCGCCTCTGGAAGAGTCGATGCAGGCGGCGGCCCGCCTGCGCGACATCATCGAGCAGCACGACTGGGCGTCGACCGCGCCCGATCTTCCGGTGACTGCGAGTTTCGGGCTGACGGCCTTCGGCGAAGGCGAGGACCTGAGCGACGCGCTGCTGCGCGCCGCCTGGGCGCTGCACGACGCCAAGCGCCATGGCCGCGGCCAGGTGCGCGCCATCTGAAAGGCGAAGGGCCGCTTTTGCCTCTGTCGCGTTGCCCGCTTGCGGCGCGTGCGGCGCGTGCGGCGCGGGGGGCCGTCAGCCGGCTCTGCCGCGGGTGGTCTTCTTGTCGGTCTCCTTGGCCGACAACGGCTGGCCCTGGCTCACCCGGTCCAGCCACAACAGTGCATCGACATGGCCGATGAACCGGTGCAGGTAGTCCGGCGACAGGTCGTGCATCAACGTCAGCGCCCGGTGCACGAGGTGGTGCGAGTGAAGCGGGCCGGCGTTCTCGGGCAGCTTTGCCCGCGATTGGGCCAGTCGCTGCTCAGCGCTCAGCTTCGACAGCGTGCGCTTGAAGTACCGGATCGACTTCAGCTCCGGCGCCGAAGAACGCGCTGGCGTTGTGGCGGGGCGGGTCGACGCGCTCGAGTCTGGTGAAGGCGCGAGCCTGGCCAGGTGGTCGACGAGGCCGGCCAGTGTGGAGCGTACGGGGTGGTCGCCGTCCATCGCGGTGATGGCGCGCGGTGCCGGCTGCACTGAAAAGCCGGGCAGCCTCGGCGGCGTTTCGGGCCCTGCGCCACCGGCACTCGCGGGTGCCGATGGCGGTGCCTTGGCGGCACTGCCGCCTGCCGTGTCGAGGTCGCGGCGGTATGCGGCGATCAGTTGGGCCAGCCTGTCTTCCAGGATGCGCCTGGCGTCGCCCTGGTGGTCGGCCGTGCGCCTCGCCAAGGCTTCGATGAAGTGAAAGCGCACCGGGTCCAGCCGCTGCGCGCCTTGCGCGAGCCATGTGTTGATCGTTGCGGCGAAGTCCACGGCCGAGGCCATCGGGACGAGGCCAGCGTCGTCATCCATGAGGTTTCGCCGTGACGTTGGACGGCCGCGGAGTCGGCGCCATTTCGACGCGCCGGTTCTTCGACCGCCCGTCCGCATCGGCGTTCGACGCCACCGGCTGCTCGGCCCCGAAGGCCGCGGCAAAGACCGACGAGGACGGCACGCCTTCTTCGATCAAGGCCCGTGTCACGGTCAACGCGCGCTGGGCCGACAGCTCCCAGTTGTCGGCGAATTTGCCTTTGCCGCCCCGCACCTGGCGATCGTCGGTGAAACCGCTGACCATCAGCACTTCGTCGCGCGACTGCAGGTAGGCCGTCAACGGGGCGGCCAGCGCCTTCAGCACTTCGCGGCCTTCGGGCTGGAGCTCGTCGGAGCTGAAGGCAAACAGCACGCTGCCACTGATGCCGATGCGGCCGTTGTTCAGCGTGACCCGTCCGGCGGCGAGCGGCCCGGCCAGTGCCTTCTCGAGCGCTTCGCGGCGCTGGGCTTCGGCCTGGCGCTGCTTGACCTCGGCCTCGAGTCGAGTGGCCAGTTCCAGCTGCATGCCGAGCACGCAGACCAGGATCAGCACGAAGGCACCGAGCAGGCCCGACATCAGGTCGCCGAAGACGGCCCAGACGGGCACCGTCGGCTCGAGGCCGGCTTCCAGGTCTTCCACCATCACGCCTCGCTGTCGGCAGGAACGCGTTTGACGGCCAGCTGCTGCAGGTCTTCGACGATCTGCTGCTGCGACATGATGCTGAGGTCGATCACCTCGCGCGCCTGGGCCACGTAGTAAGCCAACTGCTCGTCGCTGCGGGCGATCGACTTGCTGAGTGCGGCCTCGATGTGCTGCAGGTGGGCCACCAGCTTGTCGTTCGATTGGCTGAACAGCTGCACCGCGAAGCCGAAGGCCTCGCCGAGACTCGCCACCTCGACCGCGCTGCCGGTGACCTGCGCGGCGATGGTGGCCATCTTCTCGGTTTCCGCATCGACCTTGTCGGTGAAGCGGGTGCCGATGCGCTCCAGCAGATCGGCCGACGTCCCCACCAGCGCATCGATCGCCGCCCGCTGCTCGGTGGAGGCATGGTTCACTGCATCGAGCAAGGCGCCCAGCGTCTCGAGCAGGCGCGTGCGCTCCTGCAGCGTCGCGTTGTCTCTCTCCATGCTGCTGGACACCTGCTGCCGCAGCTCGGCCACGACTTCGGCGGCGGCGCGAGGCGCTTCCGATGCCGCCTGCACCAGCCGGGTGATCTCGGCGATCGTGTTCTTCGCGTGCGTCTCGGCCTGGGCCGACATGTCGTGCGCGGTCTGCTCCAGCGTCTGGCAGATCTGCCGCTGTTGACTCAAGGTGTTCGCACCGGCCTGCTGCCATTGCTGCTGCAATGCCATGGCCATCGCTTGCAGCGTCTCGGTCCAGGCCGCCAGCCGCTGTTCGTCTCGCTCGGCCATGCGGGTTTGCAGCTCGGCATGGGCCTGGTCCACCGTGCGAAGCAGCGTTGTCGAATGCTGCTCGAAGGTGCCCGCTGCCGACGCCAGCGCCTGCTGCGTCTGGCTGGCCAGGGTTTCGCTGGTGCGCTCGTGCTGAGCGAGTGCGGCTTGCCATGTGTTCGACACGCTGCCGACCGTGTTGTCCAGGTGGGTCGACACGTCTTCGAGCAGCGCCGCCGAGCGTCGCTCGAAGGTGGCGCTGAACCGGTCGAGCGAGGCATTGAGGTCTTGGGACAGCGCCGCCGTCGTCTGCCGATGCTCGGCCAGCGCGGTCTGCCAGTGCTGCGCCGTGTGGGCGGTGCTGGCCTCGAAGCGGTCGGCCAGCTCGTCCAGCTGCTGCTGCGCGGTGCGCGCCACGGTGGTTTGCAAGGCGGCAGTCTCGCGGGCGATGCCCGCCAGCGTGGCTTCAACCATCGGCTGGATCGTCGCGCCGGCCGCGCGCGCGCTTTCGGTCAGGCTCGCCTGCAGCGATCGGTCGACAGAGGAGGCCAGCGTTGCGTAGGCGGCTTCGGCCTGGTGGTGGAAGCGCGCCTGCTCGGTCGCGAGCCGTTCGTTGAGCGACTGGCTCTGGCGATCGATCGTCGCCATCATGTCCTGCAGCCGGTCGACCAGCGCAGGCATCAGCTGGGCTTGCTGCTGCAACAGCTTGAACGACTCTTCGCGTTGGTACGCCAGCGAGAACACGCGCAGGCTGGTGGCGATTTTCGCGTCCAGCAGTTGCGCGGTCAGCAGCCGTTCGCGTCGGCACAAGGCCGAGATGAGGCCCAGCGCCGCAGACGCCGTCACGCCCGCGACCGAGGTGCCGAAAGCCAGCCCCAGGCCCTTGACCGGCGCCGACAGCGAAGCGCGGATGGCTTGCAGGTCCGTTGCGCTTTCGAGCGCCAGGCCGGTGCCGCTGAGCGTGACGACCATGCCGAGGAAGGTGCCGAGCATGCCCAGCAGCACGAGCAGCCCGGCCAGGTACGGCGTGAGGGCCGGGCCCGGCAGCGCGACGCGCTCACCCTCGACGCGCAAGCGCACCGTGTTCTGCAGCGAAGGGTGCAACACGGCCAGCCATGGGGCCAGGGTCGGTGGCGGCCCGGACAGTTGCGCCAGCGCCTGGGACAGCGTGGAGGTGGCCTGGTGGAAGCGCCGAAGTTCCAACGCCCCCATCAGGTAGAACGCCGCGACGAGCAGGGTGACGGCCAATGCGACCGGGTTGGAGCCGATGTAGCCGGCACCGACCCAGCCGACGGTGGCCAGGCCGGCGAGGAACGCGGCGAGTTGAAGGGTTCTGGTCATGCCTTGGTTCGTGGCGTCGCGCGAAGGGCTTCGAGCAGCCCTTCGATCGGTTGCAATCGGAGATCGAGTTCGACGAGCAGCACGTGCTGCATGTCCTGGCCGAACTCTTCGAGCCAGGGGGCCTTGGCAGCGGGCCCGGCCGGCGTGGGCTCTGCCTCGTCTGGCCCATTCGGGGCGACTGTTGCCAGGGCGGCCTGGCGCAGGCTCTCGAAACGCTTTTCGAGCAGCACCGGCACGGTCGACAGCAGGCTGCGCTCCTGTTCGCCGAGCACCTGCTCCATCACGGCGTCCACCGCCGCCAGCTGGGCCATCGCAGGCGATCGGCTCGCCAGCGTGGCCCTCAGCCGGGCCCGCAGCGGGGCGATGGCGAGTTCCATCGCCTGCTGCTTCGCGAAGTAGCGGCTGCGGTAGGGCGGAAAGTCGGCGGCGGGTTCCATGGGGGTGGTGTCTTGCACTGGCGCACGCCGGCCCGCCCGTCGCTGACCGAGGGCGAGGGGGCTGTCATTGATGACGGCGTTCACCAGTGCGCTTCGCAGGCGGGCGAATTCGCCTTCGTCTGTGCTTGCGTCAGCCTTTGAGGCAGGACGCGCTGCCGCGGCCGCTGCAGGGGCGTTCAGCGCCGCCGACAGCGAGATCGCGTCCGCCCAACCGAGCCATTGGCTCAGCCGTTCCGCAAATGCCGGTTTGGCCTCGGAAACGTCGACTTCGGTCAGTCGAGCCAGCAATCGAACGAGTGGCGAGCCGGTGAAACCTGTGTGCTGTGACCCTCGCGTCATGCGTAGCCGAGGCTCAATGGGAAAAACCCAGCAGTCTACTCCTGCGGGCGGCGGGCTCCCGTACCCGGTGGGGGTGGAATGCATGACCATTGGCGCAGAAATCGCCACCAACACCGATCGATGCCGCCACCGGTGGCCGTCCGAGTCGATCACGCCGCCCCGATTCGAGGCCGAGGATTCGGCTGGTTGGGCCCAAGCGGGCGCGAATTTCTGACCCTTGTGATGAGGCTTCGCCGTACTGGACACGCCGGGCGTCGAGGCCTATCGTTCGCTGGTCACCCGGTGCCACGTGTCGCATGCCGCGCGGGATGGGGGACAAGGGAGCAAAACCATGCACGAGAGTCAACGGGCGCGCGTCCTGGTCGTGGACGACAACCCCCAGAACATCGCGCTCATGGAGGCGCTGCTGCAGCCCCAGTACGAGGTCAGCACCGCGCTTTCCGGCGAGCAGGCCCTGGCTTTGATGGCTCAACAGCCGCTGCATCATCTGGTGCTGCTCGACCTGATGATGCCCGGCATGAATGGCTACGAGGTGCTCGAGCGCCTGCGAGCCGACCAGCGCACGCGCGACGTGCCGGTGATCCTGGTGACGGCTGCCGGCGGCACCGCCGACGAAGAACGCTGCCTGGAGCAGGGCGCGGTGGACTACATCGCCAAGCCCATCCGCGTGCGCGTGCTGCTGGCCCGGGTGGCCACCCATGTGGAGTTGCAGCGGGCCCGGGCTTGCCTGGTGGACCAGAACCACTACCTCGAAGCAGAGGTGGCGCTGCGCACGGCAGAAAACCAACGCATCCGCGACGTGAGCATCCATGCACTGGCCCGCCTGGCCGAGACGCGGGACAACGAAACCGGCAACCATTTGCGCCGCACCGCAGAGTACGTTCGCATCCTCGCCACGCGGTTGCAGGCTCATCCGCGATTCGCGCCGGAACTCGACGGACAGACGATCGACCTGATGGTGCGATCGGCGCCGCTGCACGACATCGGCAAGGTCGGCATCCCGGACCACATCCTGCTCAAGCCCGGCAAGCTCGCCCCCCATGAGTGGGCCGTCATGCAGACCCACGCCCGGCTCGGGGCCGAGGCCATCGAGCTGGCCGAGCGCGACGTGGGCCTGGAAGACAACCCCGGCGGAGACCTGGGGTTCCTGCGCTTCGCCAAGCAGATTGCGCGCAGTCACCACGAGAAGTGGGATGGCAGCGGTTACCCCGAGGGCCTGGCCGGCGATCAGATCCCGGTGGCGGCGCGCTTGATGGCCTTGGCTGATGTGTTCGATGCGCTGATCTGCAAGCGTGTCTACAAGCCGGCCTGGGCGGTCCACGCGGCGCGCGATCTCGTTCTCGAACAGCGGGGCCGCCATTTCGACCCCGACGTGGTGGACGCCTTTGCGGCCGGCTTCGACGAATGCTGCGACGTGGCGCTGCGCTTTGCCGATCCGCCCGAGGCAGCCCTGGCCGCCTGAGCGGCTGGAAGAGAACGTCGAAGGCGGATGCCACGCGCGCCGCAGCTCAGCGTGAGGGCGGGTCGGGGACGTAGCCCGTGTTCTGGGCCGACCTCGGAAATGGTCGCGGGGGCTGTGGGCGCATGTCCCAGCCCACCTGCGGCATGACGCCGGCGCGGGCCAGGTTCTCGTGGCGGTCGTACTGCAGGCTGACGATTTCCACCGGCCTGACCGTGCTGCGTACGAAGTTCGTGCTGGTCACGTACGAACTCTCGCGCGCACCGTGGCCGGTGCCCAGGCGCTCGGTCGGCGCGGGTGCGGCGGGCTTGGCGGCCGCGTCGGCCGAGGCCAGCGACTCCGCTGACTTGTCGGCCAAGGCGCCCCGGGGGGCGCCGTCGTTGCCCGCGCCGGAGCGGCGCGATTCCGACCGCTCGACGCTGGGCGAAGGCGGCGCCATCGGCGGCGGGGGCTGCCACTGCACGCGTTCGGTGAAGACCGCCACGCCGATGACGCCGACGTCGTTCGGCCGGCCGGTTCGGGCGGCGTAGGAGTCGGGCAGCGAGGTGAACTCGAAGGCGGCCACTTCCTGGTCGCTCTTGCGCCAGCCGGTGATTTCGTAGCTCTGCCACGGCGCGAGCACGTAGCCGCTCTGGCTCCACGACGCCGTCTGGCCGCTGATGATGTTGACGCCGTCGACGGCCATGACCGCCATCACCCGTTCACCGGTGCGGTTGGTGACGCGGATGGCGTAGCGCGAGCCCGGCCGGCCGGCAATGTAGTGCTGGCCACGGTACGGATAGACGGCCAGCGTGTCGCCCGTCTCGCGATCGACCACGGTCACGTCGACCTTGCTGCCCAGGGCCAGGGCCAGGGCCGCCGGCGCGCAGCCCCAGGTCGCAGCAGCCACGGCGGCCGCGACCGCCCCAAGAAGGCGGCGCCGCGCGAGCGTGGCGCCGCTGGAGGCCTGGATTCGGTGGTCGGGGGAATGTCTCATCGGGATCTCCGGTTCGCTGTGGACATACGTTCTACGGGCCAGCGCGGAGATCGGGGTTAAGGCGTGGTTCGATGGCGCCTCGGGTTGACACGATCGTTGCCGAACAGGTGCGTCGCGCCGGCGGCGCCCGGGCCGGTGTCAGGAGCGTGCCCGACGAGACGGGCACACCGCGGATCCGCCGGAATGAGCAGGAAGTCGCGCGGGACAGGGATTTCCGCCAGGCCGATCCCTGTCTTCTGGGGAGGCGCTTCGCTTCCGGGGTCGGGATAATTGCGCCCGATCAATCACGAACACCGCACGCCTGGGAGGGCAGGATGGACGAACTCGACAAACTCAATCGGTTGACCAAGTCACACGGGGCATTGCAGCCTGGCAAGGGCATGGTCTCTGGTGTGATTGCACTGGGCCTGGCCCTTCTTTGTTTCCTCGGCGTGCTGGCGTTCCACTGGCCCGAATACCTGACGACCCCGCAACTGCGCCAGGCCTACAAGGTCGACGTGATCCGACAACTGCTGTTCTGGTCGCTGGTGTTGTCGGGCTCGATCGCGTTGTTCAACGTCATCCGGGGCCGGGCGCGCTGGCTGGCCTTCGGTTCTTTCGCGCTGATCGGCCTGTGCCTCGCGCTCGGTGGCCACAAGGTGCCGGTCGACAGCGACTTCCCGGACCACACCCCCTACATCGGGCTCGACTGGTTCATCCTCGACCTGCTGGGCTCGACGCTGATCTTCGTCTTCGTCGAGAAGTTGTTCGCGCTGCGCAAGGACCAGCCGGTGTTTCGCGCCGAATGGCAGACCGACTTCCAGCACTTCGTCGTCAATCACATGCTGGTGGGCTTCGTGCTGCTGGCCACCAACCTGCTGGTGCACCGGCTGTTCGGCTGGGCCGCGAACGACGGCATCCGTGGTTGGGTGCAGCAGCTCAATTTCTGGGTCGCCTTGTTCCTGATCATCCTGGTGGCCGACCTGGTGCAGTACTGGACGCACAGGGCCTACCACGAGGTGCCGATGCTGTGGCGCCTGCACGCGGTGCACCACAGCGTCAAGAGCATGGACTGGCTGGCCGGCTCTCGCCAGCACATCCTCGAGCTGATCCTCACCCGCACGCTGGTGCTGGCGCCGATCTACCTGCTGGGCTTCAGCAAGGAAGTGATCGACGCCTACATCATCGTGGTCGGCTTCCAGGCGGTGTTCAACCACGCCAACGTCAGCGTGCGCCTGGGGCCGCTGCGCTACCTGATCGTCACGCCGAACTTCCACCACTGGCACCACTCGCAGGACCAGGAGGCGCTGGACAAGAACTACGCCGCGCACTTCGCCTTCCTCGACCACCTGTTCGGCACTGCAGTGAAGTCAGACCGCGAATGGCCTGCGCGCTATGGCGTGCTGGGTGACTACGTGCCAGACGGCTTTTTCAAGCAGGTGGCGTTTCCGTTCACCTGGAAGGGCTGAGCCTCCAACCGGCGGGCAGAGGCTGCGCACCAAGCGCGCGGCGAGCCTCTTCGATCCTGATGATCTGGGGGGGTAGGGACCCCTTTCGGAGGGATGCGGCCGGCCCGGGCTTGCGCTCATGATCACGCCGCCGCCCCAACCGGGGCGCCCGAGGCCCGAGTGCTCCGTGCACTGCGTGCCTGACCCACCCGCAGTGATCAAGGAGTAGTGCCCATGAACCCGATTGCACGCCGCGGCGTTGCCGTCTCTGGCCTGTTGATGGCCGCCGCGCTGGCCAGTGTCCCCGCCGCCTATGCCGGCGGTTCGGTCGACGGTGTCGCCGACGAAGAAGCGATGGCCCAGGCCATAGCTGCCCACACTGACCGGTTGATCATCAAGTTCAGGCCCGGCAGCCTGGCTGCGCAGCGCGGCGCGGACACGCAGGCGCTGTCCCGCGTTCACGAGGCTGCCCAGCGCTCCGGCGTGCAGATGCGCTACCTGCGTTCGAACGCTTTCGGTGCCCATGTGCTGAAGCTCGATCGCCTGCTGAACGTGGACGACGCGCACGCACTGGCCCGCGCCGTGGCCGAGGCCGACCTGGATGTCGAGTTCGCCGAGCCCGACCGACGCATGCACGCGATGCTGACGCCCAACGACACCAGCTACAACCTGCAGTGGCACTACTACGAGGCCACCGGCGGACTGAACGCTCCGCTGGCGTGGGACAAGTCCACCGGCACCGGCGTCGTCGTGGCGGTTCTCGATACCGGCTACCGGCCGCATGCAGATCTGGCTGCCAACATCCTGCCCGGCTACGACTTCATCGCCGATACCTTCGTCGCCAACGACGGCAACGGCCGCGACAGCAGTGCACTCGACCCAGGCGACTGGGTCTCGGCCAATCAATGCGGCGGCTTGCACCCGGCACGAAACTCGAGCTGGCACGGCACGCATGTGGCCGGCACGATTGCCGCGGTCACCAACAACGCCAGCGGAGTGGCCGGAGTCGCCTTCGGCGCCAGGATCGTTCCGGCGCGGGTGCTGGGCAAGTGTGGTGGCTACACCTCCGACATCGCCGACGCGATCACCTGGGCCTCGGGCGGCACCGTCAGCGGCGTGCCGGCCAATGCCAACAAGGCGCGCGTGATCAACATGTCGCTCGGCGGCAGTGGCAGCTGCGCCAGCACCACGCAGGCGGCGATCAACGGCGCGCGCAGCCGCGGGACAGTGGTGGTCGTGGCGGCCGGCAACTCGAATGCCAACGCCGGCAACTACTCGCCAGCCAGCTGCGCGGGTGTCATCACGGTGGCGTCCGTGGGCCGGACAGGCGCCAAGGCCTACTACTCGAACTACGGCGCGGTGGTCGACCTGGCAGCACCTGGTGGCGACATGAGCGGCAGCAGCGCCAACGGCGTCTACTCCACGCTGAACACCGGCTTGACGTCACCCGGCTCGGATACCTTCGCCTACTACCAGGGCACCTCGATGGCGGCGCCCCACGTGGCGGGCGCTGCGGCGCTGATGCTGGCCAAGAACAGCGCGCTGACGCCGGACGAGGTGGAGTCGAAGCTGAAGAGCACCACGCGGGCTTTCCCGGGGGTGTGCTCGCAATGCGGCACCGGCATCGTCAATGCCAGCGCCGCCGTGGATGCAGCCGGTGGCGGTGGCAATGTCAACGAGGTCGAGTCCAACAACACGCTGGCCACCGCGCAGGTCATCGCGGTCAACCCGGCGACGGTGGCGGGCAACATGGGCAGCACCAGCGACACCGACTACTTCAAGGTCTCGGTCGGTGCCGGCAAGACGCTGACCTCGACCTTGACGCCCAACATCAACTCCGACTACGACCTCTACTTGTACGACGCCGCCGGCACCTTGCTGGCCAGCAGCATCAAGGGCACCGGCCAGGTCGACACCATCGTCCGCACCAATGGCGGTTCAGCCACCAGCTGGTATGTGCGGGTGTACTACTACTCCGGTGGTACCGGAGCGACGAACGGCAAGTACACGCTGGGGTTGTCGCAGTGAGGCGAGCGTGAGGCTGGGGCGCCGCGCGTGACGATGTGCGCAATGGCCTGGTGTGGGCCTCGAATCAATGTGCCGGGCAACGAAAGGGCGGAGCGACGTTGTCAGCAAAGGGCATGGGGCGGGTCCGGCACGGCGCGCTGGGCGCCGAGGCGCCCGACGTCACCGGGGCGTTCACGCGCACCGTGCCGACCTGATCGCCGTCAGCCACGGCCAGCGCTCATCCGAACCGCTTCGCCAGCTCGTCCATCTGCGGCATCCGCACGATGCGCTGGCGCTCCTTGAACGAGGCGACCAGGCCGGAGGCTTCGGTGAGCTGGCGTGTCTCTTTCAACGTGGCCAGCGCGCGCTGCATGCCCAGCAGCGCGCCTTGCAGCGCGGCGTTGGCGTAGAGCACCAGCCCGTAGCCGAGCGTCGCCAGTTCATCGGCGGGGACGATCGGTGTCTTGCCGCCGATCACCATGTTCATCAGCAGCGGGCGCTGCGGCAGGTCGCGCGGCAGGACGCGAATCTCGTCGGCCGACGTGCAAGCCTCGACGAACAGGATGTCAGCGCCAGCTTCCGCGTAGGCATGGGCGCGGTCGATGGCGGCGCTGAAACCGTGCACCGCTCGTGCATCGGTGCGGGCCATGACGACGAGGTCGGCGTCCTGCCTCGCGTCGACCGCGGCCTTGATCTTGCCGACCATCTCGGCGGTGCCGATCACGTCCTTGCCGTCGAAGTGGCCGCAGCGCTTGGACGAGACCTGGTCTTCGAGCTGGATGCCGTCGGCGCCGGCCCGCTCCAGCGTGCGCACCGTGTGGCGCACGTTCAGCGCATTGCCGAAGCCGGTGTCGGCATCCACCAGCAGCGGCAGCTCGACGGCATCGCGGATGCGGCTCGTTGCCTCGGCGATCTCGGCCAGGCCCACGAAGGCCATGTCCGGCAGGCCGAGCTGCATGTTGGTCACGCCGGCGCCGGTGATGTAGAGCGCCTCGAAGCCGAGGTCTTCGACCACACGGGCTGACATCGCGTTGAAGGCGCCGGGCAGCAGCGCGCCGCGGCGCGCTTCGGCCAACGTGCGCAGGGCAAAGCGTGTGTTCATGTGGCGGCGGCGTAGAGATCGACGTACTCGTGCACCGGCATGTCCTCGAGCCGGCGCTGGTCCAGGCTGACGGCGAGGATGGCTTCCTGCTGCTTCGCGGCGAAGCGGCGCGCGAGGTTGGTGCGGAACTTGGCTTCCAGCAGTGGGATGCCGTCTGCGCGGCGGCGCTTGTGGCCGATCGGGTACTCGACCACGACTTCCGGCAGCGTGGTGCCGTCGTTCAGCTCAACCGCCATCGCGTTGGCGATGCTGCGCTTGTCCGGATCGTGGTAGTCGGCGGTGAAGCGCGGATCTTCGGTGCAGGTGATGCGCTCACGCAGCGCGTCGATGCGCTGGTCCGCTGCCACCGCGTCCTCGTAGTCGGCGGCGGTGAGGCGGCCAAACAGCAGCGGCACGGCGACCATGTACTGGATGCAGTGGTCACGATCGGCCGGGTTCGCCAGCGGGCCCTTCTTGTCGATGATGCGGATGCAGGCTTCGTGCGTGCGGATGTGCACGCGGCGGATGTCTTCGGCGCTCTTGCCACGCTGGGCCAGTTGCGCGTGAATCGTCATCGCCGCCTCGACAGCCGTCTGGCTGTGGAATTCGGCCGGGTAGCTGATCTTGAACAGCACGTGCTCCATCACGTAGCTGCCGTAGGGCCGCTGGAACTTCAGCGGCTGGCCCTTGAACAGCACGTCGTAGAAGCCCCAGGTCTTGGCCGTCAGCACGCTGGGGTAGCCCATCTCGCCGGTCTTTGCGATCAGCGCCAGGCGCACGGCGCGGCTGGTGGCGTCGCCTGCCGCCCAGCTCTTGCGGCTGCCGGTGTTCGGCGCATGGCGGTAGGTGCGCAGGCTGTGCCCATCGACCCAGGCGAGCGACACCGCATTGATCGTTTCGTCACGCGTCAGCCCAAGCAGTTGGCAAACGACGGCGGTGCTCGCCACCTTGACGAGCAGCACGTGATCGAGGCCGACCTTGTTGAACGAGTTTTCGAGTGCAATGCAGCCCTGGATCTCGTGGGCCTTGATCATCGCGGTGAGCACGTCGCGCATCGTCAGCGGCGGCTTGCCGGCAGCCACGGCGGTGCGGCTCAGCCAGTCGGCCACGGCGAGGATGCCGCCCAGGTTGTCGCTCGGGTGGCCCCATTCGGCCGCGAGCCAGGTGTCGTTGAAATCGAGCCAGCGGATCATCGTGCCGATGTTGAAGGCAGCTTGCACGGGATCCAGCTGGTGCGGCGTGCCGGGCACCTTGGCGCCGTGCGGCACGACCGTGCCGGGGATGACCGGGCCGAGCAGCTTGGTGCAGGCAGGGTAGGCCAGTGCTTCGAGGCCGCAGCCGAGCGTGTCGATCAGGCAGTGGCGTGCCGTCTCGTAGGCGAGCGACGAGTCGATCGGATAGTTCAACGCGTAGTCGGCGATGTCGACCAGCACCTGGTCGGGTTGGGGGCGGTGGTTGGAGATGTAGGCGGACATGTCGTGGTATTGAAGAGTTAGATCCGGTCGGCCATCGCGACGAAGGGCAGGTCTTCGGGGCCGGTGTAGTGGGCGCTGGGGCGGATGATCTTGTTGTCCTGCCGCTGCTCGATCACATGGGCGGCCCAGCCGCTGGTGCGGGCGATGACGAACAGCGGTGTGAACATGGCGGTCGGCACGCTCATCATGTGGTAGCTGACCGCGCTGAACCAGTCGAGGTTGGGGAACATGCGCTTGGCGTTCCACATCACCCGCTCCAGCCGCTCGGCGATGTCGAACATCTTGGTCGTGCCGGCTTCTTGGGACAGCCGGCACGCCACCTTCTTGATCACCTCGTTGCGTGGGTCGCCGGTGGTGTAGACCGGGTGGCCGAAGCCGATGACGACTTCCTTCGCCTCGACGCGGCGGCGGATGTCGGCCTCGGCTTCGTCCGCCGAGTCGTAGCGCTTCTGGATCTCGAAGGCCACCTCGTTGGCGCCGCCGTGCTTGGGGCCGCGCAGCGCGCCGATCGCGCCGGTGATGGCCGAGTACACATCGCTGCCGGTGCCGGCGACCACGCGGGCCGCGAAGGTCGAGGCGTTGAACTCGTGCTCGGCGTAGAGGACGAGCGAGGTGTGCATCGCGCGCTCCCAACTCTTGCTCGGCTTCTCGCCATGCAGCAGGTGCAGGAAATGCGCGCCGATCGAGTCGTCGTCGGTCTCGACCTCGATGCGGCGGCCTTGCGACGCCCAGTGGTGCCAGTACAGCAGCATCGAGCCGAGCGATGCCATCAACCGGTCGGCGATGTCGCGCGCGCCGGGCAGGTTGTGGTCGTCCTTCTCGGGCAGCACGCAGCCCAGGGCCGAGACGCCGGTGCGCATCACGTCCATCGGGTGGGCACCGGCGGGCAGCTTCTCCAGCGCGTCCTTTACGCTGGCCGGCAGTCCACGCAGCGAGCGCAACTTGGACTTGTAGGCGCGCAATTCGGCGGCTGTGGGCAGCTTGCCGTGCACCAGCAGATGCGCAACCTCTTCGAACTCGCAGGCTTCGGCGAGGTCGAGGATGTCGTAGCCGCGGTAGTGCAGATCGTTGCCGCTGCGGCCGACTGTGCACAGTGCGGTGTTGCCGGCAGTGACGCCGGAAAGGGCGACCGACTTTTTTGGCTTGACACCGGGAATGAGCGAGGTGCCGTTCATCACAGCGTGGCCTCGAGCTGTGCCGTGGCGCGAAGAAGCGGCGTCGGGCGGCCAAGGTCGTCCACCGCCACCATCTCGAAGCCGCCGCGCAGCACTTCGGTTGCCCGCGTGCCAGGTGCGGCATCCATGACGGCGCGCACGTCGACGGTCAACGAGGTGGTGCCGACACGGCTGACACGGGCGTGCAGGTGCAGCAACGCACCGACAGGCACCGGCGCCAGGAAATCGATCTGCCGCGAACCGGCCATCACCACCGACTGCCGTGTGCAGCGTGCTGCAGCCAGGTAGGCTGCCTTGCCGAGCAGCGCCAGTGCGTTCGGGCCGAACAAGGTGCCGTAGTGGTTGGCCTGGTGCGGCAAGACCAGCTCGGTCAGTTGCAATTCGAGGTCAGGGGTGATGGCCAGTCGGCTGAGCCAGTCCATGGCGTGCTCCGCTATTGGTGAATACTGTTCGCAATGTTTGCATTCGGCTATGCTGATCGCAACGGCTGAATTGGCTACGAACTGCGAAGGCGATTGGCGCAATCTGCGAAGTTTGCGAAGTCGATGATGGCGATGCGCAAGACTTTCCTGGGCGTGAAGTTGAAGACATTGCGCGAGCAACGGGGCCTGACGCAGGCGGCGCTCGCGCACGCGCTGAGGCTTTCGCCCAGCTATGTGAACCAGATCGAAAACAACGAACGCCCGCTCAGCGTGGCGGTGTTGCTGCGGCTGCAGTCGACACTCGGTGTGGATCTGCAGTTCTTCTCGGAAGACGACGAGGCGCGGCTGTTTGCGCAGCTGCACGAGATCGTGGCCGACACCGCCTTGCCCGGCGGTGTGCCTGATGCCGAACTGCGCACATTGGCGCAGCAGATGCCGGCGATGGCGCAGTTGCTGATCCGCCTTCATGGGCGCGCGCGGGGCGCCGAGGCACGCGTGGCCAACCTGGCGTTGGGCATGGGCGAGCGCGACGGCGAATCCTTGCCGGGGCTGGGGCCGCACGAGGAGGTGCGCGACTTCTTCTACGCGCAACACAACCACGTGGCGGTGCTGGATGAGCAGGCCGAATCGCTCTTCGAGCGGCTCGCGCCGGCGACGCGTGCCGGCCTGCCCGCCGCGCTGGAAGCGCATCTCGCGTCAGCCCATCGTGTGAAGGTGCAGACCGTGCCGGCCGACCAACTGCGCCGCTTCGAACCGGCGCAGCGCCTGCTGTTGCTGGCCGATCATCTGGAGCCCGGACAGCGCGCCTTCCAGCTGGCGACGCAACTGGCCTACCTGGAGGCCGGCGAGCAGATCGATGCGTTGGTGACAGGCGGCAGCTTCAGCAGCGCCGCACCGCGTGCACTGGCGCGCATCGGCCTGGCCAGCTACTTCGCTGGTGCGCTGGTGCTGCCCTACGGCCGGTTCCTCTCTGCGGCGCAGGCCTTGCGCTACGACATCGCCTTGCTCGCCCAGCGCTTCGGCGTCAGCTTTGAAACGGTGTGCCATCGCCTGTCGACGCTGCAGCGGCCTTCGGCCCGCGGCGTGCCGTTCTTCTTCGTGCGGGTCGACAAGGCGGGCAACATCTCGAAGCGCCAGTCGGCGACCGACTTCCACTTCTCGCGCAGCGGCGGCACCTGCCCGCTGTGGAATGTGTACGAGGCGTTCGCACAGCCCGGCAAGGTGCTGACCCAGGTGGCCCGCATGCCCGATGGCCGCAGCTACCTGTGGATCGCGCACTGCGAAGTGCGACCCACCGGCGGCTACGGTTCCCCGGCGCGCAGCTTCTCGGTCGGTTTGGGGTGCGACCTGCGACATGCCTCGCAGCTCGTCTATGCGAAGGGACTGGATTTGACCGACCCCGACAGTGCCACGCCGATCGGCCCAGGGTGCAAGCTCTGCGACCGCCAGGGTTGCGCCCAGCGCGCTTTTCCGGCGCTGGAGCGGCAGTTGCGGATCGACGAGAACGAGCGGCTGAGCGAGCCGTATGCGGCGGGCTGAGATCGCGCGCGAAGGTGCGCGAGGTCGAGTTGCAAGCCGGCGCGCAGCGGGGGGGCGTGGCCGCGGTGACCAGGGCCGGACAACTGGCCCTGGCGCACCTGGCCGGCCGCAGCGACACGCGAGAGGATCAGTACCCGCTCAACTGCATGTCGACGAAGATCGTGCTGTAGCCGTTGTTGCGCGCACAGACCTTGAACCAACCGGGGACGATGTCGGGGCGGGTCGAGGAGGTGGCGTTGAAGTAGTACGAGGCGGAATCCTGCACCAGCACGTCGACGTAGTTGGCGTCGTAGGTGTAGGAGCGCTTGACGGTGAAGTGGGCGACGGCCGGGCCGCCGAACGCATTCTTGGACGTACCGAAGGACGTGACGGTGCTGTTCGCATAGATCGGGTCCTTGCAGATCCGTGTTCCCGGGTAGACCGGCTCGGAAGCGTGGGCCGTGACAGCGCCCAGCAGCAGCGCGGCTGCGCCCAGCCAGTGGATGGGGTCGGCAAATCGGGTGTTCATTCAAAGCTCCTTGACACATGCATCGAACGGGCAAGGCATGCCGACGGCCGAGAACCAACGGCGTTCCCTGGCATTCCTTGGGGTTGCCGGCCCGCCGTGCGGGCTCGGTGCTTTGAACTACGCCCGGCGCAGTCGTCCGGATGCGGGCGTCGCACCCGAATGGACGAGTTAGGGAGAGGCCGCCGCCACGGTCTGCGTTACTGCAGCGTTAGCTCTCCGAAGCGACACGGGCTGCGCAGCAAGCACCGCGCAGCCCGTGGTGGAAGGCCGTTGTCAACCCGCGATCTTCTTGAGCAAGCCGATCATGCGGTCGAAGGTGGCGCCGTACGGCGGGTAGAACAGCTTGGTACCGGCGAAGCGCGTCTGCTCGAAGATCGGCTTTTCCTTGCTGAAGGTGCGAAAGCCCCACTCGCCGTGGTAAGAGCCGATGCCGCTCGCACCGACGCCGCCGAAGGGCTGCTCCTCCTGGCCCAGGTGCCAGATGCAATCGTTGACGGTGACGCCGCCGGCGTGCGTCTGCTCCATCACGCGGCGCTGCGCATGGCTGTCACTGCCAAACCAGTACAGCGCCAGCGGCCGGTCGTGGCGCTGGATGTAGGCCAGCGCTTCTTCCGTCTTGTCGTAGGCGACGATCGGCAGCAGCGGGCCGAAGATTTCTTCCTGCATCACCGTCATCTGCTCGGTCGCGTCCAGCACCAGGTGTGGCACCAGCCTGCGGCCAGCCGGCGTTTCGGCATGCGTGGGCACCAGGCGTGCACCTTTGGCCTGCGCATCGCGCAACAGGCCTTGCAGGCGCTCGAAATGGCGTGGGGAGACGATGCTGGTGTAGTCCGGGTTGTCCGACAGCTTCGGATACATCGTGCGGATGCGGCCGAGCACCGCGTCGGCCAGCGGGCCGACCATCTCGCGCGGCGCCAGCACGTAGTCGGGGGCGACGCAGGTCTGGCCGGCGTTCAGCAGCTTGCCGAAGGCCAAGCGCTCGGCGGTGACGCCGATGTCGGCGCTGCGGTCGACCAGTGCGGGCGACTTGCCGCCCAGCTCCAGCGTCACCGGCGTCAGGTTGCGCGCGGCGGCTTGGGCGACGATGCGGCCAACCGCGGTGGAGCCGGTGAAGAACAGGTGGTCGAAAGGCAGCGAGGTGAACGCGCGGCCGACATCGGCATCGCCGACGATGACCTGCATCTCTTCGGGTGCGAAGTGCTCGCGCACCATGCGTGCCATCAGCTCGCTGGTGGCCGGCGTCAGCTCCGACGGTTTGACCAGCACCCGGTTGCCGGCCGCCAGTGCCGCCAGCGCGGGCGCCATTGCCAGGTAGTACGGGTAGTTCCACGGCGACACCACGCCGACAACGCCCAGCGGCTGGCGCAGCAGCCGGTTGCGCGCGGGCCAGAAGTGCATGGCGGTCGGCACGCTCCGGGTCTTCATCCAGCCGGGCAGGTGGCGGATCGCGTGGCGCACCGCCGATTGGACCGTGAAGACCTCGGTCAGCAGGGTTTCCTGCCGCGCGCGGTTCTCGAAGTCCTGCGCGATGGCAGCGGCCAGATCTTGCGCGTGCTTTTCGGTCATCTGCCTCACGCGCGCGAGACGATCTCGCCTCACTGCCAACGTGGGGAAGATCTCTGACGCGAAGGCGGCACGCTGCTGTTCGAGCGCGACGCGCAGATGCTCTTCAATGCCTTGGTTCACGCTGCACCTCCTGGCTGGTCAGGCGGTGCAGGGTACTCGACAGGCCAGCGGCGAACTAGGCGAGCAACCCTAGAGCGAACCGGGATCAACCCGAACCGCGCCGCGCGGCCAGGGTGATCGGCGTCTCAGGGCTCGATGCGCCGGGCGACGAAGGCCTTGCGGTTGCCGCGAAAGTAGCCCGTGCCCGTCACATCGCCACCGTCGTTGATGCTGACGATGTCGTCCAACCGATCCCAGCCTTCGCGGCTGCTGTCCAGCAGGTCCATCAGCAGGTGGCTGCGGCCGCCGGTCGTGATGAAGGCCCCGACTGACGAACTGCCGGCGATCTCGTCGACATTGTTCATGTCGCGCGGCCGCAGCGTCGCTGATCCAATGGTTGGCAGGCGCCGCTTCTTGACGCCGTCGTAGAAGAACGGCGTGAAGACGTCGTTCTCGTCTTTGGCCGTGCCGAGCACGTGGCCCAGGTTGTTCACGACGTAGGCGTAGCTGGTGTCACCGCCGAAGGTGCCCAGGTCCTTCATCTGGCCGTTGGCCCAAATGAAGGCGTGGTGCTTGTCCCAGTTGTCCGGATTGATCGTCGATTCGCCAACCACGAAGCCGTTGTCGCTGACATCGGTGGCCGACGCATAAGGGCCGCCGAGCGTTCCCAGGTCGGTGATGGTGCCGTTGTCCCAGATGGCGGCATGCGTTTCCCGGCCGAAGTCGGCGTTGCCGGCCATCACGCCTCGGTTGTTGAACCGGGAGACCAGCGACATCTTCGGCGCCTCTTGATAGCGGCCGTCGTGCCAGAAGACGGCGGGCGTCAAGGGTACCTGCACCAGCACATCGCCGGCATCGTTGAAGTCCTGGACGCGCGCGCCATCGCCGTCCGCCAGGAAAGTCAGTTGCCCGTGGTCATGGAAGAACACGCGGTAGTGGTTGCGGTTGGCCAGGTCCTGCGCAGTGCCCATCACGACGCCATGGTTGTTGATGGTGTCCGGGTAGCGCGGACGCATGCCGTCCTGGTTCTTCAGGGGTTCGATCTTGTAGAGCGGGGCGGCCGACGCAGCGAGGGAGGCGAGCAGGGTCAATGCGGCGAAGGCGATGCGGACAGTCCGTGATGTCATGGTCTTTTCTTGGCTGGTTGGAGTGAAGAAAGACAGGGTCACGGCGCCAACGGCGTGGCGATGTACACGCGCGTTTTGCCCTGGTATTGGCCGCTGCCGACAATCTGCCCCGCGTCGTTGATCCCATCGACCATGTCGAGTTCCCAGTCGGCACCGCTGGCGTCGAGCAGGTCGCTCAATCGGTGGCAGCGCTGCCGCTGCATCAGGAAGACCTCGTTCTTCCTGCCGTTGCCGAAAATGCCGACGATCTGGTCTTTCGAGTTGATGTCTCGGGGCGTGGTGTACTGGTCGACGCGGCACGGGGCCAACGGCATCATTTGCGTGCCGTCGTGCAGGTAGGGCAACCAGTTGCCCGAGGCGTCCTGGGCGTGGCCGATCACGTGTCCGTTGTCGGCGATGGCCGTCGCGTCGCTCTCGTCGCCGCCCAGCGTGCCCAGGTCGGTGATCACGCCGCCTTCCCAGCGGAAGGCATGCAGGTGCGGTCCGAACTGGCCGTTCTTGTCAGTGGCTGCGATGCCGATGACCTGGCCGGCGTTGTTGACGTCGCGCGCATTGGCGCCGACCCCGCCCAGCGTGGGCAGATCGGTCACCACCCCGCCCTGGGCGACGAAGGCGTGGGCGTCGCCGCCCCAGCAACTGGTCCAGCCGGCCAGCAGGCGGTCGTCGTTCATTCCGACCGCGTGGCTGGAGCCCTGGCAGCTCATCTTCGTGCCCAGGTTGTGAAGCACGCCGGTCTTGCTCCACCAGGCCGCATTGGCGGCGGCGTCGCCGGCAACGTCTGCACGCCGATTGATCGACACCGCTTCGTCGCCGGGCAAGCCGACCTGGATGGTGACACCGCCGCGGTAGGCGTACCCGGCGACGGCCTTGCCCTTCTTGACCAGCGCCTGCCCGACCACCTCGCCCTTCCGGTTGACGCCGGAAGCCGAGATCGGCACCACGTCATCGCCCGCAGGGACGGGCTCGATGCGGTACTGGGCAGCGGCCGAGGCGACCGTTGGCACCAGGCCGGCGACGGCCAGTGCCGACGCTGCTCGGCGCCAGATGTTCGCTGGTGACAAGGGTTTCATGCAGTGCTCCCTGACTTGGAGTCCGCATGCTAATCCCACCATCAATGAAGTTAGATGGTGCCCCCTAATTAAAAGTTAGCAGCTTCCGGTCCGCGGCAATCGCGGTCGGTCGCGGCAGCGCGGGCGTCAGGCTTCCTCTTCGGCCCTGCGCGCAGCCCGGGCTGCCTGGCGAGCGGCCTTGGCGTCGTTGCCGGCCGCTTGCTTGGCGGCCTTCTTCGCGGCGTTGCGGGCGGGGTTCTTGGCGGCGTTGGCGCCGGCCTTCTTCGGCCCCTTGGCGGTGCCGGTTTCGCCCTTTGCCGCGGCCTTCGCTCCGGTCTTGGCCGCGTTCTTGGCCGCGGGGCGGGCGGCGATCTTGTCGATGATCTTCTTACCGGTCTTGACGGCGGGCTGGTCCGATTCGTCACCGTCTTTCTTCGGACGGCCGGTCTTCAGGTTGGGTACTGCGGCCAGCGCGGCCAGGAAGGCCTGGTCGGACAGGCTCCGCAGCAACTCGATGCCGGCGCGCAGCAGCTCGCTCTTCTTGGCCGGTTGGGCCAGGCGCGTCGCGCGTTGGCGCAATTCGTTCAGCGTCGTGTACTCGGCCTTCGGGATCGTGAAGCTGTCGCGCACCAGCTTGGCCTTGGGCACCTTCGGCGTTTCCGCCGCCTGCTCGGCGGTGGCGGGCAGTACGGTGCTGCCGTTGGACTTTGGGGCGTCGGCATTCTGATCGGTCATGGTGTTCTCCTGTAAAAACGATATATACAGTTTATATCGTTTCTGGGCGATTGCATGTGTCCAATGCGTTGTCACGCGTGAAGATTGGTTTCCGCGCCCCCAGGGCCGGCGCACGCGGAAGGTCGCAGCCGGGCTTCAGCCAGCGTGGCCGGCACCTGACGGTGCAACTGCCTGCATCGGCCAACCGGGCGCCCCCCCCGGCTTCTACCTGTTGTTTGTGTTGGACAAGCAGGGGGTGCCGTCGAAGGCCAGCGTGCTGCGCCTCGGCGCTTGACGCCCTGCGGCGGCTCAGACCTCGCCGCGCCACCCGTCGCCGATGGCCACATAGCGGGCCTACAGGGCTGGTACAGGCCGCGGGGCAGGGGCCCCTTGGCGGCCAGGTCGGCGTCGCAGCCTAACAGCGGGACGCGCATCGTCCTTTCTTGCGCGGCTTGTCTCGGCAGGCTCAGCCCCTGAGCTTCGGGCCCCGTCTACTGGGCACCACTTCGATTCCTCGAGAGCTTTGGGAGCCCGCATGAACAAGACACTTCAATCCGCCAAGCTGACGTGCGCACCGGTGCGCATCGCCGACCGTGCCCGTTGGGCCATCGCCTGCCTGCTGTTGCTGGCCTTCGCCGCGCTCGGCCTCTGGCTGGAGCTGATGCCGACCTTTCGGCTGGAGCCGCTGGACCTTCTGCCCGCCGTCATCACCTTGCAGGTGGGGGGCGCCGTGGTGCTGGCGGCGTGGCTGCTGTGGTCGCCGGATTGACGCCTCGGTGGCGCTCACGCCTGGCCCGGTGGTCCATCGCGTCGATGTTGTACCCACCGGGCTGGCGTCAGTGGTCTCGCGTCACCACATCGGGATATCCCAATAGCTGTAGACCTTGCGACCGTACTCGTCGGTGAACGGCGGCAGTTCGCCTCGGGTGTAGCGGGGCGCCTTTTCCAGTCGCGCCTTGTCGAGCGGCACGACATAGCCGTCCTTGTCGGTGTCGTACTTCAGCATGTCCCAGGGCAGCGGGTAACGGTCGGAGCCGACGCCGAGAAAGCCGCCGAATTCCAGCACCGCATAGCGGACCTGGCCCGAGCGTTTCTCGATTTCGAGATGGTCGATCGAGCCCAGCTTTTCGCCCTGGCTGCCGTAGACCGGCGTGCCTTCGACGCGGTCCGATGAAATCACGTCTCGCGGGGTGTGGGAAGCGGTGTGCATGAGCATCTCCCGTTCAAAATGAGCAGATGCTCTTCGTGAGCAAGCGCCGCGCCCGGGCGGGCCAGCCGATGCCCGCCGCGGGCTTGGCGCCGCCAGCCGAACTTGCTGCAATTTTGGGCCGGCCGGCGGGGCGCGGCGGCCTTCAGCCCAGCTGCTGTGCGAACGCTTCGAGCTGGGTGATGCAGGTGCCCCAGCCGTCGAAGAAGCCGAGTTCTTCGTGGCGGTCGCGGGTGGCTTCATCGGGGTGCATGACGGTCGCGACGTAGCGGGTGCCGTCGGCCTCGTCGGCCATCGTGATGATCGCCGTGAACGGCATCCACGGGGTCTGCGGCCGCCAGCCGGCGGTCAGGGCCGAGGTGAAGATGATGCGCGATGGCGCCACGATCTCGAGGAAGCAGCCTGGGTTGTCGCTCGTGCCGCCGTCGGGGCCTTGCATGAAGGTGTGGAAGGCGCCGCCCGGACGCAGGTCGAAAGCGCGCACCTCGGTCGTCCAGGGTTTGGGGCACCACCATTCCTTCAGCAGCTTCGGGTCCGTCCAGGCTTGCCAAAGCTTGGCCCGCGGGGCGCGCACGAGGCGTGAGATGACGAGATCGTTCGTTCAGACCTTGCGTTTTCGCTGCTCATGGGGGAGGTCCTCCTGATGAAGGTGTTCGACAAAGCCGGCCATGCGGTCGCTGCGCGCTTCCCACAGCGCGCGCTGCTCGGCCAGCCACGAGTGGGCCAGTGAGAGAGTCTTGGGCACCAGCTCGCAGGTGCGCACCCGCCCGACTTTTTGCGAGCGGATCACGCCACTGCGCTCCAGCACCGACAGGTGCTTCATGAACGAGGGCAGGGCCATGGTGAAGGGCGCTGCCAACGCCGACACCGATGCCGGCCCGCGCCCGAGCTCACCGACGATGGCAAGCCGCGTCGGGTCGCCCAGCGCGTAGAAGACGTCCGGCAGAGGTGCCGACGTGAGCTGTTGGTTAGCCATTCGGCTTAGTATAGTGACGCAGTCGCGGTGTGCGCAAGACCCTGCATGAGGACCTGACAAGCACCGGCTAACGCCCGAGCGGAAGTGACCGATCGCGACGTGGGCAGAGCGCCGCCGACGCGGGGCGTCGTGCGCATTTGCCGCGCGGCCGGCGCCTTGTCAACCCACCCTTTGGGGTGATGTGGAAACGTTTTCTCATGGGCACACTGGCGCCCTCTTTTTTCACACACAGACACCAAGAGGGATGCAAGTCATGACCACCACCCGCCTCCAACCGCTCACCCGCGCCCTGGCTGCTGCCGCGTTGCTCTTCGGCGCCGTCTGCGCCCATGCTTTCGACACAGCCTGGGCCGACTGGACGACCGAGACCAGCACCACCACGGTGACCGGTCGTCTGACCCTGCCCAGCGGCATCGTCAAGGTCAAGTTCAGCGGCCCGACGCTCTACTTCGCCCAGACCGAAATCGGTGAGACCGACTACTGGTCGTCCGGCTCGCCGGACGCCTACGCTGCGACCGGCGCACCGAGCGGCAGCGATCTGCTGGCCTTCGTCGGCAACACCGACACCCAGGTCTACAAGATCACGTTCAGCAAGCCGGTGACCAACCCGGTGATGGCGATCCTGTCGCTGGGCCGCAGCTCGACGCCGACACGGTACGTGTTCACCCAGACACCGACGCTGCTGTCGTCCGGCGTCGGCTACTACGGTGGTTGTGCCGACTGCCTGAAGGTCAAGAAGAAGACGCTGACCGGCACCGAGGGCCATGGCGTCGTGCAGTTCGTGGGCACCTTCTCCACCATCAGCTGGAAGCAGCCGGACTACGAGTTCTGGCACGGCGTGACGATCGGTGCCCCGATCGATGCCAACTGAGTGATGGGGCCACGGCCACGGCATGACGCCGGCGCGGCGTTGCCGGTGCCCGTGGCCGCGCGACCCGTCGCGATGATCAGGGCGCGTTGCGGCGCATGAAGCGCCGCCAGGCCTGCTTGCTGGGCTTGACCGGCACGGTGCCGCCGGCAGTCGTGTACTTCTCGCTCAGCCTGAAGTTGCGCACGGTGCCGACACCATCGACCTCGCCACCTGGCGTGCCCAGCGTGTCCCACCACAACACCAGCTTGAACGAGCGGTCGGCTTCGAGGATGGCGGCGACCGACTCGATCCACGCGGCCCGCGCGCTGTCGTCGGCATCATCGGGCATGCAGATCACGCCCAGCTCGGGCAGCCACTTTGGCCGCCCGCCGGTGGCGTAGGCGCGGATCTGGCTCAGCCAGGTCGACGCATCCGGGTACACCAGGCCCCAGGTGTTGACGTAGGCGTCGACACCCCAGAAGTCGCCGATGCCGGGGTCGTAGGTCGCATACGAGCGGCCGTAGTTCTCGGTCCACTGCTTGGTCTGGATCGGCCCGTACTTGACGCGTTGGCGGATCGACGCCGGCAGCGCCTGGACGACGTTCCAGTAGCTGCGCTGGTGTTCGACGTAGGTCGACGCCGGCATGTCGGCCTCGCATTCATGGCAATGGGCGAGGTAGACCATCGGCAGGTCGGCGGGCATCGCCAGCAGCCAGGCCTTGAAAGCGTTGGGGTCGTAGGTCTTGTGCGAGATGAACGGCACGATGCCCTGCGCCTTCAACTGCAGGATGCGGCTGTCGGTCCACGCCGGTGGCGCGCCGGCCGAGAACACACGCACCGAATCGATCAGGCCCGGGTAGCGCTCGAAGCGGTCCGCGTATTCGGCCGAGGTCATCGTCATGCCCACCGACAAGCCCTTGCGGCCGGCGGCCAGAGCGGGGTGAAGCAGGCCAGCACAGAGCAGGCTGATGCCGGCAGCGACAGCGGCACGGTGGTGAGGGCGTGTCATCGGGCGGCGCCGGCTCGGGTGGTGGCGCGCGGCCCCTTGCGTGATGCTGGCCATATGGATCTCCTGGGCATCCGACTTCGACACTCGGCCATGGGGCACGAGGCCGCGGGGATCATCGCATCGGGTGCGGCGGTGATTGGTTCGGTCGCGCCTACGGGTATGCGTATGCGACCTTGGGCGAGAGGCCAGCGCCGATACCATCGGCCGTCTCGAGGCTTCACGTCGACCGATGGGCGATGGGCGATGGGCGATGGCCGGTGATGGTCGACTTCCGGCTGCCGTGGATCGCGCGACGACGACCCCTCTCAAACATCTACGGGACCTGCCACCCATGAGCGAACAAAGCGTTCCGACCCTCTACGAATGGGTCGGCGGCATCGACGCGCTGAACCGCCTGACCGCCCGCTTCTACCAGCGTGTGAAAGCCGATGCGCTGCTGGCGCCGGTCTTCGAGCACATGAATGCCGACCATCCGGCGCACGTCGCGGCCTTCCTGGGCGAAGTGCTGGGCGGCCCCACCACCTACTCCGAGCAGCATGGCGGCCACCCGCACATGGTGCGCCAGCATCTGAACAAGCACCTGACGCAGGAGCTGCGCCGCCAATGGGTCGGCCTGTTGCTCGGCACGGCGGACGAACTCGGCATGCCCGACGACCCCGAGTTCCGGTCTGCGCTGGTCGGCTACATCGAGTGGGGCTCACGCCTGGCCGTGATCAATTCGCAGCCCGGTGTCACGGTCGATGTGGATGCGCCAATGCCCAAGTGGGGCTGGGGCGAGGTCAAGAGGCCCTACCAAGGCTGAGCCGGCGAGAGCCAATCGGGCCGTACGCTTCGTCACACGACTGCCATCGGCTGCGCCTACACTGGCCTTCATTCGAGCGCAGAACCGACCGCAACACTGGGCGGAGACGGACTGAAGAAGGTCCAGGGAACCCGTCACCCAGCGCTTCGAAGGCCGACGCCGCGCAGCCCGCGATGTTCGGCAGGCAAGCCCGCCGCCAGCAATGGTCGCGGGCTTTTCTCATTCCGGGCAGCCGCATTGCATTGAATCGACCCGTTTCGACTCTCCACACCGTGCGCGGCGGGGACCGGACGCCAGCGGCTTGCGTCAGTCGATACAGTGTTATATAACGTGTTATAAATATTTGCCCGTATGAAGCAAGACGTCGTCAAGGAACTGGGCCTGCTCGCGCTCGGCACCCGGCTCAAGCGCATCGGTGAGCGCCTGCAGTCGCAGACCCAGGCCGTGCTGGCGTCTGCCGGCATCACCACGCCCGCGTCGCACTTCCCCTTGCTGGCGGCGCTGGACCGGTTGGGTTCGATGAATGTCGGCGATCTGGCCGACGTGCTCGGCGTCAGCCAGCCCGGCGTGACCCGCCAGGTGAGCAACTTGCAGGCGGAAGGCCTGGTCCAGGCGCACCCGTCGCCTGACGACCTGCGCTCGCGCACGGTCGAATTGACCAAGGCTGGCCGACAACTCGTGGCGCGTGCCAAGCGATCGACCTGGCCGACGATCGAGGCCGCTGTGACCGATGCCTGCGCCGCCGATGGCCGGTCATTGCTGGCGCTGCTGACGGCGCTGGAGCAGGCCTTGGCAGACGAGAGCCTGTGCGAGCGCGCCGATCGTCTGAAGTCTGGAGGAAAACGCGATGCATCCACTTGATCGACCCGTGTGGGCCAGCCTGACGACCACCCACCTACCCTTGTCGGAAGGAACGTCCTGGGCCCGGCGTTTCGATCGGCAGGTGAATGTGTTTGCGGCGGCGCGCGACGACAGCACGCAGGCGCTCGCCGCCTTGGCCGATCTGGTGCTGCCGGAGGAACAGGTCTACCTGCTGCAAGTGCCCGAGATCGTCGTCCCACCAGGGCTGCATGCCGTCAAGCAGGCGAAGGGCGTCCAGATGGTGGCGACGCGCCGCCTGGCCGGCGAGGCCGATCTCGACGGCATTGCCGCGCTCGGGGAGGCCGACGCAGCGGAGATGCTGGCGCTGGCGCAGCTCACCGAGCCGGGGCCGTTCCTCGCCCGCACCCACCGGATGGGGGCGTTCGTCGGCATCCGCGAAGGTGGGCGGTTGCTGGGCATGGCGGGCGAAAGGCTGCGTCTGCCCGGCTACACCGAAGTCAGCGGCGTGTGCACGCACCCACACGCGCGCGGCCGCGGCTTCGCGCGCCGGCTGTCGGCGGCGGTGGCGGCCCGCATCGAAGCGCGGGGCGAGCAGCCGTTTCTGCATGCGTGGAGCAGCAACCACGTGGCCATCGCGCTGTACGAATCACTCGGCTTCGTGAAGCGCACCGAGGTCAACGTGGCGCTGCTCGAAAGGCCCGCCGGCGTGTGACGTTCATCGTCGGCATTGGCGCGCGAAGCCGCGGTGCCACGATCCGGCCCGGGCAGTCGGGCGCGCCGTCGGACCTCAGGTCACCGGCGCCGGGTTGAACAGCACCAGCGCGTTGTGCAGCTTCCAGTGCTCGGCCCAGGTCTTCTTGCGGCCACTGGCCACGTCGAGCATGAAGCGAAAGAGCTCCCAGCCGACCTCTTCGATCGTGGCGGTACCGTCGGCGATGCTGCCGGCGTTGATGTCCATCAGGTCGTGCCAGCGGCGCGCCAGCTCGCTGCGGGTGGCCACCTTGATGACGGGCACCGCGGCCAGGCCATACGGCGTGCCGCGGCCGGTGGTGAACACGTGCAGGTTCATGCCGGCGGCGAGCTGCAGGGTGCCGCAGATGAAATCGCTGGCCGGCGTGGCGGCGTAGGTCAGGCCTTTGGCCCTGAGCTTCTCGCCCGGCGCCAGCACGTTGGCGATCGGCGACGAACCCGACTTGACGATCGAGCCCATCGCCTTCTCGACGATGTTCGACAGGCCACCCTGTTTGTTGCCCGGCGTCGTGTTGGCGCTGCGGTCGACGCCGCCGCGCGTCAGGTAGGCGTCGTACCAGGCCATCTGGCGGATCATCGCAGCGGCCACTTCCGGCGTCGTGGCGCGGGCGGTGAGCTGGTCGATGCCATCGCGCACCTCGGTGACTTCCGAGAACATCACGCTGGCACCGGCGCGCACCAGCAGGTCGGTGCAGAAGCCCACCGCCGGGTTGGCGGTGACGCCTGAGAACGCATCGCTGCCGCCGCACTGCACGCCGACCACCAACTCGCTGGCCGGCACCGTCTCGCGCCGGCGCGCGTTCAAGCGTTCGAGGTGGACCTCGGCTTGGCGCAGCATCGAATCGACCATCGACATGAAGCCGACGTGCCCGTCGTCCTGCAGGCAGATCACGTCCAGCGCTTCGTTGGCATTGCGCTCGATCGCATAGCTGCCCGGTGGCAGCAGGCGCTCGGGCTGCAGTTTCTCGCAACCCAGGCTGACCACCATCACCTCGTTGCCGAAGTTCGGATTCAGGCTGATGTTGCGCAGCGTTCGGATCGGCACCACCGCGTCGGTCGCGTCGATCGCCACACCGCAGCCGTAGCCATGCGCCAGCGCGACCACGTCATCGACATGCGGAAAGTGCGGCAGCAGCTCGGCCTTGATGCGCTGCACCGCGAACTCGGTGACGCCGGCCACGCACTGCACCGTCTGGGTGATGGCCAGGATGTTGCGCGTGCCGACCGAGCCGTCTGCGTTGCGGTAGCCCTCGAAGGTGTAGCCCTGCAGCGGTGGTTGCGGCTCGGGCTTGACGGTGGCGATCGGCAGGCCGTCCAGGCCACGTGCGTCGGGCATCTTCAGCAAACGCTCGTGCACCCAGCTGCCCGCGGGAATGGCTTTCAACGCATGGCCGATGGCAACGCCGTAGCGAACCACCGCCGCCTCGACGCCGATGTCGGCCAGCGCCACCTTGTGCCCCTGCGGCACACGGTCTCGCAGGACCACGCCCGAGGGCAGGGTGGTGCCGGCCGGCAGGCCGCCGTCATTGGCGACGATCGCGACGTTGTCGCGCTCGTGCATGCGGATCGTCAGCGGGGCGGTGCTCATCGGGACAGGACACTATTGGTTCGAGCCGGTGCGTGCGTCGACGATGATGGCGCGAAAGTCGTTGACGTTGGTCAGCGTGGGGCCGGTCACCACCGAGTCACCCAGCGCCCGGAAGAAGCCGTGTCCATCGTTGGCGTCCAGCCGTGGGCGCGGCGGGAGGCCACGGGCCCAGGCGCGGGCCAGCGTATCGGGTGAGATGACCGCGCCGGCGATCTCTTCGGCGCCGTCGACGCCGTCGGTGTCACCGGCCAGCGCATGCACGCCGGGCAACCCGTCGAGTGCAATGGCCATCGACAGCAGGCACTCGACATTGCGGCCGCCGCGGCCGGCGCCGCGGACCGTGACGGTGGTCTCACCGCCGGACAACAGCACGCACGGCGGCTCGAAGGGTTGACCGCGGGTGGCGACCTGGCGGGCGATGCCGGCCAGCGTCTTGCCCACGTCGCGCGCTTCGCCCTCCAGGCTGTCGCCGAGGATGTACGGCGTCAGCCCGGCCTCGCGCGCCACCTGGGCCGCGGCCTCCAATGCCATCTGCGGCGCCGCAATGGTGTGCGTCTCGGTCTTCGCCAGGCGCAGGTCGCCCGGTTTGAGCGTCTCGCCTTCGGGGCTGTCGAGCAGGTTTTCCACCGCCGCGGGCACCGCGATGCGGTAGCGCTCGAGGATGGCGCGTGCCTGGGCGCAGGTGCTGGGGTCGGCCACCGTGGGCCCGGAAGCAATGTCTTCGGGCCGGTCCCCCGGCACGTCGGAGATCAGCAGCGTGACCACCCGCGCGGGATGGCATGCGGCCGCCAGGCGCCCGCCCTTCAGCGCCGAGAGGTGGCGGCGCACGCAGTTCATCTCGCTGATCGTGGCGCCGCTGCTCAGCAAGGCGGTGTTGATGGCCTGCTTGTCTGCCAGCGTCAGGCCCGGGCCTGGTGCCACCAGCAGCGACGACCCCCCGCCCGAGATCAATGCGATGACGAGGTCGTCAGACGTCAGCCCTCTCACCAGCGCGCCGATGCGCACGGCAGCCCGCAGCCCGGCCGCGTCGGGCACCGGGTGCGCGGCCTGCACGATCTCGATCCGTTCGCAGGGCACCTCGTAGCCGTAGCGGGTGACGACCAGGCCTTCGAGCGGGCCGGGCCAATGTTGCTCCAGCGCCTTGGCCATAGCGGCCGACGCCTTGCCGGCGCCGATGACGATGGTGCGGCCCTTGGGCGGAGGCGGCAGATGGCGCGGCAGGCACAGCGCCGGCTGTGCCGCTGCGATCGCCGCGTCGAACATCCGGCGCAGCAGGCCGCTTCGATCGTGGGAGGTGCTCATGGTCTGGATTCTGCGGCGGGCTGGCAAGGCCTCAGCGGACGAGCGCCGGGCGCTTCGGATCGAAGGTCCAGCCCGGCATCAGGTGCTGCATCGCTGCGCTGTCGTCGCGTGCCCCCAGGCCGTGTTGTCGGTACAGCTGGTGGGCCTTCTCGACCTCGGTCATGTCGAGCTCGACGCCGAGGCCGGGCTTCATCGGCACCTGCACGTGGCCATCGACGATCTGCAGCGGCTCCTTCGTCAGGCGTTGGCCGTCCTGCCAGATCCAGTGGGTGTCGATCGCGGTGACCTTGCCTGGCGCCGCGGCGCCGACGTGGGTGAACATCGCCAAGGACACGTCGAAGTGGTTGTTCGAATGCGAGCCCCAGGTCAGGCCCCAGTCGCGGCAGGTCTGCGCCACGCGGACAGCGCCGGCCATGGTCCAGAAATGCGGGTCGGCGAGCGGGATGTCCACGCTCTGCAACGCCAGCGCGTGACTGAGCTGGCGCCAGTCGGTCGCGATCATGTTGGTGGCCGTGGGCAGGCCGGTGGCGCGGCGGAACTCGGCCATCACCTCGCGACCCGAGTAGCCGTCTTCAGCACCGCAGGGGTCTTCGGCATAGGCCACCACGCCGCGCATGTCGCGCATCAGCCGGATCGCGTCCTTCAGCAGCCAGCCACCGTTCGGGTCGAGCGTGACCCGGGCCGTGGGAAAGCGTTCGCGCAGCGCGGTGATGGCCTCGACCTCGTCTTCGCCGCGCAGCACGCCGCCCTTGAGCTTGAAGTCGTTGAAACCGTAGCGCTCGCGTGCCGCCTCGGCCAGGCGCACCACGGCCTGCGGCGTCAGCGCCTGCTCGTGCCGCAGTCGGAACCACGCGGTGTCGGCGTCCGGGTCGCTGGCGTAGGGCAGGTTGGTCCGGCGGCGGTCGCCGACGAAGAAGAGGTAGCCGAGCATCTCGACGGCGTCGCGCTGCTGGCCCTCGCCGAGCAACGCGGCGACCGGCACCTCCAGGTGCTGGCCCAGCAGGTCAAGCAGCGCCGATTCGATGGCGGTGACGGCGTGAATGGTCGTGCGCAGGTCGAAGGTCTGCAGGCCTCGGCCGCCACTGTCGCGATCGGCAAACGCCTGCTGCACCGAACGCAGCACGCGGTGATGGGCGCCGATCGGCTGACCGACCACGAGCGCGGCCGCGTCCTGCAAGGTCTGGCGGATCTTTTCGCCACCCGGCACCTCGCCCGCGCCGGTGCGGCCGGCGCTGTCGGTGAGCACAGCCAGGTTACGGGTGAAGAAAGGGCTGTGGGCGCCGCTGAGGTTCAGCAACATGCTGTCGCGCCCGGCGACGGGGATCACGCGCAGCGCAGTGACAACGGGAGTCTGGGGCATGGGTGCTTTTTGTCCAAGGGTCCGCCGCCGACGCCCTGCGCGACAGTCGCCGTGGGGCGCAGCACAGGGCGATTCACGTGTCGACGGATACCTTCAGTCTGCAGTGATCTTGCCCTGCTCGATCACCTGCTTCCAGCGTGCGAACTCGGCCGCCTGGAAGGCGGTGAACTGTTCAGGCGTGTTGGCGACGATCTCGAAGCCGAGCTCGAGCAGCTTGGGCTTGACCTGCGGATCACTGAGCCCGGCCACCAAGGCTTCGTGCAGCTTGGCCTTGATGTCGGCCGGCAGGCCCTTCGGTGCTGCAAAGGCCTGCCACGAATAGACGGTGACGCCTTTGATACCGAGCTCGGCCAGCGTGGGCACCTCGGGCAGCAGCGGCGAACGCTTGTCGCTGGTGATGGCCAGCGCGCGCAGCTTGCCGGCCTTCAGGTTGGGCCAGGCCGTGTTGATGTTGATGAAGCTCGCCTCCACCTGGCTGCCCAGCAAGTCGGACATCGCCGGCGCCCCGCCCTTGTAGGGCACGTGCAGGCCGGTGGTGCCGGTGGTCTGCCAGAACAGCTCGGCCGTCAGGTGGTCGCTCGAGCCGTTGCCGGATGACGCGAAGCTCATCTTGCCGGGGTTGGCCTTTTCATAGGCCAGCACATCGGCCACCGACTTGTGCGGCGAGGCAGCCGGCACCGCCAGCACGTTGGGCGCTTGCACGGCGACGGTGAGGTAGTCGAAATCCTTCAGCGGGTCATAGGCCAGGCTTTTCATCAGGTGCGGGCCGATCACGAAGGGCCCGAGCGACGAGACGAAGATCGTGTAGCCGTCTGGCGCGGCGCGCTTGGCAGCGGCCGCACCGACCGTGCCGCCGGCGCCGGCCTGGTTCTGCACGACGAAGCTGCCGCCCAGCTTTTCCTGCAGCTTGGGGCTGAGCGCTCGGGCGATCAAATCGGTCGATCCACCCGGTGGGAACGGGACCAGCAAGGTCACAGGCTTGGCGGCAGGCCAGGCCTCGGCGTGTAGACCCGAGACGGCGGCCAAGCCGAAGGTGAGGGCGGTCAACAGCTGCTTCATGCGCGGTCTCCGGGAAACTGAACTCGTGTGCGAACGATGGACGGTAGCGCTACCGGCGTGCCGTCAAATGGTAGCGCTACCAATCTCACTCGACAAGCGAAACATGAAGAGGGTTTACCCGCGCTAGGCGCTGGTCCGCTCGATGATCGAGTAGCCGATGTCGACCACGCGTTGCGGCACCGCCCGGCCCTCGGCGCGATCGATGATGAACTGCGCAGCCTGGCGGCCGATGGCGCCGGCCTTGATGTGCACGGTCGTCAGCGCGGGGTCCAGGTCGGCCGCGAAATCCAGGTCGCCGAAGCCGACGACTGCCAGCTGCTCGGGCACCCGGATGCCACGCGCCCGGGCTTCGGTCATCACGCCGAGCGCCAGCAAATCTGAGCTGCAGAACACCGCATCGACCGCGGGCTGGGTTTCCAACAAGGTGGCCAGGCCCTCGCGGCCCAGTCTCAGCGTGGTGGGGGCGGGCACGGCGACGATCGGCACTTCGGGCAGCCCGAGCGTGGCGGCTGTCGCCTGAAACGCCCACGAGCGGCGCTTGGCGCGCTCGTCATCACCACAGACGGCGCCCAGCTGGCGCCGGCCCTTGCGGTGCAGGTATTCAGCGACGCTGCGACCGACCTCGACGTGCGAGAAGCCGACCAACATGTCGATCGGCGTGGGCGTCAGGTCCCAGGTCTCGACCACCGGGATGCCGGCGGCCAGCAGCCGCTTGCGGCCCTCGATCGAGTGCAGGATCCCCGTCAGCACGATCCCGTCGGGCCGGCGGCCGATGATGGCTTCGAGCAGGGCGTCTTCGCGTGAGCCGGTGTAGCCCGCCTGGCCCAGCATCAGCTGGTAGCCACGTTCGGCCAGTGATTCGGTCAGGGCCTGGACAGTCTCCAGGAAGACCGGGCCCGAGATCGTCGGCACCACGGCCGCCACCAGGCGGCTGCGCCGTGAGGCCAGCCCGCCGGCGAGCAGATTCGGTACATAGCCGGTGCGGGCGACCGCCTCGCCGACCTTCTGCCGCACTTCGGCCGAGACCTGTGCGGGCGAGTTCAGCGCCCGCGACGCGGTGATAGGCGCCACGCCGGCCAGCTTGGCAACGTCGTGCAGCGTCACGCCCCCACTGCCGCGTCGCGTCCGCCGGGTGCCTTCTGAATCTGCCATGCGGTGATTCTAGGGTCGGTTGACAGCGCTACCAAGCCTTGGATGGTCCGGGAAAGATGCATGAAGGTCGTGAGAGGCGGCGATCGTGCGCCGCGGGCAACATCGCTTGGGCGGTTGCCGGGACGGTCAACCAGGCCGTTGCGGCTGCGGTCGTGCCTGTGCCGGCAAAGTACCGGGTTAGCTGGTTGCGACGTGAGCTGCACCATGCAAGCCCCTGAGCGCGTTAGGCCCACCCGGCCCGGCTAGAGTTGCCTCACGCAATGTCGGGAGACTGTCATGGGTGGACCCAGAATGCAGGACTTTCCCCCTGGTCTTCAGGGTGGCCTCGAGCACGACGATGAGGACCACCGCCTGGGCGAGACCGGCCAGACCGGCCCGGAGTCACCCGGCGATCTCAACCGCGGCCATCCGGAGCTCAGCCACGCCGATACCGAGGCCGACGGGCTGGATGCAGTGGTGCCGACGTCATAGCCCGCTCGCGCGCGTGTCGCGCGTGAGCAAGGCCGGCCGGTTCGGCGAACGCTCAGCGCGGCGCGGCTGGCGGACGACGAGGAATGCGGCGTGTCTCGCCAACCGCGAGCACGAAGAAGTCGTTTTCAGCAAGGCCCGCCGCACTGCGTTCCAAGATCAACTGGCGCGGCGGTTCGTCAAGCGCCTCGTCGGTCAGCTCGAAGGTACCCCAGTGCACGCCGAGTGATCGTCTGGCACCGAGATCCTGGTGGATCTTCACCGCCTCGTGCACGTTGACGTGCTGGTCTGCCATGAACCAGCGCGGCTCGTAGGACCCGATCGGCAAGAGCGCGATGTCGAAGCCGTGGCCGGCTTGCCGGGGCTTCAAGCGCTCGCGGATGTCGGTGAAGTCGCGCGAGTAGCCGGTGTCGCCGGCGTAGAAGAGGTGGCAGTCCGGGGCCATCACGGCGAAGCCGCCCCACAGGGTTTGCATGCGGTCGTTGAGGCTGCGCGATGACCAATGTCGCGAAGGCAGCAGCATGACCTCCACCGCGCCCGCTGGGGCGTCGATGGTGTGCGAATCCCACCAGTCGAGCTCCAGTGCCTGCGAGACGCCCTTGCTGCGCAGCCAATCCTCGAGGCCCAGCGGGACCACGAACAGAGGCGGCGCACCATCCTGCGCGTTCAAATGCTGGATGGAGGCTTCGTCCAGATGGTCATAGTGGTTGTGGGAGGCCACCACCACGTCGATGCGCGGCAACTCCTTCAGCGCAATGCCGGGCGGATGGTGCCGCCTCGGCCCAGCGAACTGCACGGGGGACGCCCGGTCGGAAAAGATCGGATCGGTCAGGACGTTGAGCCCACCCAACTGCGCGAGGACGGTGGCATGGCCGACCCACGTGACGGCCGGCTGCATGCCGGCTCCAGCCTTCGCATTGGCGTGCAGGAAGCCGAGGTCCGGCGGCGTGCGCGGAATCGGCTCGCGAGGTGGTGGCGGCAGGCCTTGCTTCGACGCATTCAAGCGCCAACGCAACACTTCGGCGAGGCTCTTGGGCCGGAAGTCGCTGTGATTGTTCTGGAACCCATCCGGTCGGTGGTGCGGTTTGGTCGGGTCGTAATAGCGGTTCCTGGGGCGGCTCACGGTGGCGGCATCTGGCGAGGGGTTGAAGGCGGCCATGATGCCAGCGCTGCAACAGGGCAGCGTCCAAGCGCTCGACACCCAGCGGCCCGCCGTACGAACGAGTGAGACGCTATGCTGGGCCATCGCCACGGTGCACCGCTGCGGAGGTTCCAGGGATGATCAGTTGGGTATGGGGCGGCTTGCTGCTCGTGTTGGTCGTGGTGCAGATCGTCGTGATCTGGTCCATCCGTCGTCACCACGACCCGGCCTTGCGCGTCGACTGCAAATCGTCCATCGACGAACTGATGCCCAGCCTGTCTGGGCTGACGCTGGGGACGGCGGTGGCAGGCAACCAGGTGGAGGTGCATGAGAACGGAGCGTTCTACGAGGTGCTGCTGGCGAGGATCGGCGCTGCCCGGCACTCGGTGCACTTCGAGACCTTCCTCTGGAAGGACGGCCAACTGGGGCGGCGCCTGGCCCAGGCGTTGATCGAACGTGCACGGGCCCAGGTACAAGTGCGCGTGCTGCTTGACGCCCAGGGGTCGAAGGGGGTGGGCGATGAAGTCACGCGGCAGATGCGCGAGGCCGGCTGCCACGTGAAGTTCTTTCATAAGCGGGCGTTGCGCAATCTCGGCGTGCTCAACGATCGAGACCACCGCAAGATCGCTGTCATCGACGGCCGTGAGGCCTTCGTCGGTGGCCACTGCATCGTCGACAGCTGGTTGGGGGATGCCGAAGATCACGAGCACTTCGCCGACGTCAGCCTTCAGCTTCGCGGGCCCATCGTGCACAGCCTGCAAGGGGCGTTCAGTGAAAACTGGGCTGGCGAAACCGGCGAGCTGTTTCTGGGCGACAAGGTGTTTCCGCCGCTCGAGGCCGCAGGCGACATACTCATCCACGCGGTGTTCGCCAAGCCCGAAAACTCTGCGCCCACCGTGAAGATCCTGCACCACACCGCCATCTGCGTGGCGCGCAAGCGCATCTGGATCCAGAACCCCTATTTCATTCCGGAGCCCGATGCGATCGATGCTTTTGGCGATGCCGTGCGGCGCGGCGTCGACGTGCGGGTGCTGATGCCGGCCACCAGCGGCTCGGACAACCCCATGGTGCAGCACGCGGGACACCGCAATTTCGAAAAGCTGCTGAAGTGCGGTGTGCGGCTCTTCGAGTATCCACACACCCTGCTGCACCAGAAGATCATGACCGTCGACGGGGTGTGGAGTGCCGTCGGATCGAGCAACTTCGATGACCGCAGCTTCGAGACCAACGACGAGATCAGCCTGTCGATCGCTGACCAGGCGCTGGCTGCGCGGCTGGACGGCATCTTCGAGAAATACGCGCAGCGCGCACAGGAGATCCAGCTGCAGGCGTGGCAGCGCCGCGGCTGGGCCCACAAGCTCAAGGACAACGCCTTCTATCTGCTGAACGAGCTGTTCTAGCACGAGGGCCGCTGCTGCGACGTGTCGCCGAAACAGGAGGCCAGGACTTCCGCATGGTCCTACAGAGTCAGTACCAAGGCCCTCGCACCTGTAGCGTGATCTGGCTGAGCAAAGCCCAGTAGATCTCAACATCGGCCACCTCGTAGTTCGATGGGTTGGCTTTTCCGCCGAGGACCAACGGTGTCTTGAACCCAACGCATTGATTCGCCGTCAATGGCCCGTTCTCCTTGGACCATGCGGCAAACGCGGCGGCGTCCAGCGCCTCCTCGATTTGGTCAACCAGGACGCAGCCGTGAAACTCTCGAAATCCGGCGGGGATGACAAATCGATCACCGGTGCAGGGGTCCAACAACAAGGTGCAACCGTCGTCCTCGCCGCCTGTTTGATCCAGCACAAACAGCCGTCCAAGCCAGTCGTGCCCAACAGGCTCCACTTTGTTGCCGAAGCGGGGAAACAACTCGCCGATCAGCCGGCGCCATTTTTCATGCTCGGTCTTCGGAAAAAGCGAATAAACGCCGTTGCCAATCGCCACCCCGGAGACGTACTTTCGGAAGTCGTCATCGCTAGCGACGTCAGCGCCCACAGGAATGCGCACCTGCCAATGGCTGATGAACCTGCCGAGCTCCGAATCAATCTTTGCCATTTGGGTGCAACCCGTGATATGGAAGGCCCGCCAGATCAACCGGCAGAAAGCAGCGGAGGCTGGGTGAGGTCCGCGTCGATGTTCATCAACGCACTGGCCAGGGCCAGGCTGCGCCAAAGCGCTTCGGGCATCTGCATGATCGCCTCGGGTGTCTTCGCCTGCGCAATCCAGGCGCTGATCTCGGCATGCTGGGCGGGGGTCAACAGGCTGCGGCTCAACATCTCGTCCAGTGTCTGCACTCGGGCCTCATTTCAATCGGCCTGGAGGCCGCATCGATCGATGGTAAACGAGCCGACGCCTCGCGCGCAGGCCGGTATCACGGCCGGGACTGCGCTTCGGCTCGCGCAATCAACCGACTGACCCGAGACACGGACAGCTCCAACTCGCGTGCCAACGCCGTCATCGAGATCCCGCCCTCGGTGTAGGCGCGGTACGCGCTTCTTCTCGCGTGTCGGATGTTTTCAGCCAGTGCGCGAGCGGGCGTACGCGCTGCGCTGCGCCTTGGGCGTATCGCGCGCCGCTTTGCGCGGCGCTTCGGCCAATGCCTGCATGCGGTCGACGAAATCAGCGTCGCCCAGGTAGATCTGCTGGCGCAGCGCGTCGCCCCACAGCTCAGTGCCATGCGCATCCGCGGTCGGACCCTGCGCTTTGTGACCCTGCGCTTTGCTTGCGATCAGACCGCTGAGCTCAAGAGAAATCGGTTGCCACCGGCTTGCTTGGCCTGCAACAAGGCGTCTTCAGCTCGCCGAATGGCTTCCCCGCAATCCTGTTGAAACGATAAGGCGCTGGCCCCACCGTGACGGTCAGTACGTGCTTGTGCGTTATGGCAGGCGACCGGACCTGATCGTAGTGGTCGAGCGCCTTCAATCGGTCCAGTCTCAGCTCTTGCTGCACAGCAACTCGAATGCCGACCGGCACGCACCGCGGGGCGGAGCTACTTCTGGATGCTGTGTCAACTCGTTCCCTATAGGCTGTGTGGATAAGACGTGCCCATGGGGGCGACTGCGGTGGGTGGTCCAGCGCATCACACTAATACTCATCGCCAAAGAGGTGTCTGTGCGACGCCGTACACGGGCTGGTCATTTCCGCCCTCCGTTGACGGCGTGAGAGCGTGCGCTGGCGGTTGATCAGTCGATCAAGCAGCTTGGCGCGCGCGCCTTCCACGAACTTCCGCCACGTCGACGACGCCCTCGGCCACTTCTTGCGCCTGTTGAGCGAACATGTCGTGACCCTGCCGCATCGTCACCATCCAGCTCTGGCTGACTTCGATCAGGAACTCGGTGTAGTTCTTCAGCATCCCCTGCATCAGGTGAGTGAAGGCACCAGACTGCGTGAGCTTCATCGCAGACTCGCTGGCTTGCTGGAGAAACTGGGCCGCATTCGCGGTGGATTGCGATGTGACCTCGGGCGACGTCGTGAATTGGGTGAGCAGATCCATATTGGCCTGCACCAGTTTCACGAAAGGCTGGGCTTGAGTTTGCATGACGTTGTCTTGCATGGTGAATCCTTTGGGGAAACGCGAGTAGGGCGAACAGCGGCTGATGTCCATCCGTGTCGCGGCTGTCGCATCTTGGCGACGGCCTACACAGTGCTGCTCACGCAGGGCTGAAGGACACCCCAGTCGCTGCCGGGCGATCGATGTCTATGCAGTGCAAGACATGTCGACCCAGTATGGCAGTTCACATAACCCTACGGAGCGATTCTTGCAATAGAGCGCAACCCACCTGACTTCACCGTGCGGCCCCAGAATCACCCAGATGAAGAAACGATTGCGAACTTCCTCTGTCTGGGCCAAGGCGTTCGAGCGCAGCTTCGTGGCCATGACTCGCACAGCAACCCAGTCGGGGACGCGCGCCCTGACGCGGGCGCTCAAGCCCGCCGTGGCTCGACGCACCCCTCCACCTGGGGCCGGTGCGTGGATACCTGGGGTCGCCATCGGTTCAACTGGTGTCAGACGATTCAGGCTGTATCGCCCACCTGACGTGAGAATCGATGAGCGTCTGCCGCTGATGGTCATGCTGCACGGCTGCGATCAGGATGCGAACGCCTTTGCGGCCAGCACGCGCATGAACCGCATCGCGATGCGCGAGCGGTTCATGGTGCTCTACCCGGAACAGGACCGTCTGGCCAACGCCCGCGGCTGCTGGAACTGGTTCGATACCGGCACCGGACGCGCCTATGGGGAAGCGGCGCTGATCATGAAGGCCATCGACCAGGTGTGCCTGCTGCAACCGGTGGACAGAGTGCGAGTGGCCGTCGCCGGCTTGTCGGCAGGGGCGAGCATGGCGGCTTTGCTTGTGACAAGACACCCGGAGCGCTTCAAAGCAGTGGTGATGCATTCGGGCATCCCCCCGGGGACGGCGCATTCCTCGTTGTCGGCGCTTGGTGCCATGCAGGGCCGTCGGCGCACCTTGCCGCTGGCTGCCACGCCGGTCACGATGGAAGCCAACTGGCCACCGCTGTTGGTGATCCACGGAGATGCCGACATCATCGTCTCGCCGCATAACGGCCACGTGGCGGCGCAGGTCTGGGCCGATGCGGCAGGCGCCCGGCCCGGCCAAGCCCGCAGCATTCAGCGCGGCAAGCGCTACCCCATGTCGGTGACAGACTTCAAGCGCAAGGGCGACACGGTGGCGACGCTGGTGGCGGTGGGCGGATTGGCTCACGCGTGGAGCGGTGGTGCGGCCAACAAGCCTTTCAGTGACAAGCGAGGGCCAGATGCGTCACGCATGGTGTGGGCCTTCGTGGCCAGACAATTCAGAGACTGACCCTGCCGCTGGGCTTAACCGAGATGACTGCGTGAGGATCTCGATGTTGAACCCTTCAGCCTCTTCAGGTGCCTGGAAAAAGGAAGAGACGTAGGTGAAGTCGTCTTCCGTCAAGTGATGGGAGCCTTCCGGCCGCTCGACATTGCGCTTCGCGATCTGCGCCAGGCACATCTCGTCGGAGGTGTTCACGTAGTGCAGCACGTGCGCAGCCCCAGCCTGCTCGAACACCGAGCGAAACCAACTGCGACCTGCCCTGGTATTGGCCTGGAAGTCCAACACCACGGATTGGCCGGTGTTCAACAGGCCTACGGCAAGCGGGCCGACCACTGTCTTCAGCCGCTTCGAGAACCGGACGTAGTCATCGAAGACCTTCATCTCGTCGCCGAACAGGCGCATGAGCCAGATGTCTTCGGAAATCAGCATCGCGCCGAGGTCTTGCGCAAGGCGTGACGCGACGGTCGTCTTGCCGGCCCCGGCTTTGCCGCAGAAGAAGTGAAGCGTCGGAGTAGATGACATAACGGGTTAGCCATTGACCTTTTGACGAACAGCGTCAGGCCGGTCTCCGACGATGCTTGGCAGGCATGCACATGTCATCCGCATGGATGTGGATGCGCGCTTCAAGTTGGGCGACCCCTCAGATGACGGGAGCGCCTGAACGGAGCATCGTGCTGCGATCAACCGGCAGAAAGCAGCGGGGGCTGGGTGAGATCCGCGTCGATGTTCATCAACGCACTGGCCAAAGCCAGGCTGCGCCAAAGCGCCTCGGGCATCTGCATGATCGCCTCGGGTGTCTTCGCCTGCGCAATCCAGGCGCTGATCTCGGCATGCTGGGCGGGAGTCAACAGGCTGCGGCCTAACATCTCGTCCAGTGTCTGCACTCGGGCCCCATTTCAATCGGCCTGGAGGCCGCATCGATCGATGGTAAGCGAGCAGACGCCTCACGCTTGAGATACCAGCCTTGAGTTGGCAGGCGTATCTGTTCTTGGGAGGTCACGGAGAATGCCGGTCGGAGCAGGGACGGCGGCGGCGAGCGAAGAAGAGGCGTCAGGTCAGGGCAACACATGGGCATGCGTGCAAAAGGGACGATGACGCCGCGGAATCGCAAGGCCTAGACTGCAGGTTCCCTGGCGCCAGGCGTCTGACGTCTGGCGGTGCCTCCACCCTGGGTCTGATTCAGCGATGCACCCTGATCAGTCGAGGAGCATTCGATGTCGCGTCTGAGCGTGTTGGTGCTGTTCTTGCTGACCACCTTGTGGTGGGCGGCGGGCAAGTTGGGGCAGGTCTGGCCGGCGGAGCAAGTGGTCATCCAAGCCGGGTCGCTGGGAGGCTCGTTCGATGCGTATGCACGTCGCTATGCAGAACACCTGGCCTCGCGAGGTCTGCGCGCCCAGGTAGGAAACCAGGACGACAGCCTGAAGATCATCGACAAGGTTGCCGATGCCACGAGCGGCGTGCATATCGGCTTCACCTCACAGCGCGTGGATGCGACGCGGTATCCGGCCGTTGCTTCAGCCGGAGTCATCGAGTTGCAGCCCTTGTTCCTGTTCCTGCGCCGCGGTCCGGCCGAGCCGGCCACGCTGGCGGGCCTGGTTGGCCGAAGGCTGGTGATGCCGCTCGAAGGAAGTGCCACGGCACAGGCGACCCAGGACGTGCTGGCTCGCTACGACGTAACCCCGCGAAACGCGACGTTCTCTTTCATGAAACTGAGCGAAGCGGTCGCGGCGCTGGAACGCGGGGAGCATGACGCTGGCTTCGTCATGTTGGCACCCGACCATGAGTTGGTACGACGGCTCGCGGCCAATCCGAGCTTGGTGCTGTACTCGATGAGCGACAGCGTCGGCATCTCGCGCAACATTGACTATCTCAAACCGGCCACGCTGGCGCGCGGCGCGCTCGACCTGAAGCTGCCGCTTCCGTCCCATGACACCGCGTTGATCGGTGCCACGGTCAATGTGGTCGTGCGCGAAGACATTCACCCGGCCGTGCTCTACGAACTCTTGCAGGCCATGAGCAACGTGCACAAGGGTCATACGTTGGTCTCCGATCCGGGAGAGTATCCGCGCCAGATCGGTGCTGCGTTGCCGGTGCATCCGCGGGCGTTGGAGTGGGCCAAGAGTGGCACCCCGTGGCTCTACTTGCATTTGCCGCCCGCTGTGGCTGGCGTGGTGGATGCGTACTGGGCGCCGGTCTTGGCCCTGTTCGCGCTGGTGTCCACGCTCAGTACGTTGCAGTCCGTCAACGGTCTCATCGAGGCTGCCGTGCTCGGCGTCGCCCTGCATTGGCTCGGCTGGTTGCAATGGCGCATCAAACGCGGAGGGCGCCCAGGCTGGATAGCGCGAATGCTGTTCCGGCTGGTCGAGGCGACCGCCGTGCGACAGGGGATGGAGCAGCGCGTATGCAGCCGGCTGGAACGATTGCGTTCGTACATGCAGACGGGCTGAACGGCCACGACGATCAACGTGGCCATGTATCTTCAGGACGTCTCGGTGGGGGCTGGGTCAATCCTGAATCGCGCGAACGAGGTGGACGACGAGTCCTGGCACACCTTTCTCACCGACGCATGCGAGGGAGAGCAAAGGCAAGACCCTACGCTTGCTTTATCGATCGATGGTAAACGAGCAGACGCTTCGCGCGCCGGCCGGCGGCACGGCCAGGTCCGCGCTTCGGCTCGCACAAACCATCGGCTGACCCGAGACACGGACAGCTCCAACTCGCGCGCCAGCGCCGTCATCGAGAGTCCGTCCTCGTTGGAGGCTATCAGGCAAACATCGCGGTCGATCAAGACGGCCTTCAGCCGCCCTTGAAACAGATGGCCCCCCCTAGCCATACCAGCGATTGACGCCTTGCCTGCAGACGTGCCGCGTCACTCTTCCCAATCGGATTCATCGTCCGACAGGTAGGTCACCCGCGGATCGTCCTCTCCCGACTCATAGCCCTCTTCTTCAGGGGTGAACGTGAACCGGGTGGTGAAGGGCTTCAGGCCCTCGTCGGCGCGCTCCTTGTCGCCGGACTTGGTGTCGGGGTTGCCACCCTTGCCGATGTTGGGTGGCTGCTTCGCGCGTTTGACCGTGGCCTTGTACCCGGTCTTCTTGGCCAGGGCGTGCAACTCGTCGGGTTCGATCGCGAGATAGGGGTTGGCGTTCTCGCCGGGGTACTTGTGGCTGATCGCCGCGCGTGTCTGTTCGGCTTGCCTGGCCGCCTCGCCCTTGAGCCCCTTCGTCGGGTGCTTGGCCAGTTTCGCGTCGCGGATCACGTTGCTGCGGCCATAGAGCTCGACCGAGCCGCTCGGCTTCAGCAAAGGCTTGGCGGTTTTCAGGAACCGATCGTCGGGCAGGTACTTCTTCTTGCCCGTGCCGCCGGGGTTCTGGACCTTCAGCCCGTAGCTCGCGCCCCCCACGCCTTTCACGCCGAACGGATTGGCACCGATCACACGGGCCAGCGAACCTTGGGGGTAGTGCTGGCCCAGCTCGTTGGCATCGACGCCGAACTTGGTCCGCAGGTTGGCCTTTCGCGCGACACCAAGAAAGCCGTGCTCGCCCTTTTCAGCCGCGATGTCGGTGGCGGCGTAGTTTTCACCGAACTTCTTGGAGAAGGCGCTCGAGAAGCGCCCTTCGCCGGCGCCCACCTCGACGACGGAGGGACGGTTCGCCTCCCTGAGCCTGGTCGCTCGCGAGTCGATGTTCCTGCGGGCCGCGGTCTTTCGCGGCTGCATGCGGTCGAGTGCGTCGAGGTTGGCGGCCACCTCCGGATCCAGGTGGCCGTGGATCCGCGGGCTGCCACGGTCCAACCTGTCGGCAGCGGCCTCGCGCCGTGCTTCTTGCTGCTTCTCTTTGTTCTTCCGCTTGGCCCTTCGCCTCTTGCCGTTCAGCTGCGCCACAGGCCCGCGGTCGCCCTGGCTGGTCGCCGGTGCCTGGCCAGTGTGCCCACTGCCCAGGGTGGCCTCGATCGCCCGGCGTTGCGCAACGATCCGAGGGGACTGGTCGATCGCGGATTGCGCCAGGCCATCGCTCAGGCCTGCGGGCGGGTGCGTGCGCTCGCCGTGGTCTGCCTGCGCGGACGCTGGCTGGTGCTGCGCCGTGTCTGCGCGGGCGTCGGCGCGGGTGTCGTGCATTTTCATCGAGACTCTCCTGATCGTGTCGCGTGCAACGGCCCTGCTCACGGCGTTTTCGGCTTCTTGCCGCGCTTGCCGGTGTAGCCCTTCTTCACCGCCTTCTTGCGGCTCTTGTCGATCGTCGGGTCGTGGTGGCCGGTGGTGTTCTTGTAGCGGCCGGTGGGCGCGCGGCCGCCGCCGAAGTGGTTGGGGTTGTGGCAGTCTTCGTGGCCATGGTCGCACTTGGCCAACTGGTGCACCGGGCCCTGCGGCGAAGGAGGGGCACGCTTGAGTTGAAGGCTGGCGCCCCCGGTGCATCCCGCGCAGGTGCAGACCTTGGCGTGATCGCCTTTGAGTTGCGCCGGCCACTTCTTCTGGGTGGCGCGGGTGCCCATGTGGTCGGCCTCGCGCTCCAGTTCCGGGTTGTCGTTGATCGCCACGCCGCCGGCTTCGCTGTTGGCCCTGACGCGGCCCTGGCGTTGCTGGACGAGGTGCCACGCCTCGTGAGGCAGGTGCCGCTCCTGGCCTGGCCCGAGGTGGATGTCGTTGCCCTGGGCATAGGCCAGCGCCTGCAATTGGGCGGGCTTCGACGAGTTGTAGTGCACTTGGACTTGCGAGAGGTCGACGCCGGACAGGGCGTGCATGCCGGCGCGCAGCGATTCGGGCAGTGCAGTGCGCGGGGGGGCCTGCTCGGAAGCCCCGTTCAGTTGCGCCATTTGCTTGCGCTGCGCGGTCTGTCGCGGGCTATTGTCTGCTGTCGTTCTGGACGATTGCTGTCGTTGGGCTGTTCGGTCAGAGGCCGGCTCCAGTTCATTGCGCCTGGCCGCAGAGCCTGGATGAACGAACTCACGTTGGGTCATGGTCGCGCTCCTAGTTCGGGCGCAGGCACTGAGGGCCTGCCTCCAGGGGGTTACTTGCCACGAGGGCGACTTCCGCGTCCGCGGCCGCCCCGGGTGCCCCGGTCCGCGCCGCGGCCGCCACCTCCTCGGCCTCTAGCGGATGTCTTCTGCTTCTTCGCTGGGTCGTTCGATGGCGAGGAGGCCGAGCGCTTTCGCTTGCTTCGGTTCGTCGAGGAAGCCGAGCCGTCGTCGGACACCTCCTTCCTGGCTGGGGTCTTCGACCGCGTCTTGGACTTTTCATAGACATCCGTCACTCGGGAGATGGCCGGACCTTCGCTGTCTTCGAACCGCTGCTTCTGTTCGTCTTCGAGGGGATGGAAGCGGACTGTCAGCAGGCCCTTGGACTTTCGCTTTGGAGAGGCATCCCGCTTGTCGCCGCTGTCACTGTCGCTGCTGCGTTCGCTGTTGGGCTCGGATTCGCCTTCTCCTGAACTGTCGTCTGCACTGTCGCGCTCTTTGCCTTTGCCGTCGTCGCCCAACACTGCCTCGATGTGCCGGATCTTTCGAGTGAGCCGCCGCTTCTCCTTCTTGAGGCGTTCCAGTTCGCGGCGATTTGTCTTCGCTGGAAGGCGCAAAAGCCGTGCCTTCTCGACTTCCGAGTCATCGTCCTCGTCGCTGAAATAGCCTTTGCCCACGCTCTCGATCTTTCGCCTCGACCGCACATAGGAATCGAACAAGCGATCGCGGCCCTGTTGATGCTTCAGCGTCTCGCCTTCGCTCTCGACGGAATACAGGTCGGGGCCTCCGAACCTGAGAATTTGCTCGATCTTGATGAACTTCGAAGGGTTGCTGGAGGTGTCATGCAAGCGGATCTGGCCGTTGCGATGCAGGTTGTTCGTTGTGTTGAAGTTGTCCTGGTACTGCTGCTGACTCTTCGTGACGGTGCCACTGCCGGAGAAGTTTTGGCCGGTGAATGCGCCGACGCCGCCGTATTGACCGCCGCCGAATGCGTCGGCAAAGTCCTCCTTCGTGTTGACGTTGCTGGCTATCACGTAGTTCGCCTGGGACGTCTGTGGCTGGTCCGGCGCATGGGCCAGGATGCCGACGCCTCGCGCGGTCAGCCCCTCCTGGTAGTCGTCGTCGTCCTTGTCGGAATAATCCGAATTCGCATGGAACCCCGCGTAGAAGGCCGATCCTTCTTCGAACTTCTCGCTCTTCTTCGCAAGGTCCTTGCTCTTCTCGTTGCGCTCGCCGATGCGCAGCCACGTCCCACTGCTGGTCTTGTCCGCGCGCACGGCGATCTTGCCTTGGTGGTAGTCGACGGAGTGCCAATCGCCTTCTTGCACCGCCGATCCCCGACCGCGACCCCTGCCGCGAGCGCTGCCACGTCCCCCACTTGCTCCACCTCGCCCCCTGCCGCCGCGAGCGCCTCTGCCGCCGCGAGCGCCCCTGCCTCGGCCGAGCGACTTGCTGTCTTTGCCCGCGACGATCTTTTTTTTGCCGATATCGCTTTGCGAATCCTCCGAGTCTTCCTCCGAATCGGACTCAAGTTGGGCAGGCGCGTTGCTCCATGCAGAGCCGCCGAAGGCCTTGGCGATCTGCTGCCGTTGGGCCGCCATCCGTGGCGCCGTGGAAAGCTCGACGGTCGATTGCCAGGGCGGGGTCTCGATCGGGCCACGCTGCCCGACGGCCTCCTGCGCCTGTCTGAGCTGCGTCACCTGCACGTGTTGGGCCAGCTGACGGGGACTGCAATCAGCCGCAGTGTGTTCAGCGTCGGCTTGAGTGGTGGCAGGTTGCGCGGTGTTCGTGTCGTTGCGTTCGGACCTGACCCTGGTGTGCTTCATGGCGCCTCCTCGCTCAACGGCCGGACGACTTGGCACCGGGGCGTGACTTCTTCGGCTGGCCGCGTTGCTTGTGTTCCTTCTTCTCCGCGAGCTTGCGGCGCCGCGCGGCTTTCTTCAGATCGGGCCGCGGCCGCGCCGAGGGCAGGGCGTCGATCTGGCGGGCGCTGGTGCTGGCCTGCGCGTCGGTGGCCGGGCGGCCCTTGCTCGTCTTGCGTACCGTGCCCTGGTAGCTGATGTAGTGGTCGGGGTGGCGGGGGTAGCGCTCGCCGTAGGCCGCGGCGGTGAGATCGGCGGTTTCGCGCAGCGGGTCGACCCGGCCCTCGTCGCCATCCGGCTTGATGAGGTTGCGCGGCGCGATGCTGAAGCCGATGCCGGCCTTGGGCTCGACGTGAGGCTTGTCCGGCGCGACCAGCCGGTCACGCTTGAACCGGTAGGCCGCCACGATGTCTTCGGGGTCGATGCGGTGGGTGACGTACTCGGCGAAGGGCCAGACAGCCGAAGCGTCGTCGGGGTGCTCGTCGTTGGGATCGTAGGCAAAGCGCGACGGGTCTTTCCAGCTCTGCCGGCCGGTCGCGTGGCGTTCGGCCACCTGCTGTGCCTTGTAGGTGTTGGTGGCTTGGCGCACACGCACGCCGTACAGGTAGGCGGCTTCTTCTTGTGCTTCGCTGTCATGCTCTGCGCCTTCAAAGGGAAAGAAGCAGGCACCGCGGACATCGCGCGCCACGCAGACACCAGTCGCCGGCACGATGTCTTCGGGGCCAGTGCGGTAGACGATCTCGTTGCCGGTCGGCTTGCCGTCTTCGGTGGTGTCGGCCGGGCCCAGGTCGCGCTCGGCCTTGGTGGTGAAGCCGGTCTTCAACACTGATCTTGGCGCACGGGTGTCCGAGCGCCACATCAGCGTCCCGTCTTCGCCGAAGTCTTCGTCGAACGGGCCTTGGGTGCCTTCCTTGGCGAGCACCAAGCCCCTGCCGCGAACGCCCCAGCTGGTCTCGTCCTTCTCGGCGAGGCGGTCGTAGAGCTCGCGCTTCGAGCGAGAGATTTCCGGCAACTGCGCCTCGAGCTTGCGCGGCCGGCGCTTGCGTGGGGTTCGCGCCGCGGTGGCCGATTCGCGCTCGGCCTGAATGCGCTCGCGCCGTTCGGCGCGGCGAGACTGGTTGGCCTTCTGGCGCTCGCGCCGCTTCTCGGCGGTGCGGTTCAGTTGCAAGGGCGCGCCATGCGGTTGCTCGACGGGTGGCTCGCTGGCCGATCCGGCCATCAGCTGCGCGATGCGTTCACGCTGCCCGCGTTGGCGGGGGCTGCCCTCGGGCGCTGCAAGCTGGCCCGCTGCGGCAGGCGCGGGTGACGCCACGGGGTCAACGGCGCGTTGTCGCTGCAGTGGCAAGGCCTTCATGACCGTGAGCGCGTGGTGGATGGGGCCGCAGGTGGGTTGTCATGAGCCGAGGTCGTCGGCGACCGGCTTCTCTTCCTTTTTCACCTCCGGGACCATTTCGGCCTCTTTCTTTTTCTCGGTCTTTCGGCGGAAGTCCCTGAACCATTCGCCGGCCGGTGAAAGGCCCTTTCCGGAGGTGTCGGAGGCCTCCCATCCCATCTGGGTTTCCGCCACCGAAGCCTGCGGCACCGTGCTCGTCACGACTTCCATGTTGCGGTAGCCGCTCATGATCACCTTGTCACTGCGTTTGCCCATCCACGCGTCAGGGAAGCTGTCGGCGGTTCGGCGGATCTTGTGGCCACCCTCCTCCTCGGGCGCCAGCTTCCACTGCGCGCGTCGATCGTCCTTGGGGACCTTCGACATGTCGCTCACGATGCGGCCGTGGGGGTCCGCCAGCGTGTCGTTCTTGCCAGGTACCCCGAAGTTCATGTGGTCGTTGCTGAGGATGGGGTAGTGGGTGGCCGTGTGGCTGAAGGCGAATTGGTTGGCGCCGCCGCCCAGGCTCTGCTGCAGGAACTCGCGGTCCGCGACATTGAGGGGTTGGCCCTTCTTGGTGTTGTCGCCATAGCTGCGCCCGTCGCGCACCTTCTTTCCATGAACATCGTGGCCGGTGGGCGTCAGCCCCAATCCGCCCTCGATCTTCGGCAGGTCGAACTTGTTCAGCTCGCGCCGCACGTGCCGCGGCATGAAGGTGCCGTTGGCGCCCTCGACATACTCCTTGCCGTTGTCGGGGCGCTTGAACACGCCACCGCTCTCGGTACCGTAGTAGTCGCGCCCGGTGGGAAACTGCTCGGCCGTCAAGCCCTCGCGCGTCTTGATGCTCCACAAGGTCTTGCCGTAGTCGCCGCGGGCCTTTTCCATCGCGGCGTTGTACTCGTCGTCCTTGGCGCCATCGGGATGCCCCAGCCAGGTCAGGCGCGCTTGCTGCTTGGCGGCGATGCGCGCCTCGCGCGCCTTGGCGATCTCTTCTTCCAGCGCCTTGCGCTTTTCAGGCGACTCGATCTTGTCGAGCGCCACGCGGCCCTTGCGCTGCACAACACCGGCGGCCGGGCCGGACGCAGCCGGCGCCCGCAGTTGCGCCAGTTGCCGACCTTGTTGCAGTTGTCGCGGGCTGTCGCCGAATTCAGCGGTGGAAGCGCCAGCCGACGTGCTGGCCGACAGGCTGGCCAGTTGTGGCCCGTTGCTGCGGGCGTGGTCCGGAAGGGGGCGTTGCCTCACGACTTGTCCTCTTTGCGTTTGGACGGCAGAAAAGCCTCAGGAGCGAGAACGAGACCGCTTGCGGGAACGATGGTGCCGACGCGAACGAGGGGACGAACGAGAGCGGCTGCGAGACCGATGGTGCCGGCGCGAGCGCGGAGGGGTCCGCGAGCGGCTGCGGGAGCGGCGGGACCGACGCGAGCTTTGCGGCGAGCGAGAGCGCGAACGTGACCGTGACCGTGACCGTGACCGTGACCGTGACCGTCTGGACCTGGCGCCAGTGCTCTCGACCTCGCTCTCGCTGAATTCACCCTGGCTGTCAGCGTCGCGCTCGCGGTTGCCCACCTCGAACATGCCTCGCGCCGAACCATCCCCGCCCCCGCGGTGGACGTGAAAGCGTCGGGGTGCCTTGGCGGATCTGAGATCCTGCCGCGGCACTTCGTAGACCTCGTCGTTGTCGGCTGTCGCAATGTGCTTGGCCGTACCGCCCTCGATGGCCGATTGCGCACGCTTGATCACCGCCGCCGAACTCTGCGTTCGCCACTTCCCTGGCCTGCCTCTTCGCGCCTTCGTCTTTCCCTTCTTGTTTCCCTTGATGTGGGTCGCGGAGGTGGTCAGGCCGCCGGTGGTGATGTCCTGTTCCGCTTCATACTCATCGACGGCTTCCTCCTTTTCAGCGGCTTTCTCGTCGTCTTCTTCCTTCTCGTGCTTGTCTTTCGACCGGTCGCGCATGTGCGGCGGGTCCTCGTCGTCTTCTTGTCCTCCGCCACCGCCCAGGCCAGGCATCACGACCTTGGCGCTGCTCAGTTGCGCGACTTCGCGCTGGTCGGCGTTTGGCGATGGCGCTCGCGCGAGCTTCAACTGGATCGGGTCAGCGGCAGTGGTTGCCGGTGACTGCAGCGCGGCCATGTGTTGCGCCTGGGCCTCCTGCCTGGCGCCCGACGCGACGGCTGCGCTGGCGTTGTCGGCCGCAGACCTGTGCGCGACGCGTTCGTCCGCATCGTGATGGCGTTGGTTCAGCATGGCATTCGGATCGACGGCGATGCCGTCCAAGCCGACACGGCAATGGGTCATGGCTTGTCCTCTTTGCGCTTGACCAGCGCCCACAGCGCCGCGACCAATGGGATCGCGATCAGGGCGACGAGTTGGGCGTTGCCTTTGCGCAGCGCATCGAGGGCAGGGTCACATTGCAGCAGCGCGGCGCCGACCAGCAACGGCGGGATGCCACCGAGCAGCGCGTAGCGGCCGTAGCGGGTGCGCCAGTCGCAGTTCCATTGCAGCAGCAGCCAGCACACCACGCCGAGCAGCAGCAACAGTTCGAACGCCAGTCGGAACCACCAGCGGTTCGGGCAGACGACACCGCACAGTGCGTCGCTGAAGCCGGTGCCTGGCTCGGGGCCGAAGGTGTTGCGCAGCGCCTTTTGCTGCTCGGCGTCGAACTGCTGGCCGATCAGCGGCGTGGGCCAGAAGCCGACGCCGCCGAAGTTGTCCTGCACGTAGACCAGGTCGTCTCGGTACTGTTCGGCCGACGCCTGCGGCAGCATCAGCAGCGGCACGACGCTGCGCAGGAAGATGCGGCGGTCGCCGCCGTACAGCCCGGGGCTGGCCTCGATGGTGGCGCGCAGCTTCTTCTTGCTCTGCGTCGTGGGCTCGGCCAGCAGCACCAGGAAGCGCAACTCGACATTGCTGTTGCGCTTGTAGTCGCTGTTGGTTTCGACGATGCGGCCCTCGGCCATGTCCGGCTTCTCGACGGCCTTGAGCAGGTCGAACAGCCGGCCTACGTCGAAGGGGCCGTTCTTGTCGGCGATCTGCTGGTCGGTCATCACCAGGTTGATGGCGTAGTGGCGTTCGGGGTTCTCGCCCATCGCTTGCGCGAGGCCCTTGACGAAGCTGGGATAGAAGTCGGCGAAGCGGGCTGCCAACGCGGCCTCGTTCTTCGCGTCGGGCAGTTGATCGAAGAACACGGTGAGGCCGTTGCCCATGCGCTGGACCTGACCGAAGCCAGGCAGCCAGGCTTTGGCCCTCGAGGCCAGGCCGGGCAATGGCGTGTCCAGCAGTTCGTGGGCGCGGCGCGGCACCTGGGTGGTGAGCTGCTGGATCAGGGCGTTGCGCGCGGCGGCGGGTTCGGTGGCGAGGAAGCGCCAGTCGGCGCCGTAGATGCCGAAGTCGACGCGGGTCTCGTGGGCCAGCGCCTCGCGGATGAAGGCGGTCTGGGCCTCGTCCCAGTTCGATACCTGGTCGAGTGCCTGGTCATCGCGCAACGGCAGCGCGAAGTAGCTGATGCGGTTGACCAGGCTGAAGTCGATCGTCTGCGGCTGTCGCCCGCCGGCCAGCCAGGCGGGATAGACGGCGTACAGCGGTTGCTGCAGGCGCGGCGCGGCGCAATTGCACGACGGTATCGGCGTCCACGGCAGCGGCTGCGTCGGCAGCAGGGCCCGGTCGCGCGCGGCCGCCTCGACCAGCCAGGGGCGCAGGCCGGGCGGCATCAGCCAGGCCGGCAGGAGACGCCAGGACACGGGCTGGGCCATGGGCGCGGCGCTGGACGCGGCCGACGTCGGCGGCGCGGCGGACGTCTTCGCCGTGCTCTTGGCCGGCGCGGGCTCCGCCGGGCTCGGGCACAGGGCCGCGAATTCGGCCTGGCTCGGTGGCTGCTGCTTCAGGCGCTGTGCCTCGTGCACGATGAGCTGCCAGGCCTGGGCGCAGACCTGCGCGTCGACAGCGGCTTCGAACAGCGATTGCGTGGGGTACTCGACGGCGAACACCGGCTGCAGCAAGGCTTCGAGTTGGGTCTGCTGGGCATCGCTCCAGACGAGGGTGGCCGGCGGTGGGGGGGTCGGGGTCGGGGCAGACGCTGCTGCAGCGGGCTCGGGCGACGCCTCCGGGGCGTCGCCGGGCTCCAACGGCAGCGTCTCGAGGGGCGGGTCGGCTGACCTGATCGCGGTCTTCAGGGCGTCGAGCTGGGCTGGCTCCAACTGGTAGACGCGGGCGGTCGCTGCCGCATGGGCCGGCGGCCCGGCCCGGCTCAGGTCGAGCTGGGTGAGTTGCGGGGCCGATGGCGCAGCGGCCGCGGATGCGGGCCTGGCGGCTGGCTTGGCGGCTGACTTGGCGGGGTCGGTGACGCGCAGGCTGTAGGTCTGGCTGGCCACGTCGCCGGCAGCGTCGATCACCCGCACGCGGAAGCGGCTGCCGCCGGCCTGCTCGGGCGTGCCCTGGAGCTGGCCTTGGACGGTCAGCGCGAGGCCGCCGGGCAGGTTGCCCTGAAGCAGGTCGAAGCGGTAGGGCGGCAGGCCTCCTTCGGCGCGGATGGCGCGCACATAGGTCCGTCCGATAACGGCGTTAGGTAGCGTCACGGGGTCGCGCTCCAAGGTCAGCGGCCCACAGCGTTCGGGGTCGTTGATGTCAGGGATGCATAGGACGCCCGACGGCAGCCACACGCTGGGCGAACTCGCCGCGGGCTTGACCGGCGAGGTTTGCACGGCGGTCCCGCCGGCGGCGGCGGAAGCGGGCGCTGCCGCCGTGGCACCGGTGGCCGAGGCTGCCGCGGTGGGGGTGGCCGGTGCGGAGGCTGCGGCCGATGCGGCTGCCGGAGGTGACGATGGCATGGAAGCCGACGCGGACGCAGCCGGCGCAGGCGCCGAGGCGGCTGCCGCCCGGCCTTCACCGGCGCCCAGCAAGATGCCCAGGCCCATGGCCACGCCAGCCACCGCCAGCGCCCATGCCCAGCGCCGGGGCACGCGGCCGGTCTCGGCGTCCACGCGCAGGTGGGGTGTCACAACGTCCGTCCTTCCTTGCGCAGCTCTTTCGCCAGCCCGGCGCGCAGCTCGGCCAGGCCGACCAGCGTGCGGCCGTCGCGCAGCACCGTCAGTGCGGCATGGCGGATGACGTTGGCAATGGCGCCGCCCGAGACCTCGTAGCGCTGGGCCAGCGTGGCGATCTCGACCTCGGCGGCCATGTGCTCGGCCGGCAGCATGCTGCGCCACAGGCGCGTGCGCTGCTCCGCGTCCGGCATCGGGAAATAGACCATCGACTGGAAGCGGCGCGAGAACGCGTCGTCGAGGTTGCTGCGCAGGTTGCTGGCCAGGATGACCACGCCGGGGAAGTCTTCGACCCGTTGCAGCAGGTAGGCGATCTCCTGGTTCGCGTGGTGATCGTTGGCGGTGGTGGCCGCGCCGCGTTTGCCGAACAGCGCATCGGCCTCGTCGAAGAACAGGATCCAGCGCCGTGTCTCGGCCTGGTCGAACACGCGGGCCAGGTTCTTCTCGGTCTCGCCGATGTACTTGGATACCACCATCGACAGGTCGATGCGGTAGACATCGGCCTTCGCGGCCTGGCCGATCAAGGTGGCAGTCAGCGTCTTGCCGGTGCCCGGCGGGCCGTGGAAGAGCGCGCGGTAGCCCGGCTTCAGGCTGCGCGACAGGCCCCAGTCGTGCATCAGCTGCGGGCCGAGCTCCGCCCACGCGCAGATCTGCAGCACTTCGTCCACCACCTCGGGCGCGAGCACCAGGTCGTTCCAACCCAGCTCGGTGCGGATCAGCTTGGCCGGGAACTGGGCGCTGTAGTCGGGCTTGTCGGCATGGCCGGTGCTCAGCCGCTGCAGGGCCTCGTTGCTCAGCAGCAGCGCGCCGGCCAGCCGGGGCTCGTTGGCAGGCGGCATCTCGAGCCGCAGCCCGCGCAGGGCCAACGGATGTTGGGGATCGAAGCAGTCGAGCAGGCCGATGCGCCACGCCAGGCTCTCGCCCGCAATCAGGAAGGCGGCTGTCTCGCCGGTGGGCAGGAAGCCGCCATGGGCCTGCGACTTGATGCCGCCGAATTCGGTGAAGCCGCGGTCCAGGTTCTGGTTGCGCATGAACAGCAGGTCCAGCGCCGAGGGGCGCAGATGAGGCACCAGCGCCAACGCGAGCAGCAGCCGCTCGGGCACGCCGAGGGTCATCTCGCCGACCCAGCGCGCGAGTTCGCTGTCGGCCGGCAGTTCCGGCGGCGGCGGGGCGGCCTCCAGGCCGGTCGGCAGTTGCTGGAAGTGCTGCTCCAGGCGCACGTTCAGAACCTTCGCCAGCCAGTCCAGCTCCAGGTCCAGGGCGTGCGTGTGCGGGCTGTCAGCGCCATTCCACATGAAGCACTCCTTGCATCCAGGGCAGGCGAATCGTCTGGAAGCTCCAGGGCAGGCGGTCCAGCAGCACGTCGAAGCCGCGCGTCTGCGCGCGCAAGTGCCAGCGCATCGGCTCGCCGGCCGGTGTCTTGTCGCGCTGCAAGCGGCCTTCGCGCTGCAGGAAGGTTTCACGCAAGCCGGCCACCGAGGTGTGGCCCAGCGCCTTCCAGTGCGCGATCACGGCCTGCAGCAGTTGCTCCAGCAGGCTCACGGTGTCGGGCGGCAGCGGCGGCACCTCGGGCAGCAGCTCGGCCGGCGGCACGCCGCACAGCAGGCGCGACAGCACGGTCTGCGCTTCGTCCACCGGGCCGGGGCCGTGGCACAGCGTCTGCAGGCATTGCACCGCGCGGGCCTGGGCCGTGGTGTCGATGAACTGGCCTTGCTGCAGCAGCCCCTGCTGCTTGAACAGGCGTTCGGCATAGGCGGCCAGCAGCACCTGGCCGGCATCACCGACCCAGATCGGCTCGTGCGCCGGGGCAGTGGGCGCCGCGGGCTTGGCCGATGCGGCCGGCGCCTGCGCCTGGTAGTGACTGCGCAGCGAGGCCTGGTCAGGTGACAGGCCGCGCACGAAGAGGTAGTGGCACAGGCGCCGCCAGTGCTCCTGCACCACCGCCACCGGCTCGCGCAGGACGCCACCCAGCCACCGCTGCAGCCGGCCGGCGCGTTGCTGCAGGGCCTGGGCGGCAGGGCCGAACTGGGCCCGCAGCATCTGCCAGCGGCGCGATTCGTCGAACAGCTTCAGCCAGCGTTCGCAGGCGCTGTCGCTCTCGAGCAGCCGGGCCAGGCGCAGGCGCTGGGGCCAGGCCCAACGGCCTTCGCGGCACTGGCGCTCGAGGCCGCGCAGGGCCTGGTCCAGGCCGGTTGCAGGCGTGGCCTGGCGAGCAGGGGCTGGGCCGTCGTGCTCGTGGTCTGGGCGACGGTGGGGTTCGGGCGGCCGCGCGTGCTGGCGCTCGCCGTGCGCGGGGACGGGCGGGTCATCGTGCCGGCGCTGCGGGCCCAGGCGCGCGGGCCTGGCCTGCGTCACCTCTTCGTCGGCGCCCAGCCACTGGGCCCAGGCCCGCTGCCACAAGGCCTGCCAGGCGCTGTGGCTGTCGGGCAGGCGTTGGCCTTCGGCCAGGCGCTGCAGGCAGGCCTCCATCAGCAGGGCTTGCAGCCGGCCCAGGCCGGGGCGCCGATCGGCGGGGGCTTCGCGCTGCAGGCGCAGCGCCGTCTGGCGCAGCGAATCGCTCCATTGGGCCGTGCCGGGGCCTGCGCTGCCGGCGCCGGACAAGCCGATGGGCCCCATCGCCGCCAGCAGCGTGCCCAGGTTGTCGGGCGCCAGGCACTGCGACCACTGCCGGCGCTGCCGGCGTTCGTCGGCCCACTGCAGCAGGCGGCTGCGCAGCGCCGAGGGGTGCACGGCGGCCAGGCGGCTGAGCAGCGTGGCGACGCGGGCGCTGTGGCTGGCGTTGTGCCGGCGCGGGCGCGACAGCGCTTCGCGCAGCTGCTGCAGCCCGGCCTCCCAGGTGCGGGTGGGCTGGTCGGCATCCAGCGTCTCGATGCCCAGGGTGGCCTGCGTCTGCAGCGAGGGGCCGGCGGTCAGCTCGCGCAGCAGCGCGCCGGCCGGCGTCGAGGGGGTGGGCGGTGCCGTTGCGCTGGCCAGCAGCGTGGCCCAGCCGGGGCCGATGTGCTGGGCCAGGGCCTGGCGCAGGGCCTGCAGCAGTTGCAGCCGCCGGCCGGTGCCCAACGCGCTGCCGCGGGCGCCCCACAGCGCGCGCAGGCCGGCGGTGTGCAGCGCCTGCTGCAACTGCTCGCGCTGGTAGGCGCTGAGCCGGCCGCGGGCCTGCAGCGGGGCCAGGCAGTCGCTATCCAGGCTTCGCAGGGCTTGCGCGAGCGGCGCGTCGCGTTGGGCCAGCAGCGCCTGCAGGCCATGGTGCGGGCTGATGCGCGCCAGGCGCGCCAGCATGCGCTCGCGTTCCGGGTGGCCTTGCAGCGCGGTCCACAGCCGCGGGCCGTGCGCCTGGGCCAGCTGCGCCAGCCAGTTGGCCACCGCGTGCCGGCCGGGCAGTGACAGGCCCCAAGGCAGGTGGCCGTTGAGCAGGTAGAACACGAATTGGTCGATCGCATGCCCCCGCGCCGAGGGCAGGCGGGGTGCGGGCGTGCGCTGGCCGGCGCGCAGCAGCGCCAGGTCCAGCGCCTCGTCGAGCCGCGTGGCCCACTGGTGCTCGTCCTGGTGGCGCGACAGGGGCCCCAAGTCCAGCTCCAGCCGGTCGATCTGCCAGACCTGGCCGGCGTGGTCGTGCCGGTCGAAGCGCGCTGCGATGTGACGCAGCCCGTCGGTCTTCAGGAAGCGCGCCAGGCGCTCTTGCATCGGGTTGCCACGCAGCGCGGCGCGGGGCGAGCGGTACTGCAGTTCCCAGCGCAGGGTCTCGACGAGGTGGGTCATGGCTGCACCTCTTGCAGCAGTGCCCGCAGGCGGGCCGATCGCTGATCCAGGCTCGTCAGCGCGGCGCGCTCGCTGTCAGGGCCCTGGCCTGCCAACAGGGCGGCGCAGTGGGCCTGGCGGGCTGCGAGCCAGGCGTGCCAGGCGACTTCGAAGGCCTGCATCTGGCCGGCGTCCAGCCACAGCAGGCGGCAGCGCAGATGCGCCGGGGCTTCGCGGGCCAATGTCTGCGCGGCCAAGCTGCGAAAACGCGGGTCGGCGCCGCGGGCGGTCCAGCCGCTGAACACCAGGCTGACCTGCGCGGTGCTGGCACCTTCGGTGTTAGAGGCCGAAGCCGCCAACGGGCGCAGCAGCAGGTGCTCGACCAGGTGCAGCCCTTCGCCGGCGGCTTGCAGCTGGCAGGCGGCTTCGTGCAACGCCCGCGCGTGATCTTGCGCCTGGGCTGCGTTGGCGCCGTGGGCCAGCAGCCAGTGGCGGCCTTGTTCGTCGGGGCCCAGCCACAGCTGCCCGCCGGCTGCTGTCGACCACTGGAACAGGTCGGGTCGCACCGCGGCGCGCAGCAAGGGCGCGGGCAGTGCATCGCGCAGCACCGGCATGTCGCGGCGCAGCCGGGCCCAGTCGGTGCTGCGGCGCCGGGCCGCGGGGTTGAGCATCGGCTGCGCGTCGGCCGGGGCGCGCAGCACGAAGCGCGCGCTTTCGGCGTCGCCTTGGGGAGCGGGCCACTCGGTGGGCGCGGGCAGGTTCTGGGCTTGCCAGCTGCCGCTCAGCCAACGGCTGTGGGTTTGCGCCAGGCCCAGCATGAGGCCCAGGCGCTCTTGCAGCGGCGGTGTGTTGTCCGCCTGGCCCAGCAGCGGCTGGCTGACATCGGCTCCGGTGCCGCGTTGGCGGCCCAGGCGCATCAGCCGGCGGGCGAATTGGCGCTTCAAGCGCAGCAGGTGCACCGGCCAGGCTTGGGGCGTGTAGTAGCAGGGCAGTGATTGCAGGCCGGCATGGTCGAGCGACTCGCCGTGCAGGGCCAGTTGGTAGTCGAGCGCGCGGTGGCGACGCGACAGCTGGTCTTCGTCGATCCAGGGGGCCTCTTCGAGCTGCTCGCGCGGCTGGTGGTACAGCGCCTCGATGCCAGGCAGCTGGCGGTTGCCGGGCAGGCTGGTCCAGCAACTGCGCGTGCCTTCCTGGTCCAGCGCATACAGGTGCGGCAACAGCTCGCGCTGCACCTGCACCTGGTTCAGCCCCTGCTCCAACAGGCCGAGGTAGCCGTGCCACTGGGCGCCGAGCCCGGGTTGATGGCGGGCCTGGTCGAGCAGGGCTTGCCGGTACAGCGGCGGCAGCGCGGCGCTGGCGGCAAGATGGTCGCGGCGCAGCACAGGCAGCGCGGGCAGCGGCTCGGCGGGTGCCGCGGCAGGCTGCGGGGCGGTGGACGAAGAGGGCAGCCGCAACGGCAGGCGGCGGCGGTCCGACAGGGTTTGCAGCAGCGCCTGCGTGGGCACCTGCACCGGCCCGCCTTCGCGCGCCAGCCGCCAGCGACGCAGCTGCTCTTCATCGTCGGGCCAGCGCAGGCGCAGCGCCCAGTCGCGCCCGCGGCGACGCACCGAGCCCGGTGGCGTCGGCACGTCGTCCAGCGGGTCGGCGGGCTCGTCGGGCGCCAGGTGCAGGCGCAGGGTGTCGATCGCGGCCAGGCCCGGCATGTCCTGCAGGTAACGGGCCAGGTCACTGACGAACAGGAAGTCGGGATCCTGCGCCAGCCACAGCGCTTCGGCCGGGGTGAGGGCGCGGCCCAGCGGCCCTTCGACCTCGGGGCTCGCGCCGGTGCGCGGGGGCAGGCCTTCGGGCAGGCGCGCCGAGATGCAGTCGTCGCAGCGCTGCAGCAGCTCGGCCAGCAGCTCGCAGACGTCGCGGTGGCCCTCGAGCAGCAGCGATATCTCCAGCTCGACCCAGCGCGGCCTCAGCACCTGCGGCGGGCCGTCCAGGTCTTCGCCGAGGTTGCGCTGCGGCCAGTAGGCCTGCAGCGCGGCGCTGCGCATCGCCTGCCGGTCGTCGATGGCGTCGGACCGGCCCTGCAGCGTCATGTGCCACAGGCCGGTGGCGCGGCCGCGCGCATCGCGCAAGGCCTGCATGTGCAGCTGGCGGGCATGCGGCAGTTGCTGCAGCAGCCAGATTTGCCAGTCGTCGTTGGCGAGCGGGTGGCAGGGCAGCAGCGCCTGCGGCGTGTGCAGCCCGAAACGGGCCCAGGCGGCGGGGCTGGCCTGCGGATCCAGGCCGAGCAACTGGGCCACCGGCTGGCGGGCGGCGAACAGGTCCTCGGTCAGCGCAAAGCACAGCGCCTCGAGCAGGCTGACGCCGGGGTCGTGCAGGTTGAAGTCGGTCCACAGCTCACCGCTGGCCTGCTGCGCGGCGGTGACGGCCTGCAGCCGCAGCGCGTCGAAGCCCAGTGGATCCGGGTCTTGCGCACGGTGGCGGGCGATGCTGGCGATCGTTTTCATGACGATGCCTTCGGCGGCTGGGCGTCCGCCGGGTTCGGTGGTTGGCCCAGCGCCATGTGCGGGTCGAACCAGAGCTGGCAGACATGGGCCTGGATGCGCACCTCGTCGCCGAAGTTGCAGCCGGTGCGGATCTGCAGCCGGTAGATGGCCTTGCGGCCATGGGTGCCGTGCCAGCGCAGCTGCAACTTGTCGCAGCGTCGACCCCACCAGCCCTGCGTCTGGCGGATACCGCGCCGTGCGCGCCACCAAGCCCACAGGCCGCCGCCCGGGTTGTAGGCCGACAAGGCGGTGGCGTGCACCAGGCCGAAGTGGCCGGTGCCCGGCTGGCCCGCACCGGCGACGACCTCGAACGCCTGGCAGCCTTCGAGGTCGCCGGTCAGGTCTTGCCAATCGCCATTGGCCAGGAGCGGCTTGGGTGGTGGCAGCAGGCCGCGCCGGCCTTGGCTGCTGACGGTGCCGCGCACGTCGAGCATGGTCTGCGGCGTGGCGGTGCCGATGCCGACGCGCTGCTGCTTGTCCAGGCTCAGCAGCGGCTGGGTGCTGGCCTGGGGCTGGAACAGCAGCTGGTCTTGCTGCGGGCCCAGGCTGACCCGCCACAGCGCCTGGTGCGGGGCCTGGTCGCGGTAGAAGCTCAGCAGGTTGTGGTGGCCGACCGGGGCGTACAGCTCGTGGCCGTTGGCCACCGTCTTGCGAAAGCCCTCGTCGACCATGTTGAGCATCGAGTCGATGAGGTCGCCGAAATGCGCCTGCGTCGGCAACTGGCCGTCGCCGAAATAGTTCTTCAGCGTTTCGCGGTTGCGCCAGGTCATGGGCGCGCCCCGCAATCAATGGGTGAGCGAGTGATGCTCATGCCGCCTCCCGCCCGACGATGAAGCTGCTGCCGACGGTCAGCTTGCTCAGGCCGCTGGGCTGGGCCATCGGCGACGGCGGGTCGACCAGTTCGAGCAGGTGGCCGCGCGTGGGCAATGCCAGGCTCCAGGCCTGGGCCGGGCGCACCACGCGGTCGCCGCGCGCGGTGTCCGACAGACGGTACACCGCCTGGTCGCTGATCACGATGTGCAGCAGCGAGGCCTGGCCGATCGCGTCGACCCCCGGCTGGGCCCGCAGGAAGGCCTCGACGTCGTCGGCACGCAGCTGCCAGTCGAACTGGGTGGTGATGCCGCCGGGGCGCCATGGCGAGAGGTAGTCGCGCAGGCTCTGGTTGAGCTCGCGCAGGCGCTCGCCCGCCGGCTCGCCGCGCGCCAGCCGCAGCGTGCAGCGGACCTGGATGCGCTCGTAGCTGGCGTTGCGCACCAGCAGCGGCTGGTGTGGCGGCATGCGGTCGGCCAGGTACTGGGCGATGCGTTGCAGCGTCGACGCGTCCAGGCGCGGCGCCTCGGTGCCGTCGATCTCGTAGCCGGCCGGCAGCGCCGGCACCACGACGACCAGCACCGGTTCGTCGGGGCCGGTGTCGCTGCGCGGGATGCACTTGAGCTTGAAGACCTCGGGAAAGGCCTGCAGCACCAGCCGCTCGCAGTCCCACGGGCTCAGCGCCCGGGTGCGGTGGCGCAGGCGCTCGGCCACGCGGGTGGTCCAGGCGGGGGTGGTTTCTTGCGGTTGCAGGTCGAACGAGGGCCAGGGCTGGCGCACGGCGGCCAGGCCCGGCGTGGCCTCCAGCGCGGCGCGGATGCGGCCGGGCGGCAAGGCTTCGTCAGGGCAGCCGCCAAGCCGGCGCGCGCTCAGGCCGTTGGTCCAGACGCCGATCAGGCCGGCGAGCAGGTCCAGCTCGCCCTGGCCCGACAGGCGCAGCCAGAAGCAGTCGCCCGGCAAGGTGGTGCAGCCGCGGGTCAGGCCGGCGGGCAGGTCCAACACGACCAGGCCCGAGCGCAGCAGGCCTTCGGTGGTGTCGAGCAGCAGGCGATGCGGTTCCAGCGCGCGCCAGTCGTCGCCGCACCACGCATGCCATTGCAGGCGCGGGGTGGGGCGGCCCAGTGCTTCTTGCGCGGCTTCGCTGCGCAGGCGAACCAGCAGGCTCAAGGAGCCCTCGGCGGCCGGGCCCTCCAGGCCGATGTAGAGCTGGCCCACGCCGTGCCAGCGCTGCACCACGTAGACCGGGCAGGTCTGCGGCAGGCGCCGCAGCGGCTGCAGGCCGAAGGGCGTGATGTGCAGCAGCTCGCCCTGCCGGGCCTGCACGGCACCGGGCCGCGGCGTCAGGCGCTGGCGCGAGAGGTAGTCGATCGTCATCGACTCCAGCATTGGCGTGTAGGGCGCCAGTGGCAGCGGCCGGCCCTTGGCGGGCTTGAGCCGGCTGTTGTGGGTCAGCGTCTCGGCCATCAGGCGGGGGTAGAGCGCGTGGCCGAAGGCATCGGGCGGGCCGGCCAGCTGCAGGCGGAAGAAGCCCTGGCGGCTGCCCAGGCCGAACTCCGGCGCCTGCGCGACGCCGCCCGGCGCCGGCGGCAACGACACCGGGTGGTGCAGGCGCAGCAGCTCGGCACCGCTGACGTCGATGTGCTGCACGGCCTCGCCGCGGCGGCCGAACAGCGGCAGCGCGGGGCCGTTGGCTGCTTCCCAGCGGCCATCGGACAGCAGCGCCAACTGCGCGACGAAATCCGCCTCGGTCCAGTGGTGGCCGGGGTAGTCGTCGTAGTGGTCGGCCAGGCCGCGCGGGGGTAGGCCGCTCCAGTGCAGGTTGAGCTGCAGCCGCTCGAGCGGCTTGCTCGCCAGCTCGGCATGGCTGAAGACGAGGTAGGAGCCGCTGTCCGGCAAGGGGCCGAGCGGCATGAAGGGCTTGCTCGGGTCGAGCCGGCCCAGCTGGTTGTGCACCTGCAGGCAGCGCGCACCCTGCACCTTGACCGTCAGTTCAGCGGCTTCGAGCCGCAGCTGCTGCAGCAGGCCGCTGACGAACAGGCGGCTGCGGTTGTGCACCCGCAGTTGCAGCACCGGCAACGCGGGCCACCCGGGGCCGTGCACCGCCTCGTGGGCGGCGACGACGGCAGGCAGATCGGCCGACAGCGTCACGTTGATCGCGATGCCGCTGGCCAAGCCGTTGGCGGTGGCGTCCGGGCCGGGATCCGCATGGCTGGCGAAGGCTTCGCCCAGGTCCAGCCAGCCGTCTGCCACCGACAGCAGCACCTGCCACGCGCCGCGGAACACGCGGTCGAACACCAGGCGGCGCTCCAGCGGCGCGGTGCCGAACAGCAGCGAGAGCGGGTCGTCGACATCGACGTGGCTGGTCTCGGGCAGCACCTGGCGGGCGTGCTGGCGCAGCCGCTCGACGGCGGCCGGGTCCAGCTCCGGGCCAGTGGCGCACAGCCACACAGCCAGCAGACGGCCCAGCCGCGGCGCCAGCGTCGACGGCTCGGTGCTTTCCAGGCAGCGCAGCAGCAGGTAGGCGAGCCAGGGGGTCTCGCGCAGGCCGGGGCAATCGGCCAGCAGCGTGCGGATCAGCGCCGCGCGCGAGGCGGGCAGTGCCGCACCAACGGGCTCGGGCTCTGCCAGGCCCTCGGCCTGCTCTTGCGCGGTCAGCTGCAAGTACCAGGTGTCGAGTGCGTCGGCGGCATCGGAGACAGGCAGCGCGACGTTCAGGCCCTCGGGCGCGGTCACCGCGAGCACCACCTCGATCTCGCGCAGGCCTTCGCGCAGGTTGAGCAGCGGCGACACGATGGCCAGGCCTTGCCGGGCCGTGACGCTGCCCGCGCCGCCGCCCAGCAGCGGCGCCGACGGCGCACGTGGGTCGGCCGCCTGCTCGGTGGTCGGAACCACCAGCTGGCGGGCCAGCGCCCGGGTGGCCAGGCCGTACTCGCGCTCGGGCGAGATCTGCAGGTCGTATTCGTGCCGCAGGCTCAGCAGTTGGCCGACGCGCAGCGGGCTGACATAGAGCGCGTGCTCGGCGGCGAAGCTGCAGCTGCCGCTGTCCAGGTTGGCGACGAAGCGCCAGCCCGGCGGCAACTGCACCGGCTTCAGGTGGCGCGGGTCGCGCTCCAGTACCAGGTGCACCCGGTCGGGCTGCGCAGGCAGCGGGCGAAAGCCCAGGCGCTCGGCGTAGTAGTGTTGCGTGAGCCGCGCGTCGAACAGGTTGAGCGTGTCGCGGGTGTGCTGCTGCAGCTGTGTCCAGGCCAGCAGCAGCCCGGTGCCGGGGTCGTGCAGGCCGGTGCGCAGGCTGGCACCCAGTTGCTGCGCCGCGAGCGCCTGCATCAGGCGCAGCAGCCGGCACAGCGCGAGCCAGAACAGCCGCAGGCGGCGCAGTTGATCTGCCGGGGGCTCGTCTTCACGCAGGCTGCCGGGGGGTGCCGCCGGCTGGTCGAACCCGAGCCCCCAGATCGGGTGCCAGCCCCGCCAGGCCTCGGCCGGCGCGTCCGACGCGATCAACGCCGCCTGCAATTGCAGGCCCAGCGATTCGTCCAGCGCACGCGACAGAGGGCGGCGCAAGACGTCGCGCAAGGGCTGCTCTTCGGCCGGGGTGTCGGCTTCGAGCAGCACGTGCCAACGGTCCACCCGGCGCGCCAGCGCCAGGCACGACGCGAGGGCGCGCGAGGGCGTCAGCCAGACGAACTGCTCGGCCTGCGCTTCCCATTGGCCCAGCGGCAGCGCCGCCAGTTCGGCCAGCAGCAGGCTCAGGTCGGCTTCGAGCATCTGCCCCCAGTCGCCGGCATCGGCGCCCTGGGCATCGACGAAGCGCAGCTGGCGCGCAAGCTGCAAGGCCTGGCGCAGGCGCTGCGCCAGGCTCAGCTCGTCGGGCCGGAAATAGCCCGGGACGAGCGCTGGGCCGAGCCGCTGGTCTTGCTGCGAGCCGGGGTGCATGCGGGTTCTCGGGCGCGTTCAGCCGGCCTGCACCGGGTGGCTCGCCTGGTCCAGGTAGAGCGGGTAGACCATGTTGTGGCGGGTGTTGGTGGTGCGGATGCGGTAGCGCAGCAGCAGGTCCAACCGGGCCAGGTCGTCGCCCGAGCGCCGCACGTCCAGCTGCTCCAGCTCGATGCGCGGCTCGAAGAACATCACCGCCTTCTTGATCATGTCGGTGATCTCGGTGAAGGTCTGCTCGGTCGCTTCTTCGAACACCATCTGGTGCAGCCGCGTGCCATAGGCGTGCTGCATCACCCGCTCGCCCACGCGGGTGCGAAAGAGGATGTGCAGGCTTTCCTCGATGTCTTCCTCGTGCTCGACCATCACCACGCGTCGGCTGGCGTCGAAGCGCGGCGGAAAACTCCAGCCTCGGCC
>NZ_DASUNH010000023.1:0-16226 GCF_036277275.1 Ideonella sp. | reverse complement strand
GGGGAGATCTGCGGAATGCCGGCGTCGGAGTAGACCTTCGAAGCCGGGATGGAGGTGCCCGAGTTCAGGTGACCGACCACGCCGTTGACCTTGGAGTCGACCAGCTTCTGCGCGGCAGCGGTGCCTTGCTTGGGGTCGCCTGCGTCGTCTTCGGCCAGCAGTTCGAACTTGGCCTTCTTGCCGCCGATGGTCACGCCCTTGGCGTTGAGCTCATCGATGGCCATGCGGGCGCCGTTCTCGTTGTCCTTGCCCAGGTGGGCAATCGCACCGCTGGTCGGCCCCACATGGCCGATCTTGATGACCATGTCCTGGGCCATCGAGCTGCCCGCGAACAAGACGGCGGCAGCAGCGACGACCACATTCAGTTTGACTTGCATAGGAACGAACCTCCGGTTGGGGTAAGTTGAGAAAACTTGGGATGAGGTGCTCTCAACGGGCGAGACACGATACTCCAAAAAAAACCGCCTCCCAATCGGCAACAGGCCCGGGACAACCCGGGCTTGCGCACCATTGGAGCCTGGGTATGGACGACACCAAACCAGACCATCGGCGGGACTCTTGCGTCAGCACCAATCCAGGTCTTGGCAATGCAGTTCGCCAGCTTTGAACGCGGGTCGTGGTGCGCCGGATGACGCAGCGTTGTGCGTAATTGCACCAACGTGCGGACTCACCGCTCAGCGCTGCGGCCGATGCACCAACTGGTGGCCCTGGGTTTCGTAGCGCTTCCAACGCGCGCGACCGGCAGCGACATCATCGGCATTGAGCGACACCACTTCGGCCACGCGTTCATGCACGCTTGCCAGATCGAGTTCGTCGCAGCCGAGGTTGATGCCGCTGTCGCAATGCAGTGCCGGCTCAGGACGCGTCAACAACCACAGCGGCGTGCGCTCGATCATCACGGCCGATGGCAGGGCAGAGCCCGCACGCAGCAGCGCATGCGGGATGAAGTCGAGCTGCTCGCTGACCCAGAGCGCTTGGTCCAGTCGCTGGAGCAGCGGGGACGGCGCATAGACCGCCACCCGCGCCCCTTCCCGGTATTTCTTGCGCAGCAGCCGGCCAGCGAAGTCGACCATGTCGGCCACGCCGGTGAGGAAGACGACCTCGGCCACTGCGGCCTTCGTCGCGTTCAGGCCTTGCGACCGGCGCGTGCCAACACGAAATGCGTCAGCAGACCGACGGGGCGCCCGGTGGCGCCCTTGGCGGCACCGCTCTTCCAGGCCACACCGGCGATGTCCAGGTGCGCCCACGGGTAGGCCTTGGTGTAGCGCTGCAGGAACTTGGCGGCCGTGATCGCACCGCCGGCGCGCAAGCCGATGTTGGCCATGTCGGCGAAGTTGCTCTTCAGCCCTTCGTCGTACTCCTCGTCCAGCGGCATGCGCCAGCACGGGTCGTCCGCGCGGCGCGAAGCGGCGGTCAACTCTTCGGCCAGCCCATCGTCGGGCGAGAACATGCCCGCATGGTGGTTGCCCAATGCAACGACGCAGGCGCCGGTCAGCGTCGCGATGTCGATCACCGCCGCCGGCTTGAAGCGCTCGGCGTAGGTCAGCGCATCACACAGGATCAGGCGGCCTTCGGCGTCGGTGTTGAGGATCTCGATGGTCTGGCCCGACATGCTGGTCACCACGTCGCCGGGCTTGGTGGCGATGCCGCTGGGCATGTTTTCGCAGGCCGGGATCAAGCCGACGACGTTGATCTTGGGCTTGAGCTGGCCGACCGCGCGCATGGTGCCCAGCACGCTGGCGGCGCCGCCCATGTCGAACTTCATCTCGTCCATCTCGGCACCGGGCTTCAACGAGATGCCGCCGGTGTCGAAGGTGATGCCCTTGCCCACCAGAACGATCGGGGCATCTTTCTTGCCGCCGCCGTTGTACTGCATGACGATGAAGGCCAGCGGCTCTTGCGAACCCCGCGCCACCGACAGGAACGAGCCCATGCCCAGCTTCTCGACGGCCTTGCGGTCGAGCACCTGCACGGCAAAGCCGAATTCCTTGCCCAGGCGCTTGGCCTCTTCACCCAGCCAGGTCGGGGTGCAGAAGTTGGCTGGGCGGTTGGCGGCTTCGCGCGCCACGTTCATGCCTGCGCCGATGGCCTGGCCCTGCGCCAGGCCTTGCTTGAGTTCGGTCAGCGCCTCCTTGTCGGCCACCAGCGAAACCTTGGTCGGCATCGCCACCACTTCGGCGCTGGGCTTGGTGTGCCGGTAGGCGTAGCCGGCCTGCTCGACCGCCACGGCCAGCGCCTCGCCATGGGCAGCGCCAGCGCCCTCGCCCGCCAAGACGGCCAAGTGCTTCACGGCGCGGTTCTTCAGCGCCGCCATGCCGGCCGACACCGCGGCACGGAAGGCCTTGGCGGATGCATCACGAGCCCCCGACAACACCACGCGCTGGCTCTTCACGCCATCAACGTTGTGCAGGTAGAGCGTACGGCCGGCCTTGCGCTCGAAGTCGCCCGCCTTGACGGCCGCAGCGACGGCGCCGTCCAGCGCCTTGTCACCCGTGCCGGCCTTGCCATCGGCCGCCAACACGACGATCAAGGCATCGGCCACCACTGCAGAAGCGCCGCCTGCCGGGGTCGCGAGAGCTTGAAAGTTCATAATCTTGTCTCGTATGAAAGTAATCTTTTGATGTTATTCGATTCGACTGTGCGCAAAGAACTGGCGCGCAGCTTCGGCGCCACGCTGGTGGTCATCCTGACCATCGTGCTGACGATGATGCTGATCCGCACGCTGGGTCTGGCGGCCAATGGCGCCGTAGCGCCGCAGGACGTGGTGCTGCTGCTCGGGTACACCGCGTTGGGCCAGTTGCCGCTGATGATGGCGCTGTCGCTGTTCGTCGCGACGGTCGTCAGCCTGGGCCGCATGTACCGCGACAGCGAGATGGCGATCTGGTTCAGCAGCGGCATCGGGCTGTCCCGCTTCGTGCGGCCGGTGCTGCGCGCCGGCACGCCGGTGTTGCTGATGGTTGGCCTGCTGGCCTTGCTGGTCTGGCCCTGGGGCAACCAGAAGACCACCGAGCTGCGCCAGCGCTATGAACAACGCTCCGACCTGGCCCGCATTGCGCCGGGCAGCTTCCAGTCGTCGGCCGATGGCAGCCGCGTGTTCTTCATCGAGCGCGAGGGCGAATCGGCCGGTGTCGGCCGCAACGTCTTCTTGCTCGGCCGCAGCGGCAAGCGCGAGAGCGTGACCACCGCCCGCGCCGGCCGGATCGAAAACGAAGGTGACGACCGCGTGCTGGTGCTCGACACCGGGCACCGCAGCGAGCAGAACAACGAGACCGGCGAGCACGCGCGGCTGAACTTCGAGCACCTGCGGATGATCGTGGACCCGGGCAAGGCGCGCGGGGCCGATTCGGTCCCGCCCAAGGCGCAAAACACCCTGGCGCTGCTGCGCGAGCCCACCCCTCGCAACCAGGCCGAGCTGACCTGGCGCCTGGGCCTGCTGTTCGGCGCCGCCAACCTGCTGCTGCTGGGCGTGGGCCTGTCGGCCAGCAACCCGCGTCGCGCCAGCAACTGGAACCTGCTGTTCGCGCTGCTCGCGTTCGTCATCTACTACAACCTGATCAACCTGAGCCAGGCCTGGGTCTCGGCCGGTCGCCTGGGCATGGGGGCTGCGCTGGCGAGCCTGCATGGCCTGGCCTTCCTGGCGGCACTGGGGCTGATCTGGTGGCGAGACCATGCCACGGTGATGCGCTGGCGACGCGCCCCCACCTTGGCCGGGGGCGCGGCATGAAGACCGTGCGCCGGCTCCTTTACCGCGACGTGGTCTGGTCGGTGGTCTTCGTGGCCATCGCCTTCTTGTCATTGTTCTTCTTCATCGATTTCCTCGAAGAGCTCGAGGGCGTGGGCAAGCGCGGCTACACCGTGTGGCACGCCGGGCTGGCGGCGATCTTCGAGTTGCCCGGACGCTTCTACGAGCTGTTTCCGATCGCCGTGCTGATCGGCACCATCTACGCGATGGCACGCCTGGCGCAGTCGTCGGAGTTCACCATCCTGCGGACCGGCGGCTTGGGCCCGGGCCGTGCGCTGCAGTTGCTGTTGACGCTGGGCATCGTGATGGGCGTGCTGACCTTCGTCATGGGCGAATACGTCGCGCCGCTCGGCGAGCAGCAAGCGGTCGCGCTGAAGGCGCGCTTTCGTGGCGGCCAGGCACTGGGCCGCAGCGGCGCCTGGCTGAAGGAACACCAAGGCAGCGGCGACAACGAGCGCAGCCTGTCGATCAACGTGCAAGGCACGACGGCCGACGGGCAGATGCGCGACATTCGCATCTTCGAGCACGACGCGAACGGCGTGCTGCTGCGCCGGGTGCAAGCCGCCACCGCCACGTCCGAACAGGCCAATGGCCAGGACGTCTGGCGGCTGCAGAACGTGCAGGTCACCGAATGGCCGCGAGGCGACCAGAGCCAGTTGCAGACGAAGCACCACGACTCGCTGGACTGGCCCACGACGCTGCAAGAAAACGTGGTCGCCGCCGCGATCTCGCCGATTCGCAGCATGTCGACCATCGACCTGTGGCGCTACAGCCGCCACCTCGAGCTGCAGGAACAAACAGCCCAACGCTATGAGCTGCAGTTCTGGCGCCGCGCCTTCTATCCGCTGGCGTGCATCGTGATGGTGGCGCTGGCGCTGCCCTTTGCCTATCTGCACGCACGCGCAGGCGGCATCAGCCTGAAAGTCTTCGGCGGCATCATGCTGGGCATCAGCTTCGTGCTGCTGAACAACGTGGTCGGCCACCTGGGCCTGCTGCGCGACTGGACGCCGTGGATCGCCTCGGCGTTGCCGAGCTTGTTGTATCTGCTGATGTCCTTGGCGGCATTCACCTGGCTCGTCAGGTACCGTTAAGACCATGCAAGGCCTCATCCTCTTTGCCCACGGGGCGCGCGACGCGCGCTGGGCGCAACCGTTCGAGCAGGTGGCCGCGCGCGTGCGAGCGTTGCAGCCCGAGTTGGCAGTGTCGCTGGCCTACCTTGAACTCATGGCGCCAGACCTGGACGCCGCCGGCCAAGCGCTGGTACAGGCCGGCTGCCGCGAGGTGGCGGTGCTGCCGCTGTTCCTGGGCGCCGGCGGCCACGTGCGCAAGGACCTGCCCGAGCGGCTGGACCGGTTGAGACAGGCTCACCCGGGCGTGCAGTGGACGCTGCGCCCTGCCGCCGGGGAGTCGCCCCGCCTGGTCGAAGCCCTGGCGCAAATCGCCATCGACCCCATGGACACGACCAACCAGGAGCGTGCGTGAACCTGCATCAGTTTCGTTTCGTGCAGGAGGCGGTGCGCCGCAACCTCAACCTCACCGAGACCGCGAAGGCGCTGTTCACCTCGCAGCCCGGTATCTCGAAGGCCATCCTGGAGCTGGAGGAAGAACTGGGCGTCGACATCTTCGTGCGCCACGGCAAACGGCTCAAGCGCGTCACCGAGCCCGGCATGCAGGTGCTGAAGTCAGTCGACCTGATCTTGCGCGAAGTCGCCAACCTCAAGCGAATCGGCGAAGAATTCTCCAAGCAGGACAGCGGCCGGCTGTCGATCGCCACCACCCACACGCAAGCGCGTTATGTGCTGCCTGAGCCGGTGGCGCAACTGCGCAAGCGTTTCCCGAAGGTACAGGTCAGCCTGCACCAGGGCACACCGGACCAGGTGGCGCAGATGCTGCTGTCCGACGCAGCCGACATCGGCCTGGCCACCGAATCGCTGGCCGACTACGAAGAGCTGGTCACCCTGCCCTGCTACGAGTGGCAGCATGTGATCGTCGTCGCCTCGGACCACCCGCTGGCCCGCATCGACCGGCCGACGCTGGAGCAACTGGCCGAAGAGCCGCTGATTTCATACCACCCGTCGTTCGCCGGCCGCAAGCGAGTCGACCAGGCCTTCGCGCAGCGGCGCCTGAAGCCCAACATTGCGCTCGAGGCGATCGACTCGGACGTGATCAAGACCTACGTGCGCAGCGGCCTGGGCGTCGGCATCATCGCCGAGATGGCGATGAAGGCCGAGGGCAACAACACCGACCTGGTGTGGAAGCCGGCCGGCCACCTGTTCGGCAGCAACACCGCCCGCGTGGCGTTCCGCCGCGGCGCCTACCTGCGCAGCTTCGTGCTGACCTTTGCCGAACTCTTGTCAGACCGCCTGTCGCGTGCGTTGATCGAACGGGCGATGGGCAGCCAAGGCGACACCTATGACCTTTGATACCGAGACCGCGCCGGCCAGTGGCATCAGCGCCTCGCCGCCGCTGCCGCGCACGCCGCCGATCAGCAGCCGCCTGCCCGATGTCGGCACCACCATCTTCAGCGTGATGTCGGCATTGGCCGTCCAGCATGGCGCGGTGAACCTGGGCCAGGGCTTTCCGGATTTCGACTGCGCAGCCGGCTTGGTCGAAGCAGTGCACGCTGCGATGCGGGCGGGTCACAACCAGTACCCGCCGATGGCTGGCGTGCCCATGCTGCGCCAGGCACTGGCCGCCAAGATCGAGCGGCTGTACGGCCACCGCTACGACGCCGACAGCGAGATCACCATCACCGCTGGCGCCACCCAGGGCATCCTGACGGCCATCCTCGCGCTGGTGCACCCCGGCGACGAGGTGATCGTGCTCGAGCCGTGCTACGACAGCTACGGCCCGGCCATCACGCTGGCCGGCGGCACCGTGGTGCGCGTGCCTCTTGGTGCCCCCAGGGCTGGGCTGAGCCCAGCTCGCCCCCCGAGGGGGATCGAGACACTCGGGAACGGCCCTTCGCTTCCCGAGGATCCCAACGGCTTCCACCTCGACCTGGCCCAGCTGAGCGCGGCGCTGAGCCCGCGCACCCGCGCCATCATCATCAACACGCCGCACAACCCGACCGGCAGTGTCTGGTCGGCGGCCGACATGAAGGCCCTGGCCGAGCTGCTGCGCCCGACCGATGTGCTGGTGCTGTCCGACGAGGTCTACGAGCACATGGTGTTCGATGGACGGGCCCATGCCAGCGTCAGCGCCGAGCCGGAGCTGGCCGCACGCAGCCTCGTGATCTCCAGCTTCGGCAAGACCTACCACGTGACCGGCTGGAAGGTCGGCCACGTGGCGGCGCCGGCGGCGTTGATGGCCGAGTTCCGCAAGGTGCACCAGTTCAACGTGTTCACCGTCAACACGCCGATGCAGCATGGCCTGGCCGCCTGGCTGGCCGACCCGCAGCCCTACGAAGGGCTGCCGGCGTTCTACCAACGCAAGCGCGACCGCTTCCGCCATGGCCTGGCCGGCACCCGCTTCGAATTGCTGCCTTGCGCCGGCAGCTACTTCCAGTGCGTCGACTACAGCCGCATCAGCAGCTTGCCGGACCTGCAGTTCTGCGAGTGGCTGACGGCCGAGATCGGCGTCGCAGCCATCCCGTTGTCGGCGTTCTACGCCCGAGCGCCTGAGCAGCCGATCGTGCGCTTTTGCTTCGCCAAGACCGAGGCGACGCTGGACGAAGCGCTGCGGCGCCTGTCCCGGCTCTGAGGCCCGCTCGCGCGTTCAGCGCAACGAGCGACGCGCCGGGTCCAGCGTCGGCTCCGTGTCGGCGGCACTCGAGCCGCTGGTCGATGGTGCCGGGCTCGACGGGGGTGGTGTCACCTGGCCCTGCTGCGGCGGCAACGCGAACGCGGTCAACTCGAACGGTGGTGCATCGGCCGGCGAAGACACCGGCTCGGCCTTGGCCTGGACGGCGTCCGGGCCGGCGCCGTCGTCCAGCGGCAGCAGCACGTCGACCGCGGCCCCTCGGCCACCACCTTGCTGCCACAGGTCGCGGGCCAGCGCGTACAGCACCAGCACGTCCTTGTAGGCCGGCAGATCGAACAGCTCGTAGGCCGCGTCCTTGCGAAACAGCATCGCTTCGAGCATGGCCATCGCGTCCAGCGGCTCGCGCCACAGCGACTGCAGATGCTGCACCACCTCGGCATAGTCTTCCAGCGCGCGCCCGCTCAGTGGGCCGTCCTCCCATTCAGGCGCATAGGCATTGAAACGACGGTTGAAGCGCGTGCGGATGCGTTCGTACGCATCGCGGTCGCCCTGGCGACGATAGATTTCCAACAGCTTGGTGTAGGGCAAGGGGCTCAGGCCACCCGTCCCACGCAAGTGCGCCATCAGCAGGTCGATGGCGGCTTCCTCCTGCCCCAGGGCGATGAAGAAGTCGGCCTGCTGCTCCAGGTCCAGCAGCTCTTCGACCGACACCTCGCGCGCGGCCACGGCATCCACGGCGGCCGGCTCCGCACGCATGAAAGGCGGCGGTGCCGAGATCACCATCGTGCGCTCGTGGATCGGCTCGGGCCGGAAGTTCGCCAACGCCGGCACGACGCCGGTGGATCGCGCGCTGGTGGGGCCTCCGGGTGCCGGCAGGTCGCGCTCCATTGCCAACGCTGCCGGCAGCGGCGCCGTGTCGGCGGCTTCGCGAGGATGTTCGTCCAATCCGCCCAGATCCGAAGGCGGCGGCTCGAGCACATGGGCACTGCTCGAGTGCGCCGATTCCTCAGGCGCGACCGGCTCAGCCTCGGCCACGGGCGACCACCAGTGCGCAGGCACCTCGCTGGTTTCATGGTGATGGTGGCGGCGTGAGCGCAACGCCAACCACGCTGCGATGCCCACGGCCAGCAGCACCAGTCCGACCAGCCAGGGCACGGCGCGGCCTCGGTTCTCGGCCTCGGCCAGGCGAGCTTTCAAGACGCCGGCGGCTTCTCGACCCGCCTGACTCTCGCGCTGCAGGTCAGCAAGGGCCTTTTCCAGCAGGTGCAGCCGCTCGGCCTGCGTCGCTGCATTCGCTTCGACCTCGGGCACGCTGGCGGCGCCGTCGCCGGCGGCGAGCGGCGGTGGCATGAAGATCGGTGCTTCCATGTCCAGCTTCAGCCGCGGGCCATCGGACTCCAGGATCAATCGGGCGCCGCCGTGGGTTGCCGCGGCCGCCCGCTGGCTGGGGGGCAGCGTCGCGGCGCGGCGCTTCGCGCCCTGGGTGGACTTGGGGCTGGCTTGCGCCGACGCGGACGCGGCAGGGCGCGCCGGCTTGCGAGCGGCCGATGGCTCGGCGGCCCGCGCGCGGCGCGGCGGGGCTTCGGCCGCAGGCCCGGCCTCGTTGGCCACCATCGACACCGCACCGCTGGCGGGGGCGGCGACGGTGTCGAGTTCGATCGGCCCCGCCCGGGCCTGGCCGATCGAGGGCGGGTCGGCAAAGGCCACGAAGCGCCGCGAGAAGCGCTTGTCGCAACCCACCGTCAAGGCGATGTCGAGCACCGGTTCGTCGATCGGAACGAGCGTCGTGACACGGGCCAGCCACGCGGCACCCGATACGCCGGAAGGTTCGAGCCGCACGCGAATGCGGTCGGGATGGAGGGCGGTGTCGCCGGCGACGATCTCGGCACTGACGCATTCGGGCTCGAGGCGTTCGCCAGGATCGAGCCGCAAGGGAATGGGCAGGTTCAGCGGCTGCCCCAACACCGCCGACGTGGTCAACCGGCCGAAACCAATGGCCTGGGCCTCGATGGCTAACGCCGCAGTGGCACAGGCCAAGATCAGCGCGGTTGCTCGTGGGGGCATTCCGGCGGCACTTGTTGTTGCAAGTAGCAAATCACTCTATCAGATTGCCCTCCGGAACAGGGGGCTGAGATGCCCCTGTGATCCTGGCCCAACGGCAGGTGTCCTGTCCCGCAGACAACTGTCATTGCGACGGGTCGCAATGGGGATGATCGCGAGTCGACGAGCCGGGCTGATACGCTGGGTATCTGCCCAGCCGTCCGGCCGCGCCATCATCACCATCTGGTCGAATCTCAATGGCAGTTATCTGTGGGACAGGACCACCAGCAGGCACGGTGCAAGAATGGTCTTCCGCCGCCGGGCCCATGGCGGTGCATTTGCAGCGATATCCCATGCCTTCCGAACTGCTCACCGCGCAAGAAGACCGCACGCTGATCCTGACTTTGTCGGATCCTGCCACCCGCAATTCACTCTCACCTCAGGCGGTGACCGCCGCGATCGAAGCGCTGAACCAGGCCGATCCGGACCCGCAGGTTCGCGCGGTGGTGCTGCGCGGTGACGGCGCGCACTTCTGCGCCGGTGGTGACCTGAACCGCATCGGCGGCGCCCGCGAGCGCCCGCCCGAGGCACAGGCCGCATCGATCGATCTTTTTCATGCGCTGGTCGACGCGATGCGCAGCTTTCCAAAGCCGATCATCGCCGCGGTCGAAGGTTTCGCAGCCGGGGGTGGTATGTCGCTTGCTCTCGCCTGCGATCTGATCGTGGCGGCGAACGACGCACGTTTCGTGCTCTCCTATGCCAAGGTGGGCTTCTCGCCCGATGGCGCCTCGACCTGGCACCTGGCGCGCGCCCTGCCCCGCGCGCTGGCGCTCGAGCTGGCCTGGCTGGCTGAGCCGCAGTCGGCCGAGCGCTTGCATGCCCTCGGCGTCGTGAACCGCCTTGCTGAACCGGGCCAGGCGCTCAACCAGGCCCTGGCATTGGCGCGTCAGCTGTCGTACATGGCCCCCAACGCCGTGGCGACCGTGAAAGAGCTGATCCAGGCGGCGCCGGCGCGCAGCCTGCAAGAAGGCATGAATGCCGAACGCGACGCCTTCGTCACCAACCTCTTCCACCCGAACGGCGGCGAGGGCCTGGCCGCCTTCTTCGCCAAGCGCAAGCCGGACTTCAAGTAGCAGGCTCTTCTACACGCCGTAGCCCGGCATCTCGCGGTCGAGCCGACGTTTCAGCCCGGGCCATGCCAGGTTGCCACCCAAGCCCTTGGTGACCTGTGCGGCCTGCTGGCGCGCGGTCGAGATGATGGCCTGCGGCACCCGAACCAGCTCGCCACCACCCGACTGCGCTCGGATCTGGATCGCGCAGACCGTCTCGAACAGGTACATCGCCTGGAACGCATCAGCAATGGTCGCCCCCACCGTCAACAGGCCGTGGTTGCGCAGCATCAGGTAATTGTTGTCGCCCAGGTCGCGCACCAGGCGCGGCTTCTCGTCGTCGCGCAACGCGACGCCCTCGTAGTCGTGGTAGCCCAGGCCGGCCAGTACGAAGATCGACTGCTGCGAGATCGGCAGCACGCCCTCGCGCTGCGCCGACACCGCCACGCCATTCAGCGTGTGGGTGTGCAACACGCAATGCGCGTCGTGCCGTGCCGAGTGGATCGCGCTGTGGATCACGAAGCCCGCCGGGTTGACCGGGTACGGCGAGTCGCTGAGCTTGTTGCCGTCGGTGTCCACCTTCACCAGGCTCGACGCGGTGATCTCTTCGAACAGCATGCCGTAGGGGTTGATCAGGAAGGCGTTGTCTTCACCCGGCACGCGCGCGCTGATGTGGGTGAAGACCAGGTCGTCCCAATGGAACATCGCGACGAGCCGGTAGGCCGCGGCCAGGTCGACACGGGTTTCCCATTCCTCGGGCGAGCAAATCACTGACGACACGGGGTGGTGCATGGTGGGCTCCTGAGAAGGACGAAGGGCCGTTGCCGGGTGGGCTCGCCTCTCGGGCCAGCGACGGTGCGAGTCGGGGCTGGCCCCAATGAATCGAGACTGCGAAGCCGGGACTGTGGACAATACCGACAGCAATGATGCGGCCGCTGTCGCGTCAGGGACAAATGATGAATACCCCCATTCTTACAATCGACGAGCGACACAACATCGATGCCGGTGCATGGTTTTCAACGCTCTCTGCGACGCTGCGATCAGCCATCCTGGCCAGGGCCACGGTGCGGCGTCTGGCCGACGGCGCGCCACTCGCAGCGCGCGGCGCGCCGGCCGAAGACTGGGTTGGCGTGGCCAAGGGTGCGGTGCGCGTCAGCTCGGTGTCCCTCTCCGGCAAGCAGGTCTCGTTGACCTACGTGGAGCCGGGCACCTGGTTCGGCGACATCGCTCTGTTCGATGGCCTGCCGCGCACGCACGATGCCACTGCACATGGCCCGACCACGCTGCTGATCATCCGCAAGGCCGACTTTCGCGAACTGCTGTCGCAACACGTGGAGCTGTACGACGCGCTGCTGCGCTTGAATTGCCGTCGCCTGCGGCTGATGTTCAACCTGATCGAAGACCTGAACACCAAGCCACTGGCCGCACGCCTGGCCAAGCAGCTGCTGTTGCTGGCCAAGAGCTACGGCATCGAGCAAGGCGAAGAGATCCGCATCGGCCTGCAGCTGGCGCAGGAAGACCTGGCACAGCTGCTGGGCGCCTCGCGCCAGCGGGTGAACCAGGAGCTGAAGGAACTGGAGCGCGATGGCGTGCTGCGCGTCGAGCCGACGCGGCTGGTGGTGTTGTCGCGCGAGAAGTTGATGGCGGTCACCGACCGCTGAACCCGGGTCGGTTCTTCCGGCCCATGGAACGGAACTGAACCGATGGAAGAACAGTACACCGGCACCAAGGCCGTGGCCGCGAGCCACGCCTTTGATGCGGCAGCGCTCGAGGCCTACCTCGCCGACAAGCTGCCCGGTTTCGCCGGCCCCTTGAGCGTCGAGCAGTTCAAGGGCGGTCAATCGAATCCGACCTACAAGCTGGTCACGCCGGGCAAGTCCTACGTGATGCGCAGCAAGCCCGGGCCCGCCGCGAAGCTGCTGCCATCGGCCCACGCGATCGAACGCGAGTTTCGCGTGATGGCGGCACTGCACGACACCGACGTGCCTGTCGCCCAGATGCACGTGCTGTGCGAAGACGAGGCCATCATCGGCCGCGCCTTCTACGTGATGGAGTTCGTGGGCGGCCGTGTGTTGTGGAACCAGGCGCTGCCCGAGTCCACACCCGAAGAACGCGGCGCGATCTACGACGAGATGAACCGCGTGATCGCCGCGCTGCACACGGTCGACGTGGCCGCGGTCGGCTTGGCTGATTACGGCAAGCCCGGCAACTACTTCGAGCGCCAGATCGGCCGCTGGAGCAAGCAGTACCTGGCCTCGGTCACCGGCCCGAACCCGGCGATGGACAAGCTGCTGGACTGGCTGCCGGCGCACATCCCTGCCAGCGCGCGCGACGAATCGCAAATCAGCATCGTGCACGGCGACTACCGGCTCGACAACCTGATCTTCGACAGCGTCCAGCCGCGCATCGCCGCGGTGCTCGACTGGGAGCTGTCGACCATCGGCCACCCGCTGGCCGACTTCAGCTACCACTGCATGAGCTGGCACATCCCGGCCGGCGTGTTCCGCGGCATCGCGGGCCTCGACCATGCCGCGCTCGGCATCCCGAGCGAGCGCGACTACGTGCGCCGCTACTGCGCGCGCACCGGCCGCGCCAACGTCGATGCGGTGATGGCCGACTGGAACTTCTACCTCGCCTACAACCTGTTCCGCTTGTCGGCGATCGCGCAGGGCATTGCCAAGCGCGTGGTCGACGGCACCGCCGCCAGCAGCCAGGCGCGCGCCACGGGCGATGCCGCGCCCCACCTCGCCCTGCTGGCGTGGCAGTTCGCCGAAGCCGCCTGATACCGCCCCCTCGGCCTCGGCCCGCCGAGCCCCCCCTCACCTCACGATCTCGCAACCCAAAAGGACCCGCCATGGACTTCGGCTACTCCCCCAAGACACAGGAGCTGCGTGCCGCCGTCTCGGCCTTCATGGACGAGCATGTCTACCCGAACGAAGCCCGCTACTGGGCCGAGCTGGAGGCCAACACCCAGGCCGGCAAGCGCTGGTCGCCGCTGCCGGTGATCGAGGAACTGAAGCCCAAGGCGCGTGCCGTCAAGCTGTGGAACCTGTTCCTGCCCGACAGCGAAATGGGCGCCGGCCTGACGAACCAGGAGTACGCACCGCTGGCCGAGATCATGGGCCGCGTGCCCTGGGCCAGCGAGGTCTTCAACTGCTCGGCCCCGGATACCGGCAACATGGAAGTGCTGGTGCGCTACGGCAGCGCCGAGCACAAGAAGCAATGGCTCGAGCCGCTGCTGCGCGGCGAGATCCGCAGTGCCTTTGCGATGACCGAGCCGGCGGTCGCCTCGTCCGACGCAACCAACATCGAGGCCCGCATCGAGCGTGACGGTGACGACTACGTCATCAACGGCCGCAAGTGGTGGACCAGCGGCGCCGGCGACCCGCGCTGCAAGGTCATGATCTTCATGGGCAAGACCGACCCGAGCGCCGCCCGCCACTCGCAGCAGTCGATGATCCTGGTGCCGATGGACGCACCGGGCGTCAAGGTGCTGCGCCCGCTGTCGGTCATGGGTTACGACGACGCCCCGCACGGCCACATGGAGATCGAGTTCACCAACGTGCGTGTGCCGGCCAGCAACATCCTGCTCGGCGAGGGCCGCGGCTTCGAGATCGCGCAAGGGCGCCTCGGTCCGGGCCGCATCCACCACTGCATGCGCCTGATCGGCCTGGCCGAGCGCTCACTGGAGCTGATGTGCGACCGCGCGCTCAAGCGCGTGGCCTTTGGCAAGACGATTGCCCAGCAGACGGTGACGCAGGAACGCATCGCCGACGCCCGCTGCATGATCGAGCAGGCGCGCCTGCTGACGCTGAAGGCGGCCTGGATGATGGACGTGGCGGGTAACAAGAGCGCGCAGGCCGAGATCGCGATGATCAAGGTCGTCGCGCCCAGCATGGCCTGCCAGGTGATCGACTGGGCGATGCAGGTGCACGGTGGCGCGGGCGTGTGCCAGGACTTCCCGCTCGCCAACTTCTATGCCGGGGCCCGAACCCTGCGCTTTGCCGACGGCCCGGACGAAGTGCACCGCAACGCGATCGCCAAGCTCGAACTGGGCAAGCGCCCCGCCGCCTGAACAAAGGCCCGCGACGCCGCTATTGGGTGGACGGGCCTTCGTCGTCCGCCGAAGGCTCGTCTGCGGTCACGCGGGCTTGCGTCAACGCCATCGCGAACAAGGCTTGCGCGGCCTGAACCGAGGCCACGTCCGGCTCCGGCAGCGCCACCCGCAACGTGAGCCGGTTGCGCTGCACGATGAGCGCAAACGGTGGCGCAGCCTCGGCCGGGCCGAGCGCACGCTGCAGCAGCAACTCTCCGAGGGGGCCCTGCAGCCAGTGGGCCAACCACGGCACCCGGTTGCTGACTGCGGCGTAGTGGGCTTTCAGCTCGCCCAGCAATGCGCCGCTGAGTTTGGGCGACAGGGCCAGCCAGCGCATCTCCTCGGGCGTTTCTTCGTCCATGCGGGTCTGTACCCCGCCGACGAACTGGTTGAACAGCTCGGCCTCGACGGAGTCCAGCAGCATGCGCGGCATCACGAGCGCATGCGCCTCACCACTCAGCGCGGGCAGCTCGCCCCGCAGTCGCAGCTCGTGCGGGCCCATGTAGTGGCGCTGTGACGGGCCCCATTCGATCCGGCCCTCCAATTGGCCGGCGCGCGCGTCGATGATGAAGCCGTCGCGGTCGCGCGAGTTGCGCATGGTCCAGCCGGATGACTCCGCCCAGGCTTGCAGCGCGTCGCGGCCCCCGAGACTGCTGGCGCGAAACAACCGTTGCCTGATGAACTTCAGCATGGTTGGATTAGAGTCGCAACACCAGCGCGAGGAGCCGAGGTCATGATCGAAGTGTATTCGTGGGCCACGCCCAATGGTCACAAGGTCCACATCATGCTGGAGGAGTGCGGCCTCGCCTATCGGACCATCCCGATAGACATCGGCGCCGGCGATCAGTTCAACCCCGAGTTTCTCGCGATCAGCCCGAACAACAAGATTCCTGCCATCGTCGACCCCGACGGACCGGACGGCCAGCCTATCTCGTTGTTCGAATCGGGCGCGATCCTGCTGTATTTGGCGGGCAAGACCGGCAAGTTGCTGCCCGCCAGCACCCGCGGCAAGTACGAAGTGCTGCAATGGCTGATGTTCCAGATGGCCAGCGTGGGCCCGATGCTCGGCCAGGCGCATCACTTCCGGGTCTACGCGCCCGAGAAGATCGCCTATGCGGTGGACCGCTACACCAACGAGGCCAGACGCCTGTACATGGTGATGAACGGCCGCCTGGCCAACTCGCGGTACATCGGCGGCAAGGACTACAGCATCGCCGACATCGCCGTCTACCCCTGGCTGCGCTCGTGGAAGAACCAGGGCATCGACTGGAACGACTACCCGCACCTGAAGGGCTGGTTCGACGAAATCGCCAAGCGCCCGGCGGTGATGCGGGGCGTGGAGGTGCTGGCGGACAAGCGCCGCTCGATCACCGACGAGCAATCGCGCGAGGTGCTCTTCGGACGCCGACAATACGAGCGGCGCTGAGTACCGCCAAGCGGCAGCCTAGAATTCGCCCCGCGCTGCCCGTAGCTCAACTGGATAGAGCAGCTGCCTTCTAAGCAGCAGGTCGGGGGTTCGAGTCCCTCCGGGCAGGCC
>NZ_DASUNH010000022.1:0-35376 GCF_036277275.1 Ideonella sp. | reverse complement strand
GCAGGCACTGGAAGATCGCCGAATGCTCGCTGTCGATCGGCAGCAGCGTCGCACCGCCTTCGACCACGGCAGCCATGAACTGGGCGCCGCCGACGACCAGCGCTTCCTTGTTGGCCAGCAGCAGGCGTTTGCCTGCACGTGCTGCCGCCATGCACGGCGGCAGGCCGGCGGCACCGACGATGGCGGCCATCACAGCGTCGACGTCCGGGTGTGCGGCCAGCTGCACCAGCGCGTCCGGGCCGTCCATCACCTCGGTGGTCGAGCCGGCTTCGCGCAGGCGCTCGCGCAACTCCTTCGCCGCCGACGGCAAGACCATTGCCGCGAAACGCGGCTTCCATTGCAGGCACTGCGCCAGCAACTCGTCAACACGCTGCTGGCCAGTCAGCGCGACGACCTCGTAACGCTCGGGATGCCGGCTCACCACGTCGAGCGTGTTGCTCCCCACCGAGCCGGTGGAACCCAGGACGCACAGGCGCTGTCGCATCGATACCGTTTCAATCAATCGTGAAGAGGCGGGTTTCAGACGGCGGTCAACGCCATCACCGCGGGCAGGACTGGCAGCAAGGCGTCGATCCGGTCGAGCACACCGCCATGGCCGGGCAACAGGCGGCTGGAGTCCTTGGCACCCGCAGCACGCTTGGCCATCGATTCGACCAAGTCGCCAACCACGCTCAAACCGCACAGCGCGACCAGGCCCAGGGCGAACAGCACAAGGCCACGCTGCGTCAGCAACGTCGAGAACACGCTGGGCCCGGCCACCGGCCACACCTTCTCGGCGGCCATCCAGCCCCAGGCCAGCAGGCCGACACCGACCATGCCGGACCACACACCTTCCCAGCTCTTGCCGGGGCTGATCGAAGGCGCCAGCTTCCGGCGGCCGAACGTGCGACCACCGAAGTAGGCGGCAATGTCGGCCGCCCAGACGATGCACATGGCAGAGAGGATGAAGCCCAGCCCTCGCTGCTTGGCCGCAGCCAACGCCAGCCAGGCGACCGACAGCATCAACCACCCCAGCACCAGCCGCGCCACCTGGGGCAGCTGCGGCCAGGCCTTGGGACCCGCCCGCAGCGCCAAGCCGCCGCCGATCACCCAGCCGATCAGCGCAATCCACCAGACGGCTGCCGGTGCCGCCAGGCCCCAACCCGCCCACCAGGCCGCACCGCAGGTCAAGGCGACCGCCGCACCCATCACCACCGCGCCGGTGTTGCCCATGCTGTTCAGCCGGCCCCACTCCCAGCCGGCTGCACCGATCATCAGCAGCGTCAACGCTGCAAAAGGCAACAGGCTATCGGCCAGCAGTGCCGGCAGCAGCAGCGCCAACAACACCAACGCCGTGATCACGCGTTGCAGCAGCATGGGGGTCAGGCCGACGAGGCCTCGTTGAGGGAGGCGGCGGCCGGCACGCCACCGAAGCGGCGCTCCCGACCTGCGAAGGCGGCGATGGCCTTGTCCATCTCGGCCGCATCGAAATCGGGCCAGAGACAGTCGGTGAAGTAGAACTCGGCGTAGGCCAGCTGCCACAGCAGGAAGTTGCTCACGCGCACTTCGCCGCCGGTGCGGATGAACAGGTCCGGATCTGGTGCATGGGCCAGGGCCATGTAGCGACTCAAGGAATCCTCACTCAAGGCTTCCGGCGCGACACCGTCCGCCAGCGCACGCTTGCACGCCTGGACGATGTCCCACCGGCCGCCGTAGTTGAAGGCCACGGTCAGGGTGAGACCGGGGTTGTCCTTGGTCAGTTCCTCGGCCTCGTTCCAAGCCTGGCGGACCTTCTCGGACACGGCCGAGCGATCCCCCATCACCTTGATGCGAACGCCGTCCTTGGCCAGGCGCTTGAGGTACTTCGACACCCCGACCAACACCAGGTTCATCAGGCCCGACACTTCTTCGTCAGGCCGCTTCCAGTTCTCGGACGAGAAGGCGTAGACGGTGAGGTATTCGATGCCGCGGCGTGCGCAATCGTCGATCACGCGCACGACGGTCTCCATGCCGAACTTGTGCCCGAACACGCGCGGCATGAAGCGACGCTTGGCCCAGCGGCCGTTGCCATCCATCACGATGGCGACATGGCGCGGCACGCCTGGGTCGCGGCCGGAAGCCGCATGGGACGGAGTGGCCATCAGGCTCAAACCGCCAGGACGTCGGCTTCCTTCGCTTGGACCAGCCTGTCGATCTCTGAGACAGTGCGGTCGGTCAGCTTCTGGACATCGTCCTGTGCACGACGCTCGTCATCTTCGGAGATTTCCTTGTCCTTGAGCAGCTTCTTCAGGTGCTCGTTGGCGTCGCGGCGCAGGTTGCGCACAGCCACCTTGGCGTTCTCGCCTTCGTGGCGAACGACCTTGGTCAGCTCTTTGCGGCGCTCTTCGGTCAGCGCCGGCATCGGCACGCGCAGCAGGTCACCCTGCGCCGACGGATTCAGGCCCAGATCCGACTCGCGGATGGCCTTCTCGATCTTGCCGGACATGCCCTTTTCCCAGGCCTGCACGCTGATCGTGCGCGCATCCAGCAGGCTGACGTTCGCCACCTGGCTGATCGGCACCATCGAGCCGTAGTAGTCCACGTGCACCTGGTCCAGGATGCCCGGGTGGGCACGACCGGTACGCACCTTCTGCAGGTCGTTCTTCAGCGCCTCGATGGACTTGGCCATCTTGGTCTCGGCGTTCTTCTTGATATCGGCAATTGTCATGGTCGACTCTCCTCAGACATGCACCAGGGTGCCTTCGTCTTCACCTTGCACCACACGCTTCAACGCGCCGGGCTTGAAGATCGAAAACACCTTGATCGGCAGCTTCTGGTCGCGGCACAACGCGAACGCGGTCGCGTCCATCACCTGCAGGTTTTTTGCGATGGCCTCATCGAACGAGATGTTCGTATAGCGGGTGGCGTCCGGATCCTTCTTCGGGTCGGCGGTGTACACACCATCGACCTTGGTCGCCTTCAGCACGATCTGCGCGCCGATTTCGGCGCCCCGCAGCGCGGCCGCGGTGTCAGTGGTGAAGAAGGGGTTGCCGGTGCCGGCAGCGAAGACAACGATCTTGCCCTCTTCGAGGTACTGCAGCGCCTTCGGCCGCACATAGGGCTCGACCACCTGCTCGATGCTGATGGCCGACATCACGCGGGCCGTCATGCCCTCCTGGCGCATCGTGTCGGCCAGGGCCAGCGCGTTCATCACGGTGGCCAGCATGCCCATGTAGTCGGCGGTCGCTCGGTCCATGCCGACCGAGCCGCCAGCCACGCCGCGGAAGATGTTGCCGCCACCGATCACCACCGCCACTTCGCAGCCCAGCTGCGTGACCTCCTGCACCTCGCGCACCATGCGCACGATGGTGGCCCGGTTGATGCCATAGGCGTCATCGCCCATCAGGGCCTCACCGGACAATTTCAGCAGGATGCGTCGGTACGCCGGCATGCAGGGCACTCCCTAGGGACTTGAGGTAACAGGTGATCTTTTGAATCGGCTGGCAGTTTACGCGGCGGCCCGGATCACAAGCCGTCGCACAAGCCCGCGCGAGGCGGGCTTTGCAGGTCTTTACTGACCCTTGGCGGCGGCCACCTGGGCAGCCACTTCGGCAGCGAAGTCGTCGACCTTCTTCTCGATGCCTTCGCCGACCACGTACAAGGTGAAGCTCTTCACCGAGGTGGCCTTTTCCTTCAGCATCTGACCGACCGTCTGCTTGCCGTCGGCCGCCTTCACGAAGACCTGGTCGAGCAGCGAGACCTCCTTCAGGAACTTCTGCACCGAGCCCTCGACCATCTTGGCGACGATCTCGGCCGGCTTGCCCGACTCGGCCGCCTTCTCGGCGGCAATCTTGCGCTCCTTCTCGACCAGCTCGGCCGGCACTTCAGCCGACGACAACGCGGCCGGCTTCATCGCGGCCACATGCATGGCCACGTCCTTGGCGGCCACGTCGTCACCGTCGTACTCAACGACCACGCCGATGCGGGTGCCGTGCAGGTAGCTGGCGAGCTTGCCGCCATTGGCGTAACGCTTGAAGCGGCGGATGGCCATGTTCTCGCCGATCTTGCCGATCAGGCCCTTGCGCACGTCCTCGACCGTCGGGCCGAAGCCGTCTTGCGACAGCGGCAGCGCCGACAGTGCGGTGGCGTCGGCCGGGTTGTTGGCGGCGATCAGCTCGGCGCAGGACTTGGTGAAGGCCAGGAACGAGTCGTTCTTCGACACGAAGTCCGTTTCGCAGTTGACTTCCAGCAGCGCGCCGGTGGTGCCGTTCACCGCGGCGCTGATGACGCCTTCGGCGGTGACGCGCGAAGCGGCCTTGCCGGCCTTGGTGCCCAGCTTGACGCGCAGGACTTCCTCGGCGCGGCTCATGTCGCCGTCGGCTTCGGTCAGCGCCTTCTTGCATTCCATCATCGGCGCGTCGGTCTTGGCGCGCAGTTCGGCAACCATGCTGGCGGTAATTGCAGGCATCTTCATCTCTCCGTTGCTGTGGCGTCAGGGCGTGGCCCGGCGCCGAAAGTTCCGTCCAGACCTCGTGTCTGGGGCATCACTGGGTACGAAAAAGGGGCTGTGACAGCCCCTCGTTCGACAAGGCGCTTGCGCGCTGAGGGGATCAGGCGTTGTCGCTGACTTCGACGAACTCGTCGCCGTCGGCGGCCACGGCCTGCACCAGGTCGGTGGCGGCGTTGGCCTTGCCTTCCAGCACCGCGTCAGCCACGGCGCGGGCGTACAGCGCCACGGCCTTGGCCGAGTCGTCGTTGCCGGGGATCACGTAGTCCACGCCTTCGGGCGAGTGGTTGGTGTCGACCACGCCGATCACCGGGATGCCCAGCTTCTTGGCTTCAGCGACTGCAATCTTGTGGAAGCCGACGTCGATCACGAACAGCGCATCGGGCAGCGCGTTCATGTCCTGGATGCCGCCGATGTCCTTTTCCAGCTTGGCCAGTTCGCGGTCGAACATCAAGGCTTCCTTCTTGATGCGCATTTCGGCGCCGGAATCCTTGGTGGCCTGCATGTCCTTCAGCTTCTTCAGCGAACCCTTGACCGTCTTGAAGTTGGTCAGCATGCCGCCCAGCCAGCGCTGGTCGACGAAGGGCATGCCGGCACGCTGGGCTTCCAATGCGACGACTTCGCGCGCCTGGCGCTTGGTGCCCACCATCAGGATCGTGCCGCGCTTGCTGGACAGCTGGCGCACGAACTTCATCGCTTCCTCGAACTTGGGCAGCGTTTTTTCGAGGTTGATGATGTGGATCTTGTTCCGATGGCCGTAAATGAACGGGGCCATCTTGGGGTTCCAGAAGCGGGTTTGGTGGCCAAAGTGCACACCGGCTTCCAGCATTTCACGCATCGAAACGGACATAGGTACTCCGAAGGTTGGGTCTAGAATCCCGGCACACATCGCTACAGCGTTTGCCCCTTGTGACAAGGGGCTGACGTCGCATGCGACACCTTGAATAAGCCGGGTTCGCGAACTTCAGAAAGCCTCGTGATCGAGCCGATGCCCTAAAGAAAACGGGCTTTCCGGTTTGACTGACGCCCGAGCGACCCATACGAGCCATGGGCAATCAGCAAAACCCAAAGATTATAGCAGCCCAACTTGCGACCGCCGAGCGGCTGGCCGCCCACCTCACCCACCCCGTCCGCGCCCGGCCCTGCTGTCGCGGCAGGCGGGCCTGAACGATGCGAGTCGCCGTGATCGGCGCCGGCCTGACCGGCGTCATGACCGCCTACGAACTGGCCCGCGATGGTCACGAGGTCATCGTCTACGAACGCCGCGGCAGCATCGCGGCCGAGGGCAGCTTTGCGCCCGCCAGCGTGCTGGCGCCGGGCTTGGCCCTCGCGCACGCTGCCGTCGGCGGCTGGGGTGGGCTCGAACGACTTCCGGCCAAGCCCACCGCGTGGCCATGGCTGTGGCGACGCTGGCGCGCTGCCCGCCAGCCAGCTCAGGCGGCACGGCTGACCTGCCTGCGCGACCTGGCCCAGTTGAGCCTGGAGCGGGTGCAGTCGATCGCGGCCGCCCACCAGCTGGAGTACGACCACCACAGCGGCGTGATGGCCCTGATGCGAACGCCGCGCGATGCCAGCCGCGCGCAGGCACTGCTCGTCACCCACGCCGCTTCGAGTTTGCCGGTGCGCTGGTTGAGCGCCGACGACGCGCGCGCCACCGAGCCGGGCATCAACCCGACGCTGCCGTTGCACGGCGCGCTGTACTGGCGGGCGGGCGAGACCGCGAACGGCCGTCAGTTCGCCCATGCGCTGCGGGTCGAAGCCCTTCGCCTGGGCGCACGCTTTCAGTTCCAGCAGGAAGTCACCGGGCTCGCCACCGGCAGCGGCGCGCGCCAACAGGTCGAGCTTCAGACCGAGCGTTGTCGCGACATCGCCGAAAGTGCGCTGAGCGTCGGCTCGACAGGCGCCGCCACGGTCGTAGACGAAGGCCCGCAGACTTTTGATGCCGTGGTGCTATGCAGCGCCGAAGCGGCATCTCGCCTGCTGCCGGGCGCCGCGCGGCCACGCGTGGCTTGGGGCCATGTGCATTCGGTGACGGCCCCGCGTCACGTGGCGGCAGATGCCGGCGAAACCTTCGGCCCCAGCGGTGCCGTGCTGGACCCGGCGGTCGGCATCACGATCAGCCGCATGGGCGATCGGCTGCGTGTGGCTGGCGTCGCGTCGATCGGCGCCCTGCCGTCACGCCCGGCGTCCGCAGTGCTGGCGCGGCTGTATGCGACGCTGGAGGCGACTTTTCCCGGTGCGACACGCACCGCACGGGCCCAGCCCTGGGTTGGTCGCCAGGATCACCTCGCGGATGGCATGCCGGCGGTCGGCCGGGCGTCGGCGAACGGGCTGTGGCTCAACATCGGCCATGGCGCCAACGCCTGGGCACAGGCCGCCGCCTGTGGGCGGCTGTTGGCCGACCAGATGGCCGGCCGGGCGGCGCCGTTCGATTGCAGCACGCTCGACCCGGCACGCCTGCGCTAAGCTGGGCTTCCTGCCACTTCGGAAAGCCAGCCGATGAACGGGCCGTGCAGACTGTTGCCCGGAGATACCGCGGCGCTGTTGTACGACAGCGCCGCGAGCCGGGCCATCGAACAAGCCGCCCTCGCCGACGCCCCCGCCCATGGGCTGATGGAACGAGCGGGGCTCGCCGTGGCACGGCTGGCGCTGTCCATCGCGCCGCATGCCCGGCACATCTGGATTGCCGCCGGCCCAGGCAACAACGGAGGCGATGGGCTGGTGGCCGCCCGGTGGCTGCATGCCGCGGGGAAGAGCGTCCACGTCACTTGCACGGGCGACCCCGATCGCCTGCCGCCTGATGCCGCCCACGCGCGACACCAGGCCCTGCTGGCCGGGGTGGCGCTTCACGGCGCAATCGATTGGCCCGTCGCGGATCAGCCCGCTCCCGACCTGGTGATCGACGCCTTGCTGGGCCTGGGTCAGCGCCGCGGCCCCGAGGGCGAGATGGCCGAGACGATCCGGGCGCTGCAGGCCTGCCGCCGGCGCGGTGCGGCCGTGCTCGCCGTTGATCTGCCCACCGGCCTGTGCGCAGACACCGGGCGGCAGCTGGGTGAGGTTCTGGTGCAGGCCGATGCCACGCTTGCGCTGTTGACACCCAAGCCCGGCCTGTTTTCCGGGCAGGGCCGCGATGCTTCGGGACAGGTGTGGTGGGATGGGCTCGGCGCAGCACCAGGCGCATCGCTGGCTACGGCCCGGCTTTCGAACAGCACCGATGCACGCATTGCCCTCGGCCCGCGCCTGGCTGCGCCGCACGCCTCGCACAAGGGGCACTTCGGCGATGTCTGGGTCGTCGGCGGAGCGCCCGGCATGCAAGGAGCCGCGCAATTGGCAGCACGCGCCAGCCTGCGCGCCGGTGCCGGCCGCGTCTACGTGAGCGCGCTCGACGGCGGCTTGCCCCAGCCTCCCACCAGCCTCGAACTAATGCAACGCCCGTGGCACGACGCGCGCACCGCAGGCTGGGTCGAGCACGCGACCGTGGTCTGTGGCTGTGGCGGTGGCGACGCCGTGCGCAAGGTGCTGCCCGAACTGATCAGCCGCGCGCACCGCCTGGTGCTGGATGCAGACGCGTTGAACTGCATCGCCACCGACAGCGCGCTGGCCATCCAACTGGAAACACGCGGCCGACGGGGCGCGGCCACGGTCATGACCCCACACCCCTTGGAAGCGGCCCGCCTGCTGGCCACCGACACGGCGGGGCTGCAGGCCGACCGCCTCCGTGCGGCCCAGGCGCTGGCCGACCGCTTCGGTGCCGTGGTGGTGCTGAAGGGTTCCGGCAGCGTCGTGGCCGCGCCCGGTCGGCAACCGGTCATCAATGCGAGCGGCAATGCACGCCTGGCCACCGCGGGCACCGGGGACGTGCTCGCCGGCTGGATTGGCGGTTGCTGGAGCAGCCACGGCAATGACGATGTCCTTGCCGTCGCCGCCCAGGTCGCCGTCGGCAGCACCTGGCTGCACGGCCGTGCCGTCGAGACGCATGGCGCCGCCCTGCCCCTGCCCGCCGGCCAGTTGATCGACGCGATGGTGGAGGCGGCAGACGCGCTGCGGTGAGCGCGCCAGCCGCAAGCCACACATGGTCAGCGTTTGCTGCGCGGCTTGCTGACGCTGCGGGTTGACGCGCCTTCGGTCGCCTTGCCGGCCTTGGCCTCGGACGTCGCCTTGGCGCGAGACGAACTGGCGCGCGCGGTGCTGCCGGCAGCGCGCCTGCCCTTGGTAGCCCCTTTGCTCGCCTTGGCGGCCTTGGTCGCACGCTTGTGGGCGCGGTCGGCCGATTCGATACCGGCCAGCACCTCACCCGCACTGTCCGCCTCGCTGCTGCGCGGGGTCGAACGGCCTCGGGCCAGCAACCGATCGCCTTCGCCTTCACGCACCATGCGGAAGTCGATCCTGCGGCCGTCCAGGTCGACCCGGCTGACCTGGACCCGCACCCGCGCACCAATCGCGTAACGGATGCCGGTGCGCTCGCCGCGCAGCTCTTGCCGCATCTCGTCGAAGCGGTAGTACTCGCCGCCCAGTTCGGTGATGTGGACCAGGCCGTCGACGTACAGCGCGTCGAGCGTCACGAACAGGCCGAAGCTCGTCACTGCGCTCACCGTGCCGGCGAACTCTTCGCCCAGGTGCTCGCGCATGTAGCGGCACTTGAGCCAGGCCTCGACATCGCGTGAGGCTTCGTCCGCGCGGCGCTCGTTGGCGCTGCAATGCGCGCCAGCGCCTTCCCAGTGTTCTTGCTCGCTGATGTGCGGCTTGGCCGCCTTGCTGCCCTTGCGCAGCTTGGTGGCGCGGCTGCCCGTGTCGGCCAGCTCGCCAGTGGCCAGGTGGTAGCGCTTCTTCGCCAACACCGCCTTGATCACCCGATGCACCAGCAGGTCCGGATAACGCCGGATCGGGCTGGTGAAGTGGGTGTAAGCGCCATAGGACAGGCCGAAGTGGCCGCTGTTGGCCGGTGAGTAGATCGCCTGCTGCATCGAGCGCAGCAGCATCATGTGGATCTGGCTCGCGTCGACGCGGTCCTTGGTCGCCTCGGCGATGGCCTGGAACTCACCGGGCGTCGGGTCTTCGCTGATCGCGAGACCAAGGCCCAGGCTCTTCAGGTAGTTCTGCAGCGTCGTGCGCTTCTCGGGCGTCGGCCCCTCGTGCACGCGAAACAGCGATGGATGCTCGGCTCCGGCAATGAACTCGGCCGCGCAGACATTGGCGGCCAACATCGCCTCTTCGATCAGGCGATGCGCGTCGGTGCGCGTGCGCGGCACGATCTTTTCGATGCGGCCGTTTTCGTCGCACACGATCTGCGTCTCGGTCGTCTCGAAGTCGATCGCACCGCGACGGTGGCGCGCCTTCAGCAGTGCACGGTAGACCTCGTGCAGGTTCAGCAGTTGCGGCAGGATGTCGCGCCGCTTCGCTGCCTCGGGCCCACGGGTGTTGGCGAGTGCCGCCGCCACCTCGGTGTAGGTCAAGCGGGCGTGCGAGCAGATGACGGCAGGGTAGAACTGGTACGCGTGCATCTCGCCATCGCTGTTGATCAGCATGTCGCAGACCATGCTCAGGCGATCGACCTCGGGATTCAGCGAGCACAGGCCGTTCGACAGCTTCTCCGGCAGCATCGGGATGACGCGGCGAGGGAAGTAGACCGAGGTCGCACGCTCGTAAGCGTCCTCGTCCAGCGGTTCACTCGGCTTGACGTAGTGGCTGACGTCGGCGATCGCGACCAGCAGGCGCCAGCCGTCGAACGCCGTCTTGCCGCGGCCGCTCTTGTGCGGCTCGCAGTAGACCGCGTCATCGAAGTCGCGCGCGTCTTCACCGTCGATGGTCACCAGCGGCACGTCGGTCAGATCGATGCGGTGCTTCATGTCGACGGCACGCACCTTGTCAGGCAGCGCCGCGGCCTGCGCCAGCGTCTCGGGCGAGAAGCGGTGCGGCACCTCGTACTTGCGCACCGCGATCTCGATCTCCATGCCCGGGTCGTCGATCTGCCCGAGCACTTCGGTCACGCGGCCGACGGGCTGCGAATACATCGACGGAGGCTCGGTCAACTCGACCGCCACCACCTGCCCCGCCGCTGCGCTCGCCGTGGCGTTCTTCGGGATCAGGATGTCCTGCCCATACCGCCGATCTTCAGGGGCCACGAGCCACATGCCGTTCTCGTGCAGCAGGCGGCCGATGATCGGCGCCTTGCGACGATCGAGGATCTCGATGATGCGCCCCTCGGGCCGGCCCCTGCGGTCGTAGCGGATGACCCGCACGCGCACCCGGTCCTTGTGCAGCACCGCGCGCATTTCCTGCTGGGCAAGGTAGATGTCGGGCTCGCCGTCATCGCGCTGCAAGAAGCCATGGCCGTCGCGGTGGCCGAGGACGATGCCCTCGACTTCGCTCATCAATGCACCACCCAACGCGGGGGTACTTGCATTCGTTTTTGTTTTGATGGTATAGTCCTATCTTTCGTTGCAACGCGGTCATTCAAACGACTACGACACAACGTTAAGCCCAGGTGGCGGAATTGGTAGACGCACTAGTTTCAGGTACTAGCGGGTAACTCCGTGGAGGTTCGAGTCCTCTCCTGGGCACCAAAGTTAAGAGCAATAAGAACAGAAGAACAACAAGAAATACAAGAGGGCCAGCACGAAAGTGCTGGCCCTTTTTTCTTTGCCGTTGCGCTGATCGAACTGCTCGCCAAACTGCTCGAATTTGCGGAGTGCGAATTTGCGGAGTGCACAAGCCCGACCACGTGGCCATTGATGCTCGTGGTCGCGGCCAAAGGAAGAAGCCCGCCGATCAGACCGACAGCTTTCGCGCCAAGCCTTCCGGGCGCAGATTGTCGTAGTCTTCGAAGGGCTGGTGGATCCACGGGCTCGTGGCCAACATCTCGACGTAGTAGTCGGGCGTGTAGCTCGATACGGCCTTGGTCCAGATGACCGCCGAGCGCAACTCGGTGATCGACGGGATGCCCCGCAAGCGGTCAACCACCGCCTTCAGCGTCACGCCCGAATCAGCCAGGTCATCGACCAACAGCACCCTGCCCGCCAGCTCGCCCTTGGGCATGGTGATGTACTTGGCAAGATCGAGCCGGCCCTGGATGGTGCCCGCTTCGGCGCGGTAGGAACTGGTCGACATGATGGCCAGGGGCTTGTCGAACACGCGCGACAACACGTCGCCCGGGCGCATGCCGCCGCGGGCCAGGCACAGGATCTGGTCGAACTCCCAACTCGAGTTGTGCACCTTGAGCGCCAGGCGCTCGATCAGCAGGTGGTATTCGTCCCAGGAGACGTACAGGTGTTTGCCATCGTCGGTCAGCATCGTTGTCCCTCTGTCTTTTGAATGTGGTCAGGCCACCTTGTAGGGGTGCCGCAACAAGATGGTGTGGTCGCGGTCCGGACCCGTCGACACCATGTCGATCGGCGCACCGATGAAGGACTGCACACGCTCCATGTAGCGACGCGCATTCAGCGGCAGCTGGTCCCACTGCGTCAGCCCTGCGGTTGATCCTTCCCAGCCCGGGAAGGTTTCGTAGACGGGCCGGCAGGCCGCGATGTCATCGGCATCCAGCGGCAGGATGTCGATCGACTGGCCACCCAGTGTGTAGCCCATGCAGACCTTGATCTCCTTCAGCCCGTCGAGCACGTCGAGCTTGGTGAAGCACAGGCCGGAGATGCCGTTGATGATGATCGAACGCTTCAGCGCGGCCGCATCGAGCCAGCCGCAGCGGCGCGGGCGGCCCGTCACCGTGCCGCGCTCCTGGCCGATGGTCGACAGGTGGTGGCCCACCGTGCCGGCCTCGTCCATCGGCAACTCGGTCGGGAACGGCCCGGAGCCCACGCGCGTGGTGTAGGCCTTGGTGATGCCCAGGATGTAGTGCAGCATGTCCGGCCCGACACCCGAACCAGCGGCCGCATTGCCGGCCACGCAGTTGCTGGAGGTGACGTACGGGTAGGTACCGTGGTCGATGTCCAGCAGCGTGCCTTGCGCGCCTTCGAACAGCAGGTTGGCGCCTGCGCGGTTGGCGGTGTGGATGCGGTAACCCACATCGGCCATCATCGGCCGCAGCGCCTCGCCCATCTTCATCGCCTGGTCGAAGATCGGCTGATACTCCAGCGGCGTGCTCTTCAGGTAACCGCCAAGTGCAAAGTTATGCAGATCCAGCAGCTCGCGCAGCTTGGCAGCAAAACGCTCAGGGTGCTTCAGGTCTTGCACCCGTAGCGCGCGACGAGCCACCTTGTCTTCATAGGCCGGGCCGATGCCCTTGCCGGTGGTGCCGATCTTGCCGGCGCCGCTGGTTTCGCGCAGCGCTTCGCGTGCCTTGTCGACCTCGACATGGAACGGCAGGATCAGCGGGCACGACTCGCTGAGATACAGGCGCGAGCGCACGTCCAGTCCGATTTTTTCGAGGCGCTCGATCTCCAGCAGCAGGTGCGAAGGATCGACGACCACGCCATTGCCGATGTAGCAGGCCACGCCGTCGCGCATGATGCCCGACGGGATCAGCTGAAGCGCCGTCTTGACGCCCTTGATCACCAGTGTGTGGCCAGCGTTGTGGCCGCCCTGGAAGCGGACCACACCCTGCGCATGGTCGGTCAGCCAGTCGACAACCTTGCCCTTGCCCTCGTCGCCCCATTGGGTGCCGACGACGACGACGTTATGGCCGCTCGAGGCGGCGTTGGTGCTGCTCTGTTGCATCGATGTCATCAAGTCAAAGGATTCGGAAGTGGGCTGCTTGCCCGCGGGTCAGAGCGCGCGCACAGCCCATTGGCCGTCGACCGCAGCCAACTCGCGGTCGCAATCGAATTCCTGGGTTTCGTGCTCGTGGCCCGGCAAGATGCAGACCACCGTCTCGCCCTGGGCGCGCAGTTGGCGCACAGCGGCGCGCAGGCCGGCGTCTTCGCCCCAGGGCGCACGCACAGCAGCCCGCGGCGGCGCGATCGGCGTCACCGCGGTCAGACCCTTCAGGTCCAGGCTGCAACCCACCGCCGGGCGGTTCCGGCCGAATACGGCGCCGACTTCGTCGTAGCGACCTCCGCGCACCAGCGCGTTGGTCGAGCCTGCACCATAGATCGCAAAGCGCACGCCGCTGTAGTAGGCGTAGCCGCTCATGTCCGACAGGTCGAAGCCGATGCGCACCTCGGGGTTCGACTGGCGCAGGTGGCCGGCCAGCCACGCCAGGTCGGTCAAAGCTGCAGCAATCGGTGCACGAGCCGGCAGGCGGTGGCGTGCCTGTTCCAGCACCTCGTCGCCGCCGTACAGCTCCATCAGCGTAGCCAAACCGGCGCGCGTTTCCGGTGGGCATTGGCGCGCCAACGCCTGCACGGCGCTGCCGTCCTTGGCGGTCAAGGCGGCCACCAGTTCAGTCAGCGCAGCGGCATCCAGCGGTACGCCCGCGAGCACCGAGCGCACGACACGGGCGTCACCCAGGTCGATCGTCAGCTCGCGCGCGCCGATGGCACCCAGACCGTCGAGCGCCAGCTCCTGCACTTCCAGGTCGGCCTCGAGGCCGGCATGGCCGAAGATCTCGGCGCCGAACTGCAGGGGCTCGCGCGTCATGTGCAGGCCCGAGGGCCGCGTGTGCAGCACGGGGCCGCAGTAGCACAGGCGCGTCACGCCTTCGCGGTTGAGCAAGTGGGCGTCGACGCGGGCGACTTGCGGCGTCGTGTCGGCGCGCAGGCCGAGCGTTCGGCCGGAGAGTTGATCGACCAGCTTGAAGGTCTTCAGGTCCAGTTCACGGCCGGTCCCGGACAGCAATGAGTCCAGGTACTCCAGCAGCGGGGGCATCACCAGCTCGAAGCCGTAGCCGCGGGCCCGGTCCAACCATTGGCGTCGCAGTTCCTCGATGCGCCTGGCCTCTGCGGGCAGGACGTCAGCAATGTGCTCTGGCAACAGCCAAGCAGAGGACATGAAAAAGCACCGGGGTTAAAACCGGCATTGTACAGGGGGGGTTTCGCCAAGCGGGTACTTGACGCGCCGCCCTCAGTTGCCCAAAAGCAGCAAAACCGCCAGCCCGATCAGCATGCTGGTCAAGCCGATGAAGCGGATCTGGCCGTCGCTCAGCTGGGTGGCACGCAGGAAAATCTCGCGCCAGCGGCCCGGGCTGAAAAACGGCAACAGGCCTTCGAACACCAGCATCAGCGCCAGTGCTGGAATGAGCAGGTCACCCATGGTTCAGGCCACTTTCCAAGCGGCTGGCGCGCCCCGGCTCACTTCTTGGCCGGCGGTGCGCTTCCGCCGCCGCTGCCACGCATCGCCTTGAAGAAGTCCGACGAAGGGTCGACGACCATCACGTCGCTCTTGTTGCGAAAGCTCTGCTTATAGGCCTCGAGGCTGCGGTAGAACTGCGCAAACTGGGCGTCGCGACCGAAGGCGCTGGCATAGATGGCCGAAGCTTTCGCGTCGCCCTCACCTTTGATCTTCTGCGCGTCGCGGTAGGCCTCTGCAATGATCACTTCGCGTTGGCGGTCGGCGTCGGCGCGGATGCGTTCGCCTTCGGCCTGGCCCTTGGAACGCAGCTCGTTGGCCACCTGCTGGCGCTCGGACTGCATGCGGCGGTAGACCGAGTCGGTGATGCTGGCGACGAAGTCGACGCGCTTGATCCGCACGTCGATGATCTCGACGCCGAAGGACTTGGCCGGCTCCGCCAGACGCGCCTTCACGTCGTTCATGATCTTCTCGCGCTCGGTAGCGAGCACCATGCCCACGTTGCGCTTGGTGACCTCTTCGTTGAACGCAGCCTGCACGACCGGGCTCAGGCGGTTTTCGAGGTTGCGCAGGTCGACACCGTTGTTGCGGATGAATTGACGCGAATCCGCGATGCGCCACTTGACCAGCCAATCGATGGCCAGCGTCTTTTTCTCGGCGGTGAAGATCGACTTGGCCTCGGGGCTGTCGAGCGTCTGGATGCGGCGATCGAGGAAGACGACGTTTTGCAGCGGAGGCGGCAGCTTGACCTTCAGGCCTGGCTCGGTGATCACTTCCTTGATCTCGCCCAGGGCGTAGACGACGGCGACCTGGCGCTGGTCGACGATGAACAGCGTCGAGGCAGCCAGCACGAGCAGCACCAGCACGCTGCCGACGATGACGGCGAATCGGTTCATGAGGTTTCCAATGGGTTTCGGCGCAAGTGGGCGTCAGCGGCGTTTCAGCGGCTGTCGCGGTCGCGGCTGCGGATGTCGCGTGTGCGGTCGGCGTTCGCGTCCGCCGGCGGCGTCGGGGTTGGCGTGGCGGCGGCCGCAGGCGCCGTCGAGCCGGACTGCTGCATCAGCTTGTCCAGCGGCAGGTACAGCAGGTTGGAGCCATTTCGGGTCTCGACCATGACCTTGCTGACGTTGGAATAGACCTCACGCATCGTGTCGATGTACAGGCGGTCCCGCGTTACCGCCGGCGCCTTCTGGTATTCGGTGTAGACGGAGTTGAAGCGTTCGGCATCACCCTCGGCAGTGGCGATGATGCGGGAGCGATAGCCCTCAGCCTCCGCACGCAGGCGCGACGACGTGCCCTGCGCCTTGGGAATGACATCGCTGGCGTAGGCCTGACCTTCGTTCTTGAAGCGGTCGCGGTCGGCGCCGGCCTTGACGGCGTCGTCGAACGACGCCTGCACCTGCTCGGGCACCGCCACGTTCTGCAGGTTCACGTTCTTGATCGTGACACCAGCGTTCAGCTTGTCGAGCTGCGATTGGATCGATTTCGCGAGCAGGGTCGCAATCGCGTCGCGCTTCTCGTATAGCACCGAGTCGACATTGCTGCTGCCGACGATCTCGCGCACGGCCGATTCGCTGGCCTGCACGACCGCCTGGTCGGTGTCGCGGTTCTCGAACAAAAAGGCCCGCGCGTCCTTCAGCACGTACTGCACGATGAAACGGATGTCGACGATGTTCTCATCCTGAGTCAGCATCGATGAATCACGCAGACCCGTGGCCTGACCGACCGTGTTGCGGCCAACCTCGACCGAGCGCAGCTGCGTGACCGGAACCGTCTCATGGGCCTGGAAGGGGTATGGCAGGCGGTACTGCATGCCGGCGGACACCGTGGTGCTGTACTTGCCGAAGGTGGTGACCACCGCCTGGTTGCCTTCCTGGACGATGAACAGGCCACTGCCGGCCCAGATCAGCACCACCAGGCCGACGATCAAACCGAGGCCGATGCCGGCACTTTTCATGTCAGGCTGGAAGCCGGGGTCTTCCGGGCCACCACTGCGGGGGCCACCACCGCCCTTGCCGCCGAACAGGCCCGACAGCTTGCGGTTGAAGTCACGCCAGAGCTCGTCCAGGTCAGGCGGGCCGTCGTGCCTGCCGTTGTTCATCACGAGAGCGCGCGCAGCACGTGCCAGCGCGCCGAGGCGGGCGCCGAAGCCGGGGGCATCGGGTTGAAGGGTTCGCATGCTCATGCCATGGGGCCCGTATTGAATAGGATGGAAAGTCGGATTCAGTGACGCGGCGTCGGCGCGACGCTGCCGTCAGGCAAGGTGAAGGCTTCAGGCTCGGAACTCAAGGCCGGCGGGGCTGCATGCGCCGCAATCAGCTCACGCAGCTTGCCCAGACCTTCGCCGGTCAGGGCGCTGACGAAAACCCGCGGCACGCGCACGTTCGGCGCCACTTCCAGCTCGTCGTGCAGCACGCGCGGCCGGTGGCTTGGCTCGATGCGATCGAGCTTGTTGAACACCAGGATCTGCGGAATGCCCTGGGCGCCGATTTCTTCCAGCACCCGCTCGACCTCGGCCTGCTGCTCCTGCAGCACCGGGCTGCTGGCGTCGATCACGTGCAGCAGCAGGTCGGCATCGGCCGCCTCCTGCAGCGTCGCCTGGAACGCCTCGACCAGCTTGTGCGGCAGGTCTCGGATGAAGCCGACGGTGTCCGACAACGAGACCGAACGGCCCGCCTCGCCCAGGTAGAGCGAACGCGTGGTCGTGTCGAGCGTGGCGAACAGCTGGTCGGCCGCATAAGTGCGGGCCTTGACCATCGCGTTGAACAGCGTCGACTTGCCCGCGTTGGTATAGCCGACCAGCGAGACCTTGTAGGTGCCGCTGCGCTCGCGCGCACGGCGTTGCGTGCCACGCTGACGCTTGACCTTCTCCAGGCGCTCTTTGACCGACTTGATGCGGTCACCGATCATCCGACGGTCCAACTCGATCTGCGCCTCACCCGGGCCGCCTCGATGGCCAACACCGCCGCGTTGGCGCTCCAGGTGGCTCCAGCGCCGCACCAGTCGGGTCGACAGGTACTGCAGCCTGGCAAGTTCCACCTGCAGCTTGCCCTCGTGGCTCTTCGCGCGGGCGGCGAAGATTTCAAGGATCAATGCAGTGCGGTCAGCCACAGGCACACCGAGATGGCGCTCCAGATTGCGCTGCTGAGCAGGTGACAAGGCCTGGTCGAAGATCACGCCATGGGCAGCATGGGCCTGCACCATCAGCTTGATCTCGTCCGCCTTGCCCGAGCCGACGAACAAGGCCGGGTCCGGCGCCTTGCGTTTGGCAATGACGCGAGCCACCGGTTCATCGCCAGCCGATTCGGCCAGCAACGCCAGTTCGTCGAGGGTGGGATCGAAGGATGAACCCGGACCGAGGTCCACGCCGACGAGAACTGCCCGCGCCGCCTCGGTGTCAGCGGGCGCGGGCGGGTAAGCGTCGGCGCTCAAGGTCGGTCGTGAAGCCAAGTCGCCTGCGGCAGCGACAGCGTTCGCGCGGCGGTCAGGTGTTGTCGCCGGCGTCGGCGGCGTGGAAGTTGACGGCACGGCCCGGCACGACGGTGGAGATCGCGTGCTTGTAGACCATTTGCGTCACGGTGTTGCGCAACAGCACAACATACTGGTCGAAAGATTCGATATGGCCCTGAAGTTTGATGCCGTTGACCAGGTAGATCGAAACCGGAACGTGCTCCTTGCGCAGCAGGTTCAGGAAGGGGTCTTGTAGGAGTTGCCCTTTGTTGCTCACGATATGCTCCGTGTTGGAAAAAGTGTTGGAGTTGTCACGTTAACACAGCGGGCCGGGAATCCGGCCTCTTTGGTGCCATCGACACCGTGGTTCAAGGGCATCTGGCCCGTTGACACCGCCTGGCGTGCCCCGAGGCGCGCCCACTCTCAGTGTTCGCCGTCGGCGAAAGGGTTCCGTGAGAGTTTCATTTCGATGCGCATCGGCGTGCCGACCAATTTGAAATGCTCGCGGAAGCGCCCTTCGAGATAACGCTTGTACGAATCCGTGACGTGCTCCAGCGAATTGCCGTGGATCACGATGATTGGCGGATTCATCCCGCCCTGGTGCGCATAGCGCAGCTTGGGCCGGAAGGCACCGGCGCGCTTGGGTGCCTGGTGCTCCACCGCTTCGTGCAGCAGACGCGTCAACACCGGCGTCGGCATCTTCTTGGTGGCCGACGCATGGGCATCGGCAATCGCCTTCCAGAGCGGCCCCAGGCCTTGCCGCTTCAAGGCCGAGATGTGCAACAGCGGCGCAAACTTCAGGAACGCCAAGCGCTGCTCGATCGATCGCTCCAACATCTGGCGCTGGTAGCTGTCGATCGCGTCCCACTTGTTGATCGCGATCACCACCGCCCGGCCCGAATCGAGGATGTAGCCGGCGATGTGCGCATCCTGGTCGCTGACACCCTGCGTGGCATCGACCATCAGCACCACCACGTTCGCATCGGCGATCGCCTGCAAAGTCTTGACGACGGAGAACTTCTCGATCGCTTCGAAAACCTTGCCCTTGCGGCGCAGGCCGGCGGTGTCGATCAGTTCGAAGCGCTTGCCGTCGCGCTCGAACGGAACGTGGATCGCGTCGCGTGTCGTTCCCGGCATGTCGAACGCGATCAAGCGCTCTTCGCCCAGCCAGGTGTTGATCAGCGTCGATTTGCCGACATTCGGCCGACCGGCCACCGCCAGGCGGATCGGCGCGTTCTCGTCTGGCTCGGCGGCTTCTTCGTCTTCCTCCGGGAAGTCGACCAACGCCGCTTCCAGCAGGCTGCGGATGCCCTGCCCGTGCGCCGCCGATACCGGGTGCGGCTCGCCCATGCCCAGCTCGTGAAACTCGGCCAGCAGCGGGGATTCGGACATCCCTTCCGCCTTGTTGACAGCCAGCAGCACCCGCTTGTTGGCTTGGCGCAGGAAGCGCGCGATGTCCTGGTCCTGGCCGGACAGGCCGGTGCGCACATCGACGACGAAGATCACCACGTCGGCCTCGGCCACGGCCTGCCGGGTCTGGCGTGCCATTTCCTTGACGATGCCGGTCGTGCTGTCGGGCTCGAAGCCACCGGTGTCTATGACGATGAACTCGCGGCTGCCCAGCCGGCCGTCGCCGTAATGGCGATCTCGCGTCAGCCCGGCGAAGTCGGCAACGATCGCGTCGCGGCTCTTCGTCATCCGGTTGAACAGCGTGGACTTGCCGACGTTGGGACGCCCCACCAGGGCGATGACGGGTTTCAAGGCGGGGCCTTCAATTCAAGAGAAAAACTATTCCGGTCGGAATGCGAACACCCCGCCGGCGCGGGTGACGACCAGCAGGTTGCTGTCGGACAGCACGGGCGGTGCTGCGACGCGCGAGCCATCGGTCGGCAGTCGCAACAGCGGCTTGCCGGTGTCCTGCGCCATGAAGTGCAGCAAGCCCTCGTAGTCACCGAAGACCACCGTCGTGCCCATCGCGACCGGCGCGCTCACCGCACGATTCAACAGCATTTCGCTGGTCCAGGCCAACTCGCCACTGGCGCGCTTGCGAGCGGTGATGCGATCACTGCCGTCTGCACTGACCACGTACTCGTCGTTGCCGCCGACAGCCTCGACGCCACCACCGTTTTGCACCCACTTCAGCGTGCCACGCTCGGCGTCAATGCAGCCCACCGCGTTCTGGAACGAACGCATGCAGAACACGCTGCCGGTGCGTGACGGCGGGCCGACCAGATCGGCCAGGCGCTCGACCTCGTTGGTGCCACGCGGCGTGGTCAACGCGGTGTCCCAGCGAACGGTGCCTTTCAACGGGTCCAGCCCCAGCAGGCGAGCGCCCTGCCCGACCAGCAAGGTGTCTTTGTAGGCCGCCAGCACACCGGCTTGCGACAGCGTCAAGGCATCGCCCGGGCGCTTCAGCGTCCAGAGGCGGCGGCCATCGAGCACGTCGAAGGCATGCACGATGCGGTCGACGCCGACGATGAAGACGCGCTCGCCGGCGACCAGCGGCGCCGTCACGACTGGCGACTCGAGCTTTGCACGCCAGGTGACGCTGCCGCCGTCCATCACGACCAGTTCGTTGTCGCGGGTCACGACCGCCGCGTAGCGACCGTCGCTGCCGACACCGGCAGACAAGCGCCCGCCTGCGTCACCGCGCCAGATCTCGCGGCCGGTCGCAGCCTCCAGCGCAACGACGGTGCCGTTGTCTGCAGCAACGTGAAAGCGACCGGCGCGCACGGTCACCAACAGCGGAAAGGTCACATCGCTCAGGCGCGTGTTCCAGATTTGGCGGCCGGCAATCTGCGACTCCAGCGGCTCCAGGCTCGCGGGCTTGGGCTTGTCCGCGGCACAGCCGGCCAACACGGCCAAGGCCACCAGGCCGGCGGCAGCCAGTTTGGTTGACGTGCGGACCGCCATCACTGAGCCACCCCGCTGGCTGCAGCGGCCGGCTCGGGTGCGGCACCCAGGCTGGCCAGCTTGGCCTCAACGATGCGGCGGTACTCCACCTGATCGTTCATCGCTTTGTAAGCGGCCATGTAGGCCTTCGAGGCGTCGTCCTTCTTGCCCGAGGCGAGCAGGATGTCGCCCCGGCGGTCGTCCACCAGCGCGGCGAACTCGGGCGACTTGATCGCGTCGAGATGCTTCAGCGCATCGTCGTACGCCTTCTTGTCCAGGAGCAGGGCCGACAGACGCAAATGCGCCAACGCCTTGTACTCTTCATCGGTGGCCTGTTCGGCAACCCAGGTCAGGCTGGCCTGCGCGGCGTCGTCCTTGCCCTTGTCGGCTTGCAGCTTGGCGGCCTGCAGACCGGCCTGCTGGGCGTAGGCCGTGCGGGCGTAACGCTCCTTCAGGTCCGAGAAGACGCGACCGGCCTGGTCGGCATCGCCAGCCTGGATGGCCTTGTCGAATTCTTCGTACATCACGGCGGCCTTGGTGCCCTGGTCACGTTGCCAGTAGTTCCAGCCGTTGAAGGCCGCGAAGGCACCCAACACCAGCGTCACGCCCCAGGTGATCAGGTTGCCGTATTGCTTCCAGAACGCCTTCAGCTCATCGAGCTGTTCCTGTTCTTGCAGATCGAGATTGCTTGCCATGAGCCGATCAAACCAAAGGGCCCGCTCGGAACGAGCAGGCTGTGAGTGCCAGAAGCCCACTGCCGTGGGCGAAAGCCGGGATTATGCGTCCCGCCGAGAGGCCAGCAGCATGCTGGCCCAGCTGGAGGCCGCATCCAGCGGCTGCTCGACCTGGGCAATGCCCGCATCGCGCAGCGCCTTCACGCTCACCATGCCGCGCGCCAGCTCGTCACCGCCGAAGATCAATGCAAAGCGAGCGCCGCTCGCATCGGCCTTCTTGAACTGCGACTTGAAGTTGCCGCCGCCAGCATGCATCTGGACTGCGACGCCCTCACCTCGCAGCGCTTCCAGCGTGGCCAAGGCCTGCGGCAAAGCGCTCGGGTCGGGGATCACGGCGTAGACATCGGGCGCGCCGCTGGGCACCGGTAGCTGCAATTCCTGGATCAGCAGCAGCAGGCGCTCGATGCCCAGACCAAACCCGACAGCCGGCGCACTCTTGCCGCCGAGCTGCTCGATCAGCCCATCGTAGCGGCCACCGCCGCACACCGTACCCTGCGAACCGAGGTGGTCGGTGACCCACTCGAAGACCGTCAGGTTGTAGTAGTCCATGCCGCGAACCAGGCGGGTGTTGACGCGGTACTCGAGCCCGGCAGCGTCGAGGATCGCACGGACGGCGTTGAAGTGCGCCAGCGTCTCTTCGCCGAGGAAGTCCATCAGCTTGGGCGCGGCTTCGACCATCGCCTGCATCGCCGGGTTCTTGGTGTCCAGGATGCGCAACGGGTTGCTGTGCAGGCGGCGTTTGGCCTCTTCGTCCAGTTGGCCGGCGTTCGCCTCGAAGTACGCGATCAGCGCGGCGCGGTGCGCAGCCCGCTCCGCCGGTTGCCCCAGGCTGTTCAGCTCCAGACGCACGTGCTGGCCCTCGATGAGGCCGAGCTCCTTCCACAGCCGTCGCACCATCAGGATGATCTCGGCATCGACGTCCGGCCCTGCGAAGCCCAGCGCTTCGACGTCCAGCTGGTGGAACTGGCGATAGCGGCCCTTCTGCGGCCGCTCGTGGCGGAACATCGCGCCCATCGTCCACAGACGCAGCGGGCCGTTGTACAGCGCGTTGTGCTCGACCATCGCACGCACGATGCCGGCGGTGGCCTCGGGGCGCAGCGTCAGCTTGTCGCCGTTCATCGAATCGGTGAAGGAGTACATCTCCTTCTCGACGATGTCGGTCACTTCGCCCAGGCCGCGCACGAACAGCGCGGTGGGCTCGACGATGGGCGTGACGATGTACTGGTAGCCGTAGCGGGCGAGCACCGTGCGCACGGTGGACTCGAACCAGTGCCATAGCGCCGAATCGGGCAGCTTGTCCTTGCGCGGGATGCTGCCCGGCAGGATGTCGTTCATGCCCTTGATGGCTTGGAGAACCTTGGTCATGGTGGCTTGCAGGAGAACGCCGCGCCTCATGAAGGAGGCGGGCTCAAGACAGGGGCGGACGCGACCTGGTCGCGCCCGGCGAGCGGAGGAGGTTCAGGCCACCGTCAATGCGCGGCGGTCACCGTGCCGTAGCGGCGCTCGATGTACTGCTCGACGATGGTCTGGAACTCGCGCGCAATCCCCTCGCCGCGCAGCGTCATCGCTTTTTCGCCGTCGATGAAGACCGGCGCGGCCGGCGCTTCGCCGGTACCCGGCAGGCTGATGCCGATGTTGGCGTGCTTGCTCTCGCCCGGGCCGTTGACGATGCAGCCCATCACGGCCACCTTCATCTCTTCGACACCGGGGTAGCGGGCGCGCCAGACCGGCATCTGCGCGCGCAGGAAGTCGTCGATCTGCTTGGCCAGCTCCTGGAAGGTGGTGCTGGTCGTGCGGCCGCAACCCGGGCAAGCGGTGACGCTGGGGTTGAAGCTGCGCAGGCCCAGCGCCTGCAGGATTTCCAGCGCCACCACCACCTCTTGGGTACGGGCCTCGCCGGGCTGCGGCGTCAGCGAGACGCGGATCGTGTCGCCGATGCCTTGCTGCAGCAGCACCGACAGCGCGACGGCCGAGGCCACCGTGCCCTTGGTGCCCATGCCGGCCTCGGTCAGACCCAGGTGCAACGGGTAGTCGCAACGCTGGCCGAGCGCCTGGTAGACCGAGATCAGGTCCTGCACGCCGCTGACCTTGCAGCTGATGATGATCTGGTTCGGGTCCAGCCCCACGTCGCGTGCCGCCTGGGCGGACTGCAGCGCCGATTGGACCAGCGCCTGGTACATCACCTGCTTCGCGTCCCAGGGGTTGGCGCGCAGGTGGTTATCGTCCATCAGCGAGGCCAGCAACTCCTGGTCGAGCGAGCCCCAGTTGACGCCGATGCGCACCGCCTTGTCGTAACGGCAGGCGGCCTCGACCATCTGCGCGAACTGCTTGTCGCGCTTGTCGCCCTTGCCCACGTTGCCGGGGTTGATGCGGTACTTCGACAGCGCTTCGGCGCAGGCCGGATGCTCGGTCAGCAGGCGATGGCCGTTGTAGTGGAAGTCGCCGATCAGCGGCACGTCAATGCCCATGCGGTCGAGCTGATCGCGGATGTGCGGCACCGCAGCGGCGGCTTCGGGCGTATTGACTGTGATGCGCACCATCTCGGAGCCGGCGATCGCCAGCTCCTTGACCTGAATCGCTGTCCCGATCACGTCGACCGTGTCGGTGTTGGTCATCGACTGCACGCGCACCGGCGCATCGCCGCCTACAGTGACGACGCGGTCGCCCCAGCTCACACGAGCCTGGCGGCTGCGCCGGGCAACAGGTGCTGCGGGCGTGATCGGTTGCTCTTCGTCCAGGGCTCGGGTCGGGTCCAGCTGTGCAGTCATGCGCCCACTCGTCATTTCAATTCCAGCCGCGCCACGTTGTCGCGCGTTTGCGGGGCCAGATCCACCGGCCGGCCACGGAAGCTCACCTCGGTGTCCGCCACATTGCCAATCTTGACACGCAGCGGCAAGACCCCGTCGAAGCCCACGGCTTCACCGGCGGCCAACGTTCGTGCCAGCAACACTTGCGATCGGCCATCCACCACTTCGATCCACGAAGGCTTGTGCGCCTGCAGTTGCAGCAGCGTGCCACCCGGGGCGGCAAGCGCAGTGGACGCCACCGGCGCGGGCGAAACAGCGCCCGGCACCGAGGCAGGCCCGCGCACGCCCGCAGCCGATGCCGGCTGCGGCGGCACCGGCGCCGTGCTGCTCACCCCGGCCTGACCCGGCAACTGCGCCGCCGGCAGGCCAGCGGTGGGCAGGGCTGGCGCCGGAAAGGTCGACTCAACGACCGAGGCGGCACCGGCCGGCACGCCGGGAACGTTGAGCGGTGCGCTGATGTCGACCGCTGGCGTGTCGGCCGCCGACGTTGGCGGCGCAGTGACCGACGTCAGGCTGGGCAAGTGCCAATTCGCCGGCCAGAACATGAATGCCAGCGTGCCCAGTATCAGCGCGACCACCACCAGCAGCACAGCGCTGCTGGCGGCAGGCATCTCGGCCGATTCGCGCCGCGCCCCGCGCTCGCGGAACGGGGCGTTCAGCCCACGCTCCAGCTGGCTCAGGGCACCGCTGTCGAGTTCGGGCAAGCGCTCCAGCACGGGCCCTGGGTCGATCTTCAGCGCCCGGCAGGCGGCCTGCGCCAGTGCGCGCACGAAGGTCGCGCCCTGGAACTCGTCGTAGCGGTCGTTTTCCAGTGCCTCGAGCTTGCGCGGCGGCACCTTGAGTGTGGTGGCCAGCGCCGCCACGTGCAGCCCCTGGGCCTGCCTCGCGGCACGCAGCAAGGCGCCGGCTGTGTTGGGGCTGGCCGCGGGCGGAGTTGCTTCGTCGCCGGACTCACTCATCGAATCGACCCTTTTCGTACAGCAGGGCTTCGGGGGACTGGGGGAAACGATTGGTCAGTTGGCTGCCCAGGATCTGGACCTGGGACTGTTGACCGAGCTTCTTCTCGATGCGGGCAGCCAACCAAAGCGTCTGCGCATTCACCAGCTCGTCGACGGCATTGACGCGCCGCACGTAGAACCGCGCACGCTCGAACTCACCACGCCGCAGCAGCACTTCCGCCAGGTTCAGCGCAGTGGTCGGGTTGGCCGGATCCAGCTCGTACGCCCGCTGCAGGGAGCGCTCGGCCTCGGGCAACTGGTTGTTGCGCGCGTGGCAGACCCCCATCGCCAGGTTGGTGCGAATCAGGTCGCGATAGTTGGGCACCGCCAGCGCCGCGCTGAACTGGGCGTCGGCATCGGCGAAGCGGCGCTGCTGGCACAGGAACCAGCCGAAGTTGTGCATCGCGTCCGCGTCGCGCGGGTTGATCTGCAGTGCATGGCGGAAACTGTCTTCCGCCAACGCCGGCTCGTTCATGCTGGCGTAGATCAGGCCCCGCAGGTTGTAGGCATCGGCCATGTCAGGCTTGGCCTGCAGCGCCAGCTTGACCTCATCGAGTGCCGTCGTCGACTGCCCACGGCCGAAATAGGCCGCCGCCAACTCCATGCGCACCCGGGCGCGCCGATCGGCGTCCGATGTGTCCGATTCGGTCTGGACGTCCCCGGTGGGCTTGCTGGCCGTGCTGCCACCAGCCGGCGCCGCGCACCCCTGCAAAAGGCCCATCACCACCGACAGGCCGAGGCCCGCCACCAGCCACCGTGCGCGGGCGGTCCCGCAATGCTTGGACGTCAATGCAGTGTCTCCTTCGGAGGCCGGGGCCTGGTTGTCAACGAGTTTTGGGCAGATTGTCTGGCGGGGCAGCCACCACCCGGACCGGCAGGCGTTTCATGCGCTGCGCCGCACGCGTGCGGTCTTGTACCTCACCGGCGAGCTGACCGCAGGCGGCGTCGATGTCGTCGCCGCGCGTCTTGCGGATCGTCGTCACCAGACCACCGTCCTGCAGCACCTTGCCGAACGCCAGCACCCGCGCGCGAGGCGAGCGCAGCAGGCCAGATTCCGGGAAGGGGTTGAACGGGATCAGGTTGAACTTGCAGGGCACGCGCTCGTTGCCACCGGCACCGCGGCCGTTGACCAGCGCCAGCAGCTCACGGGCCTGGTCGTCGCTGTCGTTGACCCCGTCGAGCATGCAGTATTCGAAGGTGATGAAGTCTCGCGGCGCCGCTTCGAGGTAGCGGCGGCAGGCGGCCAGCAATTCGACCAGCGGGTACTTCTTGTTCAGCGGGACCAGGTCGTCGCGCAACGGATCGGTCGGTGCGTGCAGCGACACCGCCAGCGCTACCGGACAATCCTCGCGCAGTCGATCGATCATCGGCACGACGCCGGAGGTCGACACGGTGACCCGCCGGCGCGACAAGCCGTAGCCATGGTCGTCCAGCATCACCTTCAGCGCAGGCACAAGCGCACCGTAATTCTGCAGCGGCTCGCCCATGCCCATCATCACCACGTTGGTGATTGCACGTTCGCCGGGTGCCAGCTTCAGGCGCTGGCGCAGGTGGTGCTCGGCGTACCAGAGCTGGGCCAGGATCTCGCCCGTCGTGAGGTTGCGCGAAAAGCCCTGGTGGCCCGTGGAGCAGAAGCGGCAACCTACCGCACAACCTGCCTGCGACGAGATGCACAGCGTGCCGCGATCGTCTTCAGGGATGAAGACGGTTTCGACCGCGTTGCCGCCACCGACGTCGAACAGCCACTTGATCGTACCGTCCGCCGAGGCCTGCTCGGTGGCCACCGGCAGCAACTTGACCTCGGCCACGCCGGCGAGCTTGTCGCGCAGCGATTTGGCCAGGTCGGTCATGGCGCCGAAATCGGCGGCGCCCTTTTGATGGATCCAGCGAAACAGCTGGGTGGCGCGAAAGCGTTTCTCACCCAGCCCCTCGCAATAGGCAGCCAGCCCGTCGAGATCGAAGTCCAGCAGATTGACAAGACTCATCGTGCGACCCTGGCCGCCCGCGCCGAAATCAGCGCGAGTGGATGTTCATGCCGGGGAAGAAGAACGCAATTTCGACTGCAGCGGTCTCGGCGGCGTCCGAACCGTGGACGGCATTGGCGTCGATCGAGTCGGCGAAGTCGGCACGGATGGTGCCCTTCTCTGCCTTCTTCGGGTCGGTGGCGCCCATCAGGTCGCGGTTCTTCAGGATCGCGCCTTCGCCTTCCAGCGCCTGCACCATCACCGGGCCGGAGATCATGAAGCTGACCAGGTCGTTGAAGAACGGACGGGCCTTGTGCACGGCGTAGAAGGCTTCGGCCTCGGCGCGCGACAGGTGCATCATGCGCGCAGCGATGATCTTCAGGCCGGCGCCTTCAAAACGGGCGTAGATCTGGCCGATCACGTTCTTTGCGACGGCGTCGGGCTTGATGATCGAGAGGGTGCGTTCGATGGCCATGGCGTATTCCTGAACTTTCTTGGGTTGAATCTTCGACCGGCCCGAGAGCCGGTGGTTGCGTGAGCAAAGCCTTGAATTCTAGCCTCGCCTGTTGGCGTATCTGGCGAGGCAAACAGCCTGTTGCGACTCAGCGGCGGCCGCCGCGACGCCCGCCCTTGCCATGGGCCTTGCGCGTGAAGGCATCGGCGCCGATGTAGCCGACCGATGTCTGCATCGGATCGGGTTCGCGCTGGTTGCCGCCACCACCTTGCTTGCCGCCCCCTTTGCCGCCGCCGGTGCCGAAACCGCGCTGCGGCTGCACGAAGCGCTTGTCGTAGGTCTGCTGCAGCGGGTTCGGGATCGGGCCGTTCTCGAAATCGTCCTCGCGGCGGGTCGAGCGCTCGCGCTGGATGGCGCGCTTGTCGAAGGTCTGCTGCAGCGGGTTCGGGATGCGCGTCGGATCACCCGGCTCGCGCATCTCGCCTGGCAGCCGGTCGGATTCCACACGTTCCGGCCGGTCGCGGCGCGGCTGGTTCTGAGGCTGGTTGTGCGGCTTTTTCTTGCTGTGTCGGTCGGCGTGGCGCGGCTCCTGCCCACCGCCGTCAGGGCCGCGCTTGCCGTGGCCCCTGTCGCCGCCGCGATCCCCGCGATCGCCACGGTCATTGCGGTTGTCGCGCCGATCGTTGCGGTTGTCCGGGCGCGGCTCCGGGCGCCCCCCGCCGTCGGTCATCTGGCGCAGCGCGCGCAGGTCGCCCTCACCCAGGTCGACCCAGACGCCACGCTTCAAACCGCGCGGCAACACCACGCAGCCGTAGCGGATGCGGATCAGCCGGCTCACCGTCAGGCCCACCGCATCGAAGAGCTTACGCACTTCGCGGTTGCGCCCTTCGGTGATCACCACGCGGTACCAATGGTTCACACCTTCGCCGCCGCCGTCTTCGATCGACTTGAAGGCCGCGGCCTGCCCCTCGATCTCGACCCCGGCCAGCAGCCGCTCCTTGGCCTCTTTTTCCAGCGTGCCGAGCACGCGCACCGCGTACTCGCGCTCGACGCCAAAACGCGGGTGCATCAGCTTGTTGGCCAGGTCACCCGAGTTGGTGAACAGCAACAGGCCTTCGGTGTTGATATCCAGACGCCCCACCGACTGCCACTTGCCCTGCGGCAGCCGCGGCAGTTTTCGGAACACGGTCGGACGCTGCTGCGGGTCGTCGTGCGACACCACTTCGCCGACGGGCTTGTGGTAGGCGATCACCCGTGCGGGCGGCGGCGCGATGCGCACGCGAACCGGCTTGCCGTCCAGCGTCACACGGTCACCAAACGAGATGCGCATCCCTGTGTGGGCCGTCTCGCCGTTGACGGCCACGCGGCCGTCGATGATGGCTTGCTCCATGTCACGGCGCGAACCGATGCCCGACTGGGCCAGCACCTTGTGCAGCTTGGGTGCATCGGGGTCGGGCAGCAGCACGCGCTTGTCGCCGCCCTCTTCCTCGACGGTGGCCGTCGCGGCGGCGGCCTCGGCCACCGGGCTGGACTCCGCCTCGTCGGGCATCGCACCGGCGTCCGCCGCTGCGGCTTGCGTCTCGGCCATTTCGGCGGCTTCGCTGTCGCTGCCGTCGAACTCACCTGCAATCACGGCAGCGAACAAGGCACCGGTGTCTGGCGCCGACTGTTCGGCGGCCACCGGTTGCGGCGGACGCGGCGCGCCTCCCGCCTGCTCGTCGCGCTCACCCCGGTCGCCTCCGCGGCGCCGACGGCGGTTGCGGCCGCGGTCCCGGCGCGATTCGCCGCTGCCCTGGCCGCCTTCACCGGCTTCGCCAGCGGCTTGCCCAGCCGGAGCTGCGTCGGCACCCTCGCCCCCCCTTGACTCGCCGCCCGATTCGGCAACCGAGGTTGCCTGCACCTGAACGACGGGCGCCGGCGCTTCGGACACGGGCGCTGTCATCGGCGTGTCGGCCGACGGCGATTCGCCATCTTTCTTCGCGGCGCGCGTGCGCGGCTTGCGCGCGGGCTTTTCGGCGGGTGCTTCACCCTCGACGGCCGGCGCCGGCGTGGCTTCGACCGCGCTGGTATCCGCAGCGTCCGCCTTGCGCGTACGCGTCCGGCGCTTGGGCGCCGCGGGCGCCCCGTCGACAGCGGCATCGGGTGCCGGCGCCATCTCGGCGGGCAACGACGGGTCGGACTTCGAATCGGTGTTCATGCTTGGGGCGCGTTGGTGGGGGTGACAGGAGGCTCGGCCTGGTCGTCGGCCGGTGTGTGGTGTTCGTCGACGGGCGCGACAGGTTCGGTCGACGAGGGAAGTTCGGGGGTGGACGTTGCGAGCGATCCGGCCGTCTCGGCCGGCTCGCCTTCGGGCGGTGCCGCCGGGTCGGCGGCGTGCAACTCATCTGCCGGTTCATTGGCGACCGGCACCGCTGGATCGGTATCAGAAGGCTCGCTTGGGGCCAGGGCTGTTTCTTCGCCGACATCAGCCAGCTCGACAACCGGTTCAGCGGGTTCCGGTGCCGCATCACGCAGCCCGTGCGAATCGCCTTCGGCGGCTTCTGTGCCAACGACGACTGCTTCAGCGTTCTCCGGAACGGGCTCGGTGCCAGCTTCATCCGCGGCCCGCGTCGCGGGCGGGACATCCCCGCCGGCGGCTTCAGCGGCCGATGTTTCGGCGCTCACGGCCTGGCCCGCAGGCGCCGGCTCGGCATTCGCGCCGGCATCGTCGGCCGGCTGCCCGTCCAGCGGCAACTCACCCTGGTCACTCAGCAGGTCAACCTGCTCGGCACCCAAGGTTTTCAGCGCTTCCGCGCCCGGCGGGCCGTCCAGCAGCGGCAGGCGATCCAGGCTTTCGAGGCCCAGGTCGTCGAGGAACTGACGGGTCGTCGCGTACAGCGCCGGTCGGCCTGGGGCGTCACGGTGGCCGATGGCCTCGATCCAGTTGCGATCCTCCAGCTGCTTGATGATCTGGCTGGAGACGACCACACCGCGGATGTCTTCAATGTCGCCCCGCGTCACCGGCTGGCGGTAAGCAATGATCGCCAGCGTTTCAAGCACCGCACGAGAGTAGCGCGGCGGTTTCTCGGGGTTCAGGCGGTCGAGAAACTCGCGCATCTCGGGCCGACTCTGGAAACGCCAGCCGGTGGCCAGCGTCACCAGTTCGACACCGCGACCAACCCAGTCGCGCCCGAGTTCGTCAAGCAGCGAGCGCAAGGTATCGGCGCCGAGTTGGTCTGCAAACAGCGCTCGCATGTCGCGCAGCGGCATCGGCTGGCTGGCGCAGATGAGCGCGGTTTCGAGCACGCGCTTGGCGTCCTGGGTATTCATCGATCGGGTATCGACACGGGTCACAAGCTGCGGTCAGGCAGCGGTTGTCTTCAACAAGCCCATCGGCGGGGGCAATTGCCGGGCGCAGGCTCGGCCTGCGCGGGCGATCGCACGGACTGCGTCGACAGTGCGGTTCGTTGGCGATGGTCGGCATCGCGGCAGCGGCTTGCCTGGCGGGCCCTCAACGGGCTTTCGGCAGACGGCGGCGGCTACGGCCCGACACCAGTGGCTCGACTTGCGCCCCGCGCAGCGGCTTGCGCCGGGTGCGGTGGATTCATTCGGCGGATCCCGCTGGATCTGTCGGCCTGGGAACGCATTGTAAACCCGCCCCGACGAGCCTGCATAAGGGCCGCCCCTTCTTGTCAAGTTGACACCACAGCGGCCCACGCTTTCGCGAAATCCTCCGGCGGCGGTGCCTCGAAACGCAACGGCTCGCGACTGATGGGGTGCGCCAGCTCCAATTCGGCTGCATGCAAGGCTTGACGCTGCATGCCCAACGCCGGTTTGCCGCCGTAAACCGTGTCGGCCACCAGCGCATGCCCACGCGATGCCAGGTGCACCCGGATCTGGTGCGTGCGGCCGGTGTGCAACTCGCAGCGCACGGCGCTGATGCCCCCCTGGAACGCCACCGGGAACACATCGGTGCGCGCGGTCTTGCCGCCCGGCGTGACGGCCATGCGAATGCGCGCCGTCGGGTCGCGCCCGACCGGTGCATCGATCGTGAACGGCTCGCGACCGACGTCCCCCTGCGCCAACGCCAGATAGCGGCGGCGGATGTCGCGCGCAGCCATGTCGCGGATCAACGCCGTCACCGCCTCCAGGCTGCGGCCCACCACCATCAAGCCCGAGGTGTCCTTGTCCAGCCGGTGCACGATGCCGGCACGCGGCAGCCGTGCGGCATTGACGTCCCGCGCCAGCAGCCCGTTGAGCAAGGTGCCCGACCAATTGCCCGCCGCAGGGTGCACCACCAGGCCGGCCGGCTTGTGCAGCACCAGCAGATGCGCGTCTTCGTACAGCACGTCCAGCGCCATGGCCTGCGGCGTGAAGGCGCGCGCTTCTGCCGGCGGCACCAGTGTGATCGACAGCTGCTGCCCGACCTTGACCTTGCGCGATGCGACCGTGGATGACGCGCCATCCAGCGTCACCTCGCCCGCCGCCAGCAATGTTTGCAGGTGGCTGCGCGAAAACTCCGGCACCAGGCCGGCCAGCACCTTGTCCAGCCGTTGGCCATGGGCCTCGGCGTCGAGCCGCCAGGCACGTGTCTCGGGGCCGTTGTCGACCTCGCTGTCGTCAGGCAGCCCGTCTGCAGCACCGGTCGGCACCGCGGCCCGAGGCACTGAGAGCCCCCCCATATAATCCTTCGCATTGCTTGGCGAGACCATTTTCGCGCAGCGCGCTCGTCGCTGCGTGCCCCCACCGATGATCCAAGACTTGTTCCGCAGGCCGCTGACGCGCGCCGCGATGGTGTCCCTGGTTGTGCTGCTGACTGGCTGCAGCTCGTTCTTCAACAAGGACGACGGCGACATCCAGGGTACGGCGGAGAAATTGTATGCAGACGCCAAGGAAGACATGGCGGCTGGCGGCTGGCTGAACGCAATCAAGCTGCTTGAGCGTGTCGAAGGTCGCGCTGGTGGCACGCTGCTGGCACAACAGGCCCAGCTCGACCTGGCCTACGCCAACTGGAAGGCCGGAGAGAAGGCCGCAGCACTGTCGACGCTCGACCGCTTCATCAAGCTGAACCCGTCCAGCCCCGGTCTGGACTACGCGCTGTACTTGCGCGGCCTGGTGAATTTCAACGACAACATCGGCTTCCTCGCCGCGCTGTCGCAGCAGAAGCTGTCCGAACGTGACCAGCAGGCCGCGCGCGATGCCTACCAATCGTTCAAGCAGCTGGTCGAGCAGTTCCCGGATTCGAAGTACACCCCCGACGCCAAGCTGCGCATGGATTTCACGGTCAATGCGTTGGCCGACTACGAAGTGCACGTCGCCCGCTACTACCTGCGCCGCGGCGCCTACATCGCCGCCGCCAACCGTGCGCAACAGGCGATCACGACCTACCCGCAGACGCCCGCGATCGAAGAAGCGCTTTACATCATGAGCCGTGCCTACGACAAGCTGGGCCTGGCCGAGCTGCGTGACGACGCCGACCGCGTGCTGAAAGGCAACTTCCCGCAGAGCCGCTTCCTGGCTGACGGCAAGGCGCGCGAAGACAAGGCCTGGTGGCAGCTCTGGTAAGAGCCCGCCCGGCGGGCGTCGCCGATGACGCCGACCGCCGCTGGCGCTGCTCAGCGCAATGACCGCAACCAGGCCAACGCCTGTTCGCCGTTCTCCAGCGGCTGCATCGGCGGCAGGGCCCTGAGCAGACGCGCCCCATAGCGCGCCTGGCGCAGCCGGCTGTCGCAAATCACCAGCAGGCCTTGGTCCGTCTCGGTGCGGATCAGCCGCCCGGCACCCTGCTTCAGCGAGATCGCCGCTTCGGCGACGAAGTAGTCGTTGAAGGCATCGCGGCCCTGCTCCTTCAACTGCCGCACACGCGCCTCGACGAGCGGATCGTTTGGCGGCGGGAACGGCAGCTTGTCGATCAACACGCATTGCAGGGCTTCGCCGGGCACGTCGATACCCTCCCAGAAACTCTGGGAGCCAACCAGCACGCTGCCACCTTGCTGGAAACGCGACAGCAGCGAGCGCTTGGCCGCCGTGCCCTGCACCAGCACTTCGAGCGGCTGGCCCAGATCGGCCAGCTCGTTGGTCAGGGCCTCGGCGACCACTTTCATCGCGCGCAGCGTGGTGGTCAGTACAAAGGTGCGGCCGCCCAGCGCTGCGGCGCAGTGAGCCGCCGCGCGACCCACCATCGTGTTGTGTGCCGCCTCATTGGGCGCGGGAAAGCGTGGCGGCACGTACACGCGCGCATGCGCGGCGTAGTCGAACGGGCTGCCCACCCGTAGGTGCCTGGCGTCCTCCAGGCCGGCGGCTTCGCTGAACCAGCTCAGACTCTCGTCATCGCCCAGCGTGGCCGAGGTGAAGACCCAGGCCCGGCTGGCTGCCGCGCGTTGCTGAGTCATCATCGCCCGGATGTCGAGCGGCGATTCGATCAGCCGCGCCTGGTTGGGCGTCAGGTCGACCCAGCGCACGTGATCGACCGGGCTGGGCTTCTGGAAACGCGCCGCCTGGGCCGCCAGCTCCTTCGCGCGCTGTTGCAGACGGGTGAAATCGGGCGCCGACTCAACAACGCCTTCCACCGCGTCGCCTGCGGCGGCCAGCGTCGACGCCAGTCGCTCCAGCGGTTCGTCCAGCACATCGCCTCGCGCCGCCTCGTCCCAGCGCCGCTTGACGAGTGCACGCACGTCGTGAAGCTCGCCTGCAGCGGCAATGCGCAAGTCACGTGCGGCCTTCTCGCAGGCGCCGGCGATGTCCGCCCACGGCAGCAAGCCACGCGCGTGCTGCAAGCCTGCGGCCAGCAGATCGCGCGAGAAGTCGATCACCTGGCCGGTGCCCAGCGTCTGGCCGAGAAACTGGATGCCCGCCTCGACCATCTGGTGGGCTTCATCGAACACCGCCACGTCCACCGTCGGCAGCAGTTCGGCGACGCCGCTGTCGCGCAGCGCCAGGTCGGCAAAGAACAGGTGGTGGTTGATCACCACGATGTCGGCCGCCATCGCATCGCGCCGCGCCTTCATCACGTGGCAGGCGTGGTACTCCGGGCATTCGCTGCCCAGGCAGTTCTCGCGCGTCGAGGTGACGATCGGGATCACCTCGGAGCGCTCGTCCAGCCCCTCCAGCTCGCTGATGTCGCCACTGGTGGTCGCCTGAGCCCAGGTCTCGATGCGCGCCAGCGCGCGTACCGCCATACGGTCCGGCAACACCGCACCTTCGCGCGCCTGCGCCAGCCGATGCCGGCACAGATAACTGCCACGCCCCTTCAGCAGAGCCACCGTCGCCGGCAGACCCAATGCATCGCGCAAGCGCGGCAGGTCGCGGAAGAACAGCTGGTCCTGCAGGTTCTTGGTCGCCGTGCTGACCAGCGTGCGTTTACCCGACACCAGTACCGGCACAAGGTAAGCAAAGGTTTTGCCCACGCCGGTGCCCGCCTCGACAACCAGCGCCTCGTTGGCATCGATCGCACCCGC
>NZ_DASUNH010000021.1:0-96168 GCF_036277275.1 Ideonella sp. | reverse complement strand
GCAACCCCAGGCGCGCCGCACCGAAGGCGATGTTGGCCGAGCTGCCGCCCAGGTATTTGGCGAAGCTGGCCACGTCCTCCAGACGCGCGCCGACCTGCTGCGCGTACAGGTCGACCGCGAGGCGGCCCAGGCACGCCAGGTCGAAGCGACGGCCGCTCGGAAAGCGCAGCGCCATCAGATCGTCACCCCTTCCAGATCGGCCATCAGCGACTGCATCTCGGCGCCACCGGCCATCATCTCGAGCACCTGCTCGCGGCTGGCCTGCGTCTTGTCGAAGGTGCCCATCGAGCGGCCGCGGGTGAGCAGCGTGAAGCTGTCGCCGATCGGGTAAGCGTGGTTCACGTTGTGGGTGATGAAGATCACCGAGATGCCGCGCTCGCGCGCCTTGTTGATCAGCTTGAGCACGTTGACGCTTTGCTTCACGCCCAGCGCCGCGGTCGGCTCGTCGAGGATCAGCACGCGCGCGCCGAAATGGATCGCGCGGGCAATCGCCAGGCACTGCTTCTCGCCGCCGGACATCGTGCCGATGATCTGCGCCGCGTCGCGCACCTTGATGCCCATCTCGGCCAGCCGCTCGCTAGCGGTCTGCGCGGCCAGCGCGTGGTCCATCACCGGCAGCAGGCCGAACAGCCGTTTCACCGGCTCGCGGCCCATGAAGAAGTTGCGCGCCACGCTCATCATCGGCACCAGTGCCAGGTCTTGGTAGACGGTGGCGATGCCGCGGTCCAGCGCCTCGCGCGGCGAGCCGAAGGCGACCGGATCACCATCGACGAGGTACTGACCCTTGTCCGGCCGGTGCACGCCGGCCAGCGTCTTGATCAGCGTGGACTTGCCGGCGCCGTTGTCGCCGAGCAGGCAATGCACCTCGCCTTGCTTCAGCCGCAGCGTCACGCCGTTCAGCGCGATGACCGGGCCGAAGAACTTGCTGATGTTCTCGAGCTGGAGAATGAAGTCGCTCACGCTCCGCTCCTTCAGCGCCGGCCCAGCGCGACACGGCGCCGGATGTAGTTGTTGAACAGCACCGCGGCCAGCAGCATGCCGCCAAGGAACACGCGGTACCAGTTGTTGTCGATGCTGGTGTAGCCGATGCCGATCTGCACGACGCCGAAGATCAGCGCGCCGAGCGAGGCACCGATCACCGAGCCGTAGCCGCCGGTCAGCAGGCAACCACCGATCACCGCGGCGATGATGGCTTCGAACTCCTTCTGCAGCCCGCGGTCGGCAGCCGCCGAGCCCGCGTCGGCCACCTGCAGCACCGCGAACAGCGTCGAGCACATGGCCATCAGCACGAACAGGATGATCTTGACGCGTGCGACCGGGATGCCGCAGTTCTTCGCCGCATTGGCATCGCCGCCCACCGCCAGCACCCAGTTGCCGAAGCGGCAGCGCGCCAGCGTGAAGGCACCGGCCAGCGTCAGCGCCAACCACCACACGACGACCTTGGGGATGCCGGTGGCCAGCGCCGTTCCGTCGTCACGCGCCGCCACCCAGCCCCAGGCCGCGAGCTGGTTGAACAGGCCCTCGCCGACGTGGCCGCTGAACAGCGCAGCGAACAACACGTCAGCCTGCGCCAGCTCGCGCAGCGACTGGCCTTCGTTGACGCTGAGGATGGTCTTGCCGGTCAGCAAGATCGACACCGCCAGCGACAGACCGCGCAGGATGAAATAGAACGCCAGCGTGACGATGAAGCTGGGCAGCCCGGTCTTCACCACGAGGTAGCCGTTGAGCGCGCCGAGCGTGATGCTGAGCGCAAAGGCGAAGACCGCCGCGGCCCACAGCGGCCAGCCCCAGTAGAGCGCCGGGATCGCCAGCATCATCCCGGCAAAGCCGATCATCGAACCGATCGAGAGATCGAACTCGCCGCCGATCATCAGCAGCGCCGCACCGACGGCGATCACGCCGAGGAAGGCGGCCACGGTGGCCCAGTTCACCACGCCTTCGAGGCTGAACATGCCGGAGCCGCCGGCACTCAGGCCGAACAGCACGAATACGAGAACGGCACCGGAGAGCGAGCCGAACTCGGGGCGGCCGAGCAAAGCGCGCCACGGGCTGACGCGGCGCATGCGCTCGTCGGGGGCCGCGCCCACGGTGGACGCGGAAGGAGTCAAGGGAACGGCACTCATCGCAGGGGGATCTGCCCGTCGGGCGGAGTCGAGTGGAGGTTGCATGGCAAGCAGGAATCGTCAGCAGCGCCTTGCCAGCATGCGCGGCGCTGCCGTCAACGTCAGCGGTACTGACCCGCGTACTTCTCGACCTTGGCGATGTTGTCCTGCGTGACGAAGCCGGGGCCCGAGAGGATGTGGCGCTTGCCGTAGACCGGCGCCAGGCCATATTCGTCGAAGCGCGCCTTGGCCTTCGGATTGGCCTTCACCGCCTCGGCCACCGCTGCGCGGTCGGCACTCTTCAGCTGCTTCATCGTCGCCAGCACCGCCACCGGGATGTAGCCCTGCAGGTAGGGCTGCTGGTCGATGCCGAACTTGACCGAGCCGTCCTTGATGCCCTTCGATATCTCGTCAGAGAGATCGAAGCTGGCCATGTAGAGCTTGCCCTTCAGGCCGGCCTTGTCGAGCGCCTTCAGCGTCGGGGCCGCCGAGGTCGGGCCGAGGGCGAGCACCGCGTCGGTCTTCGGGTGCTGGCGCAGGTAGGCAGAGACCTTGGCCTCGATGCCGTTCGGGTCGTCGCCGGCATCGAGCGTCGAGGTCTTGTAGTCGGCGCCGATGATTTCCGCGAAGCCGCGGCAGCGCTCGAACGAGGCCGGGTTGGTGGCGTAGTGGTTGACGCACAGGAAGGTCTTCACCCCCGCGGCCTGCGCCTTGTAGCCGGCACCGCGGCCGGCCTCGTACTCGGGCTGGCCCACGTGCATCACGGCGCCAAGCTTCTCGCTTTGCGCGGTGGTGCCGGAGTTGATCGTGATCAGCGGGATCTTCTTGTCGGTGACCTTCTTGATCGCGCCTTCGAGCACGCTGTAGTCGGCGATGGTGGTGATCACGCCGTCGTAGCCGGCCGCGGCGGCCTGCTCGATCAGGCGCGCCATGTCGGCCAGGTCGCCGGTGGGCGGGTTCCGGTAGTCGACCTGCACGCCGAAGTCTTCGCCGGCCTGCTTGATCGAATTCTTGATCGTGTTCCACCACGCGTCGGAATCGGGTGCATGGCTGATCAGCACGTAGCGGCCGGCCGCCTGGGCCGAACCGGCGGCCAGCAGCGCGGCGAGCGCCAGGGTCTTCAGCAGTGCACGCTTGGTCTCGAAGGTCATCGTCGTCTCCAGTCGTCGTCGTGATCGGTTCCCAGGTGGCGGACAGCGCCGGCCTGTGGAACTCATTCTAGGAACGATGGAAATGAAATTTCCTAAGTACAAACGTGTGGAATTTTTTTTCTGTTTTCTATAAGATCCGGCCCACGATGAAAGATGAAGAAGACCCCGTGGCCACCGCCGCCGATGAGTTCCTCGCGCAGATGGGCGCCGAGTACGAGAGCCTGTCGAAACAGTTGAAGCTGATCGCGCGTTATGTCGAGAAGCACCAGGACCAGCTCGGCATCGAGCGCATCCAGGATGTGGCCGAGCGCTGCGGCGTGCAGCCCTCGGCCGTCATTCGCTTTGCCAAGCACTTCGGCTTCTCGGGCTACAGCGAGATGCAGAAGCTGTTCCGCGACGGCATCCGCCAGCAGCTGGCACCGGGGCGCAACTACCAGGCCCGCATCCGCGACGTGATCGAGCATGCGCAGGGCCCGCTGGCCGCGGCCGACATCGCGCACGAGTTCATCGGCGGCAGCATCGCCGGCATGCAGGAGCTGCAACGCGACCTGCACAGCTCGATCTTCACCGACGCGGTGAACCTGCTGGCCGAGGCCCAGACGGTGTGGCTGGTCGGCTCACGCCGCTCGTTCCCGGTCGCGGCCTACCTGGCCTATGCGCTGCAGCACACCGACAAGCAGATCCAGCTGGTGCACGGCCTGGGCGCGATGCAGGACGGCCAGTTGCGCGGGCTGAAGCGCGGCGATGTGCTGATCGTCACCAGCTTCTCGCCGTATGCCGAAGAGTCGCTCGACGCGGCGCGCGAAGCCGCCGCACGCGGCGCCCACATCATCGCCATCACCGACAGCCGCATGGGCCCGCTGGCGGCCGAAGCGGCCGCGGTGCTCGTCGTGCACGAGGCCTCGACCTTCGGCTTCCGTGCACTGACCAACACGATGTGCCTCGCCCAGAGCCTGTTCATCGCGCTGGCCTACCAGCTCGAACTCAAGTACCGGCCTGCTCACGAGCAGGCGGACCCGCACTGATCCATTCCTGCCCCCTCACGGAGCCTTCATGAAGAACGTCGCGCTGTTCGGCGCCGGCCGCATCGGCCAGATCCATGCCCACAACTTGGCCGCCCTGCCCGGCGTCAAGCTCGTCGCTGTGTGCGACCCGGTGGCCGACAACGCCGCGAAGCTCGCGCAGGCGCTGGGCGCCGCGGTATCGACACCCGACGTCGTGTTCGCCAACCGCGACATCGACGTCGTCGCGATCGCCTCGCCCACCGACACCCACAGCGACCTGATCACCCGCGCCGCCGCGGCGGGCAAGCACATCTTCTGCGAGAAGCCGGTCGACCTGTCAGTGCCGCGCGCCGAGGCCTGCGCTCGCGCGGTGGCCGAGGCGAACATCGCCTGCATGATCGGCTTCCAGCGTCGCTTCGACCCGACCTTCAGCGAAGCGCAGCAGCGCCTGGCGCGCGGCGAGATCGGCCACCCCGAGATGCTCGTCGTCACCAGTCGCGACCCGGGCGCACCGCCGGCGCAGTACCTGAAGGGCTCGGGCGGCATCTTCCGCGACATGCTGATCCACGACTTCGATGTCTTCCGCTGGATCCTCTGCGCCGACGGCGACGAACCCGTGTGGCTCAGCGCCACCGGCTCTTGCCAGGTCGACCCCGCGATCGCCGAGATCGGCGACATCGACTGCGCCGCCGTCACGCTGCGCACGCGCAAGGGCCGGCTGTGCCAGATCAACACCTCGCGCCGCGCCGCCTACGGCTACGACCAGCGTTTCGAGGTGTTGGGCAGCACCGGCCTGCTGGCCTGCGGCAACCACAAGCCGACCGAGGTGCAGCAGTGGGACGCGAACGGCGTGAAGGCCGACAAGCCGGAGCACTTCTTCTTGCAGCGCTACCGCGAGGCCTACCGCCTCGAACTGGCGCACTTCTTCGATTGCCTGCAGTCGGGCGCCGCCTTCCGCACCACCATCGCCGATGGCGTGGCGGCGCAGAAGCTGGCCGATGCGGCGACGGCGTCGTGGCAGAGCGGACAGGCGGTAACGCTGTGAACAGCGTCCGCATCGGCATCGCCGGCCTCGGCCGGCTGGGGCGGCGCCACGCCGAGAACCTCGCGTGGCGCATCCGTGGCGCGAAGCTCGTCGCTGCATGCAGCCCGATCGCGGCCGAGTTGGAAGCGGCGCAGCGCGACTTCGGCATCGAGCGGCTGCATGCCGACTTCGAGGCCTTCGTGCACGACCCCGGGATCGACGCCGTGGTGTTGGTCACCCCCACCGCGCTGCACGCCGACCAGGTGATCGCCGCGCTCGAAGCTGGCAAGCACGTGTTCGTCGAGAAGCCGCTGGCGCTGAGCGTCGGTGACTGCGAGCGCGTGCAGGCCGTCGCCGAGCGTCACCCCGGCCGCGTCGCGATGGTCGGCTTCGTGCGCCGCTTCGACCCGAGCTATGCGAACGCGATGGCCGAGGTCAGCGCCGGCCACATCGGCCGGCCGTTCCTCGTGCGCTCGCAGACTTGCGACCTGAACGACGACAGCGGCTTCTTCGTGCGCTTCGCCGAAAGCTCGGGCGGCCTGTTCATGGACTGCAGCGTGCACGACATCGACCTGGCGCGCTGGATGCTCGGCGCACCGCGCGCCACCCGCGCCTTCGCCAGCGGCACGATCGCGCTGCACGAAGGGCTGGCCCAGCATGCGGACGTGGACAACGGCTTGGCGATCGTCGAGTTCGAAGGCGGCGCGCGCGCCGTGTTCTACGCCTCGCGCACCTTCGCCCACGGCCACGAGACGCAGACCGAGGTGATCGGCACGGCAGGCAAACTGCTGGTCGGCCATGGCGCCCCGCGCGACCGCGTGGTGTTGAGCGATTCGCAAGGCGTGCGGCACCGCGCGGTGGCCGACTTCTTCGAACGTTTCGACGAGGCCTTCGAGCGCGAACTTCAGGCCTTTGTCAACGCCTGTGTCGGCGGGCCTGCCGTGCCGTTGACGCTGGCCGATGCGACCGAGGCCACGCGCATCGGCGTGGCCATCACCCGCTCGTTGCGCAGCGGCATGCCCGAAGCGGTGTGAGCCGCCCGGCGTGCCCCGCTCACCACTTGGTGGGCGGTGGTGTGCCGCGGCCTGTCCAGCGCTCGACCACGGCCGCCAGCAGCGCGGTGCTGATCGGCTTGGTGACGAAGTCGTCCATACCGGCGTCGATGCAGCGTTGGCGATCGCCGGCCAACGCGTCGGCGGTCAGCGCCACGATCGGCGTGTAGGCGCCACGCAGCGTCTCCTCCTCGCGGATGCGAACGGTCGCCGAATAGCCGTCCATGCCTGGCATGTGCAGATCCATCAGGACCAGGTCGTAGCGGCTGCGCTCAACCGCCGCGCAAGCAGCCGCCCCGTTGTTGACCACCTCGACCACGCAGCCCAGCTTGGCCAGCATGTTCTCGACCACCAGTTGGTTGACCGCGTCGTCTTCGACCAGCAACACGCGGGCCGACACCTTGTCCACCTCGCCGACGGGAACGCTGTCCTGCGATGGCGGCAGCTCGGCCAGGGCCGGCGGTTCGGATGATTTGCGCAGGCTCAGGTCGAACCAGAAGGTGGAGCCCTCGCCCAGCCGGCTGGTCACCCCAACCTGGCCGTGCATCAGCTCGACCAGATGCTTGACGATCGCCAGGCCCAGGCCCGAGCCGCCGAAGCGGCGCGTGCTGGAGTTGTCGGCCTGGGTGAAGGATTCGAAGACCATGTCCAGCTGATCGCTGGCGATGCCGATGCCGGTGTCGCGCACCGCGAAGCGAAGGTGCTCCGTGTCGCCCGTCTTTCCCAGGCGAATGATCTCCAGCGACACGCTGCCCCGCTCGGTGAACTTGACCGCGTTGTGCAGCAGGTTGACCAGCAGCTGGCGCAGGCGGATCGGGTCGCATTCCAGGTGGCTCGGCAGATCGGGCGGCACGAGGCAGGTCAGCTTGACCGGCTTTTCACGCGCGGCCACGGTCATCAGGTCGACCGCCTCGGTGGCGAGCGCGCGCAGGTCCACGGCCGTGGGGTGCAGCACCAGCTTGCGGGCCTCGATGCGCGACAGGTCGAGCACGTCGTCGATCAGCGCCAGCAGCACCATCGCCGAGCGATGCGCGGTCTTGGCATAACGCCGCTGGTCAGGTGACAGATGCGAGCCCAGCAGCAACTCGGTGGTCCCGAGAATGCCGTTCATCGGCGTGCGGATCTCATGGCTCACCACGGCCAGGAACTGCGACTTGGCCTGGTTGGCCTGCTCGGCCTGGCGGCGCGCCATGTCCAGCTCGACCGTCTGCAGCTCCAGCGCGCGGGTCTCGTGCTCGAGCCGCTCGACCAGGCCGCGCGCCGCATGCACCGCCGAGCGCAGGCGGTCGCGCAGGCGCTCGATCACCAGGCCGGTGACGGCCAGGTAGGCCCCCAGCAGGTACATCGTGCCGGCGATCGCCAGCCGGTCCGTCCAGGGCGCCACGTCCGGGCGGGCCATCAGCATCACCAACGAGTAAGCGAGGTAGGTGCCGAAGATGACGTGGTTGAAGTACAGCGCCCGTCGGAAGCCGAAGCCCACCTGGTCGGCCACGCGCACGAGCAGGAAGAAGGCGAAGAAAAGGTTCGACGGCTCGAAGAAGTACAGGTGGGGCAGCCAGACCAGCAGGTCGAGGTGGAACAGCGCGTGGCTCAGGTCCACCCCGAGCACGCGGCCGTAGCCCATGCGCAGCGTCACCCAGGCCAGCCCCGCGTACGACAGGCTGAGCGCCATCAGCAGGAACATCGGCAACAGCGGCAACGCCTCGGGGTTGCGCGCATGCTGCACCACCGACATCACGCAGATGATGGCGAAGCCGACTGCGCGAACCGCGGGGATCTGGACGGTGTAAAGGCGCCGCGCGTTCTCAGCCTTGCGGGCGCCCAGCAGCGCAGCGTCGAGCGTGAAGCTGGACTCGAAGGGGGTCGCTTCGGGCGCGTCCAAGTCGACTCATCTGCAGGGTTATCGGTCGATGGTACGCCGATCCGCTGCATCGCACAGAATGGAAACGGTCCCCTGGATACGTGACGGTCGGCTGGACCGCCCGACGCGCGAAGCGTGCTACATGCGCCCCAGCGCGGTGGCCGGCCGGGCGCTGCGTGCTTCGTCCCAGAGGTCACGCGCCTGCATCCACCAGTAGGCCGCCTGGGTGGCCGCCCGTCCCAACGGGCCGCCGGCCCAGCGCAGCGGGAAGGCCTGGTAGCGGCGCCATTCGTCGTCGCCTTCGGTGATCGCGTTCGCCAGCAGGATGGCACCGGCGGCCGTCTGCCCCACGCCGTGGCCGCCATAGGCCGACGACACCCACAGCCCAGGCTCGAGCTGGCCGATGAACGGCATCTTGTGCACCGCGTACCCCATGATGCCGGGCCAGGCGAAGGCGATGTTCACTTCGCCGTGCGCGCGCAGTTGCGGGAAGACGGCCAGGATGTGGCGCCGCATCAGGCGGCGCAGGCCACGCGGCTCTCGCGTGTCGGTGGTGATGCGCCCGCCCCAGAGCAGACGGTCACCATCGACGACGCGGAAGTAGTCGCAGGCCCGCCGGGTGTCGGTCACGGCGCCACCCCAGCGCACGCAATCCTTCAGCGCGGCGCCCATCGGTTCGGTCACCGCGACGTAGGTGGCCACCGGCAACACCGAGCGTGCCAGCGGCCCGTGCAGCGGCCCCAGGTCGGCGTTGCCGGCCAGCACCAACTCGGGCGCCTCGACGCTGCCCTTGGCCGTATGGGCGGCCCACACGCCACCCTGACGCCGGATCGATTGCACCGCGCTGCCCTCGAAGACATGCCCGCTGCGGCGCGCGATGTCGGATGCCAGCGCAAGCGCCAGGTTCAACGGATGGATCTGGAACGAGTCCGGGTCATGCACCGCCTCGTGATACCGGTGCGTCTGCAACACCGAGTGGACCTGCAGTGAGCTCCACGGTTCGAACCGGGCCCCCAGCGCGTGCGCCAGCGAATTCACCTGGTCGCCGAAGGCCGGGCCTTGGGCCGTGCGGCAGCAGGTCAGTTGGCCACGGCCCATCAACAAGTCCGGCCGCTGCAGCTCCCCGATCACCTGCTCGACCAGCCTCACCCCGGCCTGGCTGTGGGCGAACAGCCGGCGCGCCGTGTCGGCGCCCAGGTGCTTCAACAGCGCGGCCGAGCTCTCGGCGAAGCCGGGGCTGACGAAACCGCCGTTGCGGCCCGAGGCGCCCCAGCCCACACGCTGGCGCTCGAGCACCACGACCCGTCGCCCCTTGGCGACCAGCAGCCGCGCCAGATGCAAACCGGCAAACCCGCCGCCGACGATCGCCACATCGGCCTGCAGCCGCCCCTTCAGCACCGGCCAGGCCTCGGCGTGGGTGCGGGTGGCGGTGTACCAGCTGGTCGGGTAGTGGGCGATCAAGGAGGACGGCGGCGGCATGGCCGCAATTCTCGTTCCCGCGGGACGGAATTTTTGCCGACGCCCGGGTCACTCCCAAGGAACGAGGCCATCCGGCGTCGCCGGCAGGTAAAGAAAGGTTTCACCGTCGGCCGCTCGCGGAAAGTGCGGCGTTGGCGAAGGATAGAGGCCTCAGTTCCCCGTTCATCCGGCGACCGCGGCTTGCCCGTCGCCCGCACACTGGTTGACATCCCGCCTTTCGCCCTGGCCACCCTTTTACTCCCCGCCCCCATGAGCTCTTGGCAGAAACTCCTCCAGCGCGGCCGCGCCCACCCCCGAACCACCCTCGCGCTGGCCACAGCGCTGCTGTCGCTGGTCGGCCTGTTGTGGCTGTGGCAGCACGCCGACGCCGAGGCCCAGTCGCGCAAGGACCCCGCCGCGCTGCAGTTCGAGAACGACCCCGATGCCTGGCTGAGCCGGCCGCACACGGTGTCCGACTTCGTGCAGGCAGCTCAGAGCGGCCAATTGGCGGCCGTCGGCATGGCCAATGGCAAGAGCGGGCTGGTGTTGTACACACTGAAAAACGGTGACAAGGCCAGCACCCAGGTGCCGGGCTGCTCGTCGCTGGGTTGTGCCGGCACCGTTCTGGACCGCCTGGGTGAGCGCAGCGCCGCCGCCGGCTTCGCGTTGGTGGGGGTCGAGATCGACGGCCGCACGAAAAGCCAACGCGCCCTCGGTGCGATCGAGGCCGCGGTGCCCCCCGTCCTGCTGGTGCTGCTGCTCGGCGGCGGCCTGTTGATGATGACGCGGCTGCAGACCAATGCCGGCAACAACGCCACGACGATCGCGACCCGCCCCGAGACCCGCTTCGCCGACGCGATCGGCAACGACGAGGCCAAGGCGGCACTGAATCGTGTGAAGGCCTTCCTGCACGACCCGGCCCAGTACGCCAAGCTGGGCGCTGCGGCGCCGCGCGGTGTGCTGCTGGTCGGCCCCCCGGGCACCGGCAAGACGCTGCTGGCCAAGGCACTGGCCGGTGAGAGCAAGGCCCACTTCATCGCGGTCGACGGCTCGTACTTCACCGCCACCTACTACGGCGCCGGCGTCGCCAAGGTCAAATCGCTGTTCAAGCTGGCGCGCAAGCAGGCGCCTTGCGTGCTGTTCATCGACGAGGTCGACGGCATCGGCAAGCGGGCCCAGGGCGGCCCGGGTGGCGGCGCCGAGTCGGAAATGAACCGCATCATCAACCGCGTGCTGGTCGAGATGGACGGCTTCGACGCGATGGACAACGTGGTGGTGGTCGCCGCCACCAACCACGAAGACAACATCGACGAGGCGCTGCGCCGCCCCGGCCGCTTCGACATGCTGGTACGGCTGAACAAGCCGACGCTGCCCGAACGCGAGGCACTGTTCGCGCTCTACCTCAACAAGGTCAAGCACGACGGCCACGCCGATTGCGCAGCACTGGCGCGCATGGCCACAGGCATGTCGCCGGCCGAGATCGCCAACGTCGTCAACAAGGCCGCATCGACCGCCGCCGAGCAAGGCGCCGACCACGTGACGCCGGACCACCTCGTGCGCGCGGTCGAAACCCAGCTGCTGGGCGGCGATGTGTCGCCGATCAAGGACCTGCTGACCGACGAGACGCGCCACCGGCTGGCTTTCCACGAAGCCGGCCACGCGCTGGTCGGCCACTGGACCGGCGCCGGCCGCATCGAGCGCGTGACGATCGAGCCGCGCGGCCCCGGCCTGGGCGTGACCTACATGACGCGCGAGACCGAGGACCCGCTGTACGCCCAAGGCGAGCTGGTCAGCCGGCTGGCGATGATGCTGGGTGGCCGCGAAGCCGAGCTGATGGTGCTGGGCAGCGTGTCTTCAGGCGCCTCGGACGACCTGAAACGCGCGTCCGAACTGGCGATCCAGATGGTCGGCCAGCTCGGCTTCTCCGAGACCTTCGGTTTGCTCAGCATTGCCGGCGTGCCCAAGGAACTGCTGGGCCCGGACGTGCAAGCCGGCGTGCTGAACGAAGCCCGCGCGCTGCTTGAACAGGCCCAGGCCACCTGCCGCACCGTGCTGACCGCCCAGCGCGGTCGATTGGACGCGATGGCCGACGCGCTGCTGTGCACCGAGGTGTTGTCGGGCGCACCGTTGAAGGAATTGCTGGGCGACCCCGCGTCGCCCACGCTGGCAATCGCCGCGCCGCGACCCGAGCTGACGGCCGCTTGAGCCTTCAGGCTGCCGATCTGCCGGTCAGGGCCGCCGAGGACAAGCCGGTGGCCAGTCTTCGGTGCCTTCGCGGTGCCAGACGAAAAACTCGCCGCTGTCGCCGGCTTTCAGATCGCGCGAGAACATCAGCGTGCGGCCGGATGGTGAGGCCAGCACGCCGATCTCGCTGCCGTTCAGGTTGATCGCGTCGGGCAACTTCCGGCGTGGTGACCAGCCGGTGTCGCCCAGGCGGCTTTCGTAGAGGCCGTCGCCGGCCATCACGACCAGCGACCGACCGTCCGGCAAGGGCTGCGCCTCGTATTCGTCGCCCGGGCCGTTGACCGCCGGGCCGGCGTTCTCGATCCGCCATGCGCCGCCGGCGTCCTGGCGCGCGCGCCAGATGTCGGTCTTGCCCAGGCCGCCCGGGCGGTTGGAACCGAAGTAGAGCCAACCGTCGGCCGCCAACCGCGGGTACCACTCCTGGCCCGGCGAGTTGATCGGCTCGGGCAGGCGGACGGGCCGGCCCCAGCGGCCGTCGGCGTCGCGGTCGACGCGCCAGATGTCGAGATCGGTGCGGCTGTGGCCGTCGGTCGAGCGGGTGGAGATGAACCAGAGGCTGCGGCCATCCGGGGTGAACCAAGGGTCGGCTTCGACGCCGTCGCCCGCGAAGGCCGCATCCATCGGCGTGGACCACCCGCCCGTTTCGCAGCGGCTGCGCAAGATCCGCCAACCGCGAAAGTCCGCTTCGCTGCGCACGAAATACAGATCGCCCGTCAGCGGGTCGAACGCCGCATGGGACTCGAACTTCTCGCTGGCGATGCGCTCAGGTGCCCAACGCTCGACTGTGTCGGCGGACGGCGCCGCACCCAGCCCTGCGGCTGCCACGACAAGAACAGCGGCAAGGCTCCAGTGCGTCATGCGGGCCGGTGCACGGCCAGGGGCCATCCGCCCTCGCAGCAGCGGGCCGAGCCGTTCGAAGTCGCAGCCCGGCGAACCGGGTGAATCAACGGCAGGCATGGTCTTCGGGTCCAACACGTTCACATGAAGCCACAGCCATCGCGACTTCACCAGGGCCCGCGTTGCTGAATCGCATCAGGCGAACAACTGCGCCAGCCGCCCCACCGCCGCTTCGGACAACGCACGGTCCGGCGCGGTGCTGTCGTCGCCGAAGTCGCGTTCGCCCTGGGCCTGCACCAGCACACCCTCGCGCCGCGACACCATCACCAGGTTGTGGCCGCGGTAGATCAGGTTGTAGTTGACTTCCGGCTGCGGGATGAGCCGCGCCGTCTGGCCCCGCACCGGCACGATCGTCTCGTCGCCGAACAGCGCGCGAGCACCGTAACCGGTGGCGTTGACGACCGTGCGCTCCTTCAGGCTGGCGAACTGGCGCGGGTGCGCGAACTCGCGCTGCTCGATCTCGCCCCCGTCGCGCATGAAGTCATCCATCAGCAAGCGTGAATAGCTCGCCAGGTTGAACATCATCTGGGTGTAGCGGCGCACATGCGGCACGGCGAACGGGTGCTGGTGCGGCTGCAGCAGCTGCGAGCGCGGCCACAGGTCGCGGATGCGGGACTCCAGGTCCGGGTAGTCCGGCTCGATGTCTTCGATCGCCGGGGGCGGCAATGGCTGGTCGAACGGCAGGTCCGACAGCACGTAGCCGTCGCGCCACTCGACCGGGTCGCCCGGCAGGCCGAGCAGGCTCTGGTAGACCTTGAAGGAACCGCGAGCCATCGCCTCCCAGCGCGGCATGAACTCAGGCGTCGCATGCTCTTCGGTGCAGATGCGTGAATCGGGCGACCAGACGCCCGTGGCGGCCGACGAGCGCACCTCGGGCGGCCGGTCCTTCGCGTAGATGCGAACCCGCAGGCCCGCGCGTTGCGCAACGCGCGCAGTGGTCAAGCCGATCGCGCCGCAGCCGACGACGGCCACGTGTTTCTCACGCGTGGCCAGGATCAGCGGCAATGCGGCCTGGGCCGAGCCCCACGACAGGGACCAGCCACTGCCGCCATGGCCGTAATTGTGCACGATGGTCCTGCCATGGCGCCGCTCGGCCTCGATCCGCGGGCCCTGCGGCCGAAACGGCCGGGTGCAGACGGCGATGTCGATCAGGCGGTCGGGTCGGGCGCGCACCGGTGCGAGCGCTCCCGGTGCCGAGAACGGCGGCCGTGCACCAGCGGTGACGGCCGGCGCGGCCTCACCATTCGCCAGCGCGGCGCCCAGCGGCGAAAGACTGGTCAGCGCAGCACCGCTGCGCAGGAAGTGTCGACGTTGCATGGAAAGCCGGGAAATGAAGCGGCGCGCATTATCGCGGTGCGCTCCCCGCGCCGCCGAAGACATCACCGGTCGACGGCAGCTCAGGCTCGGTGGCTGTCCGCCACTCGCAGATCCGTCAGCCACTGGGCGAACGCGAGCTCACGGTCCTCGCCGCGCAGCCGCAGCAAGGCCGATGGATGCAGCGTCACCAGCACCGGCAGCCCGTCCGCCCGCGGCAGCCATTGGCCGCGGTTGGCGAGCACTGGCACCGCCTTGCCGAGCAACGCACGGGTGGCCGTGCCGCCCAGGGCCACCACGGCCTTAGGCTTGACCAGGGCGATCTCGCCGTCCAGCCACAGCTGGCAGGCTTCGGCCTCGCGCTGGGCCGGCGTCTTGTGCATGCGGCGCTTGCCGCGCAGCTCGAACTTGAAGTGCTTGACCGCATTGGTGATGTACAGCTCATCGCGCGGCCAGCCCAGTGCCTCCAGCGCACGATCGAGCAACTGCCCCGCCGGCCCGACGAAGGGCCGCCCCTCGAGGTCTTCCTTGTCGCCCGGCTGTTCGCCAACGAGCATCAGCCGCGCCCGCGGCGGTCCCTCGCCCCACACGGTCTGCGTAGCGTGTTGCCACAGCGGGCAGCGTTGACACTGCGCGGCATCTTCGGCCAAGGCTTGCAAGCGAGCGAGCGGTGACGGGGTCGGATGGCGCATTGTCGAGACGCGGCAATCGCAGTGCCCATCTTACGATCACGCCAGTGGCTCAAACGCCGCTTCCGGGCATGGGGAATGGCGTCAGCGGCGCGGATGATCGCTTGGCCCTGCCCATCTCGTATTCGAACTCGATGCGCGTGCCGTCAGGCCTCGTCACGATCCACAGCCCGTCGAATTGGTCCTGCACGTAGTTCCCGGTGGCCTGGCTCTTGTCGGCATATGTCAACGTGGCGCGTCCATCGCGCTTTCCATGCACCCAGTTCATCACGGCCACTCCGCCGTCGGTCCCCTTCCAGGTCGCCTGCCCATGCAGCGCACCGTTCTCCCAAGTGCCTTCGATCCGTCCGTCCGGAAACACATGGACGCCGCGCCCGTGGTGGAACCCGGCGCGCCAACCGCCTTCGTAGCTCTGTCCGTCGATGCGGTGCGTGGAGCCTTGGCCGTCGAGCATGTCGTTCGCCCACTCGCCCTCGTTGACGTTGCCAGCGGGGTCGATCATCTTCCCGCGACCGTTTCTCTTGCCCGCCTTGAAGTCACCGGTGTACTGGGCGCCATCGGCGTAGCGCATGGAGCCTTGGCCGTCGAACATTCCGGCCTTGAACGATCCCGAATAGGTGGACCCGTCACGCAGGGTCATTCGCCCTTGCCCCTCTTGCTGATTGGCCACCCAGTCGCCGTCATAGCTCAGGCCGTGTCCGTCCACGCTTCGGCCTTTCCCATGGGCCTGCCCATGAAGCACCTCTCCTTCATAGCGGCCACCCTCAGCGCTCGAAATGATTCCTCGGCCTTCGAGCAGATCGGCCTTCCACTGGCCCTCCATCTTCGAGCCGTTCGGGTGGCGCCCGATGCCTGTGCCCTCTCGCAAGCCGTTGTTGAAGCCACCTTCGTAGGTGGTGCCGTTTTCGTAGGTGGCACGCCCTGCGCCATGCGGCTGCCCGTGCAGCCAGCCGCCTTCGTACTTGAAGGCCCCCGGGCCTGACACCACCGCCGTTCCAACGACCTCCTGGCCGGCAAATTCGCCTGAAACAGTCTGCCCGGACATCGTTGTCAGCACGCCGCGGCCCTTGGGCATGCCGTCCTTGAAACTGCCTTCGAAGCTGGCGCCATTGCCGGCGTCCATGCGGCCACGCCCCTCCGGCCGTCCGTGGAGCCACCCTCCCTGATAGCGCGAACTGCCCGGTCCCTGGACGGTCACCTCTCCGATCGCATGCCCGTACTCGAACCTTCCCGTGATCGTCTGGCCATTCGAATGGGTCTGCGTGCCGAGGCCGTGACGCCGGTTGTCGCGGAACTCGCCCTCGTAGCGCCCGCCGCCCGCCACCAGTGTCGTCTGGATCCCCCTGCCCTCGTGCTTGCCCGCCACCATCCGGCCCTCATAACGCTGGGCCAAAGCATCATCCAGGAACCACTCCAGCACGCCTTCGCCGTCCGCATAGCCATCCCTGCAACCGCCGGACCACTTGATGCGCTCGTTCGGACGCGGGCTTGGGTTCACGACCTGGCATCCAGGCTCTCCGATCACGGACTCGTTGGCACTCATGGCACCGGTGGAAATGGCGCACAGCGCCAGGAAGACGTAGTGGTCGTTTTTCATGCTTAAGACTCCCTCCCTTGGCGGCGACAGGGCCGCGCCCTTTAGTGATGGGGGCAGATTTTCGCCGAGCGCAGGCTCTTCTTTTAAGGCGTCGGCGTGCCAAAAACCTCCAGCTCTCGGTACGGCGTCGGGTTGTCGATGCCGATGAAGCCGAACTGGCGGGCCGGCGGCTGCTTGAAGCGGAACTGGATCTTCGCGACACCGCTGGCCAGCAGCGCCCCGCCCGCGCGCTCCAGCACGATCTGCGACGCCCGCTCGGCCTTGTTGACGAGGATGTGGTGGAAGTCGCCGAGCTGGGTGAAGACATCTGGCGTGTCGACCGACGACCACCAGACCTCGTAGGCCTGGTGCGAGCGCTCATCGCCGTTGTCGGCCGTCGGCAGGCCCGCGGCGCTGCGGATACGGGTGAGCTCGTAGCCCTTCGGCGCCTGCGCGGTGGCGAGCGTGAAGGTCGTCGTCCAGACGTGGTCCGAGTCGTTCGAGAAGCCCCCCTGCAACCCGTCGTTCAGCAACCCGGGCGCGTGGCTGCCGCCGTAGCCGGTCGTCTCGACGCCGACGAGACTGCTCGCGCCGGCACGCACGAGGTTCGGCTGCGTCTTCCAGGGCGTCGATGTGGTGGTGCTGTAGCGGTCGGCCTGCTGCAGGCCCCAGAAGCGGCCCGGGTCGGGGTTCTTCGGCACCACACCGAGGGCCATCAAGGCCTGGAACCACTGCTCTGCCATCACCGCATAGCCTTCGGCGCTGGGGTGGATGCCGTCCGGATGGGGGTAGGCCAGCATCGGTGTGTACATGTCGACCAGCGACACCCGGTGGCCCTGGGCCTGGTGGCGCGCGACCAGCGCCGGGATCTTCGCGTTCAGCGCGCGAATGTAGGCCTGCGTCGTCTCACTGGCCGGCGCGTTGGCCGGGACGATCTGCGCCAGCAGGATGTAGATATCGGGGTTGAACGCCACGATGCGCGACACCATGTCGTCGAGCCGGTCGACCACGCCGGGAAAGCCGGTCTTCGGGTTGCCCCAGAAGTAGTAGTTCTGCTGCGCGTCGTTGGTGCCGGCGTGGATGGTCACGACCGCCGGGTCCCACGCCTTCAAGCGGGTCTCCAGCGGCGGTGCGTTCCACAAGCCCCTTGCCCGAGGTGATCTGTTCAATGCGGTAGGCAGAGTAGCCGTCTTCGTCGTGGTCGACGAAATCCACCGGGTCGCTCTGCCGCATGTTGCGCGAGCCGACGAAGTTGGGCATGCCCCAAGTGGCGCTCAGCTTGTCGAACAAGGGCCTGCGGAACCCGCCGGTGCCGTCGCCGCCCTCGGTGATCGAGTCGCCGATCGGCATGATGCGCAGGGGCGCGGGCCGGCTCGACTGGGACCACGCGGGCAACGCGAGGCCGAGCAGCAGCGCGGCGGCAATCAGGTGGCGCATCGGTACGACTCCTTCACGGCGAACGAGCGCCGATGGTGCCAGATCGGCAAGGTTCAGGGCGTGTCTGCCAACGCCGGCGGGGCCGGCACCGGCTTGCCGCCAGCCGAGCAGGTGGTGGTGAAGTTGCGCGGCTCCAGCACGCTGCGCACGAACGGCACCACCTCGGCATAGGCCGCTTCGACGTTGTCCTTGCCGACCTCCACGCAGCGCGTGATGCGCTGGGGCACGCCGCGGTCTGCATAGGCCTGGGCAAAGTACTGGCCGTAGTTCGGGTCGTGCACATCGAAGATCGGCCGCTCGCCGTTGTCATCGACCGGGCATTTGGGCAACTGGTCCACGTCGTAGATCGGTGGCGTGGCCGCGTTGTTGTCGTTGTCGAACTCCTGGTAGGCACGGTTGCGGTTCGAGCTCTCGTAGCACTGCGGCTGGATGCGGCCATCGGCCTCCAGGTTCATCCGCTGCTCGTAGGCCATGTGCACCGGCACCAAAGCCTCCAACGGTGCCATGCGCGCCAGTTGCACCGCGCTGCCGGGGATGTTGCGCGCCAGGTCGATGATCACGTCGGGGGCGTCCTGGTGGTACCAGTAGCGATAGGGTTCGCCGTTCGGGCCGACGGGCTTGACGAACTGCGGCCCGCCCTCGGCCTCGAGGTAGCTCGTCTGCGCCTGGACGACATAGGCCCCACGCACGCTCGACGACTTCGACCGCCAGTCGCCGTATTGCGGCTGCGCCGGTTCGTTCAGCAGCGCGTTCAACAAGGCCGCCGAGCCGCGCGACTGGCCGACCAGCACGATCTTGTTCGGGTCGATGCCAAAAGTGCGGCGGTTGAACTTCAGCCATCGCACGGCCGTCGCGATGTCGTTGCTCGGGATCGGGCTGGTGGTCGGCGCCGGCCAGCCGGGCTTGTCATGGCCCGGCGGGCGCTTGACGATGAAACTGCTCAGCGGATGGCGCGATTCGAGCGAGGCGAAAGCGATCCCCGCCTCCAGCACCTTCAGCAGCAGCGCGTCGTACATCACCGAATCCGGCGGGATCTCTTCGCTCGGCCCGTTCGGATGGGCATAGAGCACCAGCGGGATCGGCACGTCGAGCGGGATGTCGGCGCGGCGGTAGTAGTCGAGCTTGCGGGTCAGCGTCTGGGTGCCGGCATCCCAGTCGTTGCCTTCGGTCCATTCGGTCCAATTCAGGGGCGCGCTGCCGTAGCAGTAGTCGTCCCATTTGTTGTAGCTGACGTCGCCGTTGCCGCCTCGCGCAGTCACCGGCGTGGTCAGCGGCAGCTGTGGCGGCAATGTGCTGCAGGCCGTGCCGGCCACCGCATCGGGCGCCGCACTGACCATGGTGCTCGCCAGCCAGGCGGCCAGCGCCGATATCGCCCGGCGCCACGGGACGCTGACGCAAAAGGAACTGAACATCTCGCACCCCCAACGACAGTCGCGGCGATTGTGCCGTTGGCCGATTCGATGTTGGCGTGGGACTTGCACCGGGCCGACGGCGCCGAAAAGCCCGGCCCGGCCGACCGTCCAACGGCCGAACCGCGGGGCTTCTCCTTGGTCTCAGCGCCCCGGTGGCGATGCGCCGCTACCCGGCGCTCCGGCGGCAGCCAGACGCTGCAACTTCATCGCATAGGCGGCCTGCTGTTGCCGCGTGTTGCTGTTCTGCTCGGCTTCGCGCAGGTGCCTGATGGCCCGCTCGCGCTCACCCAGGCGCAGGCAGGCCAGTGCCATCCAGTAGTGGAACTCATGGAAGTCATTCGACATCGCCAGCGCGCGCTCGAACTGCTCGCGCGCCTGCGCATAGTCGCCCGCCTCGTAGGCCCGCAGGCCACGGTTGAAGCTGGCAAACGGCGATTGGGCGCGCAGCCGGGCCAGTTGCTGGTCCACCGCACTGGCCTCGGCCTGGCGTCCCTGCCGACGCAGCAGCAACGCCAGGTTGCTCAATACCTGGGGATGCTCGGCCCGCAGCCCCAGCGCCGCCCGCAGGGCCGCCTCGGCCGGTTGCGGCTGGCCATGGCGCATGTAGACCACGCCCAGCGTGTTGTACAGGTCGGCAAAGCGCGGGTCCTGGGTGATCGCCGTGCGGATCCACCAATAGGCATCGTCGTTGCGGCCACGGGCCAGGGCCTCGGCCGCCTTGTTGTTCATGTACATCGCCACGATGCGTTCTTCGGCGACCGGCACCGTGCGCTGGCGCCGGATGTCGGCCTGGGGCAGGAAGTCCACCGTCCACCAATCGGGGCTTTGCTCGACGGTGCGCACGAGCGGCACCTTCTTGCCGACCGAGACATTGACGTGGCCGACGAACAGCGCCAGGTCGCCGTCGCGCCCCCAGCTGTCGTCGATCTGAACGGCGCGATAGCGCACCGCCAACCCCAACGCCTTGGCAAAGGCGCCGGTCATGATGGCCAGCGACAGGCAATTGCCGGCTCGCGCATCGAAGGCTTCGGCCGCATTGCGGGTGAATTCGGCGTCGTACTCCAGCACGAGCTTCTGGTTGGAGGAGTACAGCGCGTCGATCAGGCCTTGCTGCAGCCCGTGCAGGTTGACCCGGTCGTCGATCTCGTGGGCCAGGTATTGGCGCATCTCGGGGCTGAGCGCGAAGACCTGCGTCGGGTCGATCGGCCGGCCCGGCGGCGCGAACGCCGAATCGAGGAACAGCGATGCGCCGTCCGGGGTCAACGGCACCGGCGCACATGCCGCCAGCCACGCCGCGGCGACGAGCGTGGCGCAGCGGTGCAGCAGCGGGTTCATGCGGGCCATGCGTGCCTGTGACGCGCCGTGCCTATGGCGCGGCAACGCGGCTGCGCCGCAGCCAACGTTCGGTCAGGCCGAAGCCGGCTTCGAACACCAGTGCCAGAGCCGCCGCCGGCAGCGCACCGGCCAACAGCAAAGCCTTGTCGTTCAAGGCCAGGCCGGTGACGATGCGCTCGCCATATCCGCCGGCGCCGATGAAGGCGGCGATCGTCGCGGTGCCGACCGAGATCGTGGTTGCCGTGCGCACGCCGGCCACGATCACCGGCAGTGCCAGCGGCAGCTCGACCGAACGCAGCTGCTGGCCGCGGCGCAGGCCCAGCGCCTGGCCGGCCAGCTTCAGGCCTGCCGGCACCTCGGCCAGGCCGGTGCAGGTGTTGCGCATGATCGGCAGCAGTGCATACAGCGTCAGCGCCAGCAGCGCCGGCAGCGTGCCGATGCGGCCCAGCCACGAGATCAGCACGGCCAGCAGCGCCAGCGAAGGCACCGTCTGCAGCAGACCGGTGGCGCCGAGCACGGCTGAGCGCGCGCCGGCATGCGGCGCCACCGCGATCGACAGCGGCACGCCGACCAGCACCGCCAGCAGCACCGCGGCGGCCACCAGCCCCAGGTGCTGGGCGGTCAGGCGCGGCAGGTCGGGGCCCCACAGCTTGGCCCAGATGCCGCCGTCGGCCGGCGCAACGGCGGGTGCCGTGGCCTGCTGCGCCAGGTGGTCGCGCGCAATCGTGTCGAAGGCCACGCTCTGCAACTCGGCCCTCGCGTTCATCGCGATCATCTGGGCCTCGCCGATGCGCCCCTCCAAGGCCTGCAACGCCGCCCAGGCGGCGGGAAATCGTTTCGGCACATCGAGCCGGTACAGCAGCACCGCGTCATAACGCGGGAAGTGGCCGGCATCGTCTTCGAGCACGCGCAGGCCCAGGTGCTGGATCTTGGCATCGGTGGTGTAGATGTCGATCACGTCGACCTGGCCGCCGGCGATGGCGTCGTAGGCCAGGCCATGGTCGAGCCCGGTCGGCTGCTGTGGCAACCGGTAGCGCGTGGCCAGGCCCTTCCAACCGTCGGCCCGGCCGATGAACTCGTTGCTCAGGCCCAGGCGCAAGCCCGGCTGCGCGGCCAGGTCGCTGAGCTTTCGGATGCCCAGCCGCACAGCGGCGTCCTCGCGCATCGCCAGCGCGTAGCCGTCGTTGAACCCCAGCCGCACGGCAACGCCCAGGCCCAGCGGCTTCAACTGCTCGCGCAACGCGTCCAGCGTCAGCTCGCCCGGGCTTTTCAGGATCTCCAGCGCGATGGTGCCGGTGTATTCGGGGTAGAGGTCGATGCTGCCGGAGCGCAGCGCCTCATAGACGATCGCGGTGTTGCCCAGGCCCTGCTGCACTTCGACACGCGCATGCGGCTGCGCGGTCTGTGCCAGCACCTGGGCCAGGATGTAGGACTCTGTGAAACGCTTCGAGCCGATGCGCAGGGGATCGCCAGCCGCCGCATGGGCTGAAGTGCCGGCCCACCACGGGCCGGCCACCCAGCAAGCCAGGCCAAGACAGAGAAACCGGCACAGTCGGATGAACGTCATGGGCGCCAGCTTCGGCCAAGCGCGCCGCCCGGTCAATGGGCATGCCTTTTGCCGAAGCGTTGAAGGCGCCTTTTGTTCGGCGCCCATCCTATGGAGAACGAGCATGCCCGACAACACCCAATCCCCCGGCGGCCAGGACCGCAAACGCATCAATGTCCACGAAGACTGGGAACTTCGTGACTGGTCACAGAAGTTCGGCGTGACCCCCAACGAGCTCAAGGCGGCCGTGCGCGCCGTCGGCGACCAGGCCGAGAAGGTCAAGGAATACCTGTCGCGCAGCGGCGCCACCCGCTGAGCACGGCTGACCATGCCGCGTGCGATCTGGAAGGGTGCCGTCAGCTTCGGGCTGGTCCACATCCCGGTGGTGCTCTATCCCGCCTCGCAGGAAACCGAGATCGATTTCGACTGGCTGGACAAGCGCACGCTGGATCCCGTCGGCTACAAGCGCATCAACAAGCGCACCGGCCGGGAGATCGACAAGGACCACATCGTCAAGGGCGTCAAGCAGGACAAGGACCGTTACGTCGTCCTTTCCGACGACGAGATCCGCGAGGCCTTCCCGAAGACCACGCAGACGATCGAGATCCAGACCTTCGTGCCGGCCAAGGACGTGTCGTTCATGTACATGGAGCGGCCGTACTACCTGGAGCCCGTCGGCAAGTCCGACAAGGTCTACGCGCTGCTGCGCGAAGCGATCGCCGCCAGCGGGCTGATCGGGATCGCCCGGGTGGTGATGCACAACAAGGAGCACCTGGCTGCCCTGTTGCCGGCCGGCCAGGCACTGATGCTGGCGACCTTGCGCTGGGCCAACGAGATCCGCGACGTCTCGGAGCTGAACCTGCCGCCGGCCGGCAAGGCGGCCGCCAAGCTGAAGGACAGCGAGCTCAAGATGGCCACCCGGCTGGTGAAGGAGATGGCCTCGGACTGGGAGCCGAAGAAGTTCACCGACCGCTTCTCGGACGCGATTCGCGAACTCGTCGCGCGCAAAGCCAAGGCCGGCAAGACGAAGACCGTCGAACCGCTGGAAGAAGGCCCCGCCGAAGCCACCAACGTGGTCGACCTGACCGAGTTGCTCAAGCAGAGCCTGGGCCCGCGCAAGGGCGCAAGCCGCGCCACGAAGACAGGCAACGGGGCCTCGGCCAAGCCGCGAGGCGCGGTGACAAAGAAAGCCGCAACGCCCGCCGCGAAAAAGGCCGCCGCCTCGACCGCCCGTCCACCTCGCAGCCGGCGCCACGCCTGAACTGCGGGCCACGCGCCGCGGTCAACCGACCCGGAAATTCAGGAACTGCCATGGATCTTCCCGGTCGAGGTCTTCGTCGAAGAGGCGTTCGCGCCCCTCCAGCGGCGTCCATGGGCTGTAGACCCCTACCAGCTCGCCCCAATAGGGGTGGATCAGTTCCATCATCTCGTCATACGGCAACTCATCCGGTTCGAGCAGCCCGAGCCGGGGATGGCGCAGCGCCCAGATGATGCCCGCGACGATGGGCGCCGCCACCTGAAGCGAGGTCGCCGAGTTGTACGGGCACAGCCTGCGGGCCTCTTCGATGCTCAGTTGTGAACCGAGCCAGTAGGCACCGCGCTCGTGGCCCATCAGCAGCACGCCCAGTTCGTCGCGGCCGCTGGTGATGCCGTCGCGCACGATGCGCTGCGCCGCCTGTGTGCGCCATTGGCGCGCTGACAGCTCATGCAGTGACAGCACCGCATCGTCGCAGGGGTGGTAGGCATAGTGGACCGTGGGGCGGTAGTGTGGTTGCTCAGCGTCGCCGACCGTCAGGTAGTGGGCGATCGAAATCGACTCGGCATGGGTAATCAAAAAGCCGTCGAACGGCCCTGCCTGTGGAGCCCAGCTTCGCACCCGCGTCGCGGCCCCGGGACGCTTGAGGTAGATGGCGGAGCGGCAACCCGTGGCGTGCCGCGCCCCATCCAACGGAAAGTGGCGCTCGTGCGTCCCCCACCCCAACTCCGCAGGCTGGGTGGCCTCTGCGACAAAGCCCCTGACCGACCAGGTGTTGACGAACTCGCCCTGCGCCTTGCGCCGTTCGTCGACCTGGGTGTCGCGCTCGGCGATGTGAATGACACGCACGCCCAGGTCCTGCGCCAGCCGGGCCCACTCCTGGCGTGACTGAGGTGCCGCTCGCTGGCCGCCGGCCAGGTCGAGCAGTGCACGCTTGACCAGGAACGACACCATGCCCGGATTGGCCCCGAGGGTGATCAGCGCCGTCGGTTGGTCTGCGGCGCCGGCACGCAGGCTCAGCACCTCTTTGCGAAAGGCATAGCCCGTTCGAGCTTCGAGCGACGAGTCGCGGCTGTCGGAAGTTCCACCCCAGGGCTCCGTCGAGGCATCCACGTAGAGGGCGCCGCGGCGCTGGCAAAGTTCAATCAGATCCTTGGTGCCGACATCGACCGACAGATTGACCAGGAAGTCGCCTTCGTTCAAGCGGGGCGCCAGCAACGCCTGGTAGTTGTCTTTCGTCAGTTTGGCTTCGGTGTGAGCCACCCCGAACCGGTCGGCCACCGCCAAACCGCGGCCGGACGGTTTGATGATCTCGATCTGGCGAGCCTCCAGCGCCAGGTGCCTGAACAGCAGCGGCAGCACCGCTTGCCCGATGCTGCCGAACCCCAGCATCACCAGGTGTTTGTCGAGCGTGGCTTTCTTCTGGTGCGGCATGGCTCACACCGCAGGCAACCTTCGTTCCGGGACCGCCGTACAGCACGCGGCCCACACCGACCACGGCAGCGCCGAATTCGCCGTGCATCGCATCAGAACTCATCCACCCGTCTTGCCCCACGCACGGAACGGCGATTGCCTGGACCCGGGATGCTTTTTTGGCTCCCCGCCCGCCGAGCTGACGCCCGCGTCGCCTTCGGCGCTCTTGTCGCCCAACGCACAGGAAGCAACATGATGGAAGAATCGATCGACCTGGCGATCTCGCGGCGTGAACTGCTGATCATCGGAGCCTCGTCAGTGACGGCGACCTCCGCGTCCGCAGCCGACCAGCGCCCACCGGCGCCCCCGACCGCGATGGATCCCGGGCACATGGCCGAGGTGTCCCTCGACGTGAATGGCCAAGCGCACACGCTCAAGCTGGACACCCGGACCACCTTGCTGGATGTGCTGCGCGAGCACCTTCATCTCACCGGAACCAAGAAGGGCTGCGACCATGGACAGTGCGGCGCCTGCACGGTAATCGTCGATGGACGGCGCATCAACGCTTGCCTTTCTCTGGCGGTGATGAACGGGGGAGCACGAATCACGACCATCGAGGGCCTGGGGCAACCTGCGCACTTGCATCCGATGCAGGCCGCGTTCGTCAAGCACGACGGATACCAGTGCGGCTACTGCACGCCTGGGCAGATCTGTTCTGCCATCGCGATGATCGAGGAGGTTCGTCAAGGCGTTCCCAGCCACGTCACGGCGGATCTCACCGTTCGTCCGCTGCTGTCCGCCGAGGAGCTGCGCGAGCGGATGAGCGGAAATATTTGCCGCTGCGGCGCCTACTCCAACATCGCCGATGCGATCTCCGAAGTGGCGGGAGCGACACCATGAAGCCCTTCACCTACGAGCGTGCTTCCACGCCCGTGCAGGCGGCCACTGCCGTGGCGCGGCAACCGATGGCCCGGTTCATCGCCGGCGGCACCAACCTGCTGGACCTGATGAAGCTGCAGATCGAGACACCGGCCCATCTCGTCGACGTGAACGGCCTGGCCCTCGACAAGATTGCACCGACGGCCGACGGCGGCCTGCGCATCGGTGCGATGGTGCGCAACGCGGACCTGGCGTCGGACGAGCGTGTGCGGCGCGACTACGGCGTGCTTGCCAGGGCGTTGCTGTCGGGTGCCTCGGCCCAGCTGCGCAACCGGGCCACGACGGCCGGCAATCTGTTGCAGCGCACCCGTTGCCCTTACTTCTACGACACCAACCAGCCGTGCAACAAACGCCAGCCCGGCAGTGGCTGCGCGGCCATCGATGGCATCAGCCGACAACTGGCAGTCGTGGGCTCGAGCCGTGCGTGCATTGCCACTCATCCGAGCGACATGGCTGTCGCGATGCGGGTGCTGGACGCGGCGATTGAAACGGTACGGGCGGACGGTCGGCAGCGGGTCATTCCGATTGCCGATTTCCACCGCCTGCCGGGCGATACACCCCAGCTCGAAACGGCGCTCGAACCCGGCGAGTTGATCACCGCCGTCACGCTGCCGAAGCCGACAGGCGGCACCCACATCTACCGCAAGGTTCGGGACCGGGCCTCCTACGCGTTCGCGCTCGTGTCGGTGGCCGCCATCGTGCAGCGCGACGGAACGGGCCGCGTCGCGCTGGGCGGCGTGGCGCCCAAGCCCTGGCGCATCGAGGCGGCCGACGCCTTGTTGCCCACGGGCGCCAAGGCCGTTACCGCGCGGCTCTTTGCGGGCGCGCAGCCGACCCGCGACAACGCGTTCAAGTTGCCGCTGGCCGAGCGAACGATCGCCGCCGTGCTGACCCAAGCGAGGGCCTGAGCCATGAAGTTCGACACCCCTGCCACCACCAACCCGATCGACCAGCTCAAGGTGGTGGGCCAGCCCACCAGCCGGATCGACGGGCCGTTCAAGACCACGGGCACCGCCCCGTACGCTCACGAACGCCACGACGTCGCCCCGCATGCCGCCCATGGCTACGTCGTCGGGGCCGGCATTTCGAAAGGTCGCATCGCCGCCATGAACCTGGAGGCGGCGCGCGCCGCACCCGGTGTCATCACGATCGTCACCGCGCGCAACGCCGGCCCGCTCGGCAAAGGCAACTTCAACACCGCCAAGCTGCTGGGCGGGCCGGAGATCGACCACTACCACCAGGCCATCGCCTTGGTGGTGGCGAAAACCTTCGAGCAGGCGCGCGCGGCAGCGCAGCTGGTGCGCGTCGAATACGTTCGCACGGCGGGCCGGTTCGATCTCGCCGCCCAGAAGGACACCGCCCAGTTGCCCAGGTTCATGGCATTCGGGGGCCCGCCGGAGTCGAAAGTCGGCGACTTCGAAGGCGCCTTCCTCGCGGCGCCCGTGCAACTGGACGCCACCTACACGACGCCGGACCAGTCGCACGTGATGATGGAACCGCACGCCACGACGGCGGCGTGGCAGGGCGATGAGTTGACCGTCTGGACCTCGAACCAGATGATCGACTGGAGCCGTGGCGACCTGGCCAAGACGCTGGGCATTCCGAAAGCCAAGGTGCGGCTCGTGTCGCCATTCATCGGTGGCGGCTTCGGCGGCAAGTTGTTCGTCCGTGCCGACGCCTTGCTCGCCGCACTGGGCGCGCGGGCGGCCAAGCAACCGGTGAAAGTGGCACTGCAGCGGCCGCTGATGATCAACAACACCACCCATCGGCCAGCGACGATCCAGCGCATCCGCATCGGCAGCACCAAGGACGGCAAGATCGCCGCGATCGCACACGAAAGCTGGTCTGGCGATCTGCCAGGCGGCAAAGCAGAGACCGCCGTGAATCAGACGCGCCTGCTGTACGCAGCGCCCCATCGATTGACAGCGATGCGGTTGGCTGAGCTCGACCTGCCCGAAGGCAACGCCATGCGTGCCCCCGGCGAGGCCCCGGGCATGCTGGCGCTTGAAATCGCGATGGACGAGATGGCGGAAAAGCTCGGGCTGGATCCGATCGAGTTCCGCATCGCCAACGATACGCAGGTCGACCCGGAAAAGCCGGGCCGCCCCTTTTCGCACAGGCGCTTCATCGAATGCCTGCGCACCGGCGCGCAGCGTTTTGGCTGGGGCCGTCGAAACCCGCGACCTGCGCAGGTACGCGACGGGCGCTGGCTCGTCGGGATCGGCGTCGCGGCGGCCTTCCGCAACAACCAGGTCATGAAGTCGGCCGCGCGGGTGCGGCTCGACAGCCGTGGCGTCGTCACGGTCGAGACCGACATGACCGACATCGGCACGGGCTCGTACACCATCATCGCGCAGACTGCAGCAGAGACGATGGGCGTCTCCCTCGAGAAGGTCTTCGTCAAACTGGGCGACTCCAAGTTCCCGGTGTCCTCCGGCTCGGGGGGACAGTGGGGCGGCAACAGCTCGACGGCAGGCGTCTACGCCGCATGCATGAAGCTTCGCGAGGCCGTGGCCCAAAAATTCGGCGTCTCACCACAGGACGCGGAGTTCGCCGACGGCACGATCCGGGTGGGCGAGCGCACGGTGGCTCTGGCGGACGCCGCTGGCACGGACGGCCTGGTGGCCGAAGACCACATCGAGTTCGGTGAACTTCAGAAGAAGTACCAGCAATCGACTTTCGGAGCGCATTTCGTCGAGGTCGGCGTGGACGCTGCCACCGGCGAGGTTCGCGTGCGCCGCATGCTCGCCGTCTGCGCCGCAGGGCGCATCCTGAACCCGACGTCAGCACGCAGCCAAGTCATAGGTGCGATGACGATGGGCGTGGGCGCCGCGCTGATGGAAGAACTGGCCGTCGACAAGCGGCAAGGATTCTTCGTCAACCACGATCTCGCCGGCTACGAAGTGCCGGTGCACGCCGACATACCGCATCAGGATGTGATCTTCCTCGACGAGACCGACCCGATGTCGTCCCCCATGAAGGCCAAGGGTGTGGGGGAACTCGGCATCTGCGGCGTCGGGGCGGCGGTGGCCAATGCCGTCTACAACGCGACCGGCATTCGCGTGCGCGACTACCCGATCACGCTCGACAAACTGCTCGACCGACTCCCGTCCGTCGCGTGACGGGCACCCAACGGCGCTGCCGCCGACTGGTCACGTCATCCGGGGCTGCCGACCGAGAGAAGTTCTTCCTGCCGTTGTGCGAGCCGGTCGCCAAGGGCTGACAAGTCCAGGTTCTTCGCCCGCACCTTGGGAAACAGCCGCCGTTGTTCTTCATCGACATGGCTGCTGACGAGTTCAGCCAGCAGCCGGATCCTGTCGTCGATTTGCTGCTGCGCGGCGTCGGCCTCCTGGATCTTCGTGATCAACGCCTTGATCGCCGCATGCTCCGCCATCGCTTCCAGAATCAAGGACGAACCGTCCAGCACGGCTTCGGCGGCTGGATAGAAGATCTCTTCCTCGAGTGCCATGTGCACGACCAGGTCGGTGCACAGCCGGTCGATCAGTTCCTTCTTCTGCGGCAACGAGGTCGCGCCCATGTACCGGGCAAACAATTCTTTCACGGCCTCGTGATCCGTCGTCAGGCGCGAAATCGCGTCCAGCGGCTCAAGGCGCGGTGGTACGGGTTGTGCCATGGCCGGCTCCTGAAAAGGATGAACAGGCCCCGATCGCGGCAAGCGCCATGCCCTGCCGCTTGACGCCGCACCGCTCGCAGGCCTGTCTGTGCGCATCGCGCCGGAGCACCAGGCGACTCGGGGCGGCCCTTCGTTTCCTCGAGGGCCGCCGCGCCGCGTCAGCGCACGCGCCCGCGTCGAACCAGGTTCACGATCCCGAGCAGTAGGACGGCGCCGACGAGCGAGACGCCCAGCGCGGCGACGCTGAGGGAGCCCTGGTTGATGGTTCCAGCACCGACCAGCGGCGAGATCAACCATCCGCCCAGCAGCGCACCGACGATGCCGACCACCACATTCAACAGCAGGCCCTGTTGACCATCCGTGCGCATGATCAAGCTGGCAACCCAGCCCACCAGTCCCCCAACGATCAACCAGATGACGAGGTTCATGACAAGACTCCTTCTGATACAGCCAAAGCGCTGTGCCGCCAAGGAGCAAGCCATGTGCCGTTGCGACGCGCGACCGAACGCGGCGGTTTGACCGAGTCGGGGCACGCCGATTGCCTGCCACCTGGCATGAGTTCACGACACCCGAGCGATCCGAAACAGAAGTCTCTCGAACTGATGGTCCAGCTTGCGGTCCTGGACCTGATCGACCACGAGGACAGCCAAGGCTTCGTCCTGCCCATGGTGGAGGACGACGTCCCGCCCAGATTCATCACCGTCGGAACGCGAACGCAGATTCGCCGCTGGCTCGACGAACAACCGGACAATGATGAACAGGCAGCGCCACCCCAGCGCATCGTGGAGCTCGGCAAGCGGGCCCGCCACTGACCCACCGCTTCAGAAGCGCCCGACTGGCGAAGACCGAACCGGCAACATCGAATCGGCAGGGCGGGCCCCGCGTTTTCAGCACACCGCCACGGCCGCCACTTGCCGGAGGTCAAAATGGCCCATCCCGATCGCCGCCGTCACGGCATCTGCCCATGAAGCGAACCGCGCCGATCACCAGCCCCACAGCGAAGCCTGCGTACACCCAACCCAGGCTGGGTGCAGACAGGCGGCGCTCGAAGCCCGGCGTGAATCGGCGCGGCACCACGACCAGGTCGACGACGGCGGCCACGGCCGTCACCGCCACGGCATCGGCGGCTGCAGCCGCCACGCTCGGGCGCTGGTGACGGCGTTGAAGCCACGCGTAGATACTCGACCACAGCAACGACGACGCCTGGTGGATCACCGTCCCCACTACCGTGTATCGAACCGACGGCCCATCGTGCTTCAACGCTTCGTCGTCCCACAGCCAGTGGCTCGGTGCGTTCAAGGCCGAGCACGCGGTCTTGTTGTCGATCCGGCCGCGCCAAGCCAGCAGCAAGCCGGATATCAATCCGGCCGCCAGGCCGCTGGCCACGGCGTGAGCGGCGGTCTGTTCGCGCGTTGGGCGGATGTCGGGCATCGCGGGGCATGAGATGGCGGCTGACGCGGCATCGCAGGCAATCGCCATGCCGGATGGGCGGATGAACGTCCTGATCGTCGGCGCCACGGGCCTGATCGGCGCATCGTTGCGGCGCATGCTGATGCAACGGCAGCACCACGTCGTCGCCGCCCAGCGAAGCGCGCCGTCCGACGGCGGCGCCTGGGTTGCCATCGACATGGCACAGGCCCGCGGCGACGACTGGCATCGCGTCCTGGCCGATGTCGACGTCGTGGTGAACTGCGTGGGGATCTTCAGGGAGAGACCCGGCCAGACCTTCAAAGAGCTGCACCACTTGGGGCCCGTGCGGCTGTTCGACGCCTGTGCAGCGCGGGGCATCCGTCGCGTGGTGCAGGTCTCCGCGCTTGGTGCCGACGAAGCGGCCGAAACCGGGTATCACTTGTCCAAGAGAGCGGCCGATACACATCTGCTGAGCCTGCCGCTGAATGCGGTCGTCGCGCAGCCTTCGCTGGTGTTCTCGCTCGCCGGAGCGAGCTCACGGGCACTGCTGACCTTGGCCAGCCTGCCCGTGGTTCCGCTGCCGGCAGGCGGACGGCAGCAGATCCAGCCCATCGCCATCGACGATCTGGCCGCCGCGCTCGTGGCGCTGGTCGAGGACGAGCCGTTGTTGCCGGCCCGGTTTGGCCGGCGCGTGGCCATGGTCGGGCCTGAACCGGTCAGCTACGGCGACTACCTGCAAGGCCTGCGCGCGGGCCTGGGCCTGGCGCCGGCGAAGACCGTGACCCTACCCAGCGGCCTGATGCGCATGGCGGCCCTGCTCGGCGACGGGCTGGGCAAGCGTTGGCCGAAGCTGCTGCTCGACTCCGAGAGCTGGAAGATGCTGCAGCGTGGCAACTGCGGCGACGCCTCGGCCATCACCTTGCTGCTGGGGCGCAGCCCGCGCGCCGTCGCAAGCTTTGTCGAGCCGGCTTGCGCCGATGCGGCGAGGTACCAGGCCCTGCTCGGATGGTTGTTGCCGATCGCCCGCTCGAGCCTCGCGCTGGTCTGGATCGTCACGGCGATCGTGTCGGTGTTCGTGTATCCCGTTGACAGCAGCTTCGACCTTCTGGCGCGCACTGGCGTGCCGGAAGCCTGGCGGCCAGCGGCGCTCCATGGTGCAGCAGCGCTGGATCTGCTGTTCGGCGCGGCCATCCTGTTCGGGCCGCGCCGCGCGCGCTGGCGCCCGTGGCTGTGGCGAGCGCAGGCGGGGCTGATCGTCTTCTACACCGCCGTCATCACCTGGTTCCTGCCCGAGTTCTGGGCGCATCCCTACGGCCCGTTGCTGAAGAACCTGCCGATGTTGGCACTGATCGGGATCGTGGCGTGGCTTGAACCGGAGCACAAGCAATGACCGAATACCTCCTGACCAAGTGGGTGCACATCCTGTCGTCGACATTGTTGTTCGGCACCGGCATCGGCTCGGCGTTCTACTTGCTGGTGTCCACCTTGCGGCGCGATACGGTTGTCGTGGCGGCCGTGGCCCGGATCGTCGTGCTGGCCGATCTGTTGTTCACGGCAACCACCGCGGTGCTCCAACCGCTGAGCGGCTTCTGGATGGTTCACCTCGGCAAGCTTCCCCTCGATCAACCATGGCTGAAGTGGTCGATCTGGCTCTATGTCGTGGCCGTGGCTTGCTGGCTTCCGGTGGTGTGGCTTCAGATCCGCTTGCGCGACATTGCCGTCGCGGCCGCGGCGCGGCATGAGCCCCTCCCCCGCGCGTATGACCGACTTTTTGCCTGGTGGGTGGCGCTCGGGGTGCCGGCCTTGTTGTCGTTCCTCGCCATCTTCTGGCTGATGGTCGCGAAGCCCACCCTGTAGCCAGCGGCGGTGATCTCAACGCGGCCGGGGCGGACGATGCAAGCATGGGGGATGCGCCCACGAGACTCGCGCAGGCCCCGGCAGGTCTTCATCGAGATGCGGTGAGAGTCGATGGGCCTCGCACCACATCTTGCGATGCCGGCAGGCCATCAGGATCTCTGCCAAGGTCGTGGGGTCGATCGGCTTGCGCACAACGCAGTCGAAGCCTGCCGCCCGGTAGCGCCGCTCGTCGTTGGGGGAGATCTCAGCCGCCAGGCCAATGACCATCGCGCCGGCACCCCAGGCCTCGGCACGGCGCGCCTTGGCCAGGATGTCACAGCCATCCTGGCCCGGCGACTCGAGGTCAAGCAGGACCAGGTCCGGGTGAAACAACTGCCCCACGCGAATGCCCATGTCCCCGCCAAAGCCTACGGCCGTCAGGCATTCGTGCATCTGCAGCAAATGGCTGAGCGATGTCGCCGCCTCGACGACACCGTCGACAACCAATACCCGCGTCACACGCAGGGCGCCAGTCATATCCCGTCTCACAACCGAATTTGTTTGAGGGCAAGTCGAGCAATCGCCATGCCTGCGGAGGACGGGGTAGACCCGACCGGTTCACCCGGCCGGGGCGCGGCCCTGCGGTACAGGGCAGAGCATGAGTTCGACGACGGCGCAGCCGTGCTCAGCCGCCGCAGCCAACGCCTTGCGCCATGGCCGCCTGGAAGCGCTCTTTCAGCTGCGCCGAAGTCAGGTCTTCCTTGTGCGTCGCGATCATCCAGCTGTGACCGAACGGATCGATCACGCCGCCGACACGGTCGCCCCAGAACTGGTCCATCAGCGGCATCATCGGCTTGGCACCTGCGTCGATCGCGCGCTGCACGACCTTGTCGCAATCGGGCACGTAGAAGGTCACCGTGGTCGACGTGCCACCGACGGCCAACGGGCTCAATGCGCCCATCTGCGGCCGCTCTTCGGTCAGCATGAAGCTGGCCGGGCCGACCTGCAGCTGGCAATGCACGACCTCACCGGTCGGGTCGTCCAACCGTTCGACGATCTCGGCGCCGAAGACGCGCTGGTAGAAGGCGATCGCGTCGCTCGCGCCGCGGATGGTCAGGTACGGGATCGCGCCGATCGCGGGCGGTACGGGGGTCACTTTGCTCATGTCGTTCGCTCCTGTTGAATGGGTGAAGCGCGTGGGCGCCTCAGCCACACGACGAAGCCGGCACGGCGAAATCGACAGGGCGCCTGGGAAGAGTTGTAACCGCGACGGCCTTGGTGGCTCGATGGCCGTTCTCCGCGGGGCACGGCCGATGGCGATGGCATCGACCGCACCTCGGGTGGCGAACCGAGTGGGCCCGGCCCCTTACTTGAGTTTGAGACGGTAGATGGTGCCCAAGTCGGCGGTGCCTCCTGTCGTGGTCACCCCGTAAAACTCGCCATTGCCAGCGGCGACCAAGCCACCTACAGGGGCTCGGCCATTCAGAGAATCGGGCCCGAACGAGTAGAGCTGAGTGAAGTCGCCGTCCGCCGTGATGCGGTAGATCGAACCCAGGTCGTACTTTCCTTGGGCGGCCGTGACGCCGTAGAAATAGCCGTCAGCCAGCACGAGACCCGAACGCCCGGTGTAGGTTTCCGGTTTCGCGAAGGCATGGACAAGCGTCACGTTGCCATCAAAGTCCATTCGATAGAAAGCTCCTCCGCCATGGGCGCCACCGCCGCCAGTGACGCCGTACAGAAAGCCGTCGGGTGCCTCCACGAACGAGGAGCTTCCGCAGCCGATCTCGTCGTCACACTTGAAAGCATGGATGATTTCGAAGCTGCCGGCGGGACTCAGTCGATACACGCCACCATCGTCGTACGCGCCACCGCCGGCGGTCCCATAGATGTAGCCGTTGCTCGCCTGGACCATTCGATCCATGCCAGGGGCATAGAGGTTGTCTTTGCGGTAGCTGAACTCGTAGAGCACCGCGAAGTCACCGCTGGCGGACACCTTGAAGATGCTGCCTTCTCCAATGCCCTTGCCGCTGCCCGTCGTCCCGTAGAAGCAGCCGTCACTGGCCTGCAGCAGCGGCGCCCATGGGTAGCCCCCCTCGGGCAGGTCGTAGTTGAACGCATGGACGATCGTGATCTGTCCGGTGGGCGTCATCTGGTAGATGACACCGTCGCGAAAGACACCCCCGCCGCTTCCGCCGTAGTACATCCCATCGGTGCCTTGCACCAGGCCTGATGGATGGACCGGGGCGCGGCGGCGCCTGTCGAACTGGTGCAGCACCTTGAAGTGGCCATTGCGCGTCATCTGGAAGGCGGTGCCGCCGTTGTCGATTTCGCCGCCTTGCCCGGCCACGCCATGCAGCTTGCCGTCCGTCGCGAGGATCAGCCCTGTTCGAGGCCACTGCCCATCTGGCCCTTCGAAGCTGTGCATGGTCTTGACCGACACCAAGCTGGCAAGGTCGCCCGATGGTTCGGCGGCGCGTGCCGGCTGTGCGCACGCCAGGCCTGCAAACAGGCTCATGAAAAGCAGCCCCCGCCGAAGCCGCTCGTGGTCATTGCGTTGCATAAGACCTCCTGAAAATTGGAAGATCAAAGCGGGCCGGCAGATCAAGGTCGGCTCGTTGGCGCTCCGGTCCACACCGGGCGGCAGAGACCGCCAGTTCGATGGCGAACGCCTGTCTATACAGACGGAAAACGAGCGCCAAGTCAGACACCGCATCGCGGCAACGATGCGCCGCTTCGTGCAACACCGTGGCTGGATCGAGGCGCAGATCGAGAAGCACCCGGCGAGCTGCGTCGCACCCTCACCTCGGGGCTGGACCGAGCGCGTGGCCGGAGAGACGCTCGACCGGCGTCAGGCGGTGGCGATCCAGGCAAGCACGAGGCTGTCGCCGTGCCCCGACGAGCCCACTGGGCAAGATTCGACAAGCGTCGGCACCGCCCCACTGCCGAAAAAAGCAACCAAGAGGTCGGGGACCTTCCGGCGCATCGTTTTGTGCGTTAGGTCACACAGGAAATGAACATTTGCTGACGAATGTTGAATGATTCTGTAAGCCAAGAACGGCAAGCTGTGTGCCTATCGACAAGCACCAAAAGAGCGGCCTGCAAACCGCCCTCATGCCAGTCGACCTGCTTTGCCGGAGGGATGTTGTGCTTACTCGCCTCAGTGTTTCTACCGAGGGTGACGATCACCAGTTTGAGCTGCGCTTCGCCTCGTTGTTCGACAAGGGCCGGGCCTTGGCCTTCCCTTGCGACAGCACTGGCCGCGTCAACCTCGATCTGTTGAGTGATCGTGCTCGTAACAACTATTTCCTGGCGCGCTCGGCGATCGGGCGTGAGTTCGCCTGCCCGGACGTGCGACGAAAGTAACCATTCGCTTGTGAGACAAGCGCTGATTGCCCGGCGCACCGGCGCTGCGCCGGGCGGTCAGCCGTCGAACTGGTAGCCTTTGGCGTCATACAGCTGCCAGGCTCCGCCCCCCGTGAGCTCAAGCACCTGGTCGTGGTAGCGCAGCACGGCCGCGCGGTGGGCGACGCTGATCAAGGTGGTTCGGCTGTCACGCAAGCGCTGATAGAGCGCCGCTTCGCTGGCACTGTCCAATGCGCTGGTCGCCTCGTCGAGGATCACGACCTGGGGCTCGCGCACGAGCACCCGCGCAAACGCCATCCGCTGCTGTTCGCCGACCGACAGCAGCTTCTCCCAGTCCTGCACCGCGTCCAACCCACCGACGCGCTCGGCCAGGTCTTCGAGCCGAACTTCCTTCAGGATTTCCAGCAAACGCTCGTCGCTCAGTCCGGTGTCGGGGCTCGGGTAGATCAGTTGGCTGCGCAGCGTGCCGTGCTGCAGGTAGGGTCGCTGCGGCAGGAAGAACACCGTGCCCAGCGGCGGGTGCTGCACCGTGCCCGAGCCGGTGCGCCAGAGGCCGGCGATCGCGCGTAGCAGCGAACTCTTGCCGCAACCGCTGACGCCGGTGATCAACAGTCCATCACCGGGGTTCAGCTGCAGGCTCAATGCCTTCACCAGGAGGCGTTCGGCCTGCGGTGTGTACAAGTCGACGGTATCGAGCATGAAGCAATCGCCTTCACGGCTCTCGATCCATTGCTGCGTGCCTGCAGGTTCTGCCGCACCCGGCACCTTGAGCACCAGCTCGGACAGCGCATGCAGGCGCCCGATACCGGCCACGAAACGACTCAGGCTTTCGAAGTTGTCGACGATCAGGGCCACGGCGCTGAGCACAGCCGCGAAGGCCCCGGCCGCCTGCACGGCCCGCCCCACTTCGAGCTGGCCCGAGAGCACGCCATCGGCCAGGATCACGCTCGGCACGACCAGCGTCAGCTGGCTGAACCCGCGCTGGAACAGGTTCAGCGAGCGCTGCTTCTTGATCAGCTTCATGTAGTTGGCGAACACCGCATCGAACCGCCGTTCGATCTGCTTGCGCTCTTGCGATTCGCCACGGTAGAAGGCGATCGACTCTGCGTTTTCGCGCACCCGCATCAGCCCGAAGCGGAAGTCGGCCTCGCGTCGCAGTTGCCAGAAATTCAGCTGGATCAGCGGCGAGCCGAACACCCACAGTGCGACCACCGTGCCCACGATGGCATAGACCGCGAGGAAGGCGACCAGCGTGCGCGAGATCGACCACAGCACGGCGCTGAACGCCACCAGCTGCATGGCCGAGCCGAGGAAGATCAGAAGAAAATGGATCGAGCGGCCGGTGAAGCTGTTGATGTCTTCGCTGATGCGCTGGTCGGGGTTGTCGATGTCGCCGCTGCTGTTCAGCTCGTAGTACTTGCGCCCGCTCAGGTAGCCGTCGAGAAAGCGACCGGTCAGCCAACGCCTCCAGTGGTTGGAGAACGCATCGCGCATGTAGTAGTAGAAGGCGTAGATCGGCACCGCGAACACCAGAACCGCCAGGCAAGCGCGCACGTTGCTCCAGAAGCGCGCGCCGTCCCTGGCCGACAACGCCGAGGTCATCTCGCCGGCCTGGTTGTTCAGCATCACGGCGAACTGGGTCTCGGCGAGCATCAGCACGACCAACAAGGCCAGCAGGCCCCAGGCGGACTTTCGCTTGTCCCCCAGCCAGTAGGGCTTGGCGACGCTGATGAACTGGCGCCACGCCGCCATCGACAAACCCGGGGGGCGGCGAAAGCGGATGCGGGGTCGTGCCGGCGGGGGTGGCGATGCGGACGGCAACGAGGCACTGCTGGCCGGCGCCGCAGAGGTGGGAATGGGCATCGGGAACAACGCCTTGTGACGGCCCTCGCATGTGGCGACATCGCCAAGGGCATCCTAAAGGCGGGCGTGCAGCACCGGTGTCGGACGACACGCCTGCGGTTTGTCCGATGTCAAGCGCGGACGCGATAGTGGACCGCCATCAACCGGCGCGGTTACGCATCCAGTCCGCCGTGTCGAACAGCGACTTTTCGAGCCGCTCGCGCAGCGCCGGCTCGACATTGCACTCGGCCATCGCCTGGTACATGCAGGCCAGCCATTGGTCGCGCTCGATCTGGCCGATCGAGAACGGCAGGTGGCGGGCGCGCAGGCGCGGGTGGCCAAAGCGCTCGATGTAGTGGCTCGGACCGCCGAGCCAGCCGCACAGGAACCAGAAAAGCTTCTGCCGCGCCGCGTGCAGATCGGAGCCGTGCACGCCGCGCAGCACCGCGTAGGCGGGCTCCAGGTCCATCAGGTCGTAGAAGCGGTCGACCAGCGCCTGCACGCCGGGCTCGCCGCCAAGGCGGTCGAACGGCGTCGGGCCGGGTGGGGGCGCGTCGTCTTCGTCGCGCGCGTTCTCGTCGCCGCTCATCAGGCCAGAAGACGGGTGGCGGCCGCCACCACGCCTTGGGCAGCGGCGCAGCCGGGAAAGGCTTCGAGCAGCAGCTGGCGCCGGGTCACGGCTTCGCGCACTGTCTTGTCGGTGCCGATTTCGCCGAGGAATTCGAGCTTGACCGGCGATTCGAGCCCCGGTGTCACGTAGCGGTCCACCACCTGCTGCAGCTGGCCGCGGATGGTGCGGCCATCACCCGGGCGGGTGACCTGGTTGACCAGCAGGCGGATGTCGCGTCGGCCTTGCGTCGTGGCCAGCACCTTGATCGTGGCGTAGGCATCAGTCAGCGCGGTCGGCTCGGGCGTGGTGACGACCAGCACCTCATCGGCCAGCGACACGGTGTAGAGCACCACGTCGGAAATGCCGGCACCCGTGTCGAGCAGGATGCGGTCGAACTGCGGCCGCACCTTGGCCACCACGTCGACCAGCAGGTCGCGCACCTCGGGCGTCAGGCGCGAGTACTCGACCATGCCGGAGCCGGCCAGCAGCACATGGAAGCCGCCGGGTGCGGGCACGATGGCCTGCTCGAGCGTGTTCTTGCCGGTGAACACATCGTGCAGCGTGATCTTCGGGAACAGGTTCAGCACGACATCGAGATTGGCCAGGCCGAGGTCGGCGTCGAGCACCAGCACGCGTTCGCCCTGGCGGGCCAGTGCCGCGGCCAGGTTGGCCGACAGAAAGGTCTTGCCGACGCCTCCTTTGCCGCTGGTGATGGCGGTGATGCGTGCTCGCTTCTGAGACGGCGGCGGCGCGGCGGCATCCGCCGCGTCGGGCCGGCTGGCGGCGGTGTTCATTCGAATTCCCCGAAGTTCGACGTGCCGAACAGCAAACCCTTTTCTTCAGGGCTGACCAGCGAGACCGGCGTAGGCTCCAGGCAGGTGCGATTGCGGCCCTCGGCCTTGGCGCGGTAGAGCTGCAGGTCGGCGCGTTCTTTCCACAAAGTGGCCGTGGAGCGCACCCACTGCGGCGCGTAGGCGCCCCCCACGCTGACGGTCACGCCCAGCGTCTGTGACGGGCCGATCTTGACGGCCTTGGCCTCGATGCGCAGCCGCACCCGATCGGCCACCGTCTGGCCGAAGGCCGGGGCGCAGTTGGGCAGGATGATCGCGAACTCTTCGCCGCCGATGCGGGCCGGCAAGTCCATCGGTCGCACGGTCTCGCGCAGCACGTCGGCCACCGCCTGGATCACCATGTCGCCCACGGCGTGGCCATGGGTGTCGTTGACGCGCTTGAAATGGTCGATGTCCAGCAGCAACAGCAAGGCCGGTTCGCCGGAGCGGGCGACACGATCGATTTCACGGCCCAGGGCCGATTCGAAGCTGCGACGGTTGGCCAGGCCGGTCAAGGCATCGCGGCTGGACAGGTCGCACAGCGCATCGATCAGCCCCTGCAACCACGCCACGCTGCCCGGTGCGCCGGGCGGCAACGGGTGGCCCGACTGCTGCAGCAGCTGCATCGCCTGCTCCACCCGCAAGGTGGCGCGATCCGGCGCTGGAGAGGGTGCGGTGGCGCTCACAACTGCGTGAAATATGAAGCAGGCCTGGGGGGTTTGGCGCAGTCTAGCAGTGCGGGTTTGGGTCACGGGTGCCGAAATAGCTGGGGGAACCGGGCTCATCTCCAGCCGCCGCGCCGGGCTGGGACGGGCAGACTTGCCCAGGTATCCCACATCCCAGCGCCCGTGGTCCGATACCGGATCGCGGGACCTCGACAAACGTGCCGCCGTCCCGAAGAACACGATGAGCTCATTGCTAGACGCCCCCAGCCGCCCTGGCGAAAACGACGCGATCGACCAGGAGTTCAGCTTTGCGGCGGCTGACTTCGAGCGGGTGCGCAAGCTCATCTACCAACGCGCCGGCATCAGCCTGCACGACGGCAAGCGCGCCATGGTCTACAGCCGGCTGTCGCGCCGGCTGCGCGAGACCGGCCACCGCAGTTTCAAGGACTACCTGCAGTGGCTCGAAGGGGCCAGCGGCATGGCCGGCGAGCAGGAATGGCAGGAGTTCATCAACTGCCTGACAACCAACCTGACTTCGTTCTTCCGCGAGGAACACCATTTCCACGCCTTTGCCGACGCGCTGCGCGGCCTGAATGCGACCGTGCGCAACCCGCGCATCTGGTGCAACGCCGCCTCGACCGGCGAAGAGCCCTATTCGATCGCGATGGTGCTCAATGAGGTGCTGGGCGCCGGCACCGGTGCGCGCCTGCTGGCCACCGACATCGACACCAAGGTGCTGGCCACCGGTCAGCGCGGCGTCTATTCGGCCGATTCGCGCGGCCTGTCGCCGGAGCGGCTGAAGAAGCATTTCATGCGCGGCACCGGCGCCAACGCCGGGTTCATCCGCGTCAAGCCCGAGCTGACCAAGCTGATCGACTTCAAGCCGTTCAACCTGATGAGCACGCACTGGTCGATGGGTGAGCCTTTCGACATGGTGTTCTGCCGCAACGTGATGATCTATTTCGACCATGGCACCCAGCGCAAGGTGCTGGAGCGCATCCATGGCGCCATGAAACCGGGCGGCCTGCTGTTCGTGGGTCATTCCGAGAACTTCACCGACTCGCGCGACCTGTTCCATCTGCAGGGCAAGACGATCTACAAGCGGGTGTAGTGCCACCGCAGGCCACGACCGCTTCTCCCGACTCCGAATATCCACGCGAACCAGGTTTCATCCATGGCCATCTTGCCCAATGCTTCTTCATCCGGCGCCGCCCGCGCCGCAGCACCGCCCGCTGTTGCAGCGGGCGGTAGCGGCATCGTCGGCCGCACGCCGCGGCTGGACAAGCTGAAGGCCCAGCCTCGCAAGCCGGGTGAGGCGTCCTTCTTCTTCTACGACGCGCACTTCAAGAACGAAGCGGTCAAGGTGCTGCCCGGCGAGTTCTACTGCGACTCGGAAGACCTGCTGGTGATGACCACGCTGGGCTCGTGCATCGCCGCCTGCCTGTGGGACCGCCAGGCCCGCATCGGCGGCATGAACCACTTCATGCTGCCCGACGGTGCCGGAGACTCGGGTCGCTACGGCTCGTACGCGATGGAACTGCTGATCAACGAGATGATGAAGCGCGGCGCCTCGCGCCTGACGATGGAGGCCAAGGTCTTCGGCGGCGGAGCGGTGATCAGCGGCATGAACTCGATCAACGTCGGCGAACGCAACACGCAATTCGTGCTCGACTTCCTGTCGACCGAGCGCATCCCCGTCGTCTCGAAGGACGTGCTGGACATCTACCCGCGCAAGGTCTGCTTCCTGCCGTTCAGCGGCAAGGCGATGGTCAAGCGCCTGGCGCCGACCAACGCCGAAGCGCTGGTGGCCCAGGACCGCGCAGCCGCCCAGAAGGCGGCACCGGCCAACACCGGCGGCGGCTCGATCGACCTCTTCTGACCATCCATCAAGGCAAACCAAGGAAGAACCATGGCGAAGACGCGTGTGGTGGTGGTGGACGATTCGGCGCTCGTGCGCAGCCTGCTCGCCGAGATCATCAACCGGCAGCCCGACATGGAGTGCATCGGCACCGCAGCGGACCCGTTCGCTGCGCGCGAAATGATCCGCACCCTTAACCCGGACGTGATCACGCTGGATGTCGAAATGCCGCGCATGGACGGCATCGACTTCCTGTCCAAGCTGATGCGCCTGCGGCCGATGCCGGTGCTGATGGTGTCGACGCTGACCGAGCGCGGCGCCGACGTGACGATGCGCGCGCTGGAGCTGGGTGCGCTGGACTTCGTCGCCAAGCCGAAGATCGGCGTGGCCGATGGCCTGAAGCAGTTGGCCGAAGAGATCACCGAGAAGATTCGCATCGCGTCAAAGGCACACGTCAAGCGTGCGCCGGCGGCCCCGCCAGCACCGGCCCCCGGCGCCGCGGCGGCGCCGGCCAAGGCCGCGCCCAGCCCGCTGGGCCGGCTGTCGACTGAAAAACTGATCTTCATCGGTGCCTCCACCGGCGGCACCGAGGCCACCAAGGAAGTGCTGATGAACCTGCCGGCCGATGCGCCCGCGGTCGTCATCACCCAGCACATGCCGCCAGGTTTCACCCGCTCGTACGCGGCGCGGCTGGACACGCTGTGCAAGATCCGGGTCAAGGAAGCGGTCGACGGCGAACGGATCCTGCCCGGCCACGCCTACATCGCACCGGGTGGCCTGCACCTGAGCGTCGAACGCTCGGGCGCCAACTACGTGGCTCGCGTGCGCGACGGCGAGCCGGTGAACCGCCACAAGCCATCGGTCGAGGTGCTGTTCGAGTCAGCGGCCCGCGTGGTCGGCCAGAACGCCTTCGGCATCATGTTGACCGGCATGGGTGCCGATGGTGCCAAGGCCATGAAGACGATGCGCGACGCTGGCAGCTACAACTACGCGCAGAACGAATCGACCTGCGTGGTCTTCGGCATGCCGCGCGAGGCGATCCAGCATGGCGCCGCGAACGAAGTGCTGCCGCTGCAGGACATTGCGACGCACTTGATGGAAAAACTGCGCTCGATGCACGGCGCGCTGCTGCATCGAGTCTGATTTCGGCGCTCCGCAGGAGCCGCCGTCCTCAAGTGGCGTGCGCGGATCCGGCTTTGCCGGTCCGCTGCGCGAGCCCCCTCGGGGGGCAGCCCCCGGAAGGGGGCGTGGGGGCTACAACAATTTCACACCCGGCAAGCCCAGCAGCGAGGTCTCGCGCATGATGCGCACGAACTCCGCCAGGTAGGGACGGTCGGCCAGGCGCTCGGGCGTCGCCGCATACAGCCGCCCCGTCAGCCCTTCGCGGCCGATGCGTTGGTGGGCGACATAGCCGCGGTCCAGGTAGTTCTTCACCGCCCACACCGGCAGCGCTGCCAACCCGCGGCCGCTGGCCACCAGTTGCAGCATCGCCACCGTCAGCTCGCTCGTTCGGCGCGGCGGCGTGATGCCGGCTGGGCGCAGCACGCGACGCACCAGGTCCAGCATGTCGTCGGGCACCGGATAGGTGATCAACGTGTGCTCGGCGAAGTCTTCCGCCTCGAGCCAGGGTTTGGCCAGCAGCACATGGCCCTGCGGCAGCAACGCGACGATCTCGAAGCTGAACAGCGGGCTGTAGACCACGCCGGTCTCGTCGTCCGACAGCTCGGAGACGATGGCCAGTTCGGCGCGGTCCTGGTGCAGCAGGCCGACCGGGTCGGCGTGAAAACCCGAGACGATGTCCAGCTCGACCTCGGGCCAGCGGGCGCGCAGCGCGTCCATCGCCGGCATCAGCCAGTCGAAGCAGGTGTGGCATTCGACCGCGATGCGCAGCGTGCCGGCGGCGCCATCGATCAGGCGCGCCACGTCGCGTTCGGCTTCGCTGACCTGCGGCAGCACCGCGTCAGCCAGACGCAGCAGGCGCTGGCCAGCGGCCGAAAACGCCACCGGGCTGGACTTGCGCTCGAACAGCACCGTGCCGTAGGCCTCTTCCAGCCCCTTCATCTGGTGCGACAGCGCGGACTGCGTCAGGTTCAGCAACTGCGCCGCACGCGACAGGTTGCCCGCCTCACGCAAAGCCAGCAACGTCTTCAGGTGGCGAAGCTCCAGCGGTGACTGAGTCATGAGCCCGATTCAAGTTAGTTCAAGAAAATTTTCGCTTGAATCATAGTGAGGTGATGTCGATCATGCCAAGTGATTCATTCAAATATCGCTCAATCATGATTCAAACTCATATCCTTGGCTTTCCTCGCATCGGTGCGCAGCGCGAACTGAAGTTCGCCCTCGAGCGGCATTGGCGCGGCGAGGTCAGCGCCGACGAGCTCGAAGCGACCGGCCGAACGCTGCGGCGCCGCCATTGGGAGTTGCAGCGGGACGCCGGCCTCGGCTTCCTGACCGTCGGCGACTTCGCGTACTACGACCAAGTCGCCAACCACATCCAGCTCTTTGGCTGTGAGCCGGCCCGCTTCGGATTCAGTGGCGACGAGCCGGCGCTGGCGCGCTACTTCACGATGGCGCGCGGTGTCGCGCACGTGCATGGCGACGGTTGCGGCTGCGGTGCCCAAGCAGCCAGCGGCACGCAGGCGCTGGAGATGACCAAATGGTTCGACACCAACTACCACTACCTCGTGCCCGAGTTCGCCAACGACACCGCCTTCGCGCTGGCGCCGCAGCGGCTGCTGGCAGAGTTGGCCGAAGCGCAGGCGCTGGGCCTGCCGGTCAAGCCGGTGCTGCTGGGCCCGCTGAGCTTCCTGTGGCTCGGCAAGGCCAAGGCAGAGGGTTTCGACCGCCTAGGCCTGCTCGACACCCTGCTGCCGTTGTATGTCGACCTGCTGACCCGCCTGGCCGCTGCTGGCGTGCAATGGGTGCAACTCGACGAGCCGATCCTCGGGCTTGACCTGCCGAGCGCGTGGACGCAGGCTTTCGAGCACGCCTACCAGCGTCTGGCAAAGATCGACGTGTCGGTGCTGCTGGCGACCTACTTCTCGCCGCTGCAAGCCAACCTGCCGCTGGCCTGCCGACTGCCCGTGGCCGGGCTGCATGTCGACGCGGTCCGCGCGCTGGACGAACTGCCCGAGGTGCTGGACGCGCTGCCGCTGGACCGCGAATTGTCGATCGGCATCCTCGACGGCCGCAACATCTGGCGCGCCGACCTGGACACGGCGTTGGTCCACCTGCGCCCAACCCTGGAACGCCGCGGTGGGCGGCTGTGGCTGGCGCCCTCATGCTCGCTGCTGCACGTGCCGCTGAGCTTGGCCGACGACGCGACGCTGGATGCCGAACTGCGCCGGTGGGTGGCCGGTGCGACCGAAAAGCTGGCCGAGCTGCAATTGCTCAAGCGCGCACTGCTGAAGGGGGACGACGCCGTGGCCGGCGACCTGGACGCTGCACGCGCCGTGATCGACGAAAGGCGCCACAGCCCGCGGGTGAAGAACCCGGCTGTCGCCCAGCGTCTGCAGCAACTGCCGGCCAACATCGACCGCCGGATCAGTGCTTTCACGCGCCGCCAGCGCCTGCAGCGCGAACGGCTAAACCTGCCGCCGTTGCCGACGACGACCATTGGCTCGTTCCCGCAGACACCCACCATCCGCGCGGTGCGGGCCGCCCACAAACGCGGCGAGCTGCCGGCCGAGGCCTACCGCGAAGCCATGCAGCACGAGATCGCGCAGGCGGTCGCCTCCCAAGAAGCACTGGGACTCGATGTGCTGGTGCACGGCGAGGCCGAGCGCAACGACATGGTCGAGTACTTCGCCGAGCTGCTGCAAGGCTACGCCTTCAGCGCCAACGGCTGGGTCCAGTCCTACGGCTCGCGCTGCGTGAAGCCGCCGCTGCTGTTCGGCGATGTGTCGCGCCCTGCGCCGATGACGGTCGAATGGGCCCGCCACGCACAGAGCCTGACCAGGCGGCCAATGAAAGGCATGCTGACCGGTCCGATCACGATGCTGCAGTGGTCGTTCGTGCGCGACGACCAGCCACGGGCCGACACGGCGATGCAACTGGCACTCGCGGTGCGCGACGAAGTGCAAGACCTGGAAGCCGCCGGCATCGCGATCATCCAGGTCGACGAACCGGCACTGCGTGAAGGGCTGCCGCTGCGCCGCGCACAGTGGCCAGGCTACCTGGCATGGGCAACGCGCGCGTTCCGCGTTGCGGCCAGCGGCGTGCGCGACGACACGCAGGTTCATACGCACATGTGCTACGCCGAGTTCAACGACATCCTGCCCGAGATCGCCGCGCTGGACGCCGACGTGATCACGATCGAGACCAGCCGCTCGGACATGGAACTGCTGCGGGGCTTCGGCGCCTTCCGCTACCCCAACGAGATCGGCCCCGGCGTCTACGACATCCACTCGCCCCGCGTGCCGACTGCGGCCGAGATGATCCGCCTGCTGCGCAAGGCCGCCGAGGTCGTGCCGGCCGACCGGTTGTGGGTCAACCCGGACTGCGGGTTGAAGACCCGCGGCTGGCCCGAGACGACCGCGGCGCTGCAGCAGATGGTGCTGGCGGCGCAGCAGTTGCGCGAGGAACTGGCGCGTGGCTCGAAAAAATCGGCCGAGACGGCGGAGGCCTGAGGTCTACAGGAAGATCGCCTGCAGGTCGCTCAGGAAATCGAAACCACGCGCGGTGGGCCGCACCACGCGGCCCGTAGGGCCGATGATGGTTTCGAGCAGGCCTTGCGCCTGTGCCATCTTCAGCCCGTCGGCGATCGCCGAGGGCGGCAAGCCGGTGCGATCGGTGAACAAGGCCTCTTCGAAGCCATCGCGCAGGCGCAGCGTGTTGAGCATGAACTCGAAAGGCAGCGACTTGCGCGCCACCTCGTCTTCGTTCGAGCTCGCCTTGCCAGCCAGCGCCTCGGCCATGTAGCGCGCCGGCTCGCGCCACTTCACGGTGCGCAGCACGCGATGCGGAAAGCTCAGTTTGCCGTGCGCGCCGGCGCCCAGGCCCAGGTAGTCACCGAACTGCCAGTAGTTCAGGTTGTGGGCGCAGCGGTGGCCCGGCCGTGCATAGGCCGAAACCTCGTAGCGATCCAGGCCAGCCTCGCCGGTCAGCTCGACCAGCCGGTCCATCATCTGCGCGCTGGTGTCATCGTCGGGCAGCACCGGGGGCTTCACTGCGAATGCGGTGTTCGGCTCCAGCGTCAGGTGGTACAGGCTCAGGTGCGGCGGGTTGAAGCCGAGCGCGGTGCGCACGTCGATTTCCAGCTCGGCCAGCGTCTGGCCGGGCAACGCGTACATCAGGTCGAGGTTGAAGGTATCGAAGGTCGACGCCGCTTCCTCGATCGCGGCGATGGCTTGCGCACGGTCGTGCACGCGGCCCAGCGCCTTCAGCTTGCTGTCGTCGAAGCTCTGCACGCCGATCGACAAGCGCGTGACGCCGGCCGCGTGGAAGGCACGGAAGCGCTCGCGCTCGAAGGTGCCGGGGTTGGCCTCCAGCGTGATCTCGCAACCCGGCGCCAGCGGCAACAGCAGGCGCAGGTCCGACAGCAGGCGCTCGATGCCGGCCGGCGAGAACAGGCTCGGCGTGCCACCGCCGATGAACACCGTCTGCACCGTGCGACCCCAGACCAGCGGCAGGCTGGCTTCGAGGTCGGCGCGCAGCGCGTCCAGGTACTGGGTTTCGGGGAGCTCACGGCCGTTGTTCTTGCTCGCGCCCAGTTCGTGGCTGTTGAAGTCACAGTACGGGCACTTCTTCAGGCACCAAGGCAGGTGCACGTAGACCGACAGCGGCGGCGGCGCGCCGAGCTGCAGAGTGCCCGGGCGCAGGAAGCGGTCGGCGGCGGTCGCATCCATCACAGGTGCCAAGCGTCGCGCATCAGCGTGATCATCTGCGCCGCCGCGATCGCCCGGTGGCTGTGGGCGTTCTTCAGCGCGGTGGGCAATGTGGCCACGGTCTGGCCCAGCGCGGGGATGAACATCAGCGGGTCGTAGCCAAACCCGCCCTCGCCTTGCGGCGCGGTCAGGATCTCGCCGCCCCAGCGGCCGAAGGCGATCAGCGGCTCGGGGTCGTTGGCGCTGCGCAGCGCGATCAGCGAGCAGACGAAGCTGGCGCGCCGGTCGGTAGCGCCATCCAGGCGGTCCAGCAGCAGATGATTGTTGGCAGCGTCTTGCGCGCGACGCTGAGCCTCGCGGTCCATGCCCGGCGCGGGCGAGAACGGCGCGAACACCGCCGACTGCACGCCAGGCTCGCCGCCCAGCGCGTCGACACACAGGCCCGAGTCGTCGGCAATCGCCGGCAACCCGGTCACCGCAGCGGCGTGGCGCGCTTTCGCCAGCCCGTTTTCGACGAAGGTGTGGTGCGGCTCCTCGGCTTCACTGACCCCCAGAGAGCCCTGGGTCACCAGCTCGATGCCCAGCGGCGCGAACAGCTGGCCCAGTTCGGCCAGCTTCTTTGCATTGTTCGAGGCCAGCACCAGTTTCACGCGCTCAGCCTTTGTTCAGCGGGCGGGCCAGTGCAGCGCGCTGCGCCTCGGCCAGCTCCTGGATGCCCTTGCTGGCCAGCGCCAGCAGTGCGTCCATCTCGGCGCGGCTGAAGGCCGCACCTTCTGCGGTGCCCTGCACTTCGACGAAGCCGCCGCTGGCCGTCATCACGACGTTCATGTCGGTGTCGCAGGCCGCGTCTTCGATGTACTCCAGGTCCAGCAGCGCCGTGCCTTCGATCAGGCCGACCGACACCGCGGCCACCGCGTCACGCACCGGCGAGACGGCGATCTTGCCGCTGGCCAGCAACACCGACACGGCGTCTTGTGCGGCGACGAAAGCCCCGGTGATCGCCGCGGTGCGGGTACCGCCATCGGCTTGCAGCACGTCACAGTCGAGCGTGATCGTGCGTTCGCCGAGCAGCTTCAGGTCGAACACCGCGCGCAGCGAGCGACCGATCAGGCGCTGGATCTCCTGCGTGCGGCCGCTTTGCTTGCCACGGGCGGCTTCGCGGTCGCTGCGGGTGTGCGTCGAGCGCGGCAGCATGCCGTATTCGGCGGTCAGCCAGCCTTCGCCGCTGCCCTTCTTGTGCGGCGGCACCCGCTCTTCGACCGAGGCGGTGCACAGCACGCGGGTCTCGCCGAACTCGATCAGCACCGAGCCTTCGGCGTGCTTGGTGAAGCCACGGGTGATGCGCAGCGGGCGCAACGAATCGGGCTTGCGGCCTTGGGAACGTTGGAAGCTCATGGGGTCTTTCTAAAGCGGAAACGGCGCCCTGAAGGCGCCGGTGCGGGGACGGGATGATTTCAGGGCCGCTTCTTGGACGAGCGCTGGATCGCCTCGTTGATCTCGCGGATCGAACGCTCGATCTCGGCTTCGTCCAGGTCGCCCGGCGCGGTGTCGGCCAGGCTGGCCTGGATGGTCGACGCGAACACGTCTTCGCCCAGGCTGCGGGTGGACACGCCGGCGATCGAATCGCTCTCCTCGACGGCCTCCCATTCGACCGCCAGCACGGTGACGTTGTCGCCGTGGGTGCCGCCATTGCGCAGCGCACGTTCGACCATCTCGGGCACGCCGTCGGACAGCGAGCGCGTCGACAGCAGTTCGACGATCTCTTCGTCGTTCAGCTGGCTCCACAGGCCGTCCGAGCAGACGATCAGCCGGTCGCCGGTTTGCAGCGTGACCGGGCCGACCGTGTCGACCACCGGCTTGCCGGGGCTGCCCAGGCAGGTAAACAGCACCGAACGGTTGAACTTGGCGTCGATCGGGACGACCTGCGACAGCGTGTTCTGCAGCTCGGTGTACGAGTGGTCGCGGGTGCGGGCGATCAGGTTGCCGCCGCGCACCAGATACAGGCGCGAATCGCCGCAGTGGGCCCAGAAGGCTGCACGGCCCTGCAGAACGCAGGCGACGACCGTCGTGCGGGGCGTGTCGACCAGGCCCTTTTCGGTGGCATAGCGCAGCAGCTGGTGATGGCCGGCGAGGATCGAGTCTTGCAGGAAGCGCAGCGGGCTCTTCAGGCTGGACTTGGCTTCACGCTGGAACGCGGCGGCCAGGGTTTGCAGTGCGAGCTGAGAAGCCACTTCACCCTCAGGGTGGCCACCCATGCCGTCGGCGAGCGCGAACAAACCCGAATCCCGCGTGTAGCAGTAGCCCATGCGGTCTTCGTTCTTTTCGCGGCCGCCTTTCCGGCTGACCTGGTAGACGGAAAATTTCATCGTGCCCCGGTCTTCAGGTTCTCGATCTGCAGTTTGAGGCGCTCAGTGAAACTGAGCGAGGTATAGCGCCGTTCGGTCTCGCGTGACAACTCTTTTTGCAATGCGAACACACTTTGGGGCCGCGACAGCGGGTCCAGCGACATGCACCACTCGGTGACCTCGATCAGGTTGTCCGAGTAGGTGTTACGCATGCGCGACATCGACAGGGTCAAGCGGTCTTTGTCGATGCGCTGCGGCGCGTCGGTCGGGGGGTAACCCTGCATGCAGGCGTAGATGCAGGCGCCGATCGCGTAGATGTCGGTCCACGGGCCCAGCGAGCCGTCGCGGCGGTACATCTCGGGCGCGGCAAAGCCGGGCGTGTACATCGGCCGGATGAAGTTGCCTTCCTTGCTCAGCACCTCACGGGCGGCGCCGAAATCGAGCAGCACGGCCTTGTTGTCATTGGTGATGAAGATGTTGGCCGGCTTGATGTCCAGGTGCAGCATCTTGTGCTGGTGGACGATGCGCAGGCCTTTCAGGATCTCGTCGAAGAGCGACCGGATGGTCGACTCGCGAAAGACCTTTTCCTGCTTCAGGTCGCGCGCCGTGACGATGAAATCCTGCAGCGTGTCGCCCTGCAGGTAGTTCATCACCATGTAGACGGTCTCGTTCTCGCGGAAGAAGTTCAGCACCGAGACGACACTGGGGTGCGAGATCTGTGCGAGCGAGCGACCTTCTTCGAAGAAGCTCTTGAGGCCCAGCCGGTACAGCGGCTGCTTCTCGGGTTTGACGCGGGGCACCAGCTCACCGACGGAGCGCTCTGCCAGCGAGGCCGGCAGGTATTCTTTCAGGGCAACCAGGTGGCGTTCTTCGTCTTCAGCGAGGTACACCACGCCAAAGCCGCCGGCCGCCAGTTTCTTGATGATCTGGTAGCCACCGACCACGGTGCCCGCGGGCAACGGGGCGGGTTTGGGCTTTGACATAATTGGGTTTTTGCTTGGTGCAAAAGCTTCATGCCAGTTTACAGCATGACCGGGTTCGCGAGCGCCAGCGCCGCCCCGGTGGCCGAGGGTGAAGCCCACCCTGCCGGTGTGACCGTGGAAATGCGCACGGTCAACAGTCGCTTCCTCGATATCGCGTTCCGCTTGCCTGACGAGCTGCGTCAGGTCGAGCCCGCGTTGCGGGAGCTTTTGACCGCCGGCCTGCGCCGGGGCAAGGTCGAGGTGCGTGCTCTGTTGGGCCGCAGCGCCGACGAAGGGCTGCCACAACCCAGCACCGAACAGCTGAACCGCATGGCGCGGATCGAGAGCACGGTGCAGGGCTGGTTGCCCAGCGCGGTCGGGCTGTCGGTGCACGAGGCGTTGCAGTGGTGCCGCGGTGGCGGCAGCAGCAATGCCAACGCCGGGCTCGACGAGTTGGCGGTGCAGGCCGCACGCAACGCGATCGAGGCGCTGAGGGAAGCCCGGGCCCGTGAGGGCGAACGCCTGAAGCAGATCCTGACCGAGCGCCTGACCACCTTGCGTCAGTTGGCCGAACAGGCCGCGCCGCTGGTGCCGGCCGTCGTGCAGAAGCAGCAGCAACGCTTCATGGAGCGCTGGACCGAAGCGCTGGCCTCGGCCGGCGCAGCCGGCGCGGTGTCGGCTGAAGCCGCGCGCGACCGGGCGTTGAACGAAGCGGCGGCCTACGCGATCCGCATCGACGTGGCCGAAGAGCTGTCCCGCCTGCAGTCGCACCTGGACGAGATCGAGCGCCTGCTGGCCAAGGGTGGCGAGGTCGGCAAACGGCTGGACTTCCTGATCCAGGAACTGCACCGAGAGGCCAACACGCTGGGCTCGAAGTCGTCGGCGCTGGAGCTGACCGGCATTTCGGTCGACATGAAGGTCGCGATCGAGCAGATGCGCGAACAGGTTCAAAACATCGAATAACGCGTTGGCATGGAAACTCCCGGCAACCTCTTCGTCGTCGCAGCCCCCAGCGGGGCCGGCAAGTCCAGCCTGGTCAAGGCCTTGCTGGAACTGGATTCGCACCTGTCGGTGTCGATTTCACACACCACCCGTCCGCCGCGCGGACAAGAGCAGCACGGCCGCGAGTACTGGTTCATCTCGCCGGACGAATTTGCCGGCATGGTCGAGCGCGGCGAGTTCTTCGAATGGGCGGAGGTGCACGGCAACCGCTACGGTACCTCGCGCCTGGGCATCGAGGCGCGGCTGATGGCCGGCGAAGACGTGGTGCTCGAAATCGACTGGCAAGGCGCGCTGCAGATCAAGCAGCTGTTTCCCTTCGCGGTGCTGATCTTCATCCTGCCGCCCAGCTGGAGCGAACTGGAGCAGCGGCTGCGCCGCCGCGGCGAGGACCAACCCGAGGTCATCACCACCCGGCTGGCGAACGCACGGGTCGAGGTGGCACAGGCTCGCCATTTCGACTACGTTATAATCAATAGCTTGTTCGAGACGGCGCTTTTCGATATGAAAACCGTCGTTCACTCGCAGCGGTTGAAATATGCGGCCCAGCGCCGCGCCAAATCAACCGTCTTCGCGGCACTCAACCTCGATTGACCTCCGCGCCTGCTTCCAACGAGAACCCATCATGGCCCGTATCACCGTCGAAGACTGCCTCGCCCGCATCCCCAACCGCTTCCAGCTGGTGCTGGCCGCGACGTACCGCGCCCGCATGCTGAGCCAGGGCCACGCGCCCAAAGTCGAATCGAAGAACAAGCCGGGCGTGACCGCGCTGCGCGAGATCGCTGCCGGCGAAGTCGGCATCGAGATGCTGCGCAAGGTTCCGACCTGATCCGCTGCTCGCTTCTTCTGCCAACAACGGGCGCCTTCATGGCGCCCGTTGTGCTTTTCTTGGTGCGTTATCCGCGAAAGCCCCGATCCGGGGCAGCCGGGTGACATAGGCTAAATTCCAAGGATGGGTATTCGCTCGTTTGCCGCCGAACTGCTGCCGACTGCGCTGCAGGGGCGGCCGCGTGCACCGGCCAACGTGTCGCCGCCCAGCGCCGAGGTCAGCACCTTCGCCGGCCTGTCGTCCAAGCTGGGCCATCTGCCCAAAGGCGAGCTGAAGTCGATCCGAGACGCCTACAAGTTCGCCGACGAAGCGCACCTGGGCCAGTACCGCGCCAGCGGCGAGCCCTACATCACCCACCCCATCGCAGTGGCCGGCCTGGTGGCCGACTGGAAGCTGGACGCGCAGGCCATCATGGCCGCGCTGATGCACGACGCGATGGAGGACTGCGGCATCACCAAGACCGAGCTGATCGAGCGCTTCGGCGCGACGACGGCCGAGCTGGTCGATGGCCTGACCAAGCTGGACAAGCTGAACTTCTCGACCCGGGAAGAAGGCCAGGCGGAATCGTTCCGCAAGATGCTGCTGGCGATGTCACGCGACGTGCGCGTGATCCTCGTCAAGCTGGCCGACCGGCTGCACAACATGCGCACGATGAGCGCGATGAAGCCGGACAAGCGCCAGCGCATCGCCCGCGAAACGCTGGACATCTATGCGCCGATCGCGCACCGGCTGGGCCTGAACCAGGTCTACCGCGAGCTGCAGGAGCTGTCGTTCACCTACCTCTTCCCCTGGCGCCATGGCGCATTGGAAAAGGCGGTGCAGCGCGCCCGCGGCTACCGGCGTGACATCGTCTCGCGGGTGCAGAAAGACGTCACCAAGGCTTTTGCCGAGGCGCGCCTGAAGGTCGAGGTCAACGGGCGCGAGAAGACCGTCTACTCGATCTACCGCAAGATGCGCGAGAAGCACGCCGGCTTCGCATCGGTCAACGACATCTTCGGCTTTCGCATCGTCGTCGCCACCTTGCCCGACTGTTACCTGGCGCTTGGCGTGCTGCACCAGCTGTACAAGCCGGTGCCCGGCCGTTTCAAGGACTACATCGCGATTCCCAAGGCCAACGGCTACCAGTCGTTGCACACCACGCTGGTCAGCCCGCTGGGCACCGCGGTGGAATTCCAGATCCGCACCGAAGCAATGCACGCCGTGGCCGAGGCCGGCATCGCGGCGCACTGGCTCTACAAGGTCGGCACCAAGGGCGGCAGCCCGTCCGATGTCGCGCAGCGCCTGGGCGCGCTGTGGTTGAAGTCGCTGATCGACATCCAGGACGAGACGCGCGACGCCGGCGAGTTCCTCGAGCACGTGAAGATCGACCTCGTCCCCGACGCGGTCTACGTCTTCACGCCGATGAGCAAGATCCTGGCACTGCCGCGCGGCGCGACACCGGTCGACTTCGCCTACGCGATCCACTCCGATGTCGGCGACCATTGCGTGGCGGTCAAGATCAACAGCGAGCCGGCCACGCTGCGCTCAGAGCTGCGCTCGGGCGATGTGGTCGAGGTGATCACCGCACCGAACGCCCGGCCCAACCCGGCCTGGCTGAACTTCGTGCGCACCGGGCGCGCGCGCTCGAAGATCCGCCACTACCTGAAGAACCTGGAACAGGAAGAATCCCAGGCGCTGGGCGAGAAGATGCTGTCGCAGGCACTGCGGCTCGAAGGCCTGACGCTGCCGCCGCTCGACCCGGCTGGCCCGGATACGCTTTGGCCCGGCGTGCTGCGCTGGAGCGGCAATCGCAGCCCGGCCGAGCTGATGACCGATATCGGCCTGGGCAAGAAGATCGCGACCATCGTCGCCAAGCGCATTGCGCAGGACCTGCACGAGCAGGGCCACAAGCCGGACGCGGTGACGCTGAGCCTGAACCGCTACAGCCACACCGACGGCGAAACCATGCAGGGCCTGGTCGTCATCGACGGTGCCGAAGGCGCCAGCGTGACGATGGCCCCCTGCTGCCGGCCGATCCCGGGTGACCAGATCGTCGGCTACCTGGGCCGCGGCGAAGGCCTGACCGTGCACACCTCCGACTGCCAGGTCGGCCAGCGCCTGTACGAACGTGACCGCGAACGCTGGATGCAGGTCGAATGGGCCGAGGAGCCGACACGGGCCTTCGAGACCCAGTTGCAGGTGCTGCTGCACAACGGCAAGGGCGCGCTGGCACAAGTGGCGCAGGCCGTGAGCCGCGCCGAGGCCGACATCACCCACATCGACATGGGCGACGAGCGCCCCGGCGAAACCGCCGACATGAAGCTGCTGGTGAGCGTGCGCGACCGGCTGCACCTGGCCGAGGTGCTGCGCACGTTGAAGCGCACGCCGGCGGTGCTGCGAGTGAACCGGGTCCGGCCTTAGCGAGCCGGGCCTTTCGACAGGCTCGAGGCGAGCGGACCATCAAGGCCCTTCGACAAGCTCAGGGCGAACGGTGAGGAGAGTTGCTGTTCCTCCCTCACGGCGCCCGCACCACCCGTTCGGGCTGAGCTTGTCGAAGCCCAGGCCACATCACTCCTCCACTTTCGGGTACTTCACCTCGATCACCTCCAGCGTCTCGACGCCGCCGGGCGTCATCAGCGAGACTTCATCGCCTTCGCGCGCCTTCAACAGCGCGCGGGCGATGGGCGAGACCCAGCTCACTTCACCGTGCAGGTGGTCGACCTCGTCGATGCCTTTGATCGTGATCGTGCGCTCTTCGCCCTTGGCGTTGGCGTAGGTCACGGTGGCGCCGAAGAAGATCTGGTCGCTGCCGTGGTGCAGCGACGGGTCGGCGACCTCGGCAATGTCCAAGCGTTTGGTCAGGAAGCGGATGCGGCGGTCGATCTCGCGCAGGCGCTTCTTGCCGTAGAGGTAGTCGCCGTTCTCCGACCGGTCGCCGTTCGACGCGGCCCAGTGCACCACCTCGACCACCTTGGGCCGCTCTTCGTCGATCAACTGCAGGAATTCGGCGCGCAGGCGCGCGTAGCCGGCCGGCGTGATGTAGTTCTTGCCGCCGGCGGGCAACGGCGGCAGGCTCGGGCCATCGTCGTCATCGTCGGCTGCGTCGGGTTCTTTGGTGAAGGCCTTGTTCATGGTGGGCGTGTGCAGGGCCTGAATTTTGGCAGGCTGACACACCCGACTCGGGCGCGCGGATTCAGCCGTGCCGGGGGCGCTGCTGCGCCACCCGCTGCAGCAACTCGATCAACAACGCCTTCTCGGCGGGCGACAGCACCTTCAGCGCATCGTTCTCCATGGTTTGCGCGATCTTGCGTGCGCGCGTCACCAGCGCCTGACCGGCGGGGGTCAGACGGATCAGTTGGGCCCGGCGGTCGCGCTCGCTGCGTTCGCGCCGGATCCAGCCCTGTTCGACCATGCGGTCCAGCGTCACTGCCAGGTTCGGCGGCGAAACGTCCAGCGCCAGGCCCAACTGCTTCTGGTTGACCTCGGCGTTGGTGTCGACCAGCACCAGCACCGAAAACTCCACCGCCTTCAGTTTCAACGGGCCCAGGTGGCGGCTGAAGCTCTTCTTCAGCTCGATCGACGCTCGCGATGCGGCGTAGCCCACCAGGTGCAGGAGCCCGCTCTGGTCGAGCACGTCGTCGCGACTGGCCACTGCGGCTGCTTCAGTTGATTTCGGCAACACTGGTTTCGCCACCGTCACGCCTTCTTCGCCCCGAGGTAGGTCTCGATCACGCGTGGGTCGACGGCCAGCGCCTGGGCTGGCCCTTCGAGCGCGATCGAGCCGGTTTCCAGCACGTAGCCGTGATCGGCCACTTCCAGCGCCGCGCGAGCGTTCTGCTCGATCAGCAGGATACTGACGCCGGTGGCCCGCAGCGCAGTGATGGTGCGGAAGATCTCCTTCACCACCAGCGGCGCAAGGCCCAGGCTGGGCTCGTCGAGCATCAACACCTTGGGCCGGCTCATCAGCGCCCGCCCGACTGCGAGCATCTGCCGCTCGCCGCCGGACAAGGTGCCGGCCAGCTGCAGCCGCCGTTCCTTCAGGCGTGGGAACAGCGTGTAGACCTCGTCCAGCGTCGAGCGCCAGTTGGCCACGCGCTGCTTCATCGGGCGGAAGCCGCCGAGCACCAGGTTGTCTTCGACCGGCATCGTGCCGAACAGCTCGCGCTTTTCAGGCACCAGCGCAATGCCCGCCATCACGCGCTCTTCGAGCGTGGCATGCGACACGTCGACACCGTCGAACACGATGCGCCCGCGCGCCGGCAGCACGCCCATCAACGCGTTCAGCGTGGTCGACTTGCCGGCACCATTGGGGCCGATCACCGTGACCACCGCACCGCGCGGCAACGTCAGGTTCAGGCCCGACAAGACCTCGGCCTTGCCGTAGCCAGCGTGCAGGTCCGTCACTTGAAGAATGGGTTGCGTCATTTCACTGACCATCCAGCGCAAACCGGCGCACGGGACTGACAGAGCCAAGCGGCTGCCGCGGAACCGGCTTTGCCGGGCCGCTGGCGGCGCCCCCTCGAGGGGGAGGCGCCGAAGGCGCTTCGGGGGTGGGCCATCAATGCTCCGTGCCAAGGTAAGCGGCGCGCACGACCGGGCTGGCCTGCACCTCGGCCGGTGTGCCGGCGATCAGCTTGGTGCCGAACTCCATCACGACGATGTGGTCGACCAGGCCCATCACGAAGTCCATGTCGTGCTCGACCAGCAGGATCGACAGTCCTTCGGCCTTCAGCTGGCGCAGCACGTCGGCCAACGCCTGTTTCTCTTTCAAGCGCAGGCCGGCGGCCGGCTCGTCCAGCAGCAGCAGCGACGGGTCGGTGCAGAGCGCGCGGGCAATCTCCATCAGGCGCTGTGGGCCAAGCGCCAGGTTGCCGGCCAACTCGTGCATCTGGCCCGCCATGCCGATGCGCGCCAGCTGCGCCTCGGCCTCGGCAAACAGGCGACGCTCTTCGTCGCGGTCCAGACGCAGCATTGCTTTGGTGACGCCCGCCGAGGTGCGCAGGTAGCCGCCGAGCGCGACGTTCTCCAGCACCGTCATCTCCGGAATCATCTTCACGTGCTGGAACGTGCGGCTCATGCCCAGCCGCGCGATCGCGCGCGACGGCAAGCCGGCCACATCGCGGCCGCGGAACACCACCCCGCCGGCCGTCAACGACAACACGCCCGACACCAGGTTGAAGGTGGTCGACTTGCCGGCGCCATTGGGCCCGATCAGGCCCATGATGTCGCCCGCGTGGATCGTGAAACTCACATCGTTGACGGCGACCAGCCCGCCGAACTGCTTGCGCACGGCTTTCACGTCCAGCAGCAGTTCGCCAGGCTTGGGCTTGTCGCGTGTCGGCAATGGGGCCGCGCCCTGCCAGTCCTTCACCCGCTGCGGTGCGGGCAACCAGCGCTGCACGAAGGTCCACAGCCCATCGGGCGCGTACTTCAGCACCAGGATCAGCACGAGGCCGAAAACGATGATCTCGAAGTTGCCGCTGGTGCCGATCAGTCTGGGCAGCAGCACCTGCAGCTCGTCTTCCACCAGCTTGACGACCGCGGCCCCGGTGAACGCGCCCCAGACATGGCCGACACCGCCCAGCACCGCCATGAACAGGAACTCGATGCCCTTGTTCAGCCCGAAAGGCGACGGATTCACCGTGCGCTGGAAGTGCGCGAACAGCCAGCCCGACACCGAGGCCAGCATCGCCGCCAGCACGAACGCGGTCAGCTTGTAGCGAAAGGTCGAGATGCCCATCGCCTCGGCCATCGTCGACCCGCTCTTCAGGGCGCGGATCGCGCGGCCGCTGCGTGAATCGAGCAGATGCGTCACGCCCAGCGCCGAGGCGAGCGCAATGACCCAGATCAGCCCGTAGATCGCCCGCCCGCTGGCGAGACTCTGGCCGAACAGCGTCAGCGCCGGCACGCCGAGGATGCCGTCGTACTTGCCGAGGAACTCCATGTTCGACATCGTGTAATACAGCGCCAGTCCCCAGCAGATGGTCGCCAGCGGCAGGTAGTGGCCCGACATGCGCAGCGTCAACGCCCCCAGCACCAGCGCAACGATCACCGCCAGCGCCAAGCCGACGAACAGCGTGATCCACGGCGACACGCCCAGGCTCACCGACAGGTAGGCCGAGGTGTAGGCCCCAACGCCGACGAACGCGGCCTGGCCGAACGACGTGAGCCCGGCGACACCGGTCAGCAGCACCAGCCCCAGCGAGACGATCGCGTACAGCCCGATGTAGTTGAGCTGGGTGATCCAGAACTCGGGCACCGGCAACAGCGGCACCACGAGCATCGCCACCGCGAAAAGTGGCAACCAGAACTTGCGAGGCAGCATGTTCAATGCTCCTCCGCATGCGGGTCGCGCAAGGACCGCCACAGCAACACCGGCAAGATGGCCGAGAAGACGATCACCTCCTTGAACGAGCTGGCCCAGAAAGAGCCGAAGCTTTCGAGCAGGCCGACACCCAAGGCACCGACAAGTGCCAGCGGGTAGCTCGCGAGACCAGCGAACACCGCGGCGACGAAGCCCTTCAGCCCTATCAGGAAGCCCGAGTCGTAGAACACCGTCGTCGTCGGCCCGATCAACAGACCAGACAGCGCGCCGATGAAGGCGGCCATCGTGAAGGACAGCCGACCTGCGCTGGTCGACGAGATGCCCATCAGCCGCGCACCAAGCCGGTTCACCGCGGTGGCGCGCAGCGCCTTGCCCCATAGCGTGCGTTCGAAGAACAGCCACAGCATCGTGATCAGCGCAATCGACACGGCAAAGACGATCAGCGTCTGGCCACTCAGGGTCAAGGGGCCAAGGCTGAAGCGTTCATCCCAGAAGCTCGGGTTGCGATACCCCTCGGCGCCGAAGAAGTACAGCCCCAGCCCGGTGAGCGCAAAGTGCACGCCGACCGAAACGATCAGCAGCACCAACACGCTCGCATCGGCCAGCGACTGGTAGGCCAACCGGTAGATCAAGCCGCCAAAAGGCGTGACCAGCGCCAGCGTCAATGCGGCTTGCACCAGCAGCGGAAACTGCCGCGGCGCCGCCCACATCGTCAACAACGCGATCGCCACCGGATAGGCCAAGGTGGCCAGCACCGCTTTGCCAAGCTGCGGGGCCGCACGCTTGGCGCGCAGCCCCTCACCCACCTCGGTCACCGCCGCCAGCCCCGCCAGCACCAGCAGGAACCAGACCGTGCCCGGCACCTGGCCCAGCTGCAGCGTGGCCAGCGTCAGCGCGCCGAAGGCGACGAACTCACCTTGCGGAATGAAGATGACGCGCGTGACGGCAAACAGCAGCACCGTGGCCAGGGCCAGCAAGGCGTAGACGGCGCCGTTGGTGACGCCATCCAACGCCAGGATGCTTGCAATCGTGAAGTCCATCGACTACTGCTCGATTTTCCAGTCGCCATTGACGACCTTCATGACCAGCCCGGTCTCGGTCGTGAAGCCCCAGTGGTTGGTCTTGGTGTAGTTCAGCACGCCATGCGAGACGACCGTGCGCCCCATCGTCTCTGCGGCGGTGCGGATCGCAGCGCGGAACTCCGGTGTGCCGGGCTTGCCGGCCTTCAGTGCCACCGGGATCACCTTCTCCAACACGATGACCGCGTCATAACCGTGGCCTGCGAACTGGTTGCGGTTGCCCGCACCGTAGGCCTTTTCGTACTTGTTGACGAAGTCCTGCGCCAGCGCCTTGGACGGGTGGTCCGCCGCGAGTTGCTCGGGAATCACCGCCGGCCCCGAGACGACGAAGGCACCCTCGACGTCCTTGCCGCCGATGCGCATCAGGTCGCGCGTGGCTGCGGCATGGGTCTGGTAGATCTTGCCCTTGTAGCCGCGCTCGACGATGGCCTTGTGCGGCATCGCCGCGCCGCTGCCCGAGGCCACGATCAGCATCGCATCCGGGTTGGCCGAGACCAGCTTCAGCGCCTGCGCGGTGACGCTCGTGTCGGCTCGCGCAAAACGTTCGGTCGCGACGACCTTCGGGCCGTTGAGCAACGACGCCTGGTCCTGGAAGTCCTTCAGCCAGCTCTCGCCGTACGCGTCGGTGTAGCCGAGGAAGCCGACCGTCTTCACGCCCTGCTTCTTCATGTGCTCGATCATCGCGTAGGCCATCACCGCGTTGCCCTGGGGCAGGCGGAACATCCAGCCATCGGTGCCGGCGGACACCACCGCGGGCGAGAACGTGAACTGCACCGTCTTCGCTTCGGCGATCACCGGCGCCATCGCGATCGCCACCGGCGTCGCCGCCGAGCCCATCACGATGTCGGCCCTGTCTTCGGTGACGAAACGGCGCGCATTGTTGACGCCCTTGGTCGGATCGGTCGCATCGTCGAGCACGATCACGTTGAGCTTTTCGCCGGCGATGCTGGTCGGCCAGAGCTTGATGTAGTTGGCCACCGGAATGCCCAGCCCCGACGCGGGGCCGGTCAACGGCAGGCTGATGCCGATGGTGACGTCGGCCCAGGCGGATGTGCCGGCCAACGCCGCCAACGTCGTTGCGAGCGCCATTTTCAAGAAGCCGTGCGTGCGTGCTTGCATGTTGTCTCCTGCAGTCGTCAGGGTGGTGAAACCATAGCAGCGCCCTTGGGTGGCTCACGCTGGCGTGAACCCGCAGGGGCTTCGAATATCTTCAGCGCGGCGCCATGCGCAAGGCTCCGTCGAGCCTGATCACTTCGCCGTTCAAATGCCCGTTGGTCACGATGTGCGCCGCGAGCGCCGCGAACTCCTCCGGCTGTCCGAGCCGCTTCGGGAACGGGATGCTGGCGGCCAACGAGGCCTGCACCTCTTCGGGCAGTTGCTGCATCAAGGGCGTGGCGAACAGCCCCGGCGCGATCGTGCAAACCCGTACGCCCCACTGCGCCAGGTCGCGCGCCAGCGGCAGGGTCATGCCGACGATGCCGCCCTTCGAGGCCGAGTACGCCTCTTGCCCGACCTGGCCGTCGAAAGCCGCGACCGACGCGGTGTTGACGATCACGCCGCGCTCGCCATCCGGCTGCGCATCAAGCTTGGCGATGCGCGCCGCTGCCAGGCGGATCACGTTGTAGGTGCCGATCAGGTTGATGCGCACGACGCGCTCGAAGTCTTCCAAAGGCGCCGGCGAGCCGTCTTTCTGCACCACCCGCCTGGCGGTGCCGATGCCGGCGATGTTCATCACGATGCGCGCCGGGCCGTGCGCGCTTTCGGCAGCGTCCAGCGCGGCGACGACCGACGCGGTGTCGGTGATGTCGCAGCGGCAAGCCAGGCCGCCCACTTCGGTGGCGACCCGCACGGCACCTTCGCCGTTCACGTCGAGCACCGCCACCTTCGCGCCCAGCCGCGCCAATTCACGCGCCACCGCTTCGCCCAGGCCCGACCCGCCACCCGTCACCAGCGCCGCCTGCCCCTCGATCTTCATGTCGCCGCCTCCTTGTTCGGAACGATCACCGGCAAGCCGGCGCTTTCGTACAGTGCCTCGACCAGTGCGGCGCGGTGCGCCAGCACCGCACGCTGGTTGATCGAGCCTTTGTCGGTCACCTCGCCGTGGTCGATCGCCGGCGGCTCGCTCAGCACATGCAGGCGCGCCGGGCGGCTGGCACTGCCGGTGCCTTCACGCCACAACCGGTCGGCCAGGGCCTGGAAGAACGCGACCACCGCCGGGTGCTGCAACGCATCGCGCAGCGGCGCGCTCTCTGGCAGGCCGGCCAGCTTGCGGCATTCATCCGCGCGAGGGAACAGCAGCAGGCCCAGCTCGTCGCGGTTCAGGCCGGTGGCCACGGCATCCTGCACGCAGGGGTGGCCAGCCGCGATGACCTTGGCGCGCAGCGGGCCAACGCTGACGAAAGTGCCTGTCGAGAGCTTGAAGTCTTCGGCGGTGCGGCCGTCGAACAACAGGCCGCGGTTCGGCCGCGCGGGGTCGATGAACTTGACGGCGTCGCCGGTGCGGTAGAAGCCTTCTTCGTCGAACGCCTCTTCGGTCTGCGCCGGAGCGCGCCAGTAGCCCGGCATCACGTTCGGTCCGCGGAAGCGGATCTCGGTCTTGTCCGTCGCCACGGGCACCAGCTTGACTTCGACCCCCGGCACCGGCAGCCCGATGTGGCCGGATCGCACATCCGTGCCAACCGCGAAAGTGCACGACGGCGCGGTCTCGGTCATGCCGAGGCCGGTGATGATGCGCACGCGCTCGCCGACGGCGGCTTCTGCATGGGCATCGAGCTTGTCCCACACCGCCTGGCTCAGGCCCGCCCCGGCGAACATGAAGGCCTTGCAGCGCGCGAACAACCGATCGCGCAGCGCTGGATCGTCGTCCATCGCACCGGCGATCTCTTCGAAGCCCTTGGGCACGTTGAAGTAGACGGTCGGCGAGATCTCGCGCAGGTTGCGCAGTGTCTCGGCAATGCCCTTGGCCGTGGGCTTGCCTTCGTCGATGTACAGGGTGCCACCGTTGTAGAGCACGATGCCGACGTTGTGGTTGCCGCCGAAGGTGTGGTTCCACGGCAGCCAGTCGACCAGCACCGGCGGCTCTTCCGCCAGGAAGGCCATGCACTGACGGATCATCTGCAGGTTGGCGCAGATCATCCGATGTGTGTTGACCACGCCCTTGGGTTGCTTGGTCGAGCCCGAGGTGAACAGGAACTTGGCGATCGTGTCGGGCTCGACCTTCGCATGCGCGGCCCGCACACCCTCGCCCGGCGGCGTCGCGAGCAAGGTGTCGAACCTGATGACCTCACGACCCTCGATCGTGCCTTCGCCCAGCACCAGCGCGGCATCGGCCGGCGCGGCCGCCTGGATGGCCTTTGCATAGGCCGGCGACGCGGCGAACACGAGCCCCGGCGTGGTGGTGGCCAGGATGTGGCGCAGCTTGCCGAAATCCTGCGAGACCAGCGAGTAGGCGGGGGAGACCGGCACGTAGGGCACGCCGGCCCACATCGCGCCGAGCGCCAGCGTCAGGTGCTCGATGTCGTTGTCCGACAGGATGGCCACCGGCCGCTCGGCCGACAGACCCAGGTCGACGAGCGCCTGGCCCACCGCCTGCACCCGATGCAGCATCTGCGCGTAGCTGATGCGGCGCCAATCGCCGCCGCGGTCGCGGTCGCGCTTGGCCACCAGCGTGCGATCGGGCGCTTCCGCGACCCATTGCTCCAGGCGATCCGTCAAGCGCTCTGGGTAGGCCCGCAGCGTCTCGGTCGAGCGCAGGATCTGCGTGCCGTCGTCCCGCTGTTCGAGCGTGGCCTCGACGCAGCCGCCGACGCTGGCCGCACGGTACTTCGGGCGCTCGACCGGCAGGCTCATGACTTGACGACCTTGCTGGCCCGGCCTTCGAGGAAAGCCCGCAGGCGCTCCTTCGCGTCGGGCGTGCTCTCGGCCACCGCGGCCATCAGGGCCTCGGTGAACAGGCCCTGCTCCTGCGATTGGTCGGCGATGCGCGGCAACGCGTGCATCACCGCAAAGTTGGACATCGGTGCGTTGCCGGCGATGCGGCGCGCCAGCGCCATCGCCTTGGCGAAGCCTTCGCCGTCGGCCACGGCGTACTGCGCCAGGCCTGCCTGCACCCCCTCGTCGCGGTCGTAGACACGGCCGGTGAGCATCAGGTCGGTCATGCGGGCCACGCCCATCAAACGCGGGATGCGCGCCGAACCGCCCCCGCCGACGAACAAGCCGCGCTGCCCTTCAGGCAGACCGAAGTAGGCCGAGGCCTCGGCCACGCGGACATGGCAAGCCGAAGCCAGCTCCAGGCCGCCGCCGACCACCGCGCCGTGCAGCACGACGATCACCGGCACGCGGCCGAACTGGATCTGGTCGAACGCCGCATGCCACATGCGCGAGTGCAGCACGCCCTCGCCGACGTCGCGCTCCATCAACTCGGCCAGGTCGAGCCCGGCGCAGAAGTGCTCACCCTCGCCGGTGACCACCACCGCGCGGGTCGTTTCGGGCAGGTTGACGAACGCGGTGTGCAACTGGCCGATCAGCGCGTCGCTCAACGCATTGCGCTTGGCGGGCCGGCTCAGCCGCACGTGGGTGACCGGGCCGGCATGTTCGATCCGAAGCAGGTCGAGCTGGGCCAGCAGGCCGCTGGACGGCTCGAATTCGGGGGGCCGAACATCGCTCATGGTCACTCCAAAATATTTATGCTATTTAACTAAATTGACGAACGAATCACCACTCGGTAATAACCCTTCCTTGCATTGCAGCATGACGAGCGGTGCCGACGCTGCTTGCGCCTTGGTCATTTATTTATGAAAATTAAATACATTCAGGCAGGAGGCACGCTTTGAACACCGCCGAGCTGATCGCGATCGACACCCACACCCACCTCGAGGTGTCGTGCCGCAACCCCTTCGACAACTACGGCGAGGAGTACGACCGCGCGGCCGACAAGTACTTCCGATCCAGCCGCCGGCCGACGATGCAGGAAACGATCGACTTCTATCGCGAGAAGAAGATCGGCTTCGTCAACTTCACGGTCGACGCCGAAACGCAACTCGGCCGCCGCCGCATCCCGAACGAAGAGATCGCCGAGGCCGCGCTGGCCAACCCCGACGTGATGATCGCGTTCGGCAGCATCGACCCGCACAAGGGCAAGATGGGTGCGCGCGAGGCCCGAAAGCTGGTCGAGCAATACGGCGTCAAGGGCTTCAAGTTCCACCCGACCGTGCAGGGCTTCGAGCCGGCCGACGAGATGGCCTGGCCGATCTACGAAGTGATCAACGAGCACAAGCTGCCGGCGGTCTTCCACTCGGGGCATTCGGGCATCGGCAGCGGCATGCGCTGCGGTGGGGGCCTGCGGCTGCAGAACTCGCGTCCGATGCTGCTCGAAGACGTGGCGATGGCGTTCCCGGACATGCAGATCGTGATCGCCCACCCGTCGTGGCCATGGCAGGACGAAGCCCTGTCGCTGGCGATGCACAAGCCCAACGTGTGGATCGACCTCTCCGGCTGGAGCCCGAAGTACTTTCCGCCCCAGCTGGTGCAGTACGCCAACACGCTGCTGAAGGACCGCATCCTGTTCGGCAGCGATTTCCCGCTGATCACGCCCGACCGCTGGCTGGCCGACTTCGAAGAAGCCGGCTTCAAGGACGCGGTGAAGCCGCTGATCCTCAAAGAGAACGCGATGCGGCTGCTGGGCCTGGGCGAAGCCGGCGGCGCCGGCCCATGAATCGCGCGGCGACGGGCGGTCACTGCCCGATGCCGGTGTCGCTGTTCGCGCTGGTCACCATCAAGCTGGCCAGCGTGCTGGCGCGGCTGCTGAGGCGCCGCGAAACCGAGTTGGCCACGTTGGTTGCTGTCCCAGTCCAAGCAGGGACGGGACCGCTTCGCGCGGCTGTTCCGTGGCACACCGGCGTGCCACGATGATCATGGCGGCGTCCGACCGACGAGTGATCGACGTCACCGAAGCCTTTTGCCGGCGCTACGGCGTCACGCGCGAGCAGGTGGTCGGCAAACCGCCGGGCGAAACGGGCATCGGGCCGACCGAGGAGTACCGGTGGCCCTTCTGGCAGCAGCTGATGCATCGGCGTCCCCTGAGCGGGGCCGGGCGTTCGCTTCGGCAGCCGCGGGGATGCGGCTAAGACACTTTCACACACAGGGTTGCAGGGCCCGCGTACGATCAATTCGGCACGACGCCATGGAGGGCAGGCTGCCCGACCCGTTGGGGCACCCTTGCAGCGTAACGACGTACTAACTTAGGGAACGGGGCATGCAACAACCGCGCCGAAGGTGCGCCTGGATGGCATTCGCGCTGTGCGGCGCAGTCGACGCCACGGCGCAGTCGGATCCGCGATTGGGTGAACTCAGCCTCGAGGATCTCGGCAATCTGCAGATCACCTCGGTATCGAAGCGGGCCGAGCGACTGGCTGACGCGCCAACATCGGTCTACGTCATCACCACCAACGACATCCGCCGCTCGGGCGCCACCAGCCTGCCCGAAGCGCTGCGGCTGGCGCCGAACCTGCAGGTGGCTCGTTCCAGCGCCAGCGAATACGTCGTCAGCGCCCGCGGCTTTGCCGGCAACTCGGCCAACAAGATGCTGGTGCTGGTCGATGGCCGATCGGTCTACACACCGCTGTATTCGGGCGTGTTCTGGGATGTGCAGGACCTGATGCTGGAAGACGTCGACCGCATCGAGGTCATCAGCGGCCCCGGCAGCACACTGTGGGGCACCAATGCCGTCAACGGCGTGATCAACATCATCACGCGCGACGCGTCGTCGACCCAAGGCAGCCTCGCCACGGCCAGCGCAGGCACCGATGGGTTCCGCGCCAACCTGCGCCACGGTGCCAGCACCGCTGGCGGCATGGCATGGCGGGTGTACGCGACGCATGCCGACCTGCGGAACACCGAAACCGCCGAGGGCACCCGCGTCGACGACTCCGGGCACCAGACCCAGATCGGCTTTCGGCTCGACGACCAGCGTGGTGCCGATCGCTTCATGCTGCGCGGCGCTGCCTACCAGGGCAGCCGCGAGCAGCCGGTCACCAGCGGGCGAATCGATCTGGGCTTGGTCCGTGTATCCGGGGCCCATGTGCTGGGTCGGTGGGAGCACCGGCTCGACGACGGCACCTCCTTCCAGCTCCAGGCCTATGTCGACCACACAGAACGCACGGCCGTGCCGACTTTCGGCGACATCCTGGACACGCTGGACCTGCAGTTCCAGCATTCGCCGGTGCCGCTCGGCAACCACCGCCTGGTGTGGGGCGTTCAATACCGCACCGCCTGGGACCAGGTCGACAACAGCAGCTACCTCGCCTTCCTGCCTGCCCGCAAGCGGCAGACCTGGGCCAGCCTGTTCGCGCAAGACGACATCACGCTCACCGACGAGCTGCGCCTGACACTGGGTGCGCGCGCTGAACGCAACGACTACACCGGCACCGAGTTCCTGCCCACCGCGCGGCTGGCATGGAAATGGGCTCCCCAACAACTGGTTTGGTCCGCGGTGTCGCGCACGGTGCGCGCACCGTCGCGCCTGGACCGCGATTTCTACGTGCCCGGTGTGCCGCCCTACCAGCTGCAAGGTGGCTCGCACTTCGACTCAGAGGTCGCCACCGTCGCCGAACTGGGCTACCGCGGTCGACCGACACCGACCACGTCGTTCTCGGCCACCATCTACCAGGCCGACTACGACCGTCTGCGCACGCTGCAATTCGATCCCGACGGCGCTGTCTTCACGCTGGCCAACGGGATGGAAGGCCGCACCCGCGGGGTGGAGTTGTGGGGCAGCTTCCGGGCCCTGTCCCGCTGGCGGCTGCACGCCGGCTACAGCCGCCTGTGGCAGGACCTGCGGCTGAAGCCTGGCAGCAACGACGTGAGCACGGTCGCCGCCACGGAAGGCGCCAGCCCGTCGCATTGGTGGACGTTGCGCTCCTCGCACGACCTGGGCGACCAGGTCGACCTGGACCTGGTGCTGCGCCATGTGGCGGCGCTGGCCGTGCCTGCCGTGCCGCGCTACACCGCCCTTGACCTGCGCGTGGCCTGGCGGCCGAGCGGAGCTGTCGAGCTGGCGCTCGCCGGCCGGAACCTGATCGGCAACGGCCACGGCGAATTCGGCAACGTCCTGGTCCGAACGCAGCTGCAGCGTGAGCTGTCGGCTCAGTTGAACTGGCGCTTCTAGTGGAAGGCCCGCGATGATCCGCCTCGTGACCGCCCCCGCACCCTGGCATGCGCCGCGCTGGGCCATGCTCATCACGCTGCTGCTGGTGGTGGGCATCGCCTGGCAACCCGCCGGGGCGAACGAGGCCCTAACAGCCGAGTACCGGATCAAGGCTGCGTTCCTGTGCAAGTTCGGCAACTACGTCGAATGGCCATCGACGACCAATCCGGAAACGCCCTTCGGCATTGGCGTGCTCGCCTCGTCGGCGGTGGTCGATGAGCTGGCCACGATCGCCCGCGGCCAGAAAGTGAACGGCCGCCCGATCGTCGTGCGAAAGATCGAGCGGGGTGACGCGATGGAAGGCATCGACATGCTGTTCATCACCCGCACGCAAATGGTGCGCCTGGCCGACACCTTGGCCGCGGTGAAGGACAGGCCGGTGCTGACCGTCACCGAATCCGACCAGGGCGTCGCCGCTGGCAGCATGGTGAACTTCGTCGTCGTCGACGACAAGGTGAAGTTCGACATCTCGCTGCCCACCGTCGAGCGCAGCAAGCTGCGGATCAGCGCCCGCCTGCTCGGCGTGGCGCGCACTGTCGTGGCGGGGGGGCCGTCATGAGGCTCAACTTCGGCAACTCGCTCCGACGCAAGCTGCTGGGCGCCATCCTGCTGACCACGCTGGTCGCAGTGGTGGTGGCTCTCGGCGCCATGATTGCTTACGACCTGCGGGCCTACCACAAGAGCTGGCTCGAAAGCGTCGACGCGCAGGCCGCGCTGATCGGCCGCACGACCGCACCGGCCCTGTCGTTCGACGATCCACGGGTCGCCCAAGAAAACCTCGCCGTGCTGCGCTTCCAGCCCAAGGTGCGGGCGGCTGCCGTCTATTCGACCCGCGGGGTGCTGTTCGCGCGCTACACCGCCGAAGGCGCCCGCGTCGAGTTTCCCGCGCTGCCGGGCGCCGATGGCGTGGCGGTCTCCGGCGGCAGCGTGATTGCTTTCCGGCGCATCGTCGAGCATGGGCAGATCCTCGGTACGGTGTACCTGCAGGCCGACTACGAGCTGATCGACCGCCTGCTGAGCTACGCCGGCATCGCGCTCGCGGTGGCCGTCATCGCCATGCTGGTCGCGACGCTGATGTCGGCCTGGATGCGACGGATCGTGCTGCGGCCGATCCTGGCGGTGGGCGAGGCGGCGCGCGAGGTCGTCGAGCGGCAGGACTACTCGCGCCGAGTCGAACAGCGCAGCGACGACGAGCTGGGTGCGCTGGTCGCCGCGTTCAACAACATGATGACCGAGATCGAGCGCCGCACCGTCGCGCTCGAAGCCTCGAACCTCGACAAGGCCAGCGAAGTTGAAGAAAGGCGCAACGCCCAGCAAGAGGTGATGCGCCTGAACGAGGAGCTCGAGCGGCGAGTGCACGAACGCACGGCCGCGCTGGAGCGCACCAATGCCGACCTGGCACTGGCCACCGATGCGGCCCAGTCGGCCAACCGCGCGAAGTCGGAGTTCCTGTCCAACATGAGCCACGAATTGCGCACCCCGCTGAACGCAATCATCGGCTTCGGCCAGATGCTGTCGATGTCGGACCCGACCACCCTGCCGCCCGAGCGCTACAAAGCCTTCCTGGACCACATCGTCAAGGCCGGCCACCACCTGCTGAGCCTGATCAACGACATCCTGAACCTCGCGCAGATCGAGGCCGGCAAGCTGACGCTGTCGGTCGAGCCGATCCGGCTGGCCGAGGTGCTGGCCGAGTGCCAGTCAATGACCGAAACCCTGGCCGAGCAGCGCAAGATCCGGCTGCTGTTCCCGGCCAACGTCGATGCCCTGGTGAAGGCCGACCGCACACGGCTGAAGCAGGTGCTGCTGAATCTGCTGTCCAACGCGATCAAGTACAACCGCGAATCGGGCTCGGTGGTGGTCGACTGCATCCGTCTGGGCCCCGAGCGGATGCGCCTGTCGGTGCAGGACACCGGCATCGGCATGAAGCCCGAGCAGCTCGCCGCGCTGTTCCAGCCGTTCAACCGGCTAGGCCAGGAAACCGGCACCCAGGAAGGCACCGGCATCGGCCTGGTCGTCACCAAGCGGCTGGTCGAGTTGATGGGGGGCGAGCTCGGCGTGTCCAGCCGTCCCGGCGCGGGCAGCCAGTTCTGGATCGACCTGCCGACCGAGCCGGCCTCGGACATCGCGACCGAGCCCATGCCGCTGCTGCCTGCCAGCAACGAGGCCACCCAGGCGACCGTGCTGTGCGTCGAGGACAACCCCGCCAGCCTCGAGCTGATCTCGGCCGCGCTGGCGGCACGCCCGGGCGTGCGTTTGCTGACGGCCTCCAACGGCAAGCGAGGCATCGAGATGGCACGCGCGCACCAGCCTGATGTGATCCTGATGGACAACAACATGCCGGTGCTCAGCGGCGGCGAAGCCCAGGTGATGCTGAAGAACGACCCGCGCACGGCACACATCCCCGTCATCGCGATCACCGCGAACGCCATGCCGGACGCGATCGGCAAGGGGCTGGCTGCCGGCTACTTCCGCTACCTGACCAAGCCGGTCGACCTGAGCGCACTGGCCGAGGCGCTGGACGGTGCGCTGGCCTTGTCAGCCAGCCACAAGCAGCGGCGCTGACCGGGATGCTTGCGGCCAGAGCGCCAGAGCGGCTGCAGCCGGGAATCGCCGGCAACTGGTGTCAATCGGTGGCGTAAAGCGCCGCCGCGGTGCGGTGCCGCTCGTTGACCATCCGCACCAGCGTGGCGGGCGCCAGCACCTTCACCTGCGGACCATGGCGCAGGATGTCCATCGCCAGTTCGGTCGCGTCGGCATAGGGCAGCTCCATGCGCAACCCGCCATCGGGCTGCAGGCTCAGGCGCTGCTCGGGGTGCCACTCCTCCTGCGCCACCCACTGGGCAGCATCGGCGTCAAAAGCCAGTGTGGCCCACTGCTCGGCCTTGCCGCTGAAGATGCCGTAGCCGCCGTCCAGCTCGGCTTCGACCGTCTTCATCGCCACGTCTTTCGCCCGCGGATGATCGAGCGCCTTGGCGGCACGGACGGCATCGAGTGCAAAGCGGCGCAAGCCATCGCTGGCGTGGCACCAAGCGTCGAGGTACCAGGTGTTGCGGTAGTGGATCAGCCGCTGCGGTGATACCTCGCGCCGGCTCTCGGTCTGCCGTTTGCGGGTGAAGTACAGCAGGTCGATGCGCTGGCGCTTCAGCAGTGCGCTGCCGACCACCTCGAACCAGCGCGGCGGCACCGGCCGGCGCGCAGGAGCGGCGATCTTGACCCGCCGCATCAGCTCGCGCGACTCGCCTTCGCTGGCGCCGAGCATGCCGTGCAGCTTGTCCAGCAGCGGCTGCAGGTGGCGGCCGAGCACGCCGCCGCCGTCGAGGCCCTTGATCAGCTGGTGCATCGTCAGCAGCGCGTGGATCTCGGCCTCGCTGAACCAGACACCGGGCAGTTCGTGCGACGCGCTCTTGGACACCGCCCCGGGCGCGACGCCTTCGAATCGATAGACGTTGTCGAAACGGTCGTAGACGATCGGCGCATCCATGCGGTCGCGCAGGTACTGCAGGTCACGCTTGAGCGTGGCGCGCGAGACCTCGAGTTCGCCGAGCAGCTCTTCGAAGCTGACGCCGCCGCGCGACTTGATCAACAGCTCGATGCGATAGAAACGTTCGGTGCGGTTCATGGGTGGACGGTATCACAGGCTCATGGCGTGAGCCTGCTGGGTCGAGTGCAACTATTTGTTGAGATCCATTGAACCCGATCTCTGGCTCATTCCATGAGCCTGTGTGGCCAGACACTGCCTTCACACGCTGTCGATCACACCACCTCTTGTTCTTCACGGAGCATCCCATGGCCGCCCAAACCACCCTCGCCTTCGACGACCTGCCGCAACCGCGGACGACCATGGCGCTGGCGCGCACCGGCCGTGCCGCCCGTGCCAGCCAGGTGCCGGCCGCGCACGCCGATGCCGATGACCTGTTCGGCCCCGGCGAAACCCGCGACCCGGCGTTCGAGTTGGGTTGGGACTTTGCCCACCACGGCCTGGTGCCGCCAGCCGAGCACCTGCTGCCCGGCCACCCGCTGCGGCACGGCTGGGAGGCCGGCCGCGCGGCGTTCGGCAGCCGCACGCTGCGCGCCGGCCGAGGTGTGCGCCAGTGGCTGCAGCTGCGCCTGGCCGCCTGGCACCAGGGTCAGGCTTTCGAAGCCGTGCAGGTCACGCCGAACTTCCTGGCCCAGATCGACAGCACGCGCTGCCCGATCACCCGTGTCGCGCTGAATGACGAGGCCGGCCACGAAGCAGTGGTCGAGCGCGTCAACCACCGGGCCGGTTATGCCGCTGGCAACCTGGCCACGCTGAGCCACCGTGCCCAGCAGGCCAAGGGCAGCAAGCGCTGGGACGAAGCCCGCCTGATGGCCGTACTGGCCGAAGCACGCCAGGCCGAAGGTGCTGGCGGTGCCGAGGGCCTGAGCAGCGCCGAGTGGGCGCGGCTGGCGACGCTGATGTCCTTTGTGACGCCGCTGCCGCACGAACTGGCCGCCGCACTGCCGCTGCGGGTGTTGCCGCCCAACCGCCTGCGCCTGCTGAACCCGATCCAGGGCCTGCAAGCACTGATCACGCTGCAACTCACCCACAGCGGCTTTGCCGTGCGCATCGCCCAGCTGACCAAGCTGCTGCCCGGCGTCGACCTGCGGCGCGACTTCCACCTCTTCTTCCACACGCTGCTGCCGCGCGCCTGGCAAGGTGGCCGGCCGGGCAGCGACGAAGAGATGCGCGAGCGCCTGGAAGATGCCTGGCAGAACCCCGATGTACTGCGGCGCTGGCAACGCTTTGCCAGCCAGCTGAGCGCCGAGCAGGCCGACGACCTGGTACAGCGCCTGGTCGCCAAGGGCCTGGCGAGCGGCGTGCCGGGTGCCCAACGCGCCCGGGCGGCGCAATGGCACCCGGACCACCGCGCCACCGAAGGCTGGGCGATGGACCGCGCCGGTCAAGCCGGGCACCGGGCGAACCCCAGGATGGCGGCCGTGGCCTGAGCCTGCGAGACAACCCGAACCCTCGAGGCCAGCCCGGCCCCCCAGAAAGGCAACTCACACACCGTTTTGCGCCAGATTCGTGCCCACCACCCGGTCGGGCGGGCCCGCCGCCCGGTATGCTGCGCGCCTGCGAGGGCCCGACGGCCCGCCATAGAACACGACTCACGGATCACCATGCTGGAGCAAAGCGCAAAACAATGGGTGCTGGGCAGCGCCCTCGGGCGGATGCTGATGTCGGGGCGCGACCAGCTCGAACTGGTCCGTGCCGCCCTGCGCTCGCCGGAAAGCGTCGGCACGATCGCCAACGATCAACTGGCCACGTTGCTGGTCACCCAGCTGTGCCAGCCGGGCAAGACCTTCATCGACGTCGGCGCCCACATCGGCTCGATCATCACCGCGGTGGCCCAGCGCGACCCGTCGATCCAGATCGTCGCGATCGAGGCGATCCCCGAGAAGGTCGAACGCCTGCGCCGCAAGTTCCCGAAGGTGCCGGTGCACGCCTGCGCGGTAGGCGACCAGGAGGGCGAGGTGTCGTTCTTCATCAACACCCGCCAGTCCGGCTACAGCTCACTCGGCCAGCCGACCGGCGGCAAGGATGACGGCATCCGGGAAGTGCGGGTGCCGATCCGCCGCCTGGACAACCTGGTGAAGGCCGAAGGCATCGACGTGATCAAGATCGACGTCGAAGGCGCCGAGTTGGGTGTGCTGCGCGGCAGCCCGCAGCTGCTGGCCGCCAGCCGGCCGGTCGTCATGTTCGAAAGCGGCCCCGGCGACGCCGAAGGCCTGGGTTACACCAAGCCGGCGATGTGGCAGTTCTTCGCCGACCAGCGCTACACGCTGCACGTGCCGAACCGCGTGGCGCACAACGACGAAGGCCTGAGCCTGGAAGGCTTCGTCGACAGCCACACCTACCCCCGCCGCACCACCAACTACATCGCGATCCCGGTCGAGCGTCGCGTCGAGATCCGCGATCGGGCGCGCAAGCTGCTGGGCATCGTCGCCGACTGAGACCAGAATGCGCCACCCGCATCGGGCGGCGCGTTGTTGATGCGCAAGGAGGCTCCATGTCCAAGCCCGCTTTCACGCTGAAGGCCTTTGGCATCTACCTGATGGTGCTGGGCGTCAGCCTCGCAGTCGCACCAAACCTGATGCTGTCGCTGTTCGGCATGCCACCGACCACGGAGGTCTGGCTGCGGGTGCTCGGCGTCGTGGTGTTCAACATCGGCGTCTACTACATCTATGCCGCCAAGTGCGAGGCCCGGGCCTTCTTCCAGGCCTCGGTCTACACGCGCTGCCTGGTGATGGCGGCCTTCATCGCCTTCGCGGCGCTGGGCCTGGCGCCGCCGATGCTGGTGCTGTTCGGCGCGGCCGATCTGCTGGGCGCGGTATGGACGCAGCTGGCACTGCGCGCCGAGCGGCCCGCATGAGGTGGGCCTCGTGAGCCTGCTTGATGCGGCACGCCAGTACGCCGCAAAGGCGTTTCGCTGGCAGAAAGGCCGTCAGGGCACCGGCTACGACAAGATGCTGCTGCTGACGGCACGCTGGCCGCTGCCCTTCGACAGCTACCTGATCCGCTACCCCGAAGGTTCGGAGATCCCGCCCCATACCGACCCGGTGCAGGCCGGCCGGCACTACCGCCTGAACATCGTGCTGAAGTCGCCACGCTCGGGGGGCGAGTTCATCTGCGCGACGCCGCTGTTCGCCACCAGGCGCATCAAGCTCTTTCGCCCCGATGCCTGCGAACACAGTGTGACCCGCGTCGTCGGTGGCAGCCGCTATGTGTTCTCGCTCGGCTGGGTGCGGCGCGGGCAAGGTTCACGCTGATCGGATGCCGGCCGGCTTCCACGGCTTGGCGATCTTGTTTCATCGTCAAGGGGCTTGAGTCGGGCGCATGAGCTGGGCCGCCCGGCCCTGCCCGTCGTCGCCACGCCTCAGGCATAGGTCACCCAGTCCGCCAGTTCGGGTTTGTGCAGGTGGGGCAGGCTGTTGAAGCTCAACAGGCTGTGCCGCTTCGGGTTGGCAATGAACTCGGTCACCGCGCTGTTGCGGATGCGCAGGTTCAAGTCCACCACCGCCTCGGGCGCCAGGCCCAGCACCAGGCCGACCGCCGTGGAGATCGGGCCGCCGCTGGAGACGATCAACACGTCTTCATCGGCCCGCTCGCGCGCTCGCGCCAGTGCGGCCCCCACCCCTGCAGCGAAGTCATGGAAGGTCGGCATGCCGGCCGGCTCGCTGCGGGTCTGCATCCAGGCCACCAGGCCATCGCGCAGCAAACGAAAGTGCTGCCGCACCGCCTCGGGTGAATCGGGCTTGGGCAGCTCCCCGCTGTAGACGGCGCGCACCACCGCCTCGGGGTCGTATTCGTCCAGGCCCCGCCAGATCTCCGGCTCGAGTCGTTGGCCCAGGCCTTGCGCGATGCCCTCGTAGGTTTCGCGGTGCCGGCGCAGGCTGCCGGTCAGCACCGCGCCGAAGCGCAGGTTCATGCTGCGGAAGTGCTCGCCCAGTGCGCGGCACTGGCGGTGGCCCAGCTCGCTCAAGCGGTCGTAGTCGTGGCTGCCGAAAGAGGCCTGGCCGTGGCGAACGAGGTAGAGCGTGCCCATGGACCGGATTGTCCGGCGCGGTGTGCTGCGTGCCTGTCACTGCGGAGACGCCAGAGCCCTCGCGGGCAGCTTTCACCTGCTGTGGCGCTTGAAAAATGCCCAGATCTCGTCGGTGGCGTTCAGGGCCGTGCTGGGCTTGGCCCCCAGCCGGCTGCCGGGCACCCCGCCGGGCCAGGCGTGCGGGTGATCGGCCACCACCACCAGCTCGACATCGAGCCCGGCCGGGCAACGGTAGCGGGTGCGTTGCACCGCCGCCTGTGTCGTCACGGCAGGTGCGCCGGTGCAGCCGTTCGCCCCGGCCCAGAAGGCGGCTTGCGCCGTGGCAGGCAACGGGTGCGCCCCATCCCACGCGTTGGCAAAGCGCCCGCCGGGTGCGCCGCCGGCCAAAGGCACCGAGGTATCGAGCGCGCCGTTGATCATCAATGCCGACACGCCTTGCGCCGGTTTCTTCTCGTCGCCGAACAACGCGGCCACCACCGGCGCAATGGCCGCGAGCTTGTCCGGCAGCTCGATGCCCAGCCGGTGGGTCATCATGCCGCCGTTGGAGATGCCGGTGGCATAGAAGCGCTTCGCATCGACCGGATAGGTCGCCACCAGCGCGTCGATCAACCTGCGGATGAAGCCGACATCGTCGACCTGGCGCTGCAGCGCTTGGCCACAGCAGTGGCCGGCATTCCAGGTCAGCAGGTGATTGCCCAGGCGACCGGTGCCTTCGGGGTAGACGACGACGAAGCCTTCGCGCTGGCCAACAGTCGTGAAGCTTGTTGTCCTCTCGGTGATGGCCGCGTCACCACCCCCGCCGTGCAGCACCAGCACCACCGGCCAGCGCTGGCCGGCGGGCGGGGCATTCGCCGGCAGGCGCACGACATAACTTCGTGCGAGGCCTTGATGGGTCAGGCCCTGGCGCCCTTGCGGCCACGCCGTATCGGCCACGGCCGAACCGGCGACGGCCCAGCACAAGGCGGCGACGGCCAGACGTTTGATCAAGAGCCGGGCCATGGTTCTCAGCTGCAGTCGTCAGCCGGCGGTGCGTCCGGCTCGCCATAACGCAAGCGCAGCACGGTGCTGTCTTTGGCCTTCGGCGCCACGACGACGAAGGCCTGGCCGAAGCTGGTTTCGCACAACTCCAGCAGCCGCGGCCCGCCCAGCGCCTGCACGAGCGCCGGCACGGTGTTGCTGTGGCCAACCACCAGCACCTGGCCGCTTTGCTTGCGTACCAGCGCCGCCACCTCGGCCACATGGACCTCGGGGGATTCGCCCGAGCGTGGCGCCACCACCTGCAGCTGGATGCCCAGGCGCTGCGCCAGCGGCATTGCCGTCTCGCGCGTGCGGCGGTAAGGCGTGGTGATGATGCTGTTGATGTTGGCCGATTCCAACGCCACCGCCAGCGCTGCGGCGCGTTGCTGGCCGGCGGGCGACAAAGCCGGATCGTTGGCTGGCTCGGTGGCCTTGTTGGCATGGCGGACCACCACCACCAGGCTGGGTTCGGCCGCCGCCGGTGCCGCGGCGAGCAAGACGCCGGCCGCGGCGAGGGCCGCCATGGAAACGAATACACCTGTTCTGTTCATCGGGCTTGTCTCTGCCACGCGGTCAAACACCGATCGTACGCCGCACTGTCGGCCGTCTTTGTCAAACAAAGTCGATGGAGGCGGTCAGCGTGCGCCATGCTGCCGTCTCCTGCTGAACGAACGCCAGCTTGGCTTCGAGCGCCGCCAGCGTGTCGGTCCCCAACGGCAGGCGCAGCGGCGAGTGCTGCCGCGTCGCGACCTGTGGCCACGACGGCGTCACCGTTCGCCAGCGCCACCCGCATGATGCTGGCGCCCAGGCCGCAAGCAGCCGGGCGGCGCTGTCGGCTCACGTGCGCGCCTTCATCGACCTGGTGGTCGCGCGCGTGGCCGACCCCCGCAGTTCTTCTCGCGGCCGCCATCCTGGCGCGACTTTTGCCCCTTCGCCATCGCAGCGATGGCCATGCGGTAGGACCTGTCCCACACGCGAAAGGCGCTTTCGCAGGACGTGCCGGGCGGGATGCGACACGCATGATGCTGCAACGCAAAAAACGAAGGGCAGAAGATGAACTCGAACACCTCCGCCAAGGCCGACGTGGCCGAAGGCGGCGCACCCTCCTGGCTGCTGTTGGGGGCCGAACCGCTGCGCGCCGTTTGCGAACTGGCGAGCGCCCAGTTCATGAACAAGTCGGCGCTTCCACCCGGTGATGGCCACCCAGTGGTGCTGTTCCCTGGACTGGCTTCGGATGCCCGCGCGCTGGCGCCTTTGAAGGGCCTGTGCGAAGGGCTGGGCTACACCGCCCACGACTGGGGCCGCGGCTTCAACACCGGGCCCGAAGGCGACATCGACGACTGGCTCGACGCTCTGGTGCAAGACGTGGTGAGCCAGGTCGGCCATGCCGACGAGCGCATCAGCCTGATCGGCTGGAGCCTGGGCGGCATCTACGCGCGCGAAGTGGGCAAGAAACTCGGGACGCGGCGCGCACGCCGCGTGATCACGATCGGCACGCCCTTCGCCGGCACAGTGCAGCAAACCCACGCCGGCCTGGTCTACCGGCTGCTCAATGGCAGCAAGGCCCAGCTGGAACCCAACACGATGCGGCGACTGGCCACACCACCGGAAGTGCCGACCACGTCGATCTACAGCCGCAGCGATGGCGTGGTGTCGTGGCAGGCCTGCATCCAACCCGGCCGGTATCGCCATGTCGAGAACATCGAGGTCAGCGGCAGCCACTGCGGCCTGGGCTGGAACACCGAGGTGTTCGCCATCGTGGCCAGTCGGCTGGCGCGGCGCTGACGGGACCTGCGATGGTCTGGCCGGCCTTGCATCCTCGCGAGCTGCTGGGCTTGATCCGGCAGGCGGCCAAGGGCTGGTCCGACGACGACGCGCCCAGCATGGGCGCGGCGCTGGCCTATTACACGCTGTTCTCCATCACGCCGCTGCTGCTGATCGTGATCGCCGTGGCCGGCCTGGTGTTCGGCGAGCAGGCCGCGCGCGGTGAAATCATGGGTCAGCTGTCGGATCTGCTGGGCGCCGAAGGGGCGCAGGCGGTCGAAGGCATGCTGACGGCCGTCAACTACCAACGCAGCAACCCATGGGCCACTGGGGCGAGCATCGCCGCGCTGGTGATCGGTGCCACCACGGTGTTCGCCGAGTTGCAGGACGCGCTGAACCGCATCTGGCGCGGCACGCCTGTCGAACAAGCCAAGCGTGGCCTGTGGACGATGGTCCGCACCCGCTTGCTGTCGCTGGGCATCATCTTGTGCCTGGGCTTCCTGTCGATGGTGTCGCTGGTGTTCAACGCCGCCATGTCGGCACTGAGCGACTGGTGGGCGCCCTACTGGGGCCAGGCGGTGTTGCTCGGCAAGGTGGCCGACTTCTCGATCAGCTTCGGCCTTGTCACCGTGATGTTCGCGGTGCTCTACAAGTGGGTCCCAGCGGCCAAGGTGCGCTGGCAGGACGTGTGGATAGGCGCCATCGTCACCGCCTTGCTGTTCAGCCTCGGCAAATCCGCCATCGGCTACTACATCGGCAAGAGCGGCGTCACCACGGCCTTCGGCGCCGCGGCTTCGGTGGTGGTGCTGATGGTCTGGGTGTACTACTCGGCGCAGATCTTCCTGATGGGTGCCGAACTGACCTGGGCCTATGCGCGCCGCTTCGGCTCGATGAAGGACATCGCCGACACGGGCGCAGCACCGGCCGCCCTGTAGGCCCGGGCCTACAGCAAGCCGCGGTCACTTCTGCTGTCGCCGAGCATCGGCATTGAGCACGATGCAAAGCACCCGCCAGCGCAACAGCGCCCCACAGGCGGCACGTCAACCACCTTTGCCATCCGGCGATCAAACCGACTCGATAAGGAGATTTTCTATGACGCGCACCCAGCATGCCACCCATGCACTGCTCGCCCTGACCGCCGCCCTGGTGTGCGGCATGGCCCAGGCCAGCAACTATTCGAAGCCCGTGCTCGACGCTGCCCGCGACGACGTGAAGGCGCAGTACAAGGCCAGCAAGGAAGCCTGCGACAAGATGTCCGGCAACGCGAAGGACATCTGCGTGGCCGACGTCAAGGGCAAGGAAAAGATCGCCTTGGCCTGGCTGGACTACAACTACTCCGGCGACGCCAAGGAGCAGTTGAAGCTCAACGAGGCCGTCTACGACGCCCGCTATGACGTGGCCAACGAGAAGTGCGATGACCTCGCCGGCGAGCCGAAGGACCTGTGCCAACGCGAGGCCAAGACCGCACGCGACAAGGCCAAGGCCGATGCGAAGCTGAACAAGAAGGTCGCGTCCGCGGTAGACGACGCCGAGGTCGCGCACATGAAGGCCGACTACAAGCTGGCGATCGAGCGCTGCGACACGCTGTCGGGCGACAAGAAGGACGTCTGCGTGGCGTCTGCCAAGGCGCGCTACCACGAGCGTTGGTAGGCACCGGACGAGGGGCCTCGCGGCCTCTTCTGACGCAACGACGAAGCGCGCGGCCTGTGGGTCGCGCGCTTTGCTTTCGGGCCGCCGCGGCGTTGCCGAGCGTGCTTCTTACGTCGCTTCGACGCGCAGCACCGGCATCGTCGTCACGCCAGCGACGCCATCGAGCTTGGCGAGGGTGTCTCGGTGCTCGTTGAACCGGGCCATCGATTCGACCGCCAGCTCGCCCACCAGGTCGACCTCACCGTCCGGCAGATGTTGACTTCCAGGGCCGCCACCAATGGGTTTGATCGGGGCTTCGGCCGTTCGCCCCATCGTCGTTCTTGGGCGAGCTGCAGCCGGGCAGCACCGAGGCCTGGCCACCGGACTGCACCGTCAAGCCGGCCCACTGAACTCAGTCGGCCTCGGGGTAGAGGTCATGGACACGGGCGAACAGGCGCGCCAGGCCGAGCAGCGCGTCGATGTTCGGGGTCACCAGGCCCACCCGCTGCGCGATCTCGCGCACCGCGCCGACGATGCCGTCCAGCTCGATCGGTCGGCCCGCCTCCACATCTTGCAGCATCGAGGTCTTGAACGCACCGAGCTTGGTGGTGATGGCGTGTCGGTCTTCGGGTGACTGATCGACCGGGCAGCCGATGCGCGCGCCCACCTCAGCCGCCTCGGTCATCGCCGCGGTACAGAAGGCCCGCACCAACGGATCACCGAGCACGCGATCGACGGTAGCACCGGTGATCGCCGAGACCGGGTTCATCGTCAGGTTGCCCCAGAGCTTGAACCAGATGTCGCGCCGGATGTTGTCCGAGTGCGTGACCTCGAAGCCGGCACCGGTGAACAGATCGGCCACCGCGTGGACCTCGGCGCTGCGGCCGCCGGCGGCCTCGCCAATGATCAACCCCTGGCCGAAGCCGTGCTGCACCAAGCCGGGCTGCGGGCTCGACGCAGCGATGTGGACCACGCAACCGATGACCCGCCCGCGCGCGATCGCGGCGCTGATCTCGCCGCCGGGATCGACGGTTTGCAGCGGTGCGTCGTCGAAGCCGGGCTGGCCCTGGCAGAACCACCAGGGTACGCCATTCATCGCCGGCAGCACACGCGTCTTCGGCCCCAGCAGCGGCGCCATGCCACGCGCCGCTGCCGTCAATGCCGGCCCCTTGACGGCGATCACCACCAGGTCTTGCGGGCCCAACGCCGCCGCATCGTCGCTGGCCACGGCTGGTGCCTGCAGCAACTGCCCGTTCTGCCGCAGCTGCCAGCCGCGCTCGCGCAGCGAATGCAGTGTCGAGTTGCGGGCCAGCGCACTGACCTGGGCCTGTTTCGCCAGCGCGAGCTTCGCGCCGATGAGACCGCCGATCGAGCCGGCGCCGATGATGCAAACCTTCATGTCTTGGAGGGCACGGCTTGCGCGGCCGCGCGGTAGTTGTTCTTCAGATGATCGGGCACCCGTTCGTCGAAACCCAGCGCCACGCGCCGGACCTCGGGGCTGTCGGTCGGCGGCGCGCCCACACCCAGCACCGATGCGCGCGGCGCGGGCACGGCTGTGACCGTGCCTGCCAGGCGGCCGATGCCGGTGATCTCGCATTCCACCACGTCGCCGGGGTCGACCGAGCGCGAGTGACATGGCGTGCCCATCAGAATCACGTCACCCGGCAGCAGCGTGATGTGGCGCCCGATGTCGGCAATCACATAGTGCGGGCCCCAGATCGTCTCGTCGCCGATGTGGGCCTCTTGCACGACACGGCCGTTGCGATAGGTGCGCAACGTCTGCTCGAACAGGTTCACGCCGCGCACGATGCCCGGCCCGATGGGCAGCAGCGTGTCGGCGCCCTTCACCCGCAGCATCGAGCCCTGGTCGGTGTCGCGAAAGTCTTGCAAGCCCATGTCGAGTGCGCAGCAGAAGCCTTCGATGCAATCCCAGGCGTCGTCGGGCGTCACGTTGCGCGCGGTGCGGCCGATGACCACGGCGTACTCGCCTTCGTAGTTGAGGTACTGGCAATCGTCGGGCTTGAGGATCTGGCCGCCATGGCCGTTGAGTGCGGTCGTTGGCTTGGTGAAGTAGGTCGGCGTTTCGGTCGGCTTCGGCTGGTTGCGCGTCTCGATGCTGCGCGAGCGGTACGAGATGTGCACCGCGATGATCTTGCTCGGGTTGACTGGCGGCAGGTGCGTGAGCACGTTGGGGTCAACGCAGCGGCCATCGTCCAGCCGCAATTGGCCGTCGTCTTGCATCGTGCCCCAGAAGGGGCTGCCGCCGATCATCACGCGGCGGCGTTCGATGCGGGGGCCACGCATCACGGCGGGCAGGTCTTGGAGGGGGAATTCGAAGTTCATAGGGAGATCAATTGGGATGACTGCGGAGGTCGTGGCGGCAGGGTGACGGCGGCGCCCCCGTCCTCCGGCCGGCTCGCGGGCGGCTGTCGAGGCACGCCACGTACATCCGCATCAACACCGTGTGTGCACCAGACACGTTGGGGCGACCGCGAATGAGGCCTGCGCCCGGGGACACCACCGCCACCCTGCAGGCACCGTCTTGGGCATGGCACGGCGTTGCATGCCATGGGTGTGCCTGGGGTCGGTGGATCGGGACAGGTTCGGCGGTCTTCATTCGCGGTCGCCCCAACCGCCGCACGAGAGCACGTGGCCGACCGAGAGCCCGCCGCATGCGCAACCCGGCTCCCCGCGAGCGGACCGCCGAAGATGGCCCGGCCCGCCGGCCCCCGCCGCCACCTCGGCATGCATTGCATTCATTCGGCATCGAACCACATATGAACGTTGCCTGTCCCCCGTGCGTTCTCATACGCCGACAACGCCACGCCACGCGCCCGACAGTTGCGTCCACCCATCGCCCCCACCATCTGAAGGTAGTGCGCACCAAACGCCTCCCACGGCAGCTTGCGGTAGTCGCTGTCCCATCCATCGAGCACCAGGTCATGACGACCTTCGGTGAACAACTCGATCGCGCGCTTGTCGCTGGCAACGTTCTCCGACCGCGCCACATTGCTCTCGTGAAAGATGCGCGGGTGCTTCGGTGTCCAGTCGATGTTGTTGAACTTGTGGCTCAGAGCGCCCGAGGCCAGCAGCAGCACGCGCAGGTCGCTGCGGCGGATTGCCTCGCCGATCACCTCGCCCGATTGCACGAAGTGATGCGGCTCGCAGTTCTGGCATGAGCTGACCGAGACGATCGGCGTGCCTTCGAGTCGCAATTGCTTGACGACGTTGATCGTCGCGTAGTGACGGCCCAAGTCCGGGTGCTCGATCGCACGGCTTTGCACCTTGCGCTCGCGCGCGACCGCCTCGATGCTGCGCGCGAACTCCGGGTGACCGCGGTAGTCGTACGGCACGCCATGCAGGTACCACGGCATCTCGTCGGAAACGTACATGCCCTGGTAGCGCGCCCCGGCATCGATCAGGTGGTAGCCGGTGGTGAACCAGTGCGAGTCGAAGACGACCACCACATCCGGCTTCGCCGCGCCGATCCTGTCGCGCATCCTCGCGTAGCCGGCGATCAGATCCGAATCCTCGCCCGCGCCCATCAGGCGGCGAAACTCTTCGCATTGCATCAGGCCCGGGTGGTGCGAGACCAGCGCGGCGCCAACAATCCGTCCCATCGTCCGTGATCCCCGATCAGCGCTGGCTGAAGCTGGCGCGGAAGGGCTTGGCCGGCACGACCACGTCCTTCACGTCGCAGAAGAAATCAAAACTCCAGTCGCCGCCTTCGCGGCCAATGCCGGAGCGCTTGACGCCGCCGAACGGCGCGGCCAGGTCGCGGATGCCGAAGCTGTTGACCCAGATGAAGCCCGTACGCACCTGTTCGGCCACCGCGGTGGCATGCGCGGTCTCGCCATAACAGACGCCCCCCAGGCCGTAGTCGGTGCCGTTGGCGAGCGCGATCGCCTCGTCGTCGTTGGCAAAGGTCTGCAGCGTCAGCACCGGGCCGAAGACCTCTGTCTGCACGATCTCGTCGTTCTGCCTCAGGTTCGTCAGCATCGTCGGCTGGACGTACTGCGCGCCGAAGGGGTGTGGCTTGCCGCCCCACAGCAGCTGCGCGCCACCGATCAGCGCGCGGTTGATGAAGTCCATCACCCGTTCGACCTGGCGTGGGTGGACGATGGGCCCGACCTCGGTCGCCTCGTCGCGCGGGTCACCCACCTTCAGCCGGGCCACGTAGTCGCGCAGCGCCTCGATGTAGCGGTCGGCGATCTTTTCATGCACCAGCAGGCGTGTGCCTGCCAGGCAGACCTGACCCGCGTTGCGGTACATCAGCGCACCGGTCGCCGCGGCGTTGTCGATGTCGGCATCTTCCAGCACGATGAACGGGCTCTTGCCGCCGAGCTCCAGGCTGCAGGGCACGAGGTTGGCGCCAGCGGCCTGCGCAATCCACTTCGCGGTCGGCACCGAGCCGGTGAACGAGATGCGCGCCAGCCGTGGGTCGCTGACCAGCGCCGCGCCCGTGTTCGCCCCCGTGCCTTGCAGCAGGTTGAACACGCCCGGCGGCAGGCCGGCCGCCGCGGCGCAATCGGCGAGCAGCGACGAGGTCAACGGTGCCCACTCCGGCGCTTTCAGGATCACGGTGTTGCCGGCGGCGAGCGCCGGGCCGATCTTCCAGGTCGCCAGCATCAGCGGCGCGTTCCATGGCGTGATGACCGCGACCACACCGGCCGGATCGTGGCGAATGTGGTGCGTCGCCTGTTCGGTCGCGATCGTGCGGTCCTGCAGGGTCAACGCATGCTCGGCGAACCAGCGGATGTTCAGCATCGCGCGTGGCACCACGCCATGGCGCATGCGCGAGAGCAGCACGCCGGCGTCGTTGCTCTCGACAGTGCAGAAGTCGTCGGCGCGTTTGCCGATCTCCTCGGCAAACCGGTCGAGCAGCGGCAGGCGTTCGGCGGCGCTCAGCCTGGCCCACTTGGGAAAGGCGGCCGCAGCCGCACGGATGGCCACGTCGACATCGCCGGCCGAGGCTTCGCCCACGTGGCCGAGCAGGCGCTGGTCGATCGGCGATTGCAGCGCAAAACTGGCGGCCGACACGACACGGCGACCATCGATGTAGTGGTCGGGCGACACGGCCACGCCAGCCACGTCGAGCAGTGGGGAAGTCAAGGCAGGACCTTTCCGGGGTTCATCAGGTTCAATGGGTCGAGCGCGGCCTTGATGGCGCGCATCAGCTGGAGTTCGATCGGTGACTTGTAGCGCGCCGCTTCATCACGGCGCAGCACACCCAGCCCATGCTCGGCCGAGATCGAGCCACCGGCCGCCGACACCGCATCGTGCACCAGGCGGTTCAGCGGCCCTTCGAGGGCGACGAACTCGGCTTCGGGCTGACCGATGGCAGGCGAGAAGTTGTAGTGCAGGTTGCCGTCGCCCAGGTGGCCGAAGCAAATGGATCGCAGGCCAGGGAACGAGCGTGTCACCGCGGCGGTGATGGCTTCGACGAAGCCGGCGATGCGCGAGATCGGCAGCGCGATGTCGTGCTTGATCGTCTTGCCTTCCGCACCTTGCGACTCGGAGATGTCCTCCCTCAGCGCCCACAGCGCGCGGAACTGCGCCAGGCTCGTGGACACCGCGGCGTCGGTCGCGCAGCCTTGCTCGATCGCCACTTCCAGCAGGCCTTCGAGCGCGCCATTGGCGTGGGCCTCGTCCTGCGTGTCGCTCAGCTCGATCAACACGTACCAGGGCGAACGATCGGCCAGCGGCAGCCGCGCGGCCGGCACGTGTTTTTCGACCAGCGCGATGCAGGCATCGCCCATCAGCTCGAACGCGGTCAGGCCGGCACCCAGCCGGGCTTGCGCCAGCTGCAGCAACTCGGTGGCCGCCTGCGGCGACGGCACCGCGACGAAGGCCGCCAGTTGCGCTGCGGGCAGCGGAAACAGCTTCAACACCGCCGCGGTGATCACGCCCAGCGTGCCTTCGCTGCCGATGTAAAGGTCGCGCAGGTCGTAGCCGGTGTTGTCCTTGCGCAGGCTGCGCAACCCGTTCCAGACCTGGCCATCGGGCGTCACCACCTCCAGCCCGAGGCACAACTCCCGGGCGTTGCCATAACGCAGCACCTGCACACCACCGGCGTTCGTCGCCAAGTTGCCGCCGATCGTGCAACTGCCCTGCGCCGCCAGGCTCAAGGGGAACAGGCGCCCGGCCTCGCGTGCCGCGTCCTGCAATTGCTGCAGCGTCACGCCGGCCTCGGCCTCGATCGTCTGGTTGACCGGGTCGACCGAGCGGATGCGTTTCAGGCGGGTCAGCGACAACACCAGCGCCTGGCCCGATGCATCCGGCGTCGCACCGCCGGACAAACCCGTGTTGCCGCCTTGCGGCACCACCGGCACGCGGTTCGCATGACACCAACGCAGTACCGCCGCGACAGCCTCGGTCGTGTCGGGCTGCGCCACCGCGAGCGCCTGGCCGGTCCACTTGCGGCGCCAATCGGTCAGGAACGGCGCCATCTCGGCCGGGTCGGTGTGCAGCCGGCCGGCGAACGCGGCGCGCAGGGTCGTCAGGTCCGTCGGGTCCATCACGCGAACCGGACGTGGATGACGCCGAGCCGGCCGTAGTCGGCCTCGAACACGTCGCCGGCCGCGCAAGCCACCGGGCGCGTGAACGAGCCGCCGAGCACGATCTCGCCGGCAGCCAGCCCTTCGCCGTGCAGCGCCAGCTTGTTGGCCAGCCACGCCACGCCGTTGCCGGGATGGTTCAGCACCGCCGCGGCCAGGCCCGATTCCTCGACCACGCCGTTCCTGATCAGCAATCCGCCGCACCAGCGCAAATCCACCGCGTCGGGCTTGACCGCGCGACCACCCAGCACGATGCCGGCGCCGGCCGCGTTGTCGGCGATCGTGTCGGTGACCTTGCGCGGCACCTTGGTCTCACGGCAGAGCTGTTCGATGCGGGCGTCGATCAGCTCCAGTGCCGGCATCACATGGTCGGTCGCGCCCAGCACGTCGGCCAGCGTCACGTTCGGGCCTTTCAGCGGCCGCGCCAGCACGAAGGCCAGCTCGACCTCCAGCCGCGGCACCAGGAAGCGCGCGGCTTCGAGCTCAACGCCGCTGTGGAACACCATGTCGTCGAGCAGCGCGCCATAGTCGGGCTCGGTGATCTGCGAGGCGATCTGCATCGCCCGCGAGGTCAGGCCGATCTTGTGGCCGACGACGCGCCGGCCTTCGGCCCGCTTCAACGCCATCCACTCGCGCTGGATGGCGTAGCTGTCGGTGATCTCCAGCCCTGCGAAGCGGCGGCTGAACTGCGGGAGGGCCGCGCGTGTGCGCTCGGCTTCATGCAGCTCGCGCGCCAGTTGGCGGTGGATGTCGGGGCTCAGCATGCGGCGCAGTGTCGGCGGGCTGGTTCGCAACGACAAGCGATGAATACTGACCTATATTCAAGCTGAGCTAATCAATCGAATCACCATGCCCCTGCCACGCTTCAGCCCTCGCCAGCTCGAAGCCTTCGTCACGGTGGCCGAGCTGCGCAGCTTCAGCGCTGCCGGCCAGCGGCTGGCACTGACGCCTTCGGCCGTCAGCCAGCTGGTCGCCGAGTTGGAGACCGCGGTCGGCTTCCGGCTGTTCGATCGCAGCACGCGCAAGGTCGCCGTCTCGTCGGCCGGGCGCGACTTTCTCGGCCCGGCGCACACCGCGCTGGATCACCTGCGCCGCGCCGACACCGCCGCGGCCGACGTGCGCAACCGCGCCGCGGGCGTCGTGCGTGTGGCGACCACCCAGGCCCTGGCCTGCGTGGTGCTGCCGGCGGCCATGAAGGCCTACCGCGCCGAGCGGCCCAAGGTCGTCGTGCGCATCCGCGATGCGGCGGTCGAGCAGTTGGTCGACGCAGTGGCAACCGGCGACGCTGACCTCGGCCTGGGCCCCGATCGCACGACCGGCGCCGACGTGACGCGCACCGCCTTGCTCGACAGCCCTTGGGTGCTGTGGTGCCCCGCCGACCACCCGCTTGCCGCGAAACCCAGCCTGCGCTGGCGCGACTTGCGTGACCAGCCGCTGGTGGCCGCCGGCCGCGACCACGAGCGCAGCGTGGCGCAGATGCGCGCCGAGCAGCCCGAGGGCACGCGCATCGTGCCTGTCGAGGTGGTCGACAACATCACGACCGCGCTCGGCCTGGCCGCACAGGGCTTGGCGCTGACGCTCTCGCCCGCGTATGTGGCCGCGTTGGCAGAGCCATTGGGGCTGGTGATGCGGCGCGTGCAGGCGCCCGAAGTGATGCGCCAGGTCTGCCTGTACCGGCCTGCGCAGCGCACGATCCCACCGGCGGCCGAAGGCTTTGCCGAATTCCTGGCGGATTGGCTGCGCGCGTGGCAGGCGGCGCGCGAGGCGCCGATCGCGTCGAACCCGCCGAAGATCAGGCCGCGTCGGCGTTGACGGCCCGTGTCGTCAGCGTGACTGCCGGCGCTGGCATGGGGCCGAGCAGGCCGGCCGAGCGCGCGACGATGGTGCGCCAGTGCTCGCGCCACCCGGGCAGCGCGGCTTCGTCGCGCTCGAACTGGTGACGCAGGAAGGCGGCGGCCAGTGACTTGGTCGCACCCTTGACCTGCTGGTTCAGCTCGTAGCCGCCGGTCACCGTGCGGTCGGTGAAGATGTTGTGCGGTCCCTGGCTGAAGACGACCAGCGCCTTGCGCGCATCGGGCATTGCGTCGTACACCGCCAGCCGGTCCTCCAGGCCCGAGCGGTAGCCCGGGATCAGGATCAGGTCGTCGTTCGACGTGATGTGCAAGGTGGGCAACTTCACCGGCGCCAGGATGCCAGCCAGATCACGCTCGCCATAGAACGGCGGCGTCGACATCAGGATCGCAGCGCCGAAACGCGGGTCGTGGAAGTCGTAGACCTGCTGGCCACGCGCCACGCGCGCACCGACGGCCAGCAAGGTGGTGTTGGCGCCATACGAGTGCCCGGCCGCGACGATGCGCCGTGGGTCCACCGCTTCGGCCGGACGGCCGGCCAGCGGATGCTGCAAGGCCGGATCGAGCAGGCGGTCCAGCGCGAAGCGCAAGTCGCGCACGCGGTGGATGGCCTCGGATTCCTGTGCCGCTGCGTGCAACCTGCCGATCAGGCTGAACGGGTTGCCGAACCACAGGGTGCGGTCGCTGCCCACATGCTGCACATGCAGGCTGGCCCAGCCCAGGCTGGCGAGGTGGCGGCCGAAATAGCTGTAGCCGAGGCGCGAGCCGCCGATGCCATGTGAAAAGACCACCAGCGGCACCGTTGCGGCGCCCGCGTTGGCCACGCGTTGCGGCCAGTACAGCCGCACCGGCACCTTGCGCTGGCGCTCGGTGTCGACCCAGTCCCAATCGATCGGGACGAGGCGTGACGCCGCGTCGCCGTCGAGCGGTGCATCTGCCGAATCCGGCGGTTCGCTGGCGGCTCGGCCCAGGCCGGGCCAGGCGAGCAGGGAGCCGGTGACCAGCGCTGAGGCAAGAAGCGCACGTCGTTGAGGGTCGACGAGTTGGGTGTTGATGGGCGGCGGCATGGCAGCTGGCAAGTATCGCCGCACTGCCACGGCACCGCTGCGGTGGGTCAATAGCCGACCGTGAAACGTTGCCGGCGGTGGGCGCCGCGCTCGGCCTCGTCCAGCATCGCGACCGCGTAGTCGGCCACGGAGATCTCGCTCTTGCCATCGGCGCTGAAAAGCAGCTGGTTGCCGCCGAGGCGGAACTGCCCCGTGCGCGGGCCGGGCAGGATCATCATCGACGGACTCAGCATCGTCCAGTCCAGCGTCGGCTCGTCGCGCAGCCAGTGCAGCGCATCCCGTGCGCCCTCTGCCGAGCCCTTGTACTCGGCCGGGAACTCGGGGCTGTCGACCAGTTGCTTGCCCGGTGCCACCTCCAGGCTGCCGGCGCCGCCGACGACCAGCAGGCGCGGCACCGCGGCCTGCTTGGCCGCCGCGATGATCGAGCGCATGCCGCGGCCATAGGCTTCGCGCACGTCCCTTTGCGCATGTCCGCTGAAGGCGCTGATGACCACGTCATGGCCCGCCAGCGCGGTGGCCAGCGCCGCGCTGTCATTGACGTCGACAGCCTTCACGTTCAGGTTCGGCGCGGTGGCCAGCTTGGCCGGGTTGGACACCAGCGCCGTGACCTGGTGGCCACGCGACAAGGCTTCTTCACGCAGGCCCGAGCCGATGAACCCGCTCGCGCCGATCAGTGCAATCTTCATGGTGTGTCTTTCTCGAATGCCGGTGGTGATGGCCAGGGATGATGGGCCGATTCGTCGTTTCGATAAACGGCCACAGTCACGACACACTGTCCTTTCCTGATTGACAATCGGCGCCATGACCCGCGACCACCCGAACGACCTGAACCGGCTTGGTGCCTTCGTCGCGGTGGCGCAGTGCGGCGGTTTCACCGCAGCTGCCGACCGCCTGGGCGTCAGCAAGGCCCGAGTGAGCCTGGACGTGCAGCGGCTGGAGCGCGCCCTCGGCACGGCGCTGTTCACACGCACCACCCGCCAGGTGCGGCTGACCGACGCAGGCCAGCAATTGCTCGACGACGCCGCGCCGCTGCTGGCTGGCCTGGGCGACGCGGTGGCGCGCGCGGCGCACAGCAGTGCCGAGGTCAGCGGTACGCTGCGCATCACCACGGCAGTCGATCATGCGGCGCAGCACATGGGCGCCGCCGTGGCCGAGTTCGCCGCACTGCACCCGGCGCTGCGCATCACGCTGCACGCCAGCGACCGGGTCAGTGACATGCTGGCCGAAGGCATCGACCTGGCATTCCGCATGGGCTGGCTGCGCGATTCATCGCTGCGCGCGGTTAGGCTGGCCGACTTCGAGCAGTACGCGGTCGCCGCGCCCGGCTACCTGCAGCGCGCCGGCGTGCCCAAGCACCCGGACGAGCTGGCCCAGCACGCCTGGGTCGCGCTCACACTGCTTCCGACACCGCTGACCTGGGCCTTCACCGCCCGCAACGGCCACACCCGCAGCGTGCGCATGAATGCGCGGCTGCAGACCGACTCGGCCACCGCCTTGCGCGCGCTGCTGCTCAACGGCGCCGGCGTCAGCGTGATGGACCGGCTGAGCGTGCAGGCCGACATTGACGAGGGCCGGCTGCAGCGTCTACTGCCTGATTGGCGCCTGCCGTCGGGTGGCGTATTCGCGGTCTTCCCGCCGGGTCGCCACATCAGTGCGGCGGCACGTGCGTTCGTCGACTTCTACCGTGACCGCTGGCCGCGTTGAATGGGGCCCCCACGGCCCCTTCCGGGGCCTGCCCCCCAAAAGGGGGCTCGCGCAGCGGACCGGCGAAGCCGGATCCGCGCACGCCACTTGGAGCGAGCGGCGCTGCGCGCGCTCGGGGCCCGGTGGGAGGCCTCTCAGCCCTCTCCGGCCATCACCTATACCGTTTGGGCTGAGCCCGTCGAAGCCCCGCTACGCAAACGCCGTCCATTTCTGCGTGCTGCGCGCCGAAGCGACCGTTGCCTCGATGAAGCGCACGCCGCGTGCGCCATCTTCCACCGTGGCATAGCGGCCCGGAGCCGTTGGCAGCTGGCCTGCCTCGCGCGCCCGCACATCGGCCGCGACGCCGCGGTAGACATTGGCAAAGGCCTCGATAAAGGCCTCGGGGTGGCCCGCCGGCAGCCGTGTGGCCTGGCGGGCCGAGGGGCCAAGCCACGGCGAGCCGCGCGTCAGCAGCTGGCGCGGGCCGTTCAGCGGCGCATGCACCAGCGTGTTCGGCTCTTCCTGCCGCCAGTCGAGCGTGCCTTCGCTGCCGAACACGCGCAGTCGCAGGTCGTTCTCGCAACCGGCCGCCACCTGCGAGGCCAGCAGCACCCCGCGCGCGCCACCGCGAAAGCGCAGCAGCAAGCTCGCATCGTCGTCGAGCAGCCGGCCGTGCACGAAGGCTGTCAGGTCGGCACACAAGCTTTCGAGCTCCAGCCCGGTGACCGTCGTGATCAGGTTCTCGGCGTGCGAGCCGATGTCGCCCATCGCGCCGGCGATGCCATTCTGCGCCGGGTCCATGCGCCAATCGGCCTGCTTGTTGACGCCCGCTTCGAGCCCTTTCGCCAGCCAGCCCTGGTGGTACTCGACCACCACCTTGCGCAGCGTGCCGATCGCGCCAGCGCGCAGCATCTCGCGCGCTTGCTGCACCATCGGGTAGCCGATGTAGTTGTAGGTCACGCCGAAGACGATGCCGCGTTCGCGGGTGATGCGCACCAGCTCATCCGCCTGCGGACCGGTGTGCACCAGCGGTTTGTCGCAAACCACATGGATGCCGGCTTCGGCAAAGGCCTTGGCCACCGCGTGGTGCACATGGTTCGGTGTGACGATGCTGACGAAGTCGATGCGTTGGTCGCGCGGCAGGCTCAGCTCGTGCTGCAGCAGGGCGCGCCAATCGGCATGGATGCGCTCGGGGGCCAGGCCGAGGTCGCGGCCCGAGGCCAACGCCTTGTCCGGATGCGACGACAAGGCGCCGGCGACCAACCGGATCTCGCCGTCCAGCGCCATCGCCTGCCGGTGCACCGCGCCGATGAAGGCGTCGCGGCCACCGCCGACCATCGCGCAGCGGAGCGTGCGGCCGGGCATCAACCCGCCATGCCGCCCTGCGGCGACTTGTTCTCGAACGCCGCATCGAAGGCACCGGCCGCCGGCGGGAAGTCGAGCCTGCGGCAGAAGGCCGCACTCTCGGTCGCGCCGTGCACGCGGTCCATGCGGCTGTCTTCCCATTCCACGCTCAACGGGCCGGCGTAGCCCATGTCGTTCAGCGCGACGATGATGGCTTCGAAATCGATCATGCCGCGGCCGACGCTGCGGAAGTCCCAGTGGCGACGCGCGTCGCCAAATGCCGTGTGGCCGCCGAACACGCCGACCGTGCCGTCGCCCTTGTTCCACCACACGTCTTTCATGTGGGCGTTGAAGATGCGCGCGCCGAAACGACGCACGAAGCCGACATAGTCCACCGCTTGGTAGGCCAGGTGGCTGGGGTCGAAATTGAAGCCGAAACGGGCATGACCGTTGACCGCGTCGATTGCGCGCTCGGCGGATGCGATGTCGAACGCGATCTCGGTCGGGTGCACCTCGAGCGCGAAGTTGACGCAGCGCTCGTCGAAGACATCGAGGATCGGCGTCCAGCGGACACCGAAGTCTTCGAAGCCTTTGTCGATGTAACTCTGCGGCGTCGGTGGAAAGGCGTACACCGCATGCCAGATCGACGATCCGGTGAAGCCGGTCACCGTCTTGGCGCCGAAGCGCGCCGCGGCGCGCGCGGTGTCTTTCATCTCCTGCGCGGCGCGCCGCCGCACACCTTCGGGGTCACCATCGCCCCACACGTGCGCGGGCAAGATGGCCCGGTGGCGTTCGTCGATGCGGTCGCACACCGCCTGACCAGTCAGGTGGTTGCCGATCGCATAACACTCCATGCCGTACTCGCGCAACAGCCCGCGCTTGTCGGCCACATAGCGCGGTGAGGCCAGCGCCTCCTGCACATTGAAATGGTCGCCCCAGCAGGCCAGTTCCAGGCCGTCGTAACCCATGCGCTTGGCCAGCGGCACGAGTTGGGTCAAGGGCAGGTCGGCCCATTGGCCGGTGAACAGGGTGATGGGGCGAGCCATGGGTGCGGTCCCGGTCAGAACGGCGAATCAGGGAAGTAGTACTGCTTGGCGTTCTCTTTGGTGATCAACACCGACGGGATGATGGTGCTGGGCGGCAACTTCTCGCCCTTCAAGCGCGCCTCCGTGGTGAGCTTGATCGCGTCGTAGATGAACTTCGGCGAGTACGACACGTTGGCCTGGATCAGCGGGTTGGCACCGTCCATCAGCGTCTTGACCATGCTCTTCATGCCCGCGCCGCCGAAGACGATCTTGATGTCCTGCCGCTTGGCTTGTTCGATGGCCTTCAGCACGCCGACCGCCATGTCGTCGTCAGCCGCCCAGACCGCGTCGATCTGCTTGAAGCGGGTCAGGAAGTCCTGCATCACCTTGAACGCATCGTCGCGGTTCCAGTTGCCGTGCTTGGCATCGAGCAGCTTGATGTCGGGGTGCTTCTTCAGCACCGCGTTGAACGCATCCATGCGCTCGTTGTCGATCGTCGTCGGGATGCCGCGCAGGGCCACGATGTTGCCCTTGCCGTTGAGTGCCTTGACCAGGTACTCGCCCGGGATGCGGCCGAACGCGGTGTTGTCGCCCGACACGTAAGCATCTTGTGCGCTGGTGTCGGTCAGGCCACGATCGACCACCGTCACGTAGATGCCCTTGGCCTTGACCTGCGCCACCGGCTTGGTCAACGCGGCCGATTCGAACGGGAAGATCACCAGCGTGTTGATCTTGGTCGCGGTCACCAGGTCCTGCAGTTGGTTGGCCTGCTCGGGCGCGCCACTTGCCGTTTTCACCGTCACCTTCAGGCCCGGGTGCGCGGCCTCGAGGTCCTTCTTCGCCTGGTTGGCCCAGAAGACGATGCCGGCCGTGAACGCATGGGTCGCCGCCGGGATGGCGACGCCGACGTTGACGTCCTTCGCATCGGCCGCGCGTGCCCCGACGCAGAAGCTCAGGGCGGCGGCAGCGGCAAAGGCCACGGCGAGTCGACGGTGGGTCAGGCTCATGGGTGTCTCCAAAGGGTCAGTACCAGTGAAAAGGCAGTGCATCGCTGCCGGCGAGGAATGCGGATGGTGCTCATGGCCGCCGGCGCTGCGTGAAGGCCACCGCGATGATCACGAAGCCTTGCACCGCGGCGTTCAGGTAGACGCTGATGATGTTGGTGAGGTTCAGGATGTTGCTGATCACCGAGAGCAGCACCGCGCCGACCACCGTGCCGGCGATGCTGCCGGCACCTCCACGCAATGCAGTGCCGCCGACGATCACCGCGGCAATCGCCTCCAGCTCCCACAGCAGCCCGGTGGTTGGCGAGGCCGAACCGAGGCGGGGCACATACAGCAGCGTGGCCACGCCGACGCACACGCCGAGCAGTGCATACGTCAACACCTTCACCCGGTCGACGTTGACCGCGGCGTAGCGCGCCACCTGTTCGTTCGAGCCGATCGCCTGCACATAGCGGCCATACGCGGTGCGGTTCAGGATCAAGCCGCCGGCGCCGGCTACCAACGCAAAAATCCACACCGGCACCGGCACGCCCAACAGGCTGGCGTAGTAGACAGGGCTGTAGGCATCGGCCAGCGCGTTGTCCAGCGTCAATGCGCCGCCGTCGGCGAAGTAGGTCAGGCAGGCGCGGAAGATGCCAAGCGTGCCCAACGTGACGATGAAGGGCTCGATGCGGCCGCGGGTGATCAACAGGCCGTGTGCGAGACCGAACACCGCGCCCAGCAGCACTGCGAAGCCCATGCCGGTCACGACGATGGCCAGCGGTGGCCAACCGCGCGGCGCCAGTGCGTTCATCAGCATGATCACGCTGCCGGCGATCAGCGCGGCCATCGATCCGACCGACAAATCGATGCCGCCCGAGACGATGACGAAGCACATGCCCACTGCGATGATGCCGATGAAGGCAGTGCGGGTCAGCACGTTCAGCGCGTTATCGAGCGTCGCGAACTCGGGGTTCAGCAGCGTGCCGGCGATGCAGAGCAGCACCAGGCCGAGCACGGGACCGTACCCATGAAGGCGATCCCACGGCCGCAACCGGTCGATGGCACGAGTGGCTGTGTTCGTGGCAGGCATCACAGCCAATTCAGTTGCTCCAATTCATTCCACCTGCCCAGTGCGGAGCGTGGCGGGTAGCCCGGGGGTGCGTTCTCCGGCCCACGCTCGCGGGGCACCGTGGGAAGCGCGCGGCTGTCTCTCGGTTGGCACCGCATGCGCCTGCCAAGGTTGTGGCGGCCGCGAATGGGGCCTGCGCCCGCACCCCCGAGTCACCCACCATGGCACCCGGGTGGCATGCGTAGGCGTGGCACACCACCGGCGGTGCTTGCAGGGTGGCGGTGGTGCCTCCGGGCGCAGGCC
>NZ_DASUNH010000020.1:0-81776 GCF_036277275.1 Ideonella sp. | reverse complement strand
GGCCCACGCGCGGTGAGGAACATGTAGCGGCGAGTCCCTGAACCGAAGTCGAAGATCCGCGCCCACGTCGACACGGTGTCGAGATAGACCCAGACCGCGATGGTGAAGTCGCTCAGTTCGTCCAGCACCGCGAATGGCAATTGGATGAACGAGCTGCGGCCGTCCAGTTGAACGGCTCGGCCTTTCTGGCCGTCGACTCGAACCACACTGTCACTGAGCACGCTGGGCGGCCAGCGCTTGGTGGCATCGGCCGTGGTGTCACCGGCGCGCTCATTGAACGGCAGGTGCAACCACAGGCGGGGCGCCCTGGATGCCGATACTTCGTTGGACGGCACACTCTTTCCACTGGCGCTGACGGCGACCACGACATACCAGTAGGTCGCTTCCTTGTCTTCCGGCGTGTCCGTCCACGTGAGCAGGCCGGAGATGCCGGTGGCGACCGCGGTGTAGGGCCCGCCGCTGCGCTTGGCGCGGCGGACGGTGTACGAGACCGCGCCCGGCGTTCCCCACCATGACAGGACAACCCGCTTGCCCAGCAGCCTGGCGGTGAGGCCGGTCGGTGCACGGCCGGTGCGGGCTTCGCGGGCGAAGGTGAGCGTTCCGAAGCCGAGTTGATCGCCGTTGCCACCGTCTCCCTCGGGGCGGAGGGTTTCTGCCATCGCGGCCACATGGCCGGTGGCGACACCCAGCCGCCCCTCATAGTGATGCAGCGCCATCTCCCACACTGGGCGGCGGTGCCCTTGACCTGCGCCGGAGAGTGCGGTGCTCGTGCCTTGCTTGTTGCTGTAGACGAGGTACGGTACCGAGAAGAAGGCGCCGCTGTCGTCCGTCAGGTTGGACTTGGCGACGTACTGGGCGCCTGCCAGGTAGCGCCGGTTGTCGTAGCCGTAGAGATCGTCGCCCTGGTTCCAGGCCATTTCGCAAAGCGCGCCGGCGAGGCCGATGCCCAGCGTGCAGTGCCCTTGATCACGTCCACTTTCCTGCCATTGGCCCAGGTAGCCTGGGTGGACGTAGTGAACGGCCTGGAGGGCCGCGCCGTTGCCGCCGCCGAGCTTGTAGTAGGCGATGGCCTCGTCGTAGATGTCGGCGCGATCGCACAAGACGCCGACAGCGAGGATGCACGCCAGCGAGCACTGGTCCCAATTGGCCCAGTAGTTGGTGATGACGGCATCGTTGTGACGAACGAGGAAGTCGGCGCTCAACGGATAGAACACCGTCAGCATCATGGTCTGGAATCGCGCCAGGTCCGCCGCCGCCCAGCCGGGGTAGCTGCGCATGATCTCGGCGGCATTGGCGAACTGGTAGCCGTAGATGCCGGCCGCGAGGAAGCGGTCGGCATTGCCGGTGATCGCGGTCAATGTCGACGACCAGGCATTGAGGAAGGTGACGGCGAGATCCGCATACTGCGTGTCGCCTGACACCTTCCAGCGCAAGGCCAGTTGGTAGGTGCGCGCGATGTCGATGTACAGCTGCGCATAGTTCTGCCCCGGGCCGCCGCGTATCACCGTCGCCAGCGGGCGCGGGCTCGCGCCGAGCTGGCTGCGGCCACTCGCGACCAGCGCGTTCCAGCCACTGAGCCATGGCTCGGCTTGCGCAGTCACCTTCTTCCGCATGCGGGCAAAGTCGGCTTCGGTGTGAAGAAGGCCGGGGTGGGTGAAGGCGCGCGGGCTGTGGGCCGACGACGTTGGCGTGGCATTGCTTGCCCGGAGCGCCCCGCAGCCGGCTGCGCCCAGCGCAGCGAGGCGGATGGCAATGGCCAGAAGACTCCGCCGCTGCATCGACACTGAAGAATCGTTCGCGTCCATTGAAAAGCTTCCTGATGCCGTCTATCGAGCCAGCGAGCACGCGGCCACGCGGTTGACTTGAATGTTGCCGCCACCGCCGCTGTAGGCCCACAGCACATCGCCGTTCGGCGCTGTCACCATGTCCTGGAAGTTGTCGATCTTCAGCGTGGTGGACACGGGGCCCTCGATGATGTCGCCGGTGCCCGCATCGGCCACCGCGAGCTTCAACTGGCCCGAGGCTTTCCAGCCGAGCAGCAACTTGCCCTTGCCAGAGGCCGCCATGTAGGGCCGGAAGGGGTAGGTCGCATCCAACGCGGCGCCGGTGGCGATCGTCTTCACCCGTTTGAGCGCCGACCCGGTCGCGGGCACCTTGGCGAGTTTCAGCTCCAGCCCATTCGACGCCGGCTGCAGGTAGTCGATCCAGAAGCCGCCGCTGCCCGCAGGCACCAGGCCGCCGAGTGCCCGGCGTGCGGGGTCGGTGCCCGCCAACCACTGCAAGGGATCGGGCGCCGCGGTGGGAGAACTCAGTCGCGAGACCTGCATCGCATTCGGAAAGGCATCACCATGACAGGCGGCACCCCAGCGCGATCCGCCGTGCGCCAGCCGCACCGACCAGCTGTGGCTGCAGCCCCATTCCCAGCCGCCGTTCACCAGTGCGCCCGTACTGGCATCGACGAACTTCAAGGTGTCGCCCGCGTGGATGTCCACCTCGCCGGGCGCGCCGGGCCGCGGCGTCGACAGGGCCGAACGGAAGTACACGCCGATGCGAGCGCCGTCCGTCGCGAGGCGCGCCGTGTGGCCGTACCACCAGATGAACTGCGCCCCGTCGCTGTCCACATTGCCCTTCTCGGTGAGCGTCGTGCGCGAGCGCTGTGCGCCGCTGGTGTCCACCCGCACCAGATCCATCTTGCCGCACACGGCCTTGTCGGGCGTGTCGGTGCGCCAGCAGTACTTGGGCGAGTAGATGTCGGGGTCGTTCGACATGATCGCCAAGGCCGTCCCATCGGCCTGCGGCAGCGCGGCATGCACTTCCAGGCCGGCCAGCGCCGGCAGCTGGCGCTTCAGCTTGTCCGCAGGCGTCAGTTTGGCCAGTTGGATGCGGCTGGCGGCACGATCGGTCCAGGCCAGCAGGCTGGTGCCGTCACCGCGCGCGGCGATCACGACCGGCGTGTACTCATCGCTTGGCGACACATTGCCGCCGACCGACACAGTGGTGACCCTCACGCGCTGGTCGAGTGCGTCGCAAGCCGCCTGGGCGGTGCCCCAGGCGCCCGTGGCGGAAACAGCCATCATCCAGACGACGGAGCGGAGCTTCGCTGCCCGGCAATTGAAGCGTGCGCGCAGGGGCATCACTTCTTGACGGGCACGACGTACATCGTGATCGAGTCAGCCGGCAGCTCGGCGTTGATGACGCCGCTCGTCACCGGCACGCCAGGCAGATGCTCGATCGCCGACAGATTGGCCGGCGAATAGCGATAGACCTGCGCCTTCCTGCCGGCGGCGAAGTGGTTCAGCGTGATCTTGCTGCTCAGCGCCGTGCCCGACTTGTTCACCGCCATCAATGTGAGCGCACCGTTCTTGCCGCGGCGCGATGCGTAGACCGAAAGTTGCCCCTGGTCCGCGCTCGTGGCCCGCACGCCGCGTGCGCCGAAACGGCCGCCTTGCCCGTCGACGTTGCGGTACATGCGGAAGGCGAACGCGGCCGGCTCGGCGGATGACGGCGGCGACCACAGCGTCGCCAGGTCCAACCCTTCGCGACCAAAGATGCCCAGCACATCGGCCTGGGCCAGCGCGCCGTTGATGTGGCCGTGTGCACCCCAGCTGTACTCGCTGATCGCGAGCTTGGTGCCGGGGTAGTTGTTGGCCACCCAGGTCTTCATGCGCGGGATCAGGTTGACCTTGTCGTTGATCCAGCTTTCGTCGGTGTAGGTCGGGTCCCACAGCGAGCGGGTGGAGCGCAGGCGCAGCGCGGCGGTGTTGGCGTCGGTGCCGTCGCCCCACACGCCGGCCGCCTGCGGGTAGTAGTGCTCGTCCAGGTAGTCGAGGATGCGCTTGCCGTTCTGCTGCTCGTAGACCTTCATCTGCTGCAGGTACCACTCGGCATGCGGCACGCCGCCGTGGGCGTTGCGATCCTTCGGGTCGTCCCACCAGTTGCCGCCGGGTGCGGTGTCGAGGTCTGAATAGAAGTAGGCCACCCAGCCCCAGCTCGACGGCCCGAGGATCTTCGCGCCCGGGTCCACCGCTTTGACGGCCGACGCGTACTGCCAGGTGCGGTCGCGCAACTCGTCGTAGCTCAGCGGCGCGGGCCGCACGTCGCGGTGGGTGGAGCGCCAGAGCTCGGGCTCGTTGTCCATCTCATAGAACTTCACGCCGCCGTTCTTCGCGCTGCCGTAGCTGGCGACGAGGTGGCGCACCCAGTCCTGCACGAAGCTCGGCCCGATGGCCATGCTCGTCTCGGTCGGGTCGTTGCCGGTGATGAGGGTCCCATCGGGCTTCACGCCGTTGCCGCAGTTCGTGTCCCACGTATCGACCGACTGCTGCGCGCCGTAGCGAGACACCTGGAAGCCGCAATCGAACGGATGGTTGTCATTCGGCGGACGGCGCTTGGCCACCCAGCCCGACATCGGCAGCGTCACCAGCGATTTGGTGCCGGTTCGCCGATCCTGCTCGACGAACCGATCGGCGCTGGAGCCATGGGGCAGCACCCGGCCATCGGTGGGCAGCGGATAAGGAATGTTCTCGAAGAACCAATCGCTGCCGCGGTTGTCGATGTCCAGCTGCCAGTTGTAGCGCGTGGTCGTGTTGCCGCCCCAGCGCCGCACCGGCAGCGCCAGCTCCTTGGCCAGGTCCTCGTCGGCGAAGTTCATGCCGTAGATGTCGTCGCTGATGTCGTGCAGATCCGCGGTGGCATCGACCGTGATGGTCGGCCCGGTAGCCGCCCAGGCGGCGGGCATCAGCGCAAAGCAGGCGGCGGCCGCGAGCGCAGTGAGATGAATCTTGCGTGTCATGGGGCTTGTCTCCTGATGTCGTTGCTCTGCTGTTGGCGGCAGTGCAACCGAGCCTCGGCCGAACCGCCCCGTCGAGCATCGTATTGATAACGTTGTCAACCTGCACCTCCTAACGCGCTGTGCGCACGCAAGTTCCGCAACCGGGCGTTACGGCTTCCACGTTTACCACTAGATAGTTGGTGCTGAAGCCGAACTAATCTGGCCGCCCCTGAAAAATGGACGGAGACCCCGATGAGACTGCTCGCGAGGATGACGTCACCAAGCCGCCTGTTGATGGTGGTGGCTGCGGCGATGGCAAGCGCTCCAGCGTGGTCGGCGACGTGGACGAAGGTCGCCGACGAGAACGGCAGCTTCACGGTATCGGGCACGCAGAACGTGCGTTATGGCAGCGGCTACAACTGGGTGTCGAAAGTCGTGACCGGCACGGCTGTCTGCAGCAACAGCTACTTCGGAAGCGATCCCTTCTGGGGCGTCCGCAAGCAATGCCAGGTCGCCAGTGCCACCGTCTGGACGAAGATCGCCGACGAGCGAACCAACTTCACCGTGGCCGGCACGCAGAACATCCGGTATGGCCGTGGCAGCGCCTGGGTGACCAGGTCGGTCACCGGCAGCGGCCAGTGCACCAACGACTTCTTCGGCAGCGATCCGCTGCCGGGCACGAAGAAGGAGTGCCGGGTGTCGGATGCCGCATCGGAATCGCCCGTGGGCTATGGCCGCAACGTCACGGGCGGCGCGGGTTCGTCAGAGATCGTCACGATCTCTCGTGCCGCAGACCTGCCTTCGGCGTTGTGCCGCTCCTACGACAGCGGCGGCGTATGCAACGACAAGGCGCCCCGGATCATCAAGATCGCCGGCGTGCTGGACTTCACCAACACGATGGGGCAGAAGTCGAGCAACGGCTGCGTCTACAACTCGTGCACCGATCCGAAGAAGAACGAGCTGATCCTGACGACCACCAGCCCGTCGTACTGTGCCGGGAAACCGAACTTCAGCGTCAGCTACGACGCGGCCGGGGTCAACCCGATGCAGGTGGGGTCGAACAAGACCATCATCGGCCAGGGTGACGACTCCGGCATCAGGGGCCGGGGCTTGCGGATCATCGGCGGCAACAGCAACGTCATCATCCGCAACCTGACCCTCAGCGACATCAACGACGGCATCATCTTCGCCGGCGATGCCATCACGTTGGACAACGCGGACCGCATCTGGATCGACCACAACCGCATCCAACGCATCGGCCGCCAGTTCGTCGTGTCGGGCTTCGGGACGGTCTCCAACACGACCATCTCGAACAACGACTTCAACGGCGCCGACCAGTACGGCTTCTATTGCGATGGCCGGCATTACTGGAACCTGATGTTCGTTGGTGCCAACGACACCATGACCTTCCACGGCAACTGGGTGCGCCACTTCAGCGGGCGTGCGCCGAAGTTCGGCGGCTCGGGGGCGGGCCAGCTGCACATGGTGAACAACTACTTCCAAGACTCGGGCAGCGGGCATGCGCTGGAATCATCGAACCCCTCGTCGATCCTGATCGAGGGCAACTACTTCCACGGCGTCGGCCAACCGATCAAGAAGGATTCCAACTCGGCTTATGTCTTTGCCCCGCTGGGCGCGCCGACGACCGCGGCCAGCAATGCCTGCAAGGCGGCGCTCAGCCGCGACTGCGGAAGCAACACGGCGAATCCGCCGCCTTCGGAGAACAACTTCACCTTCGACCAGGCGGTGCTCGACAGGCTGAAGTCCGCCGGCTCAGGCGCGGTCATTGCACCCGGCCCGGAGGGTGATCTGCCGACCCGGGTGCCGAACACGGCCGGGCCGCGCTCGACCGTTTTTTGAGATTCGACCCGGCCGCCGTGGCAAGTCGCCAACCGTTCGCCCTGAGCGCGTCGAAAGGGCGATCCTGAGCCTGTCGAAGAATGGCGGTGTTTCGACACGCTCGGCATGAACGGTGGCGGCGGCGCCAGGACGACACCACGAAACCCTGACTTGCATCAAACACGGCCGAGTGGTTATCATTTACCGACCGTTCGGTAGATTAATGCGGGCGGCGCTTGGAGATCCATCGCATGCCCGTGAAGACGCCTGCCCCCGGCGACCTGGAGCCGATCGAAACCGCGAGCCGCGACGAGCTGCAAGCCCTGCAGCTGCGCCGGCTGCAACGCACGCTGGACCGCGTCTACGCCAACGTGCCGCACTACCGCAAGGCCTTCGATGCCAAGGGTGTGCACCCGCTGGACTTGCGCAGCCTGGCCGACCTGGCCAAGTTCCCGTTCACCACCAAGCACGACCTGCGTGCCAACTACCCGTTCGGCATGTTCGCGGTGCCGCGCGAGCAGGTGGTGCGTGTGCACGCGTCGTCGGGCACGACCGGCAAGCCGACCGTGGTGGGCTACACCAAGGCCGACATCGACACCTGGGCCAGCTTGGTGGCGCGCTCGATCAAGGCCGCCGGTGGCCGGGCCGGCGACATCGTCCACGTGGCCTACGGCTACGGCCTGTTCACCGGTGGCCTGGGCGCGCACTACGGTGCCGAGCGGCTGGGCTGCACGGTGATCCCGATGTCCGGCGGCCAGACCGAGAAGCAGGTCCAGCTGATCCGCGACTTCAAGCCCGACATCATCATGGTCACGCCGAGCTACATGCAGGTGATCATCGAAGAGTTCCGCCGCCATGGCCTGAACCCGCGTGACATGTCGGTCAAGGTCGGCATCTTCGGCGCCGAGCCGTGGACGGAGGCGATGCGCCGCGACCTGGAGGCCGGCGCCGCCATCGACGCGGTCGACATCTACGGTTTGTCCGAGGTGATGGGCCCGGGCGTGGCCAGCGAGTGCGTCGAGAGCAAAGACGGCCCGGTGATCTGGGAAGACCACTTCTACCCCGAGATCATCGACCCCGAAACCGGCGCCGTGCTGCCCGACGGCTCGGAGGGCGAGCTGGTCTTCACCTCGCTGACGAAAGAAGCCTTCCCGGTCATCCGCTACCGCACACGCGACCTGACGCGGCTGCTGCCGCCCACCTCGCGCAGCATGCGACGCATCGGCAAGATCGTCGGCCGCTCCGATGACATGCTGATCATCCGCGGCGTCAACGTGTTCCCGACCCAGATCGAAGAGCTCGTGCTGCAGACGATGGGCTTGTCGGGCCAGTACCAGATCGTCGTCACCCGCGAGGGCGCGCTGGACGAAGTGCAGGTGCTGGCCGAGGTGCTGCCCACCCATGCCGGCGCCGACCGCGGGCTGATGGGCCAGCAACTGCAGCAGCGCATCAAGAGCCTGATCGGCATCAGCGCCCGCGTCGACGTGGGCATGCCCGAGTCGATCGAACGAACCTTGGTTGGAAAAGCGCGTCGCGTGATCGACAAGCGCCCTCGATAGGAGAACCGTATGTACACCCAAGCCATGGACACCGCGCCGAAGGAAGAGCGCAAGGCGATTCGCTCGGCCGAAGAGGCGGTGCTCGAAGAGCGCTTCGAGGCGCGCATCGACGAAGGCGCCTTCATCGAAGCGAAAGACTGGATGCCCGAGCACTACCGCAAGACGCTGGTGCGCCAGATCAGCCAGCATGCGCACTCCGAGATCGTCGGCATGCTGCCCGAGGGCAACTGGATCACGCGCGCACCGACGCTCAAGCGCAAGACCATCCTGCTGGCCAAGGCGCAAGACGAGGCGGGCCACGGCCTGTACCTGTACTCGGCGGCTGAAACGCTGGGCACGAGCCGTGACCAGATGGTGAACGCACTGCACACCGGCAAGGCCAAGTACAGCTCGATCTTCAACTACCCGACCCTGACCTGGGCGGATGTCGGCGTGATCGGCTGGCTGGTCGACGGCGCGGCGATCATGAACCAGATCCCCCTGTGCCGCTGCTCGTATGCGCCGTATGCGCGGGCGATGATCCGCGTCTGCAAGGAAGAGAGCTTCCACCAGCGCCAGGGCTTCGACTCGCTGCTGGTGATGATGACCGACGGCACGCCCGAGCAGAAGGCGATGGTGCAGGACGCGACCAACCGCTGGTGGTGGCCGAGCCTGATGATGTTCGGCCCGCCGGATGCCGACAGCCCGAACACCGCGCAGTCGATGCGCTGGGGCATCAAGCGCCTGTCCAACGACGACCTGCGCCAGAAGTTCATCGACGCGACCGTCGAGCAGGCCAAGGTGCTGGGCGTCACGCTGCCCGACCCGCTGCTGAAGTGGGACGCCGAGCGCGAGCACTACGACTTCGGCCCGATCGACTGGACAGAGTTCTGGCGCGTCGTCAACGGCGACGGCCCGTGCAACCGCGAGCGCATGGCCGCCCGCGTGAAGGCGTGGGACGACGGCGCGTGGGTGCGCGAAGCCGCGCTTGCTCATGCCCGCAAGAAGACCACCGCGGCTGCAGCCGCTTGAAGAGCCACAGGAGCAACACGCAATGACAACGCAAAACGAATGGCCGCTGTGGGAAGTCTTCGTCCGCCCGAAGGCGGGCCTGGACCACAAGCACTGCGGCAGCCTGCATGCCAGCGACGCGAAGATGGCGATACAGCTGGCGCGTGACGTCTACACCCGCCGCATGGAAGGCACCAGCGTCTGGGTCGTGCGTTCGGACCAGATCGTCGCCTCCGACCCCGCCGACAAGGACATGTACTTCGACCCGGCCGAGGACAAGGTGTACCGCCACCCGACGTTCTACGAACTGCCCGAGTCCGTGAACCACATGTGAGCCGAGGCTGCACGACATGACGACGCCTTCGATCACCCCGCCGAACGACCTGCGCACGCGCTACCTGCTGCGTGTGGCCGATACCTGTCTGATCCATGCCCAGCGCCAGTCCGAATGGTGCGGCCACGGCCCGATCCTCGAAGAAGACATCGCGCTGACCAACATGTCGCTCGATCTGCTGGGCCAGGCGCGTGCGCTGCTCACGCATGTGGGGCAGGGGGCGGCCGTGCCTGTGGATGAAGACCAGCTCGCCTTCCTGCGTGACGAGCGCGACTACCTGAACATGACGATGGCCGAGCTGCCGGGCCGCAAGGGCGGGCGCGACTTCGGCGATGCGGTGCTGCGCAACCTCTTCCTCGGCACCTGGCTGCACCTGTTCTGGCAGCGGCTGCAGGCCAGCAGCGACGCCGAAGTGGCCGCGATCGCCGGCAAGGCGGTGAAGGAAGCGCGCTACCACGTTGAACACGCGTCGGGCTGGGTCGTGCGCCTGGGCGACGGCACTGAAGAGTCGACGCGCCGCATGGGCCAGGCACTGGACAGCCTGTGGCCGTATGTCATCGAGCTGTTCGACGACGATCAGGCCGATGCGAACGCCGTCACCACCGGCCTGGGCCCGGCGCGCAGCGAACTGCGCGACGCATGGCAAGCCGCGGTGAGCGCCGTGCTGGCCGATGCCAAGCTGGCCCAGCCGAAAGACAGCGCCTTCCGCTCGACCGGCAGCCGCGGCGTGCACAGCGAGCACCTGGGCTACATGCTGGCCGAAATGCAGCACCTGCAGCGCAGCTACCCCGGCGGCAAGTGGTGACAGCCATGGTCGACACCCGCGGCCTGTTCCCCGCGCTGCCGACGCCGGACGCACGCTGGGCGCTGCCCGACGTGCCTGCGCGTCGAGCGGGCGAGGGCCGAGTCGAGCGCGCCTGGGGTGTGCTGGGCAGCGTGCCCGACCCGGAAGTGCCGGCGCTGTCGGTGGTCGACCTGGGCTTGGTGCGCGAAGTCGTCGATACCGGCGCGGGTCTGGAGGTGACCGTGACCCCTACCTACTCGGGCTGCCCGGCGACCGAGCAGATCAACGAAGCGATCGTGCGCGCGCTCGAAGATGACGGGCTCGGCCCCGTCAACGTGACGATGCGCCGCGCGCCGGCCTGGACCACCGACTGGATCAGCGAGGCCGGCCGCGAGCGTTTGCGTGCCTATGGCATTGCGCCACCTGGGCAATGCAGCGCCGAGGGATCGCCGATCCGCATCGTGGCCCGCGACATCGATTGCCCGCACTGCGGCAGCGCGCAGACCGAGCGCCTGTCTGCATTCGGTTCCACCGCATGCAAGGCGATGTACCGCTGCCTCTCCTGTCGCGAACCCTTCGAACATTTCAAACCCATATGAAGAGCCCCCACGCCCCTCCCGGAGCTCGGCCCGTCGGTAGGCACAAACAGTCCTCAGGACTGTTCATGTCCGACCTCGGCCCCCCGAGGGGGCTCGCGCAGCGGACCGGCAAAGCCGGATCCGCGCACGCCACTTGGAGCGAGCGGCGCTGCGGCGCTCCGTTGACGGTGACATTCCAATGACTACTCTTCACTTTCATCCGTTGCGCGTCCGCGAGGTGCGCCCCGACACCGACGAGGCGATGATCGTTTCGTTCGAGGTGCCCGACGAGCACGCCGAGATGTTCAAGTTCACGCAGGGCCAGTACCTGACGGTTCGGCATGACGTTGACGGGCAGGACGTGCGCCGCTCGTACTCGATCTGCGCCGGGCTGGACGACGGCGAGTTGCGTGTCGGCGTGCGCAAGGTCGCCGGTGGCATCTTCTCGAACTGGTTGCACCAGCACCTGAAGGCCGGCGACACGCTGCAGGTGATGCCGCCGCAGGGCAAGTTCTTCGTGCCGCTGGCGCCCGAGGCGCCACGCCACTACCTGGGCCTGGCCGGTGGCAGTGGCATCACGCCGATCCTGTCGATCATGAAGACGGTGCTCAAGCGTGAGCCCGGCAGCCGCTTCACGCTGGTCTACGGCAACCGCCGCGCGGCGTCGACGATGTTCAAGGAAGAACTCGAAGACCTGAAGAACCGCTACATGACGCGGCTGACGCTGCACCATGTGTTCAGCGACGAGCAGGTCGATTCGCCGTTGAACATGGGCATCATGAACCGCGAGAAGATCGCCGAGTTCCTGCACACCGTGATCGACGTCAAGCACGTCGACCATGCCTTCGTCTGCGGCCCCTACGCGATGAACGACGAAGGCGAGGCCGCGCTGCTCGAAGCGGGCCTGGCGCAAGAGCGCATCCACATCGAACGCTTCGGCATCGCGCTGCAGTCGGCTGGCGACCTGGCCAAGCTGCATGCGCCGAAGGAAGGCGACGCCGACAACGCCAAGATCACGATCGTGCGCGATGGCCTGACGCGTGACATCGTCTTTCGCAAGACCGACCCCAGCATCCTCGACGCGGCGGCCGGCGCGGGTATGGACGTGCCGTACTCCTGCAAGTCCGGCGTTTGCGGCACCTGCCGCGCCAAGCTGCTGGACGGCGAGGTGCGCATGGACCGCAACTTCGCGCTCGAGAAGGCCGAAGTCGCCGACGGTTTCATCCTCACCTGCCAGGCACACCCGCTGACGCCTTGTGTCACGGTGTCGTTCGATGAGCGTTGACAGCCGCCACGTGTCCGCCCTGAGCCTGTCGAAGGATGGTGCGCGGGTCGACGTGCAGCCACCGGTTTTCCGGCCCTTCGACAGGCTCAGGGCCGGTGCTTCGACTAGCTCAGCACGAACGGTAGGGGGTACGCCGCCCGCGTTCTTGCTGCTTGAGGGCCCGTCGAAGGCCCCAGACCTCCACCGCCACTGACCCATGGCCCGACCCCGTTCCGCCGGCTACGCTGACCAGCGCGATCAGATCCTCGCGAAGGCCTCGGCCTTGTTCGCGCAGCAGGGCTACACCGCGACGTCGATGAACCAGGTCGCGGCGGCGTGCGAGTTGTCCAAGGCGGCGCTGTACCACTACGTGCGCGACAAGCATGCGCTGTTGGCGCTGGTGGCCGAGGCACACGTGAAGCGGCTGGAGGCCGTCGTCGAAGAGGTGCTCTCACAGCCCCTGTCGCCCGAGGCTCGATTGCGCGAGCTGATCGTGCGCTTCGTCCGCGAGTACGCCAACGCGCAGAACGAACACCGTGTGCTGACCGAGGACGTCAAGTTCCTCGAAGACACCGAACGCGAGCAAGTGCTGGCGATCGAAAGGCGCGTCGTCAACGCATTTGCCGACACCGTGGCCACCGTGCGCCCTGCGCTCAAACCCGTCGATCTGCACAAACCGCTGACCATGCTGCTGTTCGGCATGATCAACTGGATGTTCACCTGGCTCAAGCCAGCCGAAGACGGGCAGCGCCTGACGCACGAGCAGATGGCCCCGATGGTGGCTGAGCTGTTCTTCGGTGGTCTGGGCGCTGTCAGCGTGCCCGCCGCGCCCACCGAGTCCCCCGCTTCCCGCAAGAAGACCCCCCGAAAGGAGACTGCCCTGTGAAAGCCCTGAAGACCCTTGTCGCCGCCGCCTGCGTGATGGCCGCCGGCGCGGCGCTGGCCGACATCAATGTCGGCGTCACCGTGTCGTCCACCGGCCCGGCTGCTTCGCTCGGCATCCCCGAGAAGAACACGATCGCGCTGATGCCGACCACGATCGCTGGCCAGAAGGTCAACTACATCGTGCTCGACGACGCGTCGGACACGACGAAGGCGGTGGCCAACACGCGCCGCCTGATCACCGAGGACAAGGTCGACATCATCCTCGGCTCGACCACGACACCGAACTCGCTGGCGATGATCGACGCGGTCTCGGAAGCCCAGGTGCCGATGATCTCGATGGCTGCGTCGGCGCGCATCGTCGAGCCGGTCGACGCGAAGAAGCGCTGGGTCTTCAAGACGCCGCAGAACGACATCATGATGTCGCTGGCGATCGTCTCGCACATGGCCGATGCGAAGATCAAGACCGTCGGCTTCATCGGTTTCGCCGACGCCTATGGCGAGGGCTGGTACGGCGAGTTCAGCAAGGCCGCCGGCATCAAGGGCATCCAGATCGTCGCGAGCGAGCGTTATGCCCGTACCGATTCGTCGGTGACCGCGCAGGTGCTGAAGCTGGTCGGCGCCAAGCCCGATGCGGTACTGATCGCCGGCTCGGGCACGCCGGCCGCGTTGCCGGCCGCCGCGCTGGCCGAGCGCGGCTACAGCGGCAAGGTCTACCAGACGCACGGCGTGGCCAACAACGACTTCTTGCGCGTCGGTGGCAAGAGCGTCGAGGGCGAATTCCTGCCCAGCGGCCCGGTGCTGGTGGCCGATCAACTGCCCGCCGGCCACCCGGTGAAGAAGTCGGCCCAGGACTACGTGGCCAAGTACGAGGCGATGTACGGCAAGGGCTCGGTGTCGACCTTCGGTGCGCATGCCTGGGATGCCGGTCTGCTGATGACCGCGGCCGTTCCCACGGCGCTGAAGAAGGCCAAGCCGGGCACGCCGGAGTTCCGCGCCGCGCTGCGTGATGCGCTGGAGCAGGTCAAGGAGCTGGCCGGCGCGCACGGCATCTTCAACATGTCATCCCACGACCACCTGGGCCTGGACCAACGCGCGCGGGTGATGGTCAAGATTGAAAAGGGTGCGTGGCGGTATCAGCCCTGACGATCAGATTTCCTCCACTCCGTTCGCCCTGAGCCTGCCGCAGGGCCGGCGACTGCGCGATGGGGCTTCGACCAGCTCAGCCCGAACGGTGGGGGAGGTGCCCCATCCGGCCTGAGCCTGTCGAAGGCCAGGCCCCCGGGACTTCGGCCGCCAGATTCTCATTCCAGCAAAGAACAGCATGACCACCACGCCCCAACTCCAAAGCTTCATCGCCGGCCGCTGGATCGGCAGCGATGCGGCGCAGACCCTGCGCAGCGCGATCAACGGCCAGCCCGTAGCGCGCACGCATGCCGACGTGATTCATTTTGGCGAGGCGCTGGACTATGCGCGGGGCACCGGCCTGCCGGCGCTGATGGCGTTGAACTTCCAGCAGCGCGCGGCGCGGCTGAAGGCGCTGGCCAAGTACCTGAACGAGCGCAAGGAACAGCTCTACGCGATCTCGGCCCACACCGGTGCGACACGCAACGACAGCTGGATCGACATTGAAGGCGGCACCGGCACCTTGTTCGCCTACGCCAGCATGGGCTCGGCCGAGCTGCCCAGCAGCAATGTCGTGCACGAGGGACCGGTGGTTCCGCTGGGCAAGAAGGGCGGGTTTGCCGGCACCCACATCCTGGTCCCGCGCGGCGGCGTCGCGGTGCACATCAACGCCTTCAACTTCCCGATCTGGGGCCTGCTGGAAAAGTTCGCGCCGACCTTCCTGGCCGGCATGCCCTGCATCGGCAAGCCCGCCACCGCGACCAGCTACCTGACCGAGGCGATGGTGCGGCTGGTCGAAGAGTCCGGCATCCTGCCGCCGGGCAGCCTGCAGTTGGTGATCGGCGGCACCGGCGACCTGCTGGACCGCCTGAACGGTGCCGACGTCGTCACCTTCACCGGCTCGGCCGATACGGCCGCCAAGCTGCGCGTGCACCCGAACCTGATCCGCCACTCGGTGCCGTTCAACGCCGAGGCCGATTCGCTGAACTGCGCCATCCTCGCACCTGATGTGCAACCCGGCGACGAGGAGTTCGACCTGTTCGTCAAGGAGGTGGCGCGCGAGATGACGGTCAAGGCCGGCCAGAAGTGCACCGCGATCCGCCGCGCGATCGTGCCGCGCCAGCATGTCGATGCCGTGGCCGCCGCGTTGCAGGCTCGGCTGGCCAAGACGGTGGTCGGCGATCCGGCTATCGAGGGCGTGAAGATGGGCGCGCTGGCCTCACACGCACAGCAGGCCGACGTGGCCGAGCGCGTCGCGATGCTGCGCAAGGACGCCGAGCTGATCTGCGGTGCCGATGCCTTCACGCCGCAAGGCGCGGGCACCGCCGAAGGAGCGTTCTTCGCGCCGACGCTGCTGCTGGCGAAGAACCCGATGACCAACGACGCGGTGCATGACGTCGAGGCCTTCGGGCCGGTCAGCACGCTGATGCCCTACGACGATCTCGATGAGGCCATGGCATTGGCCGCACGCGGCAAGGGCAGCCTGGTCGGGTCGCTGGTCACCAAGACGCCAGCGATTGCCGCGAAAGTCATCCCGGTCGCCGCGGCACATCATGGCCGCATGCTGATCCTCGACCGTGAAGCGGCACCGGAGTCGACCGGCCACGGCAGCCCGCTGCCGATGCTCAAGCACGGCGGGCCGGGCCGCGCCGGGGGTGGCGAAGAACTGGGCGGCATCCGCGCCGTCAAGCACCTGCTGCAGCGCACGGCGGTGCAAGGCTCGCCGACGATGCTGGCCGCGGTGACCGGTGAGTACGTGCGTGGTGCTGCCCGCATCGAAACCGAGGTGCACCCGTTCCGCCGCCACTTCGAGGATCTGCAGATCGGCGAGAGCCTGCTGACGCACCGCCGCACGGTGAGCGAAGCCGACATCGTCAACTTCGGTGGCGTCTCCGGTGACTATTTCTACATGCACTTCGACGAGATCGCCGCGAAGGACACGCAGTTCGGCCAGCGCATCGCGCATGGCTACTTCGTGCTGTCGGCCGCGGCAGGCCTGTTCGTCAGCCCCGCACCGGGCCCGGTGCTGGCCAACTACGGGCTGGACACGCTGCGCTTCGTCAAACCGGTGGCGATCGGCGACACGATCCAGGCGCGTCTGACCGCCAAGCGCAAGATCGACCGCATGAAGGTCGACGACAAGGGTCGCGGCCAGGGCGTGGTGGCGTGGGATGTCGAGGTGACCAACCAGCACGGCGAGCTGGTTGCCAGCTACGACATCCTGACGTTGGTGGCCAAACACGCCACACCGGCTGCATGAACCACGGCCTGCGCCGCATTGCGCTCGCGTTGGGCCTGGCCTGCGGCGCGGGGCCGGTCCTGGCCGCCTGCCCGCCAGAAGGCCAGACGCGTGACAGTCTGCTCGTGCTGCGCAACGCGAAGTGGGCCATCGACAACGTGGCCAGGCGCGAAGCGCTGGCACTGGGCCTGGTCGATTGCCTGGCCGACCCGGACCCGGCGCTGCGCGACGAAGTCGGTTTCGAAGCCCTGCAGCACTGGATGCGTGCCGGCGAGCTGTCACCGGCCACCGTCAAGCGCATCGGCGACCAGTTGCTGCGCCGTGTCATGCCTGCCACGGTGGCGGCCGATGCGCGCGGCGTGGTGGCACCGTTCGCGGCGCTGACACTGGCCGAAGTGGCGCGCGTCGATCGGCTTACGCCGTTGTACGGCGCCGCCGAACGGGACGCGTTCGTCATCGCCGCCGCGTCGTATCTGGCCGGTGTGCGTGACTACCGTGGTTTCGATGCCAAGGACGGTTGGCGCCACGGCGTGGCCCATGGTGCCGACTGGGCGATGCAGCTGAGCCTGAACACGGCGCTCGACAAGGCACAGCTCGACCGGTTGCTTGCGGCGATTGCGGTCCAGGTGCTGCCTCCCGGCGAGCACAGCTACATCTACGGCGAGGGTCAGCGCCTGATGGCGCCGGTGTTCTACATCGCCAAGCGCGGCCTGCACGACAGTGCGTTCTGGACCATCTGGTTGAGCCGCATCGTCAGCATGGCGACGCCGGGCGAAGGCCGGGCCTTTACCGCGGCCTCGCTGGCGCGCATGCACAACGCACGCGAGTTCATCTGGCCGCTGTATGCCTCGGTGCAGGAGACGCCCGATGCCACCCAGCGCGAGCGTCTGCTGCCCGGCTTGAAGGCGGCGGTGAGGGCCCTGCCGTGAGCCGCGCTCGGCCGGCCGCATGGGCGCAATCCCGCTTGGCGGTACGGCAAACAAGCCGCGAGGTGCGTCAATGAGTGCAGGTGACGAGCTGCCGCCGCTGCCCGACACGCCGCCCGGGCGCTACCGCCACTACAAGGGCGGTGAATACGAAGTGATCGGCGTCGCCCGGCACAGCGAAACGCTGGAGCCGCTGGTGGTCTACCGGCCGATCTACAACGCCAGCGGCCTGTGGGTGAGGCCGCATGCGATGTTCTTCGGCACCATCGAACAAGAAGGCCGGCAGGTGTTGCGCTTCGCACGTATCAGCTGAAACGGTTTCCGATTGGCGCGCCGCAAGCCCGCAGACGCTGGTTAGCATGCAGCGGTCGTTTGCCGTATCTGCCTGCTGAACCGATGCCTTCGCCCCGTCGCCGCGCCCGCGTCGCCCCCACCGAGGCCGAGCACGCGCCGGTGCGGTCACCGGGCGAGTTGGGGTTCGCGCAGATCGTTGGCGCGGCTTACCTCCCGTCGGCGCCGAAACGGGTACGCAAGCGGCCCACGGCTGCGCCGCCCGAGACCGGTGAAGAGCCGTTGGCCGACGCGCTTGAACGCGCGCTGCTGATGGTGCGCGGTGGCCAGGTCGAGGCGGGTCTGGCGCTGAGCCAGAAGCTGTGGCCGCGCGCCGCGCAGGCCGACGATGCGCTGCAGATGGGCATCTGCCAGCATGTGATGGCGATCGGCTATCACTACAGCGGCAAGCTGAAAGAGGCGCTGACCACCGGGCATGTCGGCATCGAGCTGTTCGCGCGCGCGGGCGACACGACGCGGCGGTTGCGGCTGATGTCGCTGCACGCGATCACGCTCGCGCAGCTGGGCCAGGCGGCCGAGGCGATGGAGCTGCTGGGCCGGGCAGTTGAACTGCTGCCTCAAATCGACGGCGAGCCTTGGCAGCAGTGCGTGTTCTGGAACAACGCCGGCAGCGTCTACGAGACGCTCAACCAGACTCCCGAGGCGCTGGCTGCCTGGGAGCGCTGCATCGCGTTGAGCGCTCACTTCGACGAGCCGAGCATGAAGGCGATCTCGCGGGGCAACCTGCTGACGATTCGCCTGACCTCGCTGCACCGCGAAAAAGCCGACCGCGAAACGGTGCTCGCGGCCTATGCCGAGCAGCGGCGGCATCTGGATGCGTTGGTGCAAGAGGAGCGCCACCACCTGGTGATGAACTGGGCCGCCGAAGCCGCCGACGTGATGATCCAGCTCGGCGAGATGGAAGAAGCGCGCGCGCTGTTGCACATGGGCTTGAAGTGCGGTGCGGCGGCCGGTCTGGGGCCCAAGCGTGCGAGCCTGGAACTGCAGTTCGCCCACGTCGAGCGGCTGAGCGGCCAGTTGCGGCCGGCGGCGGCCCACGTGGCCGAAGCGCTGGCGCTGGCCAACGAAAGCCAGGACCTGGAGCTGCTGGCGCGTGTGCATCTCGAGAACAGCTTGCTGCAAGAAGCGCAAAGCCATTGGCGTGCCGCCCTGGATTGCTACAAGCGGTACGCCCAGACGCGCGAGGCGCTGCTCGCCGCACAGGCCGAGGCGCGCTCGCAGGCACTGGCGGCGCGGGTGGATGTGGAGCGCAACCGGGTCGATGCCGAACTGGCGCGCCTGCGCAGCGCCGAGTTGCAGCGCCAGGTCGAGCATCTGGCGCGCCAGGCGGGCGAGCTGAAGCGCCAGGCGCTGGAGGACCCGTTGACCGGGCTGGCCAACCGGCGCCAGTTCGAGCGTCGCATCGACCAACTGAGGGGCGAGGGGCCACCGGGGCAACCGCTGGTGCTGATGATCGGCGATATCGACCACTTCAAGCGCATCAACGACCGTTACTCGCACACGCAGGGTGACGAGGTTTTGCGCACGATCGGCCGGCTGATGCGCGATCATTTGCGCCCGCACGACGTGGTGGCGCGCTGGGGTGGCGAAGAGTTCGTCGTCGGCTTCGGCGCCGGCTTGACGCTGGCGCAGGCCCTGACGGTGGCCGATCGCCTGCGTGGTGCCATCGAGCGGCACGCCTGGGCTTCGATGGCCCCGGCGCTGAGTGTCACGATGAGCCTGGGCCTGGCCGAGTGCCGGGTCGGCGACACGATCGCCGACACCCTGCAGCGGGCCGACGAGGCGTTGTATGAATGCAAGCGAGGTGGCCGCAACCAGGTGCGCGCGGCCCCGTGAGTCCTGTTGTTGTTTGCGGTACGCACCGGGCGGCCCCGAGCGAGCAGATCTCACGCCGGGCGTGGCGGATGGCTTGGGCGCGCTGATTGCTCTGACCCAGCTTGGCCGTCGATCGCTACGATGTGATGACCGCCTGGAGATCGCCGCCGATGTCGACTGCCCGCCCTCAGCCGCCCGCCGCCTCGCGGGACACCGATTCCGCCACCGCCACATCGCCCGCGCCTTCCGCAGGCGAGCTGGGCTTTGCGCAGATCGTCGGCGCGGTGGGCACCCGTCCCTTGGTGCCGAGGGCGTCGCGCAAGAAGGCCGCCGCGGAGCCGGCCGCCGCCGAGCAAGAGAGCCCCGCCGCGGCGCTGGAGCGCGCCGCCGCGATGGTGCGCAGCGGCCAGACCGAAGCCGGCATCGCGTTGTGCCAACAGATGTGGCCGATCGTGTCCGAAGCCGACGACGTGCTGCAGATGGGGATCTGCCAGCACATGCTGGCCATCGGCTACCAGTACAGCGGCAAGCTGAAGGAGGCGCTGACCGCGGGCCACTTGGGCATCGAGCTGCTGACCCGCGCGGCCGACCCGATCCGCCTGCTGCGCCTGCTGGCGGCGCACGCCATCACCGTCGCGCAGCTGGGCCAGGCGGCGGAGGCGTTGGAGCTGCTCAACCGTGCGATTCAGTTGTTGCCGCTGGTGGGTGATGCGCCATGGCACCAATGCGTGTTCTGGACCAACGCCGGTGCGGTGCACGAGGCGCTGGGGCAGACGGACCAGACGCTCGCCGCCTGGGAGCGCTGCATCGAGCTGAACAAGCGCCACGACGACGCCAACCTGGCGGCGGTGACGCGGGCCAACCTGATGGCCTACCGACTGGTGACCGCGCGCAAGCGGCATGCCGACCGCACGACCATCATGGCGGCGTATGACGAACTTCGGCGCTTGCTCGACGAACTGGTCGCCACCGAGCGGCACCACCTGGTCCTCGATGGCGCGGCCGATGCGGCGGACGCGATGATCGACCTGGGTGAGCTGGACGAAGCGCGCGCGGTGCTGAAGCTGGGCGTCAAGTCGGCCAAGATCGCCGGCCTCGGCCCCAGCCGCGCCAGTCTGGAGCTGCACCTCGCCCGCGTCGAACGCCTGAGCAACCAGCATCGGTTCGCGGCGGCGCATGTGGCCGAGGCGCTGGTGTTGGTCACTGAAAGCCAGGACCAGGAGCTGCTGGCCCGCGTGCACCTGGAAAACAGCCTGCTGCAGGAGGCGCAGCAGCATTGGCGTTCGGCCCTCGACTGCTTCAAGCGCTACGCCGAAACGCGCGAAGCCTTGCTCGCCGCGCAGGCGGACACGCGCGCGCAGGCCTTGGCCGCGCGGGTCGACGTGGAGCGCAACCGTGTCGACGCCGAACTGGCCCGCTTGCGCAGTGCAGAGCTGGAGCGGCAGGTCAATCACATGGCCGAAGAAGCGGGCGAGCTGAAGCGCCAGGCGCTGGAAGACCCGCTGACCGGGTTGGCGAACCGGCGTCAGTTCGAGCTCCACCTGGCGCAGTTGCAGGCCGAGCGCGGGCCCGACCAGCCGCTGGTGCTGATGATCGGTGACATCGACCACTTCAAGCAGATCAACGACCGCTTCTCGCATGCCTGCGGCGACGACGTGCTGCGCGCGATCGGCCGCTTGCTGCGCGACCACCTGCGTCCGCACGATGCGATCGCACGCTGGGGCGGCGAGGAATTCGTCGTCGGCTTCGGCGGCGGCCTGCCGCTGGACCAGGCCCTGAAAGTGGCCGACCGCCTGCGCGCGACGCTCGAGCAACACCCGTGGACCTCGATCGCACCTGAACTGAAGGTGACGATGAGCCTGGGCCTGGCCGCGATCGCCGAGGGCGAGCGCATCGCCGACGCGCTGCTGCGCGCCGACGAGGCTCTGTACGAATGCAAAAAAGGCGGCCGCAACCAGGTGCGCGCGGCCGTCTGAATCGGCCTGGCCCCTGGCGCTCGCCGCCAAAGCCCCCTCAAGACCCTTGAGGGGGTTGAGTCAACTCAGGTCAACCGTCGTTGACTCCAGAGCACCCAGCAAGTGTTGTGCAGCCCGCTGTGGGCGGCCTGGCCACGGCCCGCCACTGCGGGCCGCGTGCGCCAGCAGGGCTGGCGCTCAAAGTGTGTGGCGCAGCGCACCCCAACGGCGTCCCATGAACCATCGATGTCGTCTCCAGTGGAGGGGCGCGGCTTCGCCCGGCCGCGCCCGAATGGAACGAGTCAAACCAGGGCCCGGTATGGTGGCCGGACGCTGCGGGCGCCTCGCGAAGGCCCAGCGCTTTTGGCGGCCTGCTTTCGTGGTTGCAGTTGTACGGGCGACGACCCCGGTGCGACCACTTGGTGCTAACCCGCTTCGGGTTGATGCGGGTTCGACACCACGCCGGAACCTGGGCGCACCCGACGTTGCCCACGACCCGTGGCTGACGGACGCTTGCCGACGCGGCCCGCAGCCGACCTTGCGTGGCGGGCCCTAACCCAGCCGTGCTGGTGACAGGTAGTCGGCCAGGAAGTCTTCGAAGGTCTGCGTCTCGGCTTCTTCGATTTGCCGTTGCTTGACCAGCGATTCGGCGGCCGTGGCGGCCCAGCGGGCCGGCGCCTGGGCATCGGGCAAGGGGCGCGACAGGATCTGTTCACGCGCCTGGCCCGAGCGGGCGTCGATGAATGGCGCGAACTCGCCGCCGTACTCGCGCTGCATGACCTCGATCACTCGGGCCGATGGCAGCGTGGCCGGGATGGTCAAGGCACGTTGCGCGGCGGCCAGCGCATCGGCATGTGCGGTGCCGCCGTTCACCTCGTCGAGTACCCGGGCGATCGGCGCGCATTGGTCGACGATCTCCGCGGCCCAGTCGGCCAGGGCGATCTCGCGGCCGTTGCGCTCGAGCTTCAAGCCCGGCTCGCGGCCGCGTGCGGCGGTCAGGTGCTGGTTGCGCGCCATCGCGGCGATCTCGTCCGGCGTGTCGGGCGGGCTGTCCGACAGCAGGCAGTGCAGCAGGAAGACGTCGATGAAGTGCGCGGTCGTCGCGCCGATGCCGGTGGTTTCGAACGGGTCCAGGTCCATGCAGCGGACCTCGATGTACTCGACGCCGCGTTCGCGCAGCGCGTGCAGCGGGCGTTCACCGGTGCGGATCGTGCGCTTGGGCCGGATCGTGCCGTAGAACTCGTTCTCGATCTGCAGCAGGTGCGTCGACAGCTGCTTCCAGTTGCCGTCGGCATCGCGCAGGCCGATCTCTTCGTACGGCGGGTAGGGCGCGGTCAAGGCCGCCTGCAGCGAGCCGCCGTAGCCGGCCAGGCCGTTGTAGCTGACGGCCAGGCGGCTTTGCGCGTCGCTCTGGTAGCCCAGGCGGCCCATGCGCAGCGAGGTGGCGTAGGGCAGGTGCAGCGTGCCGGGGCCCAGCGGCTCCAGGCCATGCGGCAGGCCGTCGACAAAGGTCTTGCAGACGGCCGGCGAAGCGCCGAACAGCCACAGCAGCACGAACGACTGGCGGCGGAAGTTGCGGATCAGACCGAAGTAGTCGTCGCTCGTCGCACCCGGGATCGACCAGTTGTAGTGGATCCCGGAAATCGTTTGCATGCGCCGGCCGTAGCGGTGGCTCAGGCCGGTTCGGTAGACCGTCTTCGCACGGCCGACGTTCGAATGGCCGTACTGGCCGATCGGGATCTGGTCTTCATCGGGCAAGCAGCACGGCATGCTCGACACCCACAATCGCTCTTGCCCGCCATCGGCCTCGAGCGCATGGAAGACCGCTTGGTGGATCTCACCCAGCTCGGCCAGGCAGCCGGCGACGGTCGAATGGGCGCCGGTGATCAGCTCGACCTGCGATTCGCTGAAGTCCGTGGTCACCGTCGGGTGCATCAGGGCCGAGCCCAGCGCCAGCGGATGGGGTGATTGCGCCAGCGCGCCGCCCGGCAAAGCCCGCAGGCTTTCTTTCTCGATGCCACGCCGGATGCCGCGCAGGCGCTCGGCGGACAGGGCCTGCAATCGGGTGTTCAAAAGGCTCACGGCGTCGTTGGTGTGGTCGTCAGGGTGCGCCATTGGAAGACAGTTGCATGACCGTTACCCGGCGTGGGGGTTTGAGAGGCTGTGCTAGGCAGTTGGTCTTGGTGACTGGCGAGCGGTGCCGATCACTATAGGCCAGCTGTCGCCGCTGCGCAGAGCGTCCCCAACCGGAAGGACGTTTGCAGCCGTCTCGGGCCTCGGGTGGCTTGTACCCGTCAGAGGGGCCACCCAGAATTCCCTCGGTCCATTGCGCCGGAGGCAACGATGCGTGCGGAACTGATCGTGAAGTCCAAGGCCCTGGGGGGCGTCAGCGACTTGACGCTGCTCGCGCCACTGAAGAAGGGGTTCGTTCCTGCCCTCGATGCGGTGACGTACAAGACCCGCGCCAGGCGCCTGCTGAAGACCTTGAGCTTGGGCCGAGCGACGTCGCACGAGTATGCGTTGTTGCGGCCGTTCTCCGATGCCGTCGAGCGTGTCGGCAAGATCCATTCGGTCAGGGTGGCGATCGTCGAACCGGAAGACAAGATCCTGCTGGCCGTCACGTTCGACGGCACGTGGGAAGCCTACTTGCGCGTCCTGTGGCAAAAGGTCGGCACGTTGCTGGACGTGATCTTCTGCAACACCGAAGACTACCCGAGCGCCTGTGACCACAGCTTCGACGCGTGGGCATCGTGGGTGCGGCGCGTGCAGGTCGAGACGGACTTCTTCTACGGTATGCCCCGCTTGACGGTGGACGATGTCCAGTACTTGCGACAAGAGGAGCAACTGCACCGTGATCGACCGGGCCCGCAGGCCGACCTGGCAGCCGTCAGGGCCACGGTGCGCAGCCCCGAGCAGCGGGCCTGGGAGATGGCACGGCGGTTGTCGCCGTCGGCGGTTGCGGAGACCGTGCGCATGGCCCTCCAATCGTTGTCGGTCATTCACCGGCTGGCCAGCCTGTACTTGCCCACCAAGGAAGACGGCAAGTACCTTCACCGCGCGGCGCGCGATCTCCTGCTGGAGTTCATTCGCCTGAAGGACGAGACGCTGTTGATCGACGATCTGGTGAAGGCGGGGCGCGATCGATTTGCCGAACAGCTGGATTGGTTGCTGCGGCCGCCGGCCCCGGGTCGGCTCGAGGCACCACCGCCGCAGCCGGGCGTGCCGGCGTCGGTGAGCAAGGACGTGCAGGCCGGCATCCTCCATCCGCTGCCGCGCAATTCGTACGGGGCCTTGCTGATGTTCGCATTCGACTCCGGTGCGGCGATGGCCAGCTTCATCGGCGATCTGCGCCTGGCGCGTGATGCGGGCCCGGCCCCTGACGATGGGGTCTACTGCAGCGTCTCGCTCACCGTCGAGGGCCTGCGCCGGGCCGGCCTGAGCGAGGACGAGCTGGCGTGGTACCCGCTGGAGTTCCGGGCGGGGATGGAAGCCCGGGCCAGCGTGCTGGGCGATGCCTGGCACAACCATCCGCGTCGCTGGCGCCTGCCGGTGAGTCGACTTGAGCCGAGCAAGCGAATCGAGTTGAGCAGCGTCGAACTCGTGGTGCAGTTGCGGTCCGATGACCCCAGTGCGCTGGACGATGAGAAGGCGCGCCTGTTGGCTCACCCAGGCAGCCTCTTGCTGGCCGAAGAGCCGATGCAGCGGCATTACGAACCGGTTCCAGGGTCCGCCGATCTGGAACAGGTGCGCGAGCACTTCGACTTCGTCGACGGTATCTCGAACCCGGGTTTCGACGCGAAGGACGAGGGAGACGTCTACGACAACCGCATCGCGCTGGGCGAAGTGCTGCTCGGGCACCCGAACCAGGCCGACGCGATGCCCAGCGCCACATGGCCTGCGGCCCGGCGGGAGCTGATGCACAACGGCTCCTTCCTGGTGGTGCGCAAGCTTCGGCAGGACGTCGATGCGTTGAAGGAAACCCTGCACCAGGCACTGGACGGGCCATTGAGCGGCCATGGCCTGACCGATGAAGCCGTCCTGGCGAAGATGATGGGGCGGGGGCGAGATGGCCGTCCGCTGATCCAGCCCCGCGCCGGGGCCAAGCCGCCATTCAGCAACGACTTCGACTATGCCAACGACCCGGACGGCTCGCGTTGCCCCTTCCACGCCCATGTCCGGCGCGCCAACCCGAGGCCACTGGCCGACCCGGACGTTCCGCTGCCGCCCGGCGGCCGCTTTCCACGGCTGGTCCGGCGGGGGATGTCCTATGGCCCGCGGCACAGCGCCGCGACGGCGGACGAGGAACGGGGCCTGATGTTCATGGCCTACAACGCCAGCATCGCCGAGCAGTTCGAGGTGGTTCAACGCTGGTTGTCCGGCGGCAACAGCAGCGGTGGCTACTCAGGTCAGGGCGATCCGTTCCTCGGCGTCGCGCCGGCAGGCCAGCCGCGTCACTTCCGTTTCGAACACAAGGGGGAGGTCTGCTCGATGTTGCTCGACGAGGCCGAGCCGGCGCAGGCGGCGTTCCGGCAACTCGTCAGGCTCGAGTGGGGCGCCTATCTCTTCACGCCCTCCATCAGCGCACTGGGGCTGCTGCAGGCTCGTGCAGCGCTGGCGGACACGGTGCGCCCCGTCTGGAGTGCCGAGCGTGGCCTGCGCACGCTGGAAACGCTCGAGGCCATGCATGCGTCGACGCCCGAAGCGGACCAGATCGTCCACTGGAAAGCAGCCCTCGAAGACCCCGAGGCCCAAGAGCGATTTGCCTGCGCCGATCTCTGGGCTGCGATCCGGGCCCATCGGGATGGCGCGCTGCGGACGCCCTATGGCGTCATCGTGGCTGACGCCGGCCTGGTGAAGCAGGTGCTGGCGCGCAGCGGCAGCGAGTTCAGCGTCAGCGGCTATCGGCAGCGCATGGGCTCGTCGATCGGTGAGGTCTACCTGGGCCTGGACGATACGGGCGAGCAGCGTTGTCCGTATCGCCAGCAGTCCACGGTCCCGAACGACGCGATTTCGGCGATCGGCGAGCAAAGTGCATTCCAGGCGGCATTCGACCTGGTGAACGGCAAGCTCAAGACGATGGTGGGCTTCGAGCAGGCACTCTCTCGAGGCACGGGCCGCGAACCGTGGGAGCTGAACCTCAATCTGAAAGAGCTCATCGACCCGCTGATCGAGGGCTTGTGCGTCGCCTGGTTCGGTGTGCCGACGGCCGCCACCCCCGAGTTCAAGGGCGGCCCGGCGCGGTGGGACTGGACGCCGGTCGATCCACCACCATGCCCTGGCAATTTCACGGCGCCGTCACGCTTTTTCTTCCAGCCGCAGCCCGGCAGGACGGTGCAGGAATTCGGCAAGACCTACGGAAAACATCTGACCCGGGCCATGACGCAGCTGGTCACTCGTTGGCGTCGGCAGTCCGCGGGCCAGCCGATCGCTGCGCTGGCCAACGCACCGGTGGCGTCCGCGATCTTCGCCATGACGATCGATGGCCAACCCGCCAGCGATGACCTGGTGGCGCGCACGATGGTCGGCGCGATGATGGGGTTCATTCCCACGCTGGATGGTGCGCTCCGGCTCGTGCTGAACGAGTGGCTGCGTGATGGCGAGTTCTGGGCTCTGCGAAACCGCTGGCAGATGGCCGTCGCTGCCGAGAAAGCAGGCGATGCCTCGGCGCGGGAACTGGCGGACGCCGCCGCCACGGCGACCCGCACGACGCTGGTCAGGGCGATGCAGCTCAGGCCGATGCCCGAACTCGTCTGGCGGACCGTGGCGCAACCCTGCCAGCTCGGGCCATTGACACTGGAGCGTGGCGAGAAGGTGGTGCTCTCGATTGCCTCGGCCATGCAGCAGGCACTTGCGGATGGCAGTGACGACGTGATGGCGATGTTCGGCGGCGATCGCTCGACGGCGCCGCACTCGCACGCGTGCCCTGGCTACGCCGCGGCGGTGGGCGCGATGCTGGGGGCCGTGACCGCACTGCTGAAGTCGACCGAACCGATGCGGCCCAGTCCCGCTCCATTGGCCGTGACCTTGGGGCCGCTGCCTCCGGTGCCGCCGCTGCCGGTGCCACCCGGCGCGACGACTGTTTCGACGGCGGCACCGCGTCGCGCGAGGCCCGTGACACCATCGGAAGACAAGGCCGGCGACACGGCGAAGGGAGAAACCGGTTCGGGCTACGCCGAGGAAGAAACGTCACAGCGGCCGCTGCTGTTGGCCGAGGGCGACTCGTGGTTCGACCACTGGTCCCAGCCGGGCCTGTCCAACCTGCTGACACCGCTGCGGGACAGCCACGGCTACGAGATCGACGAGGTGGCCACCGCGGGCGACACGCTCAAGGCCATCAGCCAACCTGCCCAGTTGGACGAGCTGGCGCAGCGCATGCGACGTTTGCGTGGACGGGGCCTCACGCCGCGGGCGATTCTGTTGTCGGCCGGGGGCAACGACATCGTGGCGCGCGCCGCCGATGGGAGGACCGTGCTGGAGAGAATGCTGAACAAGAAGGCAGCAGGTGTCACGCAGGGCCTTGATGAAGCCAAGGCCAAGCATTTCGTCGGCAATCTGCGCAAGCTGCTGGAACAGGTTCTTCACCGCATCGATCGGGAGCGGAAAGAGTACTTTCCGGCATCGCCGCCTCCGATCGTGCTGCACGGTTACGCCTACCCTGTTCCGGATGGTCGCGGTGCGTTGGGTCAACTCGGCAACTGGCTGCTGCCCGCCTTTCAGCGCCAGGGATGGGCGGACGATCCGACGGCGTGTCAGTCGGCGATGGAGCGGTTGATCGATCTGCTCAACGAGATGCTGAGCAGCGTGGCCGCGGTCGGTGCGAATGTGCTGTACGTCGATCTGCGAGAGACCTTGCGAAACGAGTTCACCGACTACCGGCAGGCATGGGCGAATGAACTGCACCCGACCGTCGAAGGCTACGCGGCGCTGGCAGCGATTTTTCACGAGTCGATCGACAACCACGTCAAGGTGTCAGCGGTCGCGGGACAGTCCCATCTGCTGTCGAGCTCTTGATGCGTACCAAGACATGTTCAGGCTTTCGAACAGGGCCAATGCGTCCTCGGCGCAGCGTCGGGTGTCGGCCCCTCCTGCAGCGGCCACGGCTGCCCGGGTCAGCAGGTTCTTGGCCCGTTCATGCGGCGACCCGCGTGCACCGGCTGCGCGCTCGGCCTGGGCGAGATAGCGGTGGGCCCGGTCAGGCTGGCCGGTCTGCGCAGCGGCAAGCGCCAACGCCCGGCACCCCTCTGCCTCTCCGAGCCGGTCGCGCTGGCGTGCGCGCAGGAACAGCCGCGCCGCATGCCGACGCGCTTCGTCGAGGCGGTTGAGCCAGACGCACGCATCGACCATGTGGCCGTAGTTCAGCGAAGTCACCAGCCCGCCGCGGCGGGCTTCGATCCAGGCGATCGCGTCGCGCATGGCCTGCAGGTCCTTGTCGCGCTGGTGCAGCATCCACAAGGCACGCCCGCGCAAGGCGCGGCTCATCGCCAGCAACTGCCGGCTCTTGACCTGCTCGGCCACCCATACCGAGGCATCGGCCATCGCCGCCGCCTCATCCCAGCGGCCCTGCCATTGCCAGGTGCAGCTGATCCAGTTGCGCACCGAACTGGCCACCTGGTGCAAGCCGCCACCGAGCAAATCCATCGCTTCGGCGAAGCACTCATCGGCCAGGTCGAAGCGGCCGGTGTCGCCAAGCAGGGCGCCTTTGCAGGCCAGGGCGTAGGCCGATCCGACGGCCACACTGCCACCGGGCCGCCGTTGGCGACGCTTGCTGTCGATGGCGGCGTCGAGCAGCGGCAGCGCCGCCTGGTAGTCGCATGCAGTGTGCAGTACCTCACCCAGCGTCGCGCGGACCTGCGCGGCCAGGCGCTCATCGCCGGATTCCTGGGCCAACGCCAGCGAGGCCTCGCAATGGCTCTGCGCCGGGCCCGCCAGGCCGCGGGCATACAGCAAATAGCCGATCCAGTATTCCGAGCGTGCAATGGCGCGCGTCGAGCCGGCATGCCGTGCCAAGGCCAGGCCACGCTCGAACAGACCGACGCCGTCGCCGAGCGCCAGCGGGTCGAAGACGCAGGCCATGCCCAACTTCTCGGCGATGGCGCACCAGCGCAATTCGTCCTCGCGGGTCTTCGGCCCCTGTGCGTCCATCGCCTCCAGCGCGGCGGTGTACTGGGTCCGTGCGCGGTCCAGCGCCGGTGCCGCAGCGGCCTTGTCGCCGGCCAGCTCGGCATAGCGCGCAGCCTGGTCGGGCATGCCGCCTGCGGCGCAGTGATAGGCCAGGCTTTCGAACGACTCCTCGGGCACCGTGGTGCTGTTGCCGGCGCCCAGCGCGTGCGCCACCTGACGGTGCAAGGCCACCCGTTCCTGCAGGCCGACGGCTTCGTAGACCACATCGCGGGTGATGCCGTGCTTGAAGCGCAGCCAGCCCGGTTGCTCGGCCGGAAAGACCAGGTCTTCCTCGGCCAGCCGCAGCAGGCTGGCGTCGCTGGCATCGGTCTCGCACAGGCGATCCAGCAGCCAGAACGGGAACACATTGCCGATGACGGCGGCCGTGCGGACCAGGCGCGCCAGGTCCTCGGGCAAGCGGGCGACGCGTGACTGGATCAGCGCGCTGAGCCAGGCCGCTGCGCCCTGCGACTGCTCTGGAACGCGGCGGTTGGCGGCGTCCTCGGCGTGGTGGCACAGCTCTTCGATGAACAGCGGGTTGCCGCCGGCATGGCGGTGGATTTCGCTGACCAGGAACGGATCGGCACCCGGCAGCAGGTGATGCATCGCCTGCTGCGCTTCCTGCAGGTCGAGTGGTGCAAGTTCCAAGGTCGTGCAGCGGGCGTGGGCCCAGGGCTCCATGCCGGGCCGCCGCGCAAGCACGATGAGGATGGGCCGAGGCAGCGCATGCAGCGAATCGAGGATGCGCTGGCTGGCCTCGTCTGCCCACTGCCAGTCGTCAAGCACCAGCAGCATCGGTTGCAGCAAGGCGCAGGCGCCGAACACCGCCTGGACCAGCCCGACCGCACTGCCGGCCGAGACGCGCCGGCTTTCGTCCGGCAGCACCAGCGGCAGCGCGGCGACCAGGGCATCGCGCGCGGGCTTGCCCTCGTCGCCCAGGGCATCGAAGGCGCTCAAGGTCGGCGAGGTGAGCAAGGTGGCGCCCGGCGCGCCGGCGGGCAGGTGCAGCAGGCCGCGCAGCATCTGCAGGAACGGCTGCAGCGGTTCGGCGCCGAGATAGCTTTCGCAGTACCCCGTCAGCACCCGCCAGCCTTGCAGCTCCGGCCGACGCAGGAACTCCTCGACCAGACGGGTCTTGCCGACGCCGGGGCCGCCGACGATGGCGACGCTGGCCGGCGAACCGCCGGCAGCCTGCCGGACGCCACCCAGCAGTGTCTGCATCGCCGCTTCGCGCCCGACGAACGGTGCCATTCCACGCCGTGCGCGGGCCTCGTAGCGCCGCTGCAATGCCGCCCGGCCGGTGATTCGGTAGGCCGGCAGCGCAACCTTGCGGCCACGTGGCGTGATCCACTCGCGTTCGCCGAGCGCGAAGAAATGCGCCTCCGGCCCCAGCGTTTCTTCACTGACGACGATCTCGCCGCGTCGTGCCACGTCGGACAGGCGAAACGCGATGTTGGGCACGCTGCCCAGCAGCTCGAACCGGCCGCGCTCGACATCGCCGTCTGAAATGAACACCAGGCCGGCGTGCACGCCGGAGTGCAGCCCCAGCGTGCCGGCCCGAACGATGCTGCCTTCGACCTCGACCCGGGCGATGGCACGTTGCAGGTCGAGTGCGGCTTCGATCGCGCGGCGCCCGTCGTCTTCACGCGGCTCCGGATAACCGAAGATCGCCAGCATGCCGTCGCCCTGCAGCCGCGCGATGCGGCCACCGTGCCGAGGCACGATTTCGCGGCACAGTGTTCGCAGGGCACCCAGCATCTGGGCGTAGTGCTCGGCCTCCAGCAGGTCGCCCAGCTGGGTCGAGTCCGACAGATCGGCGAACAGCACCGTCAGGTGACGACGCCGGCCCAGGCCGGCAACAGCAGGCGTCTCGTGGGCAGGGTCTGGCATACCACTCCCTGAATCTGCAGCCGTTCCCTCGAGGGGCGGTCGCCGTGTGGCGTGACGGCGCCGTGATGGCCACAGTGTAGAGAGATGTGATCAGTTTGTCGTTGCCAGGCTGCGTGCGATGCGTTGTTTGGGCACCGTCGAGCGGGGGACCTTGCCGCGCACGTCGGTGAACCAGGCGCGCACGTCTTCATCCAGCCCGATGCCGTGCATGTAGTTGTAGATCGCCTTCTTCAGGCCCTTGCCGAGTGCGTCGTGGTCGGCTCCCGTCGGGTCGACAAAGCCGACATCGTTCTTTGCGAAGGGCGAGTCGGGCAATGGCAGCAACGTGATGCCGTATTCCTCGGGGTTCTTGCCGACCGGCGAATGCACGGTGCAGGCGAAGCGGTGGAAGAAGCCCGAATGGATGCAACCGTTCTCGAACAGCTGGCGTACGTATTCGAGCGCGTCGACGGTGTCTTGCACGGTCTGGGTCGGGAAGCCGTACATCAGGTAGGCATGGACCAGGATGCCGGCATCGGCAAAGCCTTTGGTGACACGCGCGACCTGCTCGACCGAGACGCCTTTCTTCATCAGCGCCAGCAGGCGGTCCGACGCCACCTCCAACCCGCCGGAGATCGCGATGCAGCCGCTGTCGGCCAGTTGCTGCGCCAGCGATGGCGTGAAGGTCTTTTCGAAGCGGATGTTGCCCCACCACGAGATCTCGACCTGGCGGCGTTGCAGCTCCTCGGCCAGCGCCCGCAACGCCTTCGGCGGTGCCGCTTCGTCGACGAAGTGGAAGCCGGTCTGGCCGGTCTCGCCGACGATGGCCTCGATGCGGTCGACCAGCGTGCTGGCCGAAGCCGCCTCGTAGCGCGAGATGTAGTCGAGCGTGACGTCGCAGAAGCTGCACTTCTTCCAGTAGCAGCCCTGGGCGACGGTGAGCTTGTTCCAGCGGCCGTCGCTCCACAACCGGTTCATCGGGTTGAGCATGTCCAGCAGCGACAGATAGCGGTTCAACGGCAGGCCGTCCCACGTCGGCGTGCCCACCTCGTCGAACGGCACCTCGGGCTCGGCCCAGTTCGTGTAGCGCACCTGGCCCGTGGTGGCCTCGCGGGTGAAGGTGCGCACCAGGCGCGAGGCCGAGCGCTTGCCCTGCAGATGCTCCAGCAGCGCCAGCAGCGGGCGCTCGCCGGCGTCGAGCGTCACGTAGTCGATGTGGTCGAACAACCTCGGCTCGGCCAGCTCCCGCAGCTCGGTGTTGACGAAGCCGCCGCCCAGCACGGTGGTGGTCTCGGGCCGCTTGGCCTTGATGGTCTGTGCGATGCGCAGCGCCGCGTAGACCGCGCCAGGGAAGGGCACCGACAGCAGCACGACCTGCGGGTGGTGGCGATCGAGCGCTTCCAGCGTCAGCTGGCGCAGTGTGTCGTCGATCAGGTTCGGCGGCGCCGCGAGTGCGCTGGCCAGCGGGTCGAAGCTGGGCTGGCTGGTGGCGAGTTGCTCGGCATAACGCACGAACTCGAAGCGCGGGTCCACCGCGTCGCGCAGCACATCGGCCAGGTCGTTCAGGTACAGCGTGGCCAGGTGGCGGGCGCGGTCTTGCAGGCCGAGGGCGCCGAAGGCCCAGGCCAGCGGGTCGGCGTCGTCGGCGTAGAGCTGGCTGTAGATGTCCAGCGAGCGGAAGCGTTCGCCCTCGGGCAGGAAGAAGCGGGTGTTGATGCGGTGGGCCAGCGTCGGGTCCTGGCCCTGCAGAAAGCCGATCACGCGCGCCACCGTCGCTTCGTAGCGCGGAAACTCGTCGATGAACTGCCGCGTCTGCGCGGTGTGCCGCGCGGTGGGCAGGGCCTGCACGGCATCACGCAGCTGCAGCAAGCCGGCGGCGGACAACAGGCGCAGCACCAGCGCCAGTGCAAGGTCTTCCTGCACGGCATCGACCCCGCGCGAGCGCAGGAAACCGGTCAGGTAGGCGGTCGACGGGTACGGCGTGTTCAGCTGCGTCATCGGCGGGATGACGGACAGCACGCGCAGCGGCGATGAAGGGGCGGGGGCGGCGGCAGGCATTCGAAGTCGAAATTGTGCCCGCCGCCCGGCCGGCACGGCGGGTCAGCTGCCGAAGACGTCCTTGTACGACGAGTACATCGTCAACGTCACCAGCGGCAGCAGCACCAGCCAGCCCAGGCCGAACGGGATCGACGCGACGATCGCCGCGACGAGAAACACAATGCCGTGCAGCAGGAAGGGCACGATGTTGCGCAGGCAGGCGGCGAAGCTGGCGCGCACCGCTTCCACCGGCGGCACGCCGCGGAAGACGACCAGCGCCGGCGAGAACCACAGCGCCATGATCACCGGGATCGACAGCGCCAGTCCGACCAGCAGCGCCAGCAGGCCGGCACCGGCCGCGGCCATCATGCCGGCCATGCTCTGCGATGCGCCGGCCGCGCCCATGCCCATGATGGCGCCGAAACCGAGCACGCCCATCACGACCATGATGACGACGATGGCGGCCAGGCACAGCGCGCCCAGCACCAGCAGCGGGTTCAGCGACTCCTTGAAGCCCAGGCTCAGGTCACCGACATCGAGCTTGTCGCCGGACTCACTTTTGCGTGCAGCCAGCAGGCAACTGCCGGTCACCACCGGCCACAACAACGTCGTCGCCAGCCCGCCGAGAAAGGGGATGAAGCTGAGCACGACGGCACCGATCAGCAAGATCAAGGCGATCACGACCCAGATGCCGGCGTTCTTCTGAAACAGCGCCCAGCCGTCACTCCACCAGTTGATACCACGGCCCGCGTCGACGCTGCGTGCCTGAACGCCACCTTCGTTGATGTTCACCATTGCAATCTCCTGTTCCCTGGCTGCTTTTGCCACGCGCCGCACGATAGCCGTTTTCGCCGGCGCTGCCGATGGGCGCGGGGGCTATTTCGTATTTCCCTCGCCAAACCGGACACGCCGCGGTCCCCTAGCCCCCGGGATGGGCGCCGGCAAGCGCGCCACCCACACTGGCGCCGCCGGCCGCAGGGGCTGGCAACCCCCTCGCACCTCGGGAGAACCGCATGAAGTACCACCTCGTCGCCGCCAGCCTGTGGGTCTTGGCCGCCTCCGCCCAGGCCGGCTCGCCAGCCTCCATTTACTGCCCGCCGATCGGCTTCGTCACCGGCAACACGGCGGTCAATGGCAGCTTCGAGACCGCCCAGCCCGGTGTGCCCGCAGGCACCGAAACGTGCTGGACGCCACGCACCGGCTCGACCGACTCGGCCGCCGCCAGCTGGACGATGCACAGCAGCAACGGCGGCGCCAAGGTCTGCTCGACGCTGGTGCCGTCCAACGCCCCGGGCGCCAACGGCAACCTGATGCTCAAGTTCAGGGCCGGCGGTAACGAGGGTGGGGTGTTCCAGAGCATCCCCGGCACGGCCGGCAAGACCTACATGTTTTCGGCCTGGGTCAAGGTGGCCAAGGGCCAGGTGGCGATGCAGTCCAGCGGCGGCAACACCGGCCCGGTGAGCTGGAGCACCAAGCATGGCGAATGGGAGCAACTGCGTGTCTGCACCGATTCGACCGGCGCCACCGACACGATGGTCATCTACAACCAGGATCCGAATGGCGGCCTGTTCTACGTCGATCGGGTCGAGCTGCGCGAGACCGTGCCGGGGCCCTGAGGGCACTGCCGGCGTGTGTCGCCTGCGCGTTCACGGTGCACGACCGGCGGACACTTCCATGACCAACCGTGCCACCAGGTACAGCCGGGGCACGATCGTGTCCGTGTCCACGTGTTCGGCATCGTTGGAGTGCGCACCGAAACCCGTGAGCCCCAGCCCTTCGATGACCGGGCCGCGCGCTCGCAGAGCCGCGAATGCGGCATCGGTGCCACCGCCGGTGGCCACGTCCGCCACCTTCATGGGCAAGCCGAGTTCGCCATAGATCGCCTGGGCGCGCCTGGCCAGCGCCCGCGACGCGTCGGTGGCTTCCAGCGGGGGGCGGCGAACCTCGAACTTGAGCTGGACCTTCGCGCCTGGCACCCGGCCGTTCTGCAGGCGCCGTTGCATCTCGTTCTCCAGCCGATCGAAATCGGCCACGCGCAGCGCGCGTGCGTCGGCTTGGGCCGTGGCGCCGGCCGGGATCACGTTTCGGTTCGTCCCGGCCTGGGCCATCGTCCAGTTCAGCTTCAGGCCGGCTCCCGGCTCGGACAAGTCCTGCATCTGCAGCACTTGGTGGGCGAGCTCTGTCAGTGCGTTGAGGCCACCCTCCGGCCGCGACCCGGCATGCGAGGCCCGGCCTTCCACCGACAGGTACGCCGCGCCGATGCCGCTGGTGGCCAGGCGCACGCCGCCCTGCGTGTTGCCGGCTTCGAAGGACAGCGTCATGTCCTGGTCGGCCGCCAGGCTCGAAATGGCGGCGCGCGACCCAGGCGAGCTGATCTCCTCGTCGCCGTTGATCAGCACGGTGAGCGTGCCGTACTCATCGATCCCGGCCTTCTTCAGCAGGGCGATGGCATGCAGGATCGTCGCCACCCCTTGCTTGTCGTCCGCGATGGCCAGCCCATAGGCCTTGTTGCCTTCGACGCGGAATGGCTGGTCCTTCAGCATGCCCTTCAGGTACACCGTGTCCATGTGGGCGATGAACAGCACCTTCTTGGTCCCACGGCCCTTGAATTCGGCCCTCACCATCGAGCCCACGCGTGCCGGCGTGTCTTCCATGCGGTACAGATCGGTCGGCTCGATCAGCGAGACCTCGCCGCCGAGCGCCTTCAGCTTGGCGGCGATCAGCCCCGCCAACTGAGCCAGGCCTTCCAGGTCCTTGCTGCCCGACTCGACTTCCACCAACGCACGCAGTGTTTCAAGCAACGCGGGCTGCTCTTGCCGCGCCAGTTGCTGCAGTTGCTGCTGTGAGGCGGGTGCGGCAACGGCCAGGCACGCCGCGAAGAGTGACAGCCCGGCGAACAGCGTGCGGAGGTAGGTCTTCATGGCCCGGGATTCTGCCGTCAACCCGGGGCAGCCGGCAGCGCTGCAACGCACCACCAGGTGCTGCCGCGCGATACCTCGTCTTTCATGCGTTAGGTCCACTGCGTCGGGCTCGTCCGGTTGCCGGACTGTCCGAGCCTGTTGGCGTCGGCTAGAACAGACCTGGCTGGTCGCCGAGCTGGGCGCCTTCGAGCTGCAGCAGCCTGAGCTTGGTCTGCAGGCCGCCGGGGCCCGAGAAACCACCCGCCTGGTGACGCGCGGCCATCACTCGGTGGCAGGGCACGAGTGACGCGAAGTGGTTGCGGCCCAGCGCCTGGCCGACGGCGCGGGCCACGGCCGGTCCGCCCAGCTCGGCGGCGAGTTCGCCGTAGCTTCGTGTCTGGCCAGGTGGGATCTGCCGCGCCAGCGCGTAGACGCGGCGGTTGAACACGGGCACGTCGGCATCGGCCAGCGGCACGTCGTCCAGCGTGTCCGGCGCGCCCTGCAGCGCAGCGGCCAGGCGGCGCAGCACCTGTGCCATGGCTGGTGGCGGCTCGGTCTCCCGCAGACCAGGAAAGCGCTGCTGCATTCGCCGTCGCGTCAGTTCAGGCGTGGGCTCAGGCAACTGACCGCCGCAGACTTCGAGCGCGTCGTTCCACGCCAGCCCGCACAGGCCGGCCGGTGTGTCGAAGAAGGCGAAGCCGCTCATCGACGTGGTGGCGCTATTGCGGCACGAAGCCGGTGGCCTTGATGATCTTGGCCCAGGTGGCGGTGTAGGCGCGCTCGCGGCTGCCGAGCTGTTCGCCCGTCATGTGGCCGACCGTCAGGCCCATCGCGGTCAGGCGGTCGCGCACCGCCGGCTTGGCCAGCACCTTGGCCAGCGCCGTGGAGAACTGGTCCAGTGCGGGCTTGGGTGTGCCCGCGGGGGCGAAGACGCCATAGTAGGGCACGTCTTCAAAGCCGGCCAAGCCAAGCTCGGCGAAGGTCGGCACATCGGGCAGCGCCAGCTGGCGCGTGCCGCCCAGCACCGCAACGATGCGCAGCTTGCCGCTCTTGTGGTTTTCGATGAAGTCCGGCACCGAGCCGACGCCGGCCGCGATCTGGTTGCCGAGCATGTCGGCCATCATCGGTGCACTGCCGCGGTACGGCGCGGCCACCAGGTCGAGCTTGTACTTCTCGGCGATCAGCTTGACCAGGAACTCGGGCACCGAGGCGGGCGCGGGCACGCCGACCGCGCCTTTGCCACCACCGGCGCTCTTGACCCAGGCAACGTACTCGTTGAACGACTTGGCTGGCGTGCCGCCGGAGACCGCGAACGAGTTGACGAAGGTGGCAAAGCCGGCCACCGGCACGAAGTCGACCACCGGATCGAAGCCGGGTGTCTTGACGACCTGCGGCAGGATCGAAATCGAGTGGTCGTGGCTGAGGAACAGCGTGGTTCCGTCCGCAGGCGCAGCCTTCAGCGTCTGCGCGGCGAGTTGGCCGCCGGCGCCGGGCTTGTTCTCGACGATCACCGTCGCGCCCAGCTCGTCTTTCAGGCTCTCGGCCAGTACGCGGGCGATGGCGTCGGTGCCGCCGCCGGCGGGAAAGCCCACCAGCAGCTTGAGCGTCTTGCCGGTGAGAGGCTCGGCTTGCGCCAGCCCGGTGAATGCGGTGGTGGCCAGGGCCAGCGCGGCGGCGAGGCCTTGGCGGCGGCTGAATCGGGACAGGCTGGGCATGCGGGATCTCCTCCTCGGGCTTGAGGGCGCCAGCGTAACTGAGAGTCGAAATCAGCGTGCGGCCGGCGCTCGCTGCGCCACAATGACCGCCCATCATGAATTACCCACAATTCGACCGCGCCTCGAACAACTCGCCGCTGGGCGACGACGAACTCGAAGCCTTTGACGAGCTGTTGCTGGCGCTGCCGGCCGACGGCGCGATGACCCTCGAGGGCGTCGACGGCTACCTGACCGCGATGCTGCTGGGCCCGGCCGAATGGCTGGACCAAAGGCCCACGGCCGATTGGCTGCCGCTGATCTGGGGTGGCGATGGCCCGAACGGCGAGCCATTTGCCAGCAACCGCCAGCGCAAGCGTGCCACCCTGTTCACGTTGCGCCATTTGCAGGCCATTGCCTGCCAGCTGCGCGACCACCCCAAGCACTGGGAGCCGCTGTTCAGCATCGTCGAAGCCAACGGTGAAGAGTGGGTCGACGCGCAGGACTGGTGCACCGGTTTCCTGCAGGCGGTCGACCTGCAGCCCGATGCCTGGGCCGATTGGCAGGCCGACGCCGAGCTGGGCCCGGGGCTGGCGACGATCGCGCTGCTGGGTGACGACGAACTGCCCGACACTGGCAGCGAAGAAGCGCAAGCGCTGGCCGACCCGGCGGCGCGCGACGCGATGGCGCGCGAGGTGTTTGCCGCCGTGCTGGCGATGCACGCCCGGCGCCACGGCGCGCCGCGCTGAACTGGCGTCAAGCGGGCACCGGCGCCGATCGGCGCCGCGCCAGCCAGGTAAAGCTGGCCAGCGCCGCCAGGCCCAACAATCCGGCCGAGACGGCCAGCGCCGTGCGAGCGCCCCAGGCGGTCGCTGCCGCACCGCCACCCAGCGCGCCGGCCAGCGTGACGGCGTGCCCGATGCTGCGCAGACTGCCGTCGACGCGCGCCAGCCGATCCGGCGGCGCAGCGGTCTGGCGCCAGGTGGCGTCGTGCACGTTGCGCAGCGTGTGACCGGCATCGCCGACCAGCTGGTGCAGGGCCAGCAAGACCAAGGCGCCCCAGCCGGCGCCAGACGCCAGCGGAATGAAGCAGGCGCCGACGGCCATCGCCGCCAGCCCCAACGTCATCGCGCGACCCGGCCCCCAACGCCGCCCCAGCGCTGGCGCCAGGGCGGCACCGGCCAGCGAACCGAGGCCGCCGAGCGCAAACACCATGCCCAGCGGGCCGAGCGCGAGACCGAGGTCGCGCGAGACATAGATCATGTAGCTCGTGCCGGTCACGCTCACCGCCAGCGCCGTCAAGGCCTCGATGCCTGCCAGGCTGCGCAGGGCCGGGTGCTGCCAGAGGGTCGTGAAGCCGGTGCGCACGTCGGGCCAGAGGCTGGCCGCCGGCGGGTGGGCTTCGGGCTCGCCTGCGGCAGGTCGGGCTTCCGGTACGCCGCGCAGGCACAGGGCCGAAGCGAGATAACTCAGGCCGTCGAGCGCCAACGCGGCCACGGCGCCCAGACCCTGGTAGAGCCAGCCGCCGATGCCGAAGGCCACGGCCTCGACCACGCTGCCGGTGGCGGACAAGGCAGCGTTGCGCTCGGCCAGCGTCTGGCTCGCGCTGGCTCGGGCCAGCCAGGCCGAGCGCGCCAGCTCGAAGCCGACGCTCCACAGCCCGCTCAGGCCGGCCGCCAACGCCAGCATCCACCAGCTCAGCCAGCCGGCGGCTGCGAGGCCGGCCAGCGTCAGCAGCAACAGCGCGCGCAGCCCGTCGGTCAACAACATCACGCGGCGGGCGGGCTGGCGGTCGACCCAGCCCCCCAGCCACAGTGCGCCGGCCGCGCCGGCAGCCACGTCGGCCACCAGCAACCAGCCCATCTGCCAAGGCGTGGCGTCGAGCGCCAAGGTGGCGAACCAGGGGATCGCCAACCGGCTGAGCATGCTGCCGAGGTTGGACACCGCCTCGGCGCCGAGGACGCGGCGGAAGGCGATCTTCGGATCGGTGGGGGCGGGCGCGGGCGCGGGCGGCATGGCGGGCCGCAGTATCGGCGACCGCGCAGCAATCCGCGGCGACGCGGCCCGCACAGGGCCGGCGCGCGCGACCGTCAGGACCGGGCGGTCATTCGTGTGCGGTCAGGCCGCTCTTCCACAGCCCGTCGGCGCCGGCAAACGGCGTGGCGCCGGCCAGGACCCGGCCATCGGTGGCCAACCTCACCCATGCGAGCGTGTCGTGGTGGCTGCCCGGGATCAGGTCTTTCGAGCGCTCCTTCAGCAGCCAGGCGTGCAGACGCTTGTAAGCCTCGGGGTGGCGTTGCTGCGTCCAGGCCAGGCCGACCAGATCACCATAGCCTTCCTCGCGGCGGGTGCCCTTCATGTTGCGGTAGGCATTGCGCAACTCGGGGCTCAGGCCCTCGGGCTCGACCGCGGTGAACCCGGCCGGCAGGCCCATCCAGGCGCCATCCAGGTAACGCCGGCAATGGCCCAGTTCGTGCGCGGCCATCAGTTCCAGCGTGACGTTCAGCAGCTCCGGCGCGATGCGGTCCAGTGTGGCCTCGGCTTCGGGGTTGCCGCGCATCGACAGCACCAGCTTGCAGCGGCCGTCGACGAAGCCCAGTGCGAGCGGCGCCTGCCCCGGCGTGGGCTGCGGCTGCACAACGATGTCCAGCGGCAGTTTGGTCTCTTCGGCGTAGGTGATGACCGGCCAGGCGCCCTTGAGCCAACGCATCTCGGTGGCGGTGAGGTCGGCAGCCGTGGCCGCCAGGGACGTGAACACCGTGAAGCAGGCCAGCAGGTATTTGCGCACAGAGGACTCCTGTTGCTGGCATCTTCGTCAAGCGCAGCGGCCCGTTGAGCGAGAAAAGCCGGGTATTTCCGCGGTGGCTGTGCGCTGCTGCGCAGGAATTGGCTCGGTTACAACCGCCGCCGCCCCAAGGCGGGGCGGTTGGTCGCAGGGCTGGGGCCGCGCGGCTCAGCGGACGACGAGCTCAGGCGTGCCGCCTGCCGGCGCGATGCGCCCGACCACTGCCGCCTGGCCGAAGCCGTGGCGGTTGAAGACCGCCAGCACGGCGTCCACGGCATCCGGCGCGCAGGCCACGAGCAGGCCACCGCTGGTCTGCGGGTCGCACAGCAAGGCCTTGTCTTCGGCCGCAAAGTCGCCCGGCAGCGCCACCTCGGCGCCGTAGCCCGCCCAATTGCGCCCGGAAGCGCCGGTGACGAAGCCTTGTGCCGCCAGGCCTCTGGCCCCGGTGAGCAAAGGCACGGCCGACCAGTCGAGTTGCACTTCGCAGCGGGCGCCGCGCGCCATCTCCAGCGCATGGCCGGCCAGGCCGAAGCCGGTCACGTCGGTCAAGGCATGCACACCCGGCAACGCGGCCAGGTCGGGCCCCGGGGTGTTGAGCTGGGTCGTGCAGGCAATCATCTGCGCATAGCCGGCATCGCCCAGCGCGCCTTTCTTCAGCGCCGCCGACATCACCCCCACGCCCAGCGGCTTGCCCAGCACCAGGAGGTCCCCAGGCTGTGCATCGGCGTTGCGCTTGACGTGTTTCGGGTGCACCAGGCCCAGCGCGACCAGTCCGTAGATTGCTTCGACCGAGTCGATCGTGTGGCCACCGGCGATCGGGATGCCGGCCGCCCGGCAGGCCGATGCGCCGCCTTCGAGGATGCGGCCGATGGTCCGCGTCGACAGCACGTTGATCGGCATGCCCACCAGCGCCAACGCCAGGATCGGCCGGCCGCCCATCGCATAGACATCGCTGATCGCGTTGGTGGCGGCGATGCGTCCGAAGTCGTGCGGATCGTCGACGATCGGCATGAAGAAATCGGTGGTGGCGATCAGCGCCTGATCGTCGTTGAGCTGGTAGACCGCCGCGTCGTCGGACGTTTCGATCCCCACCAGCAGCTCCTTGGGCACCGGCATCGCAGCCGTGCCTTTGAGGATCTCCGACAGCACGCCAGGCGCGATCTTGCAGCCGCAGCCACCGCCGTGCGACAGCGACGTCAGGCGAGGCTCGGTCGGCTCGGGTGCCGTGGCGGTGGCGGACGGGTCACGTGGATTCATGGCAGGGCTTGAGTGGGTGGGGCACGGCCGCCGGCCGCCCGAGCAGGTCGGCGACCAGCATCTGCAAGACAGCCGCTTCGTGCGCCGGGGCGAACAGGTCGGCTCTCGCATCGCATTGCTGCTTCAGGCGCGCAAGCATAGCCGGCTCGTCGCGGGCTCGCTCCAGCAGGGCCGCGAGTGCCCGCGAATCGCCCACGGGGAAGTAGCCGTCGTAATGCTCCCCGAGCAGCCCCACATTGCCGTCGACGCGTGACGCCAGTACCGGCGTGCCGCTGCGCACGGCCTCGATCACCACATGCGCGCCGCCTTCCATCCGGCTTGGATGCACCAGCAGGTGGGCCGACTGGATACGCCGCCGGGTTGCCGCGTGCGGCAAGGCGCCCAGCCACCGGTATCCGGGGCACTCGGCCATCAGGGTCGCCGCCTGGGCCCCCAAGGCCGGGTCGAGTGCGGCACCGACATGGTCGAGCCGAATGTCGGCACGGTGGGCCAACCGGCGTGCCGCCGCGAAGTAGGTGGCGGGCGATTTTTCTTCGCGCAGATGCCCGGCCATCAGCGCGCGCAGGTGGATCGGTGTCTTGGCGAGGGGGCGGCGCGCGGTGCAGGACTGCAGGACGACACAGGTCTTCGGCTGCAAGGCAGCGGGCAAGGCCTGCGGCCCGAGCGCGTTGAGCACGATCAGTCGATCGGCACTGTGCAACGAGGCCTGCGCGGCGGCGTCGCCCAGGATGTCGCGGTACAGATCGGTGCCGGTGAGGGTCACGATCAGCGGCGCGGTGGGGCGCTGTTCGCGCCACTGCGCGGCGGAGGCGGCTGACTTGCGAGCATGCAGCGCGATCATCAGGGCCTCGTCGCCACCGCCCCAGGCGGCGGCCAGGCGCACACGGTATGCTGCCGACAGCATGTGCGCCCAGCGGCGCGCCGTTTGCCAGTTGCCGTTGTTGGCGTCGGCCAGCGCCGGTGTCACGATGACGATGTCGCAGCGATGCACCACTCCAAGGTTAACCCGAAGCCGCCAGGCCACGAAGAAGGGAAGGCAGCGCGCCAGGCCGGCGCCGCCTGGCTAGCGACTGCGCTGACCGCCAGTCGCCGGGACACCTTGTCCAGCTTCCAAGTCTTCGAACAGCGGCTCGAAGCCCTGGCGGTGCCGCGCCATGAAACGCTGAACCCGCCGTTGTGGGAGCTTGGCCACATCGGCTGGTTCCAGGAGTTCTGGCTGGCGCGCAACCCGCACCGCCAGCTGGGCCTGCGCGCCGATCCGGCGGCGCACAGGTCGGCTTGCGTGCGGCCCCGTTGCGACGAGCTGTACAACTCCAGCACCGTGGCCCACGCTGCGCGTTGGACGCTGCCGCTGCCCGATGCGGCCGACACGCGCGCCGACCTGGGGCTGCAGCTCGACGCCACGTTGGCCCTGCTGTGCGAGGCGGGTGACGACGATGCCGCGCTGTACTTTTTCCGTCTGGCGCTGCTGCATGAAGACATGCACCACGAGGCGGCGCTGTACATGGCGCAAAGCCTGGGTGTGCCGATCGAGGATCGGCGCTGGCAGGCCACGCCGCTGCCTGACGATTGCGTTCAGTTGGCGTTCGACGCCGGTCGGTGGACTCTGGGCGTTGCCGATCGTGGTTTCGCTTTCGACAACGAGTTGGCGCCACATGACACGGCCGTGCCGGCCACGCAGATCGACAGCCGGGTGCTGCGTTGGGCCGAATACCTGCCATTCGTCGAATCGGGGGGCTACGACCAGTTGCAGTGGTGGTCCGAAGCCGGTCGTGCGTGGATCACCCGCGAGCGCCCGGTCGCGCCGCGCTACACACGCCGCCAAGGCTCGGGTTGGCAGCAATGGCGGCACGGTGAATGGGGCGACCTGGACCTGCGCTTGGCGGCGTGCCACCTGACGGCCTTCGAGGCCGACGCCTGGTGCCGATGGGCCGGTCGCCGCTTGCCGACCGAAGCCGAGTGGGAACGTGCGGCCATCGAACGGTCCGATGATTTCGATTGGGGCCAGGTGTGGGAATGGACGGCCAGCGTGTTCCAGCCCTATCCGGGCTTCGAGCCGCACCCTTACCGCGACTACTCGGCTCCCTGGTTCGGCGACCGGCCGGTGCTGCGGGGCGCCTCGTTCATGACCCAGCCGCGGATGCGGCACCCGCGCTACCGCAACTTCTTCATGGCCTGGCGCAACGATGTGCCAGCAGGGTTCAGGACCTGCCGGCTTTGAGCCGCACGAGCACCTCGATGGTCTTCCGGATAGAGTCCGTGCGCATGGCCCCCCCGCAAGCTGCCCTGATGGGCCATGAACCGATCCCCGGCGCACCGGCGCTGGTGGCGGCGGAGGCGAGTCCATGAGACTGCAACTCGCGCAGGTGGATGCACGGCACCCGGCCGCACGCACCGGTGCGCCGCCAGCCCTGCGAGCGCTCGATCTGCAGGTCGCCGATGGTGAGCACGTCGCGGTGATCGGGCCCTCGGGGGCGGGCAAGACGACGCTGCTGCAGGTGCTGGCCTGTGCCCTGCCGCCCGAGGCGGGTGACTATCGACTGGGTGATCAATCACCATGGCGCCTGTCCACCCGCGAGTTGCATCGCCTGCGGGGCCGGCTCTTTCTCGCCCCGCAGGTGCCCCCGTTGCCGCCGCGTCAACGCGTGGTCACGGCGGTGCTCGCCGGTCGCCTGCCGGCGATGGGGCTGCTGGCCAGCCTGCGTTCGCTGTTCTACCCCGCCGACATCCCGGCGGCCTACGAGGCCCTGGTTCGGTTCGACCTCGACGACAAGCTGTTCGAGCGGGTCGACCGGTTGTCCGGCGGCGAGCGCCAGCGCGTCGGCCTGGCGCGTGCGCTGGTGTCGCCGGCCCAGCTTTGGCTGGTCGACGAGCCGCTGTCGTCGCTCGACCCGACGCGCGCCCGCCAGGCCCTGGCCACGCTGATCGAGTCGGCGCACGAGCGACAGGTGACGCTCGTCACCAGCCTGCACCAGGTGGACGCGGCGCTCGCGCACTTCCCGCGCATCGTCGGCCTGCGTGACGGGCAGATCGCGTTCGACCTGCCGGCGCACGAGGTGACGCGGAAAAGGCTCGAAAAGCTCTACGAGCGCCACGAGGACGAACTGGGTGGCGAGGCCGCACCGGCCACGGTCGCCGAACCGGTGCCGGTGCCCGTGGTGATGCACTGCCGATGAAGGGGGGCGCCCCATTGCGGGCGGCGCTCGACCCGCCGACGCGCGATCCGGCATGGCTCGGGCGCCTGTTCTGGCTGGGCGCGACGCTGGTGCTGCTGTGGCCACTGCTCGTCGCCACCGAATTCAAGCCCTGGCAGGTTGCCGACGGGCGCAGCCTGCAGGCCACCAGCCAGTTCCTGCGCAGCTTCGTGCCCCCGGCGCTGTCGCCGGACTTTTTGACGATGGTGGCGCGGGAAACCTGGCGCACGGTGGCCATGGCAACCACCGGGATGACGCTCGCGTTGGTCATCGCGTTGCCGCTGACGTTGATGTCGACGCGGGTGCTGTCGGTGTCGGCGCTGCGCGGGCGCATGGCGGCCGTGCCATTCTGGGTGCGACAGGCCGTCAGGTTCCTGCTGATCGTGCTGCGCAGCGTGCCCGAGCTGGTCTGGGCGCTGGTCTTCGTGCGGGTCGTGGGCCTCGGGCCGACAGCCGGCGTGTTGGCGATCGCGTTGACCTACGGCGGCATGCTGGGCAAGGTCTACGGCGAGATCCTCGAAAGCGGCGAGGTGCACGCGACCGAGTCGCTGCTGCGCAATGGTTGCGGCCGATTGCAGGCGTTCTGCTTCGGGTTGTTGCCGCAGAACGCCGGCGAGCTGGTCTCGTACACCGTCTACCGCTGGGAATGCGCCATCCGCTCGACCGTGGTGCTGGGGTTCGTCGGTGCGGGCGGCCTGGGCCAGCAACTCGACGGGTCGATGAAGATGTTCGCCGGTGACGAAGTCTGCACGATGCTGCTGGTGTTCTTCGGCCTCGTGGCGCTGGCCGATCGAACCAGCACCTGGCTACGAAAGGCCCTGGCATGACGCCGCGTCGCGCAGCCAACCCGCCGTACAAGCTGCCGCCGACGATCTTCGACGCGCGCTGCAAGGCCTGCTGGTTCACCGCGGGCCTGCTGGTGCTGGTGGTGGCCAGTTTCTGGTCGCTGGACCTGCAGTGGGCGCAGTTTTTCTCAGCGGATGCGGCGCACGGCATGGCTCGCTTCATGGGCGAGTTCTTTCCGCCTGACCTGAGTTTGCCGTTCGTGCGGCAGGTGCTCCTGGCCACCTGGGAAACACTGGCGATGTCGGCCTTGGGCACGGTGTTGGCGGGTGCCGGTGGTCTGCTGCTTGCGCTGCCCGCGAGTCGCTTGCACGTGCAGGACCCCTCCCGCGCACGCGCACCGACCCGGCTGCTGCTGAACGCGCTGCGATCGGTGCCGGAGCTGGTGTGGGCCACGCTGCTGCTGATCGCCGCCGGCCTGGGGCCATTTGCTGGCACGTTGGCACTGGCCGTGCATACCACCGGCGTGCTGGGCCGCTTGTTCGCCGAGGCGATCGAGAATGCGCCCGCGGGGCCCGGCGCCGCGCTGCGAACCCAAGGGGCGCGCACAGGCCAGGTCTTCTTGTACGCCACGCTGCCGCAGGTGCTGCCCCAGTTGATGAGCTACACCTTGTACCGCTGGGAGAACAACATCCGCGCGGCGGCCGTGCTGGGCGTGGTGGGCGCCGGTGGCCTGGGGCAACTGCTGGTTTTCCACATGGGCCTGTTCCACATGGACAAGACGGCGACCATCTTGATCGCGATGCTCGTCCTGGTGGGCTGCGTGGATGCGTTCAGCTACTTCTTGCGACGGCTGATGACGCGATGAGACGCTGGGGTGGGGCAGTCACCAGGCGGTCGAATGGCTTGCAAGTATTCAATGATTCCATTACCATGGAACTATGGATGAGCAAGCTGTCGTTCGATCGTTGGCCGCGCTGGCCCAGCCGGTGCGCCTGCAAGTGTTCCGGGCACTCATCGTGGCCGGTCGCGAGGGCTTGACGCCGGGCACGATGGCCGACGCGCTCGGTGTGCCGCAGAACACCTTGTCGTTTCACCTGAAGGAGCTGGCCAACGCCGGCATGGTGACGCAAGAGCGGGCGAGCCGCCACATCATCTACCGGGCCGCGTTCGACCGAATGAACGCGTTGCTCGGTTATCTGACCGAGAACTGCTGCCGCGGCATGAACTGCGACGAAGCGACGGCCGCGCCGTCGTGCAGCAGCTGCTGACCCCATTTGCCTTCAGGAGACTGCGATGAAGCGATTCCACGTCCACGCCCATGTCGAAGACCTGCCCACGAGCATTGCCTTCCACTCGAAGATGTTCGGTGCCGAGCCCATTCGCGTCGAGAGCGACTACGCCAAGTGGATGCTGGAAGACCCGCGGATCAACTTCGCGATCTCCACCCGCGGCGGCACGCTTGGTGTTGACCACCTGGGCATTCAGACCGACAGTGCCGAAGAACTGGCCGAGCTGAAGGCCCGTGCGGAAGCTGCCGACATGGCGCTGCAAGACGAAGGCGAAACCACCTGCTGCTACGCCCGCAGCGAGAAACACTGGGTCACCGACCCCCAAGGCATCGCCTGGGAGCACTTCCACACGCTGGCAGACATCCCGGTGTTCAGCCAGAAGGCCCCCGCCACAGCCGGTACGGCCGCTCCTGACGCGAGCGCCTGCTGCGTCACCCCTGCCACACCCAAGCCGCGAGGCAAGCCCATCGGCATTGCCGTGACGGCAGACAAACCCGCGTCTTCCTGCTGCTGAGGTTCTACCGTGATCAATTTCTTGACGCGCCAGCTGTACCTGCTGGCAGTGGGCGGAAGCGTGGCCGTTTTCGCTGCGAGCCTGGCATGGGGCTGGCCGCTGGAAGGGGTGGTGCTGGGCTGGAGCGTGCTGGTGTTGGCCACCGGTGTCTGGCTCGAGCGCCTCGCGCCGTTCGATCCGCGTTGGCGCCTGTCGAACGACGACACCGGCACCGATGCCACCAGCGCCGTGGTGCTGATCGGCGTGGTCGACCCGCTGCTGAAGGCCGTGCTGCCGATCGTGGCGCTGGTGCTGCTGGCTCCCCTGGCTCCGTCCGGTGACGGGTGGTTCCTCGGTGCGGCGCCGTTTGCACTGCAAGTGGTGGCCGCTGTGCTGTGGATCGAATTCAGCAAGTACTGGTCACATCGTGCGCATCACCAGGTCGCCGCGCTGTGGTGGCTGCACGCGCTGCACCATGGCAGCGAGCGGCTGTACTGGTTGAACAACTTCAGGTTCCACCCGTTGAACCACCTGGCCAACGCCGCCGTCAGTCTGCTGCCGTTGTTGTTGCTCGGGGTGCCGCCAGAGGTGCTGCTGGGTGCCGTCGCGCTGACCCAGCCGGTGGTGATGCTGCAGCACCTGAACGTGCGCACCCACAACGGCTGGCTGAACCATGTCTTCAGCACCAACGAACTGCACCGCTGGCACCACTCGGCCGAGCCTCAGGAAGCGAACTCGAACTTCGGCAGCGCGCTGGTGCTGTGGGACCAACTGTTCGGCACCTTCCGCCACCAGCCGGGCCAGCCGGCGCGTGTCGGGCTGTTCGGCGACGGCAGCGGCTACCCGGCGAAGGCGCCGTACCTGCAGCAACTGCTGTCGATTTTCACGCCGGCGTGCTGCCGGGTCTAGCCAGAGACTTTGCCCATGACCACCAACGTCTTGATCCTGTGCACCCACAACTCGGCCCGCAGCGTGCTGAGCGAGGGGATGTTGAACCACCTGGCCACCAAGCTCGGCAAGGACGTGCGCGCCTTCAGTGCCGGCAGTGCGCCGAGCGGTCGACTCAATCCGTTTGCGCTCGAAGCGCTCGGCAACGCGGGTGTCGACGTGAGCGGCTACCGCAGCAAGAGCTGGGATGAGTTCACCCAGCCCGGCGCCCCGGAGATGCGCATCGTCATCACCGTGTGCGACAGCGCCGCGGCCGAGCAGTGCCCGTACTGGCCGGGCAGCCCGGTCAAGGTCCACTGGGGCTACCCCGATCCGTCCAATGCGCTGGGCGGCGATGAAGGCAAGAAGACTGCCTTCGAGCTGACCCGCCAGGCGATCGGCTATCGCATGCTGCAGCTGCTCGCGCTGCCGCTGGCGTCGATGGGCAACGCCGAGCTGCAGCAGGCGTTGGCCGACATCGTCAAGAGCTGAAGGTGGCTGATGGACTTGCCACGCAAACTCACCGGCGAGGCGCTCGGCACGGCGCTGCTGCTGGCCGTCGTGATCGGCTCGGGCGTCATGGCCGAGCGCCTGTCGGGCGGCAACGTCGCGATCGCGCTGCTGGCCAACACGCTGGCCACCGTCGGCGGCCTGTACATCCTGATCGAAGTGTTCGGTCCGATCAGCGGCGCGCACTTCAACCCGGCCGTCAGCGCCGTCATGGCCTGGCGTGGCGAGCTTCCCAGGGCAGCGCTGGTGCCCTACATCGCGGCTCAGCTGCTCGGCGCGATGCTGGGTGCATGGCTGGCCCACGTGATGTTCGACCTGCCCGTCCTGCAATGGTCGGCCAAGCTGCGGGGCGGCACGGGCCAATGGGTCGCTGAAGGCGTGGCCACCGCCGGGCTGCTGCTGGTGATCCTGCGGGCGCCGGCAGGGCGCGCCGCACCGATGGTCGCGGCCTACATCGGCGCGGCCTACTGGTTCACCGCCTCGACCTCGTTTGCCAACCCTGCAGCCGTTTTCGGCCGCATGTTCAGTGACAGCTTTGCCGGCATCGCGCCGGCGAGCGCGCCGGGCTTCATGGCCGCCCAGTTGGGTGGTGCCGCGATCGGCCTGGCGCTGCACCACCTGTTCGAGCCGCGGCTGCATCCGGCCGGCCACCCCAACGTCATCGAGGCTTCCGGGGCAGAAGGCGAAACCGCGAGAAAGTAGAACGTCAAACGCGGCGGACCTTCGGGTCCGCTCCTTTCGCCGAAGTAGTTGCTATTGACAACATAATTTGCGGAGTCTATCGTGCGCACAGATGGTTGCTGGACACAACGAAATGAACGAATCCGCTCAGACCGGCGAGCTGCTGCGCGAGGTCGCGCGCCTGTATGTCCGGGCTCAGCGTGTGGTGGCCGATTGCTGCCAGACCACGAGTACCCAGTGCCACATCCTGACCGAGCTGGGCCGCTCGGGGCCGATGCCGATGGTCGAGCTCGGCGCCCGGCTGCTGCTCGAGAAGAGTTGGATCAGCCGGGCAGTGGACAGCCTCGTCGAGCTCGAGCTGGTCGCCAAGGAACCGAACCCGGCCGATGCCCGCAGCTGGATCGTCACACTGACGGCCGCCGGCAAGCGCCGCGTGAAGACGCTCAACGCCACGCTCGACGGCCACGCCGAGCAACTGCTTGCTGGTCTGGGCGCCCAAGACCGCCAACAGGTCCGCCACGCGCTCCTGGTGCTGCTCAAGCAGCTCCGCCAGGACACCTCCGCCACCTGTTGTTTGCCCGTCTCTGATCGCAAGGAATCTTCATCATGTCGCTGAACACTTCGTTTTCCGTCCGCCAGGCCGGACCGGCCGATTGGCCCGCCATCTCATCGCTGCTCAAGGCCAACCAGCTGCCGCTGGACGGTGCGCAGGACCATCTTTCGACTTTCGTGGTGGCGCACCGTGCGGGCGAAGTGCTCGGCGTGGCCGGGGCAGAAGTCCGCGGTGACGCCGCCCTGCTGCGCTCCGTGGCCGTCGCGCCGGGTCTGCACCACATGGGCATCGGCCGCACGCTGGTCAGCACCCTCATCGACCAGGCGCGCCGGCGCCAGATCCGCCATATCTTTTTGCTGACGACCACCGCGGCGGCGTATTTCCCGCGCTTCGGCTTCGCGCCGATGGACCGCCAGCTGGTGCCCGAAGCGCTGAAGGCCTCGGCGGAGTTCCAGGGCGCCTGCCCGGCCACCGCGACGCTGATGGGTTTGACCTTGATCGAATCCCCCGACGCGCCGGCAGACCTGCCCGTGGCCGTGATCGGCGCCGGTCCGGTGGGCTTGGCGGCCGCGGCCCGGCTCATCGAGCGAGGCATCACGCCGCTGATCCTCGAAGCCGGCGCCTCGGTTGGTGCCAACCTGTTGGACTATGGCCATGTGCGGCTGTTTTCACCATGGCGCTACAACATCGATCAAGCGATGGCCGAGCAGCTGAAGGCCACCGGTTGGCAGGCCCCGGCAGACGACCAGGCGCTGCCGCTGGCACGTGAGATCGTCGAGCAGGTCATGCAGCCCTTTGCCGCCCTGCCCGAGGTCGCCAAGGCACTGCACCTGGGCGTGCGCGTCGAATCCATCAGCCGCGAAGGCTTCGACAAGGTCAAGACGGCCGGTCGCGACGCGGCGCCGTTCGTGATCCGCGGTCGCCGTGACGGGGAACCCGTGCAGTTCCGCGCCCGCGCCGTGATCGACGCGACCGGCACCTGGTCGACGCCGAACCCGCTGGGCGCCAACGGCCTGCCCGCCCTCGGCGAGCGCGATGCGGCCGACCGGATCTTCTACGGCATCCCGGACACTCTCGGCGCGCACCGCAGCCGCTACGCCGGCAAGCGCACGCTGGTGGTGGGTGCCGGCCACTCGGCGGCCAACGCCTTGCTGGGCCTGGCCGAGTTGGCGCGCACGGTGCCGGACACGCAGCTCGCCTGGTCGGTGCGCACACCAACGCTGGCGCGCGTGTTTGGCGGCGGCAGCGCAGATGCCTTGCCGGCGCGCGGCCAGCTCGGCGCCGATTTGCGCCGCTTGCGTGATCAAGCCGGCTTGGAATTCTTCAGCGGCCTGCGCATCGACACGATTCAGCGCCATGGCCCCACGCTCACCGTCGAAGGCCTGGATGCCAAGGGGCAGCGGATCCGCGTGCAGGGAATCGACGAGATCATCTGCGCAACGGGCCAACGGCCTGATCTTGGCGTGGCCAGCGAACTGCGGCTCAAACTCGACCCGTGGCTGGAGTCGACCGAGGCCTTGGGTCCGCTGATCGACCCGAACCTGCACAGCTGCGGCACCGTGCGCCCACACGGCCACCGCGAGCTGTCGCACCCGGAAGCCGGCTTCTACACCGTGGGGGTGAAGTCCTACGGCCGGGCGCCGACCTTCCTGATGGCCACCGGCTTCGAACAGGTGCGCTCCGTCGTCGCCGCGATCGCGGGTGACTGGGCGGCCGCGGACCGTGTCGAGCTGGACCTGCCCGAGACGGGGGTGTGCAGTGTTGGCGGCCCGTCGGCGCCGTCGGATGGTGCGGCCGGCGGCTGCTGCGGCACCGCGCCGGGCCCGGCGGCAACGGCTGCTTCCGCGGCGACAGCCGTGGCGGCCGCCGTCGCCGCTGCATCGTCTGGCTGCGGCTCGAGCTGCGGCACCGCACCGCCCAAGCCAGCCGCGGCGGCTGCGGCCGGCACGGCGGTGCGGACTGGCTGCTGTGGCTGATCGGTTGGCCGACGTGCGCAAGCCATGGGCCATCGTCGTGGCCCTGGGCATCACCCAGATCATCGCTTGGGGCTCGATCTACTACGCCTTCTCGCTGGTGATCGGCGCACTGGCAGGCGCCGTCGGCGCCGACCAACCGACTGTCGTTGGCGCGTTCTCGGTGGCGCTGCTGGCGGCCGGCGCGGCCTCGGCGCCGATCGGCAGCCTCATCGATCGACACGGCGGCCGCTGGGTCATGACCGTCGGTTCCGTGGGCGCCGGCTTGCTGCTCATCGCGCTGGGCCAGGTCCACGAGATCTGGCAGCTCTATCTGGTGTGGGCAGGCCTCGGCGTGGCGATGGCGGCCACGCTCTACGATCCGGCGTTCGCGGTGCTGGCGCAGGTGTTTCGAGAGCGCCAGCGCAAGGCCATCACGGCGCTGACGCTCTTTGGCGGATTCGCCAGCACCGTGTTCTGGCCGCTGACCCAGGCACTGATCGAGGGCTACGGTTGGCAGCAGGCGTTGCTGGTGCTCGGCCTGCTGAACCTGATGGTCTGCGCACCGCTGCACGCCTGGCTGCTGCCGCCAGGCGGCCATGCCAGCCGAGCCGCGCCGGATGAAGGGGCCATTTCCGCGGCCGTACCGGCAAACCGCCCCGCACTTCACACTGTTCTGCGCGATCCGACCTTCTACGGCCTGTGCGGCGCGTTCACCGCCAACGCGCTGGTGTTCTCGGCCATGACGGTCCACCTGATCTCGCTGTTGCAAGGCAAGGGGCTGACAGTCGCCCAGGCGGCATGGGTCGGCGCGCTGATCGGGCCGATGCAGGTGCTCGGCCGGGTGCTCGAGTTCGTCTTCCTGTCGAAGCTGCACCCATCACGCGTGGGCGTCCTCGCCATGTGGCTGCTGCCCGTGGCGCTCGCCCTGCTGGCAGGGGTGGGCCCTCATCCCGCCGGACTCGCCTTGTTCGCACTCCTGTACGGTTGCGGCAACGGGGTCATGACCATCGTGCGAGGGGCGATCCCCGCTGAGTTGTACGGCCGCCAGCACTACGGTGCGGTGAACGGCGCGATGGCCACACCGGTGCTGCTGGCCAAGGCCGCCGGGCCGATCGCCGCGTCGTTGGCATTGCTCACGTGGCCGGATCCGATGCACCTGTTGCTGCTCATGGCCGCCGTTGCCGCGGCGTCGGCTGCGGTCTTCGCCTGGACCGTCCGCCGACGCGCCGCGGCGCCCCCCGGTACGGCAGGGGGAACTCAGGCACCGGCCTGAGGACGCTCTGCCTCCTGGTGCACGCCGGCGCCGCAGCCTTCGCTCGCACAGCTGCGCGAGCACGCCGGCGGGCACGCCGGTGCCTGGGCTGGCAGGTACTCGACCAGACCTTGAGGGTGCGAGAAGTCAAGCTCGCAGCAGCGCACCACCGCGTCACGCACCGCAGACCGCGCGCGCTGCACGCGCGACTTGACGCCGGGCACTGACAGCCCGGTCCGCAGCGCGACTTCGCGGTGGGTGAGCCCCTCCAGATCCACCCAGCGCAAAGCATCGGCCATCGGCGGCGGCAGCACCTCGAGGAATCCAGCCAGGCAGTGGGTGGCGTCGCGCCGGGTGAAGCCAACCGAGGGTTCGGCTTCTGAAACGCCACCGGCGTCCGCCAGTTCGTCGTCGAGAGGTGTGGTGTCGGGCCTGCGGCCCCGCGCACGGTAGTGATCGATGATCACGTTGCGCGCAATCTGGAACAGCCACGGGCCGACCATCTGCCGGGCCCGCAATTGCCCCACGCTGCGGTGCAGGCGCAGCATCACCTCTTGCACGATGTCTTCCGCTTCGTGTGAATCGGTCACCTTCGATCGCACGAAGCGAACCAGCGCTGCGCGGAACGTCCGCGCCGCTGCCGCGGGATCGACGGGCTCGGTGGTGGAGACGTCGTTGCTGGACATCGTTCTCGCATCATCCTCCACGGCAACCCCGTCCGCCGGCGTTGCCACGGATCATTGGCAACCGCAGCGCGGGCCCGGTGCCGGAGCCGGCCCACAACAGGTCGGCTTGGCCTCAGCGTCGCAGCATGTGCCTTGCGTACGGGTGTCGCAGCAGGGTTCGTTGGCTTCGGCCGGCAGGGTGGCTGGTGCGGGTGTCTGTGGGGTAGGGGGCGTCGTCGGGGTGTTCATCAGAACTCCTGGGTTGTGCGCCCGGCACGATGCCGAGCGTCCACCTGCATAGACGACGCAGTGGCGAGAAGGATGCAAGGGTGCCCACTCGGCTGACCCGGCCAGGCCGAAGTGCCACCGCAGGGCCTGGTTGGCCGACCTGCGCTGCCTCGGCGGCAGCGCGCGTCTCGCCGATCGGTACGACTGAAGCGTGACCCACCAAAGACAACGGGCGCTAGCGGTTACCAACCTGCTAGCGCCCGTGGGCATTGGTGCCGGTGAAGAGAGTCGAACTCCCGACCTTCGCATTACGAATGCGCTGCTCTACCAACTGAGCTACACCGGCGAAAACGGGGATTCTAGCAGAGCTGTTTCGTGTTCTTCTCGCCTGCCTGTTCGGCTGCACGTACCCGCCGGAACTGGCCCGTGCACGGCCGTCTTTTCCGCGGCTTGCCGGCCTGGCCCCGATGGGAACATGGCCGTCGTGGAAAAAAGCCAACCCATCCTGGTGGTCGGCGATGCCATGCTGGACCGCTATTGGGACGGCAGTGTCGACCGCATCTCCCCCGAAGCCCCGGTGCCGGTGCTGCGCGTGACGCGCCGCTATGACCGTGCCGGCGGCGCCGCCAATGTCGCGTTGAACCTCGCCGCACTCGGTGCGCAGGTCACCCTGCTGACGCTCGCGGGCCGCGACGAGGCGGGCGACGCGCTCGAACGAATCTTGTCCGAAGCCGGCGTGCGCCTGGAGCGTGTCGCCGACCCGGCTTACCCGACGATCCAGAAGATCCGCTGCGTCGCGCGCCAGCACCAGATGCTGCGCGCCGACTTCGAAAGCGAGCCGTTGCCCGGGATGCTGGAAACCCTGGCCAAGCGCTACGTTGCCTTGCTGAACCGGCACGATCTGGTGGTGCTGTCGGACTACGCGAAGGGTGCGCTGTCGCGTTGCGAATACCTGATCGACGCTGCGCGCAAGGAATCCAGACCGGTGCTCGTCGACCCCAAGGGCCTGGACTGGGCGCGCTACGCCGGCGCCACCTTGGTCAAACCCAACCTGGGTGAATTCAAGGCGGTGGCCGGCCCCTGGGCCGACGACGCCGCGTTCCAGCGCCAGGCGGTGGCGTTGCGCAAGCGCCTGGGCTGGACCTACCTCCTGGTCACGCAAGGCGAAGCCGGCATGACGATGTTCAATGGCCGCGGCATGGTGCACGAGCCGGCGCGGGTGCGCGAGGTGTTCGACGTCAGCGGTGCCGGTGACACGGTGCTGGCCACGCTGGCCTGGCGCATGGCGCAGGGCGACGACGCGTTTGAAGCGATGCGCTGGGCCAACCGTGCCGCCGGCATCGTGGTCGGCAAGTTCGGCACCTCGACGGTCAGCCGCGAAGAGTTGCTGGCCGCCATGCGCGAAGCCGGGCCAGCCCCCGCGCCCACCCCTTTGCCCAAGCGCGCCGGCACGGCGCGGGAGCGCAACGAATCATGCGTGTCGTAGTCACCGGCGCGGCCGGTTTCATCGGCAGCAACCTGGTGCATGCGCTGAATGCGCGCGGCATCGACGACGTGATCGCGGTCGACGACCTGACCAACGGCCAGCAGTTTCGCAACCTGGTCGGTACGCAGCTGTCGAGTTATGTCGACATGGACGAGTTCTACGCCCGCTTCGAGCGCGGCGAGTTCGGCCGTGTCGATGCCGTGTTGCACCAGGGGGCCTGCTCGGACACGATGGTGCACGACGGCAAGCTCATGATGGCGCGCAACTACGAGTGCTCGCGCCGCTTGCTCGAAGCCTGCCTCGCGCAGGGCAGCCGCTTGATCTACGCGTCGTCCGCCGCGGTCTACGGCGGCTCGACGGTGTTCGCCGAAACGCCCGGCAACGAGCGGCCGCTGAATGTCTACGGCTGGTCCAAGCTGGTGTTCGACCAGACGGTGCGGCGCGCCTTGGCCGCCGGTGCGGGCAGCCAGATCGCCGGCCTGCGCTACTTCAACGTCTACGGCCCACGCGAGCAGCACAAGGGCCGTATGGCCTCGGTGGCGTTCCACCACTTCGGCCAGTTCCAGTGCCAGGGCCAGGTGGCCTTGTTCGGCGACTACAACGGCTACGGCCCCGGCGCGCACGAGCGTGACTTCGTCTGGGTCGGCGATGTCGTCGATGTGAACCTCTGGCTGCTCGAAAACGGCGGCGCGAGCGGCGTGTTCAACGTCGGCTCGGGCCGTGCCGAACCGTTCAATGCGGTCGCTGCCTCGATGCTGAACAGCTGCCGCGGGGCGCGCGGCGACGAGCCGCTGGCGCTGTCGAAACTGGTCGACGCCGGCCAACTGCGCTACACCCCGTTCCCCGATGCGCTGCGTGGTCACTACCAGTGCCACACGCAGGCGGACCTGCGCGCACTGCGCAAGGCTGGCTACACCCGCCCGATGACCAACGTGTCGACCGGCGTGGCGCTGTATGCGCAGTGGCTGATGAACCCGACCGACGGCCTGCCGACGCGCAGCGCTGTTTCGCAGAAGGCTTCACGCCTGGCCCGACGCCCCGCCTGAACCGGCAGAATCCCCGTTGCACACGGGAGATTCGACATGACACACGACGACAAGGCACGGCGCGCATGCGCACGGGCTGCGTGGATCGCCGCGACCGTGATGGCCGCGGTGGCGCTGGCCGGCTGCGGCGGCAGCCCGGGCACGGTGGCCCACACGGTGGGCGGTACGGTCACCGGGCTGATGCCTGGCAACCAGATCGTGCTGACCAGCGGCGAAGACAGTGTGACGCTGAGTGCCGACGGTCGGTTCACCTTTGCCCACCCGGTCGAAGAAGGCCGTGTCTACAGCGTCGCGCTCGGCACCACCCGTCCTATCGCGCAGCCCTGCACCTCCACCTATGGCGTGGCGACGATGGGGGCGAACAACGTTTCCAACGTCACCGTCATCTGCGGCCTGGCCGGCGGCACGGGGTCATTCACCGCCACCGGCGCGATGGCCGTGTCCCGCGTCAACCACACCGCCACGTTGCTGACGCAGGGTCAGGTGCTGGTCAGTGCCGGCTTCAACCAGGCCACGAACACGCCGCCGGCCGAACGCTACGACCCGGTCAACGGCAGCTTCGCGCCGACCGGCTACCCGCTGATCCAGCGCTTTGGCCACACGGCCACGCGCCTGCCCGATGGCAAGGTGTTGGTCGCTGGCGGCATCGAATGGACCTCGGGCCTGCAGTTCATGGAGTCCAGCGCCGAGCTGTACGACCCCGTCTCCGGCCTGTGGACCGCGACCGAACCGATGGACACCGCCCGCACCGGCCACACCGCCACCGCGCTGCCCAATGGCAAGGTGCTGGTGGCCGGCGGCCGCGACACGCTGGGCCGCAGCCTCGCCGGCGCGGAGCTGTACGACCCCGCCACCGGCAGGTGGCAGGACCTGCCGACGATGCACGAATCGCGCTGGGACCACACGGCCGTCCTGCTGCCGAACGGCAAGGTGCTGGTCAGCGGCGGCACCCAGGCCACGCTGGGCATGCGCACACTCGACAGCAGCGAACTGTTCGACCCGTCGAACGGCTCCTGGAGCACGACCGGCCGCATGGCGCGGCAGCGTGCCCTGCACACCGCCACACTGCTGCCCAGCGGCAAGGTGCTCGTGGCCGGTGGCGGCGAGTCGATCGACGGCGCCGAGCTGTACGACGCTGCCACCGGCAGCTGGACGGTGACTGCGCCACTGGCGAACGGCCGCGCGGACCACACCGCGGTGCTGCTGCCGACGGGCAAGGTGCTGGTGGCCGGCGGGCGCACCGGCGGCGACACCTTGGACAGCGTCGAGCTGTTCGACCCGTCGACCGGCCGGTGGGCCGCCGGGGCGCCGATGCTGCGGCCGCGCTATGGCCACGCGGCCACCCTGCTCGTCAACGGCAAGCTGCTGATCACCGCCGGCTCGGACGTGCACGACCACTTGTCGAGCAGCGAGCTGTACCACTGAGAAGGAGGGGGCGGCCTGATCGGTCAGGTGCGGATTCCCGCACTTCCGCGGCTGGGGCAGGGCGGAAAACCGCCCTGGTTGTTGCAGGCTGTAGCCGTGAACCAGCCGGTTTCCGCCCCGGCGGGCGCCAGGAGCGTCTTTTGCTCCGGGCTTACCCGAACTTCGAGGGTGAATGGCACGCGCCGTGCTCTTACCGAACCGCGGGAGGCCTGAGGGGCGTGTGACCCACGCAGCGAGGGCCGAACGTTGATCAGAGACCACTCCTCCTCGGGGCCACCTTGGGCAACCATCGTGGCCCTATTTTTTTGTGCGGCAGGGCAGTGTGCAGGCCCCGGCGAGAGTGGGCCATGAGGGAGCTCGTGGTGGTGAGGTCGCGATTTATGTGTTAACAGGCCCTGGTGTTCGGCCGCGCTCAGAGGGCGTCGTGGAACACCAGTCCGGCGGTGTGGCGGTGGCCCGTTCGCAGCGCGCTCACGCCATGACGCAGGTTCACCCGGTAGACGCCGCGCGTGCCTTGCACCGGCCGCTGGCTCACGGCGATCACCGCCGCATCACCCTGGCGCAGCGGCAGCACCATCGGCCGCGATTGCATGCGGGGCCGCTGCTCGGTCATCACGAACTCGCCGCCTTCGAAGTCGACGCCCGGCCGCGACAGCAGCAGCACTACCTGCAGCGGAAACACCAGGTCGCCGTACAGATCCTGGTGCAGGCAGTTGTAGTCGTCGCTGCCGTACTGCAGCAGCAGTGGCGTGGGCCGCCGTTGGCCGGCTGCGTGGCAGCGTGCAATGAACGCTTCATGCCCGGGCGGAAAACGCTCGGTCAGGCCGAGCGCTTCGTGCCAGCGGTTGGCGATGGGCGCGAGCTTGGCGTAGAACGCCTCGCGCATCGTGGCGATCAGCTCCGGCAGCGGGTAAGCGAAGTACTTGTATTCGCCACGCCCGAAGCCGTGCCGGCCCATCACCACGCGGCTGCGGAAGACCGGCTCACTGCTTGGATAAAGCCTCGCCAGCGCCTCACACTCGGTGCGGGCCAGCAACCCCTCGATCCGAGCCCAGCCATGGGCATCGAGCTGCGCGGCCAGGTCGTGTGGGTCGATGGCCTCGATCCGGTCGACCAAAGGGCTGGCCACCGTCAAGGCCGCTGAACGGTCCGGCGCGTTCATGCCTGCGCCTCGCGTTCGAGCAGGCTGCGCTTGCGCTCGACGCCCCAGCGGTAGCCCGACAGCGACCCGTCGCTGCGCACGACCCGGTGGCAGGGGATGGCCACCGCCAGCGCGTTGGCGCCGCAGGCCTGTGCCACCGCACGCACAGCCGTCGGTGCGCCGATGCGCTCGGCTACCTCGGCATAGCTGAGCGTGCGACCTGGCGGAATGTCGCGCAGTGCCTGCCATACGCGCTGCTGAAAAGCCGTGCCGCGCACATCCAGCGGCAGGTCCAGGCCCAACTGCGGAGCCTCGATGAAACCGACCACCTGCGCCACCATCCGCTCGAAGTCGACGTCCCCGCCGATCAGCTGCGCGTTCGGGAAACGGTCTTGCAGCTCGCGCGCCAACGCTTGCGGGTCGTCGCCCAGCAGGATCGCGCAGACGCCGCGCTCGCTGCGGGCCACCAGGATGGCACCGAGGGAACACTGGCCGATCGCGAATCGAATGTCGGTGTCCGTCCCGCCGGCGCGAAAGCGCGAGGCCGTCATGCCCAGCACCTGGTCGGCCTGCGCGTAGAAGCGGCTGCCGGAGTTGTAGCCGGCACCGTAGATCGCTTCGGTGACCGAGCTGCCCGCTTCGAGCTCGCGCCGCAGGCGCTGCGCCCGCTGCGCGTCGGCATAGGCCTTTGGCGTCAGGCCGGTGATGGCCTTGAAGACGCGGTGCAGGTGGAAAGTGCTCAGGCCGGCGCGCTCGGCCAAGTCTTCCAGCCGCGGTGGTCGTTCGGCCTGATCGATGTAGCGGCACAGCTCGGCCACCATGGCTGCCTGTTGTGTGGCCGGTCCTGCCTGGTCAGGCTTGCAGCGTCGGCAGGGGCGAAAGCCGGCCCGTTCGGCGTCGGCGGTGCTGGCGTGGAAGGCCACGTTCTCCGGCCGGGCGCTGCGGGCCGGGCAACTGGGCCGGCAGTAGACGCCTGTCGTGCGGACCGAATAGACAAACCGGCCATCGGCTCGGCTGTCGCGTGACGCGACCGCGACCCAACGTGGGTCGGCCACGGTGGCGGCGGCGCGCAGTTCGCTCTTGGTGCTCATGTTCATGTCGTGCCTCGCATCGCAAAGTTCGATGCAGGCAGCTTAGACATGCTGGCACAAGGTGGCACTCCGCGTCTTGCGGTCGAATTCGCGTCGCCGCGGTCAGCCGTATTGAAAGTAGCTCGGCAGCCCGTTCAGTTCGTTGCCGCTGAAGCTGTTCATCGCCGGCGTGCACTGATGCCCCGCGTTCGAAGCGGTTGCCCTTCAGCAACAGCTCGTCGACGGTGAACGCGACCAGGCCGATGCCGCCGACGCTGCCGCAATGCAGCAAGCGATTGGACAGCACCCGCACATCGTGCGACGGCGTGTTGCTGCCGACTCGCCGCCTGGATGGCGGCGGTGTCGTCGGCGACGCCGTCGCCCTTGGCGCGGTACGGCGGATCCTTCACGTTGACGTAGCCGACCGGCGTAGCGTCGACGCCGGTGGCCAGCACGGGCGCCGCACCGGCGCCGAGGGCACGGCGGATGAAGCGGGGACGCGACCCGGTCACCCGCATCACCGTGATGCTTCGCCGTGTGGTGCCGACTGGGCCTTGAAGTCCCAGGCCCGCACGTAGCGGATCTCGAACGAGTTGCCGCGCCCGGTCGGGGTCGTGTCGTCGGGCTGGCCCGAGGCGCTGCCGAACCACAGGTCCAGCAGCACGTACATCGGGTCGCCCATCGCGACATCGAGCGTCATCACTGGTTGGCCGTCGAAGTAGTAGGTCTGCCTGTTCGGCTCCCACTTGACGCCGTACTTGTGGAAGTCGGCAGACAGGTCCATGTGGGTGTCGAACTGGCGCGTGCCGATCAGGTGGCCTTCGTAGTCGCCGAGCCAGACCGTCGGCGCATAGGCCTGCGGGTGGGGGATGCCGTCGACCTCGAAACCCCATGGCGGCGCGCCGCCGGCGTAGGCTTCCATGATGTCCATCTCTGGGCGGCGGTCGCCGATGTGGTTGAAGATCCAGAAGCCGGGCCAGGTGCCCTTGCCGACCGGCAGCTTGGCGTCGATCTCGAAGTAGCCATAGGTCTGGTAGAACTTGCCGTCGGTGTCGATGGTGCGGTTGAAGAACTGGCCGTTGGCATCGCGCTGGGGCCAGATCTTCAGCGAGCCGTTCTCGACGGCGAAGTTCTTCGTGGGGTTGGGCGTGTCGTACCAGATGGCTTCATTCCAGACCGCGGCGTCGAGCTTGTCGCCGTCGAACTCGTCGTGGAAGCTGAGCACGTAGTCGTCCGGGTTCTGGCCGTAAGGGCCGTCGCTCGTCGTGGTCGACTTGATCTTGCAAAGCTTGTTGGCCCCCGGATAGGGATCGCCGAACTGCTCGTTGTTGCAGGCGACCGGGCCGGTGAGCCTCTGGTAGGCGTAGCGCCCATCCAGCCCGTAGCGCACCCGCCGCTCGCCGGCGAAACTGCAGACCCCATGCTCGGCCGCGCACTGGACCCACGGCTCCTCCGGCGGTGGCGCGCCGGGCGACACCTGGCACACCTTGCTGGTGCCGGGCAACGGATCGCCGAACTGGGCGCTGTTGCAGGCAATCGAGTCGGTGGCGTTGCGGTAGAAGAAGTGGCCGGCCCGGCCGAAGCGAACCTGGTGCGTGCCGGTGAAGCGGCAGACACCGCCTTCGATGGCGCACTTCGTCCAGTCGGCCAGTGTCTCGTCGGTTTTGACGGGGGTGTCGGGCATGCCCTGGACGGGCAGGGCCAACGTTGCGGACCACGCCGCCAGGCACGCCACTGCCCAGCGCCGCAGGCCGGACATGGATCGGTTGTTCATCTTGTGCGCTCCTCTGACAATGAATCGGTGATGACCGGTTCATTGTCAGAACGCCTCGGCGCTGCGATGGGCGCGAGGGGGTAACGCGGGGGTGACAAGCCGCTGCCGGGCGCAGCCGGCCCCCTTCGGAGGCGGTCAGCCGCGGATGCGACGGACCAGCGCTGTCGTCGAATAGCCGTCGACGAAGGGCAGCGCGAGCGAGCGGCCACCCCAACTTTGCACCAGCGGTGTCTCGGCGAGCTGGGCCATGTCGTAGTCGCCGCCTTTGACGTAGACCGCTGGCTTCAACTGCGCCAGGACCGCGAGCGGAGTGTCTTCCTCGAACAACAGCACCGCATCCACGCTCTCGAGCCCGGCCAGCAGGTAGGCGCGGTCGAGTTCGCGGTTCAACGGACGGTCCGGGCCCTTGCCCAGGCGGCGGGCCGAGGCGTCGCTGTTGACGCCGACGATGAGCCGATCGCCCAGCGTGCGGGCGGCCGCCAGGTAGGCCACATGGCCGCGGTGCAGCACGTCGAACACGCCGTTGGTGAACACGGTGCCGGCTCGGCCGCCGTGTTCGGCCACCGCCTGTTCCAGGCTCAGCAGCTTGCGGGCGGGGTCGAAGCGGTCGAAAGTGGGTGTGCTCACCCTGCGGATTGTCGCGCGAGCTTGGCCTGCCACAAGCGCTCGATCGCCGCCTCGAAGTCGCTCACGAAGCCCTGCGTGTCGAACAACCGCGAGCGGCCGCGCGCTTCGCGCAGGCGCTGGCGCAAGGCGTGGCGTTCATGGGCGTGCGCGATGAGTCGGCTGGCCAGCGCCTCGTGCTCGGCCACCGTGGTCGTCACGCCTTCGGGCAGGCCGGCTGCGCGCAGCAGGCTGGCGCCGACGCGGCCGGCGAAGGCGGTGCCCAGCACGCTGAGCACCGGCACGCCGGCCCACAAGGCGTCGCTGACGGTGGTGTGGCCGTTGTAGAAGCGGGTGTCGAGCACCAGGTCGGCCAGGGCCAGACGTTCGAGGTGGCGTGGCTTCGACCAGATCGGCGCGAAGACCAACCGGTCGCGTGCGATGCCGGCGGCTTCGGCGGCGGCGTACAGACGCTGCCGCGTCTCCAGGGGGCCATCGACCAGCCACAGCAGGGCGCGCGGTTCGCGGGCCAGCAGCCGCATCCACAGCGCGAAGGTGTCGGCGTCGAGCTTGTAGTGGGTGCAGAAGCAGGCCAGCACGACCGCGTGGTCGGGCAAGCCGCAGTCGGCGCGTGTCAGGCCCGTCGACGCGACGCGCTGTGCGTCGTCGGTGCACTGGTAGCTGTGTGGCAGGTTCACGATCGGCTCGACGAAAGCTGGCTGCGCAGACAGCGGCGTGACGGTGGCGTCACCGATCGTCGCATCGAACCAGGTCGCGGCCGAGGCGCCGGGGTAACCGAGCCAGGTCAGCTGCAACGGTGCCGGGCGCAGCGCGAACACGCCGGGGCGTGCATCGCGGGTGTAGCCTTTCAGATCGATCAGGATGTCGATCTCGGCCGCTCGCAATGCGTCGGCCAGCGCACGATCGCTCAGTTGGGCGACATCGTGGAATTGGTCGACGTCGCGCTTCAGGCCACGGCGGTAGTCGCTGGCATCGTCGGGCCCGAAGGACCAGGCGCTCAGCTCGTATCGCGCTCGGTCGTGGCGCGCGAAGACACCACGCATCAGGTGCATCGTCGCGTGGTTGTGGAAGTCGGCCGAGGCATAGGCCAGGCGCAATCGTGGTCGCTCGACCGCAGCGCGCGGCGGCAGTGGCGCGCCCACGCGCTGCGCGATGTGCGCGGCGTGACGGGCGGCGATCGGCGCGATGTCTGAATCGCTCAGGAGCAACGGCAACGACAGCACCGCGAACGGCGAGGGCGCGTCGAAGACGGGCGTTTCAGTGGCAGGCTCGTCGCTCAGCTGCCGAACGAGCGCGCGAAGCGCCGTCTCGTCGGGCAGGTTCGCCCAGTCGCACAACTGCTGGCGCAGGTGCACGATCTGCAGCTGCACGCCGAGGTGGCTGGGCTGCAGGTGCTGGCACTGTTCGAGTTCGTCCAACGCCTTCGCATGCGCGCCGCGCGCGAGGTGGATCGACGCGAGGTTGAAACGCGCCGCGAAGTGCTCGGGCGCGGCCGCCAGCAGCGTCTCGTAGTGCGCTTGCGCCGCGTCGTACCGTTGCAGCGCCTGCAACGCCAGTCCCAGGCTGTAGCGTGCACGGGTGTGTGTCGGCTGGCCGGCCAGCACGGCTTCGAAGTGTTGCACTGCTTCGGCCGATCGCTCGGTGCGCTGCAACGCGATGCCGAGGTTGAAGCGCGCTTCGAGGCTGGTGGGCTGCAGGAGCAGGCTGCGTTCGTAAGCCGCCAACGCGGCCTCGGTGTCGTCGGTGTCCAGGCTGGCGTTGCCCAGATGGAGCGCGGCTTCGGCGAGGTCGGGCCGCAAGGTGAGTGCGGCTTGCGCGGCCTGAACGGCATCGACCGCCCGGCCTTGCAGGCGCCACAGGTCGGACTGCTGCGACAGCGCGAGCGCATCGTCCGGCTGGCGGCGCAATGCTTCGGCATACAGCGGCTCGGCCAGCGCGAACTCGCCGCGGGCTTTGTGCAGGTTGGCCAGGTTGCGCCATGCATCGGTGTAGCTGGGGTCGACGTCGATCGCACGCCGATAGGCTTCCGCGGCACGGCCATCGGCGCCAACGCGGCGCTGGATCGCGCCGAGCAGCGCCCATGCATCGGCGCGCCGTGGGGCCCGTTGCAGTGCGGCGACCACGTCGGCTTCAGCGCGCGGCGCATTGAAGGCGGGCGACTGGTAGGCGGCGAAGGCGCGCTGCAGCCAGCCGTCGGCATCGGTCGGCGAGGCCTGGGGCCGGGGCAGCCTTTGGCGCACCATCTGGCCCAGGGCCGACGCCACCCCGTTGCGCACCGGCGTCCAATCGCCGCGCGTGGCCTGGCGGAACAGGCGTGCGCTCGGGTACCAATGGCTGCGCTCGGCGTCGAGGCCCCAGCGCCAGTCGCGGTGGTACGGCAGCGTCACGAACACCGGCTTGCCCATCGCGCCAGCCAGGTGGGCGACCGAGGTGTCGGAGGTGATCACCAAGTCCAACTCGGCGACCACCGCGGCGGTGTCGTCGAAGCTGTGGATCTCGGCGTCGAGGTTGACGAAGTGGCCAGGCAGGTCTTGCCCTGCCAGATCCCGTTGGCCATCGCCTTTTTGCAGCACGAACCAGCGCAGGCCAGGCAGGCGAAGCCACGGCGCAAACGGAGCGAAGCGCGGCGAGCGCTGCGCATCGTTCTTGACGTTCGGGTTACCGGCCCAAACCCAGCCGACCGCCAGCTCGCGCTCGCGTTGCCAGCCATGATCGACCAGACGTTGGCGCCAGTGCGTGCAGCGCGATGCGTCGGTATGCACGTAGGGCACGAGGGTCGGCATGGCCCCGTCGCTGGTACCCAGCACATGCGGCAGGCTCATCAGAGCGACATGGCAGTCGAACGCCGGGATGGCCTGCGGCGGCAGCCCACGCTGCGTGACTGCGTCGACGCCGGGAATGCGCGCGGCCAGGCCCATCATCTCGCCGAGCACCTCGAGCACGACGCGGCCGCCGCGGCGCTTGACCTCTGGCACGAAGCGCAGAAACTGCAGCGCATCGCCAAAGCCTTGCTCGGCCCAGATCAGCACGGTGCGGCCCTTCAGCGGCGCGCCGTCCCACACCGGTTGCGGGCAGTCACGCGGCTCGGGTTGGCGGCGCGCGAAGCGCCATTCGTAGTCGGTGAAACCTTGCTGGAACTGGCCGTGCAGCAGAAGCGCGAGCGCGCGGTTCCAATGACCGTCGACGTGTTGCGGCTCGCGCTGCACGGTGGCATCGAACGCGGCGAGCGCATCGTCCCAATCGCCGAAGTGCTCGAGCGCGACACCGAGGTTGTGGAGGGTCTCGGCGTTGTCCGGGTTCAGGCGCACGGCCTCGCGGTAGGCGGCCAGGGCGCCGGTCTTGTCTTCGCGGTCACGTCGCAGGTTGCCCAGGTTGTTCCAGGCGTCGGCGTAGCCGGGCTGCAGCTGAGTCGCACGCAGGTAGGCCCCTTCGGCCAGGTCGAGCTGGCCCTGGCGCTTGAAGAGGATGCCGAGCAAGGTCCAACCATCGGCGCGGTCGGGCTCGTCCCGCAGCGCGGCTTCGGCGTAGGAAAGGGCTTCGGCCTCGGCACCAGCCTGGTAGAGCGCGAACGCACGCTCGATCGACGTCGTGGGCCAGGCTGTCATCGCGCGTAGGGCCGCAGGCTTCAGCCCTTGGCGCTGGCGCCAGGCCATGCGGTCGTACAGGTTCTCGAGATCACGCGTCCAGCTCGCGCTGTCGAACAGCGGCATCGTCAGGCGCTGGCCGACCAGACGCTGCTTCAGTGCTTGCAGGCGCGCCGGGTCATGGGCCAGCGCCGCGGCGAGTTCGACATAGGCCTCGGCGCTGGTCGTGGCCAGCTCGGGCACACCCGCGGCATGCAGAAGGCTGGTCGCGACACGCGAGGCGAAGGTGTCGCCGGTGCGCGTCAGCACCGGCACGCCGACCCACAGCGCGTCGCTGCAGGTGGTGTGGGCGTTGTAGGGCTCGGTGTCGAGCACGAGGTCGGTCAGTTGCAGACGGGCCAGGTGCTCGGCCAGCGGTTTCTCGGGCGCGAAGACCAGGCGTTGCGGGTCGAGGCCACGCGCTTGCATGGTCGAGCGCAGGTTGGTTTCGGCCAGCGGGTTCGAGCGCAGCAGCCACAGCACGGTGTTCGGCGCGCGTTGCAGCACGTCGCACCAACGGGCGAACACCGGCTCGGTGATCTTGTAGCTGTAGTTGAAGCAGGCCAGCACGATCTTGTCGTCTGGCAGGCCGGCCTCGTGGCGCAGAGGCTTCACGGCCACGGCGCGTTGCCGGTCGTTCGGTTGGTAGCAGTGCGGCAGCTGGGCGATGCGCTCGTCGTAGTCGGCGCCATGGTCCAGCGGCGTGACGATGGGGTCGCCGATCACGTAGTCGGCGAAGTCGGCGCCCAGCGTGCCCGGGTAGCCGAGGAAGTTGACCTGCACCGGTGCCGGCCGCAGTGCCAGGACGCCGCTGCGGGTGTCGCGCGTGTAGCCCTTCAGGTCGATCAGGACGTCGATGCCGTCGGCGTGGATGCGGTGCGCCAGGTCTTCGAGGCCGAGCATGGCGCAGTCGATGAAATGGTCGACGGCGCGCACGAGGCGCTCGCGCATCGCACTGCCGTCGTTCGGGCCGCAGCTGTAGGCAAAGACCTCGACCCGCGAACGGTCGTGGCGCTCGAACACCTCGGCCATCAGGTAGGCCGTGGCGTGGGCGTGCAGGTCAGAAGAGAGGTAACCGATGCGAAGGCGCCGGTCGGCCGGGGCCCGCGCCGGCAAGGGGGCGTAGCGCATCTGCGATGCGCGCGCGAGCTGTGCCGCGTACTGGCGGGCGACCCACTGGCGGGCGCAACGGCGCTGCTGCGTCCGCGTGGCCGGCAGCGCGAGGTAGGCAAACGGGAACACCGGCTGCGCGGGGCCGGCCAGCGGGTCCTCGCCGCCGGCGTCGACCGCGGCCAGCACCTGCGCGGCGGCGTCTCGCGCGCCGTCGAAGTCACAGGCCGCCTGCAGGGCGCGCAGCAGTGAGGTCTGCGCCAGGCTGTAGTGCGGGTCGATGGCCAACGCTGCGCGGTAGTGCGCGATCGCATCGGCCGGACGGCCGGCGTCGTTGTACAGGTTGGCGAGGTTGTATTCGGTCGGGGCGCTGCGGTCGTGCGAGAGCGACTGCTGGAACAGCTGCTCGGCTTCGGTCGCTGCGCCTCGACGCTGCGCCGCGGAGGCCAGCAGGTTCAGCAAGCCTGCGGGTTCGCAACCGCTGGCCAACCCGTCGCGCCAGGCGGCTTCGGCCTCGGCCGGCTTGCCCTGGGCCAGCAAGGCCTGGCCGAGCGCCGACCAGGCGCCGGATTGTTTCGGCGCCAGCGCCAGCGACTCGCGGTAGCTGGCCACCGCGGCGGCCAGGTCCCCGGCCGCCTGCTGGGTGTTGCCGAAGTTGCTGAGGATCACCGCGCGAAAGGCCGGCTCCTGGACCAGCGTCAAGGCGTGTTCGAAGGCGGTCAGTGCCTCGGCGAAACGGTGGCGGCGCTTGAGCGCCAGCGCCAGCAGGTGCCAGCCGTCGATGCTCTGCGCATCGGCCAACAGCGCTTCGCGGCACAGTGCTTCCGCGCGTGCGTCGTGGTTGGCATTCAGGGCAGCCATGGCACGGCCCAGCAAGTCGCTGGCGGCCTGCACCGAGCGCGCCGGTGACCAATCGGCCAAGCGCCCGCGGATCGTCTGGACGACGCCGTCCCAGTCTTGCGGCGCGCTTTGGCGCAACAGGCGCAGGCTCGGGTACCAATCGGTTCTTTCGCCTTCGCGCAGCCAGCGCCAGTCGGGCCCGTGGGCCGTCAGCACCCAGCAGGGCTTGTTCAGCGCACCGGCCAGGTGGACGACCGAGGTGTCGACCGAGATCAACAGGTCGATGCCGGCCATCGCGGCCGCAGTGTCGGTGTAGTCGTTGAGCTCGGCGTCCAGGTCCAGCACCTGGCCTTGCCAGCGCGAGCCGCGCAGCTCTTCGACCGGCTCGCCTTTTTGCAGGCTGACGAAGCGCAGGCCGGGCAGATCGAGCAGTGGCGCCAGCGTCTCGAGCCGGGCCGAACGGTTGCGGTTGTTCGCATGGTCCTTGTTGCCGCCCCAGACCAACCCCACCGTGGCGCGCACGCCGGGCGGCTTGGCCAGCCGGGCGCGCCAGGCTGCGATCTTGTTCGCCGGGGCGCGCAGGTAAGGCACGACCGCCGGGATGCGGCCTGCCGTGGTGGCCAGCCGGTGCGGCAGGCTCAGCAGGAACGCCCAGTAGTCGTAGCGGTGGTTGTGCATCTGCCCCGGCGCGATCACCCGCGTCGGGCCGTCCAGGCTCTTGCACAACTCGACCAGCGGGCCGTCGACGATCAGGGTGACCTCGGCGCCGGCGTCGCGCAGCATCGTTGCGTAGCGGCAGAACTGCAGCTGGTCGCCCAGGCCCTGCTCGCGCACCAGCGCGATGTGCTTGCCGTGCAAGGGCTCGCCCAGCCACATCGGGCAGCCGAGCGCCGGCGGGCGCGGCGCGCTCTTGTTCTGCGAGCGGGCGTGGTAGCGCACTTCGTAGCCGGCGAAACCACGTTGCAGATGGCCGAACAACAGGTCGGCGAGCGCGATGTTGTAAAGCGTGTCGGCGTTGCCCGGTGACAGCTCGAGCGAGCGTTGGTAGCAGCGCATCGCCTCGTCGTAGTCGCCGCGTTCCTTGGCCAGCTGGCCCAGGCTGTTCCAGCTGCGGTGGAAGGTCGGATCGATCTCGAGAACCCGCCGGTACAGCGCGACAGCGTCATCGCAGCGGCCGTACTCTTTCAGCAACGTGCCCAGGTTGTTCAGGGCGTTGACGTGGTTCGGCTGCTCGGCCAGCACGCCGCGGTAGCAGGCCTCGGCCTCGATCGGGCGGCGCAACTCCTGGTGCAGCGTACCGAGGTTGTTCAACGCCTCGACATGGCCGGGGCGCAGGGCCAGCGCCTGCTGGTACGCGGCGTCGGCCTCGGCATGACGGCCGCGGGCCTGCAACACCAGGCCCAGGTTGTTCAGCGCTTCGACGTTCTCGGGCAGCAGCTCGAGCGCACGCCGCAGCGCCGCCTCGGCCTCGGGCCAGCGCGTCAGCGTGCGCAGCACCTCGCCGCGGTTAACGTGCAGGTCGGCGGCGTCGGGCTTGTGCTCGGCCGCCTTGTCCAGCCATTGCAGCGCGGCCTCGTGCCGGCCGAGCAGATGCTGGGCCACGCCCATCAGCTGCAAGGCCTCCGGTTGAGCCGGTGACAGTTTCAGTGCTGCCAGGCAGGCTTCGGCCATCACCTGCGGCTGGCCGGCGCGAAAGGCGGTGACGGCCTGGCGCAGCAGGTCCAGCACCTCGCCGGTGGGCGGCGCGGGCGGGGTTGGTACGGGCAGGGCGGAAGGGGGGGCGAGCAGCTCCATATCCCACCAAGGGTAGGGGGCCGGTTCGAAGTGCAACGGGGGAAAAGATGCCGGAGAGGGGCGCTATTTCGTCCGACAAGCTCGAGGCGAACGGAGGGCGGCGGCATCGCATGTCATTGCAGCGCCGCCAACCCTCCCCATTCAGCCCAAGGCGTGCGCAGCGCCGCCGCCATCAAGTGGCGTGCTCGGATCCGGCTTTGCCGGTCCGCTGCGCGAGCCCTCTCGGGGCTGCAAGGCCTCGGCCCCGGAGGGCCGTGGGGGCTCCATCACCCTCCGAAGATGTCACCCGCGTCGACGTTGCTGACGTTGGTGCCCAGCAGCTTGATCTCCATGTCGACCGCACCGTCGCCGTTCAGGTCGACCAGCAGCACTGCGTCACCGGCGCCCAGGCCGCTGCCGTAGGTCGTGCCGCTGACGGCCCGGACCTCGGTGTTGCCGCTGGAGGTGAAGGCATTGGTGCCGCGGAAGCCCAGCGTGCCCTGGACCAGACCCAGCAGGTAGATCTGGTCGACCGTCGTCGCGTTGGTGCCGGCGTTGAAGCCGGTGATCGTGTCGGCCGACGAGCCGGTGCCCGATTCCGACGCCGCCTTGAACAGGATCTTGTCGACGCCGGCGCCGGCGGTGATCGCGTCGACGCCGTCCTTGGCCCAGACGGTCGTGCCGCCGGCCCGGATCGTGATCGTGTCGTTGCCGCTGGAGCCGACGACGCTTTCGACTGACGAGACCGAGACCAGCCCGGCGGCCAGCATCGTCACCGTGTCGGTGCCAACGGCGCCCGTCACCGATTCGACACCGGACACCGACAGGCTGCCGGAGGCGACGAGCGTGACGCGGTCGGTGGTGCCGGTGGTGCCGATCACCGATTCGACGGACGAGATCTGCAGCAGGTTGGTGCCGCGCAGCGTGATGACGTCGGTGCCGGTGGTGCCGGTGACCTTCTCGATCGCCGAGACCGACAGGCTGCCGGCGCTCAACATCGTCAACGTGTCGGCGGTGCCGGTGGTGCCGTTGACCGACTCGATCGAGCTGATCCGCAAGGCGCCGCCGCTGAGCATCGTCAGCGTGTCGGTGCCGGTCGAGCCGAGCGCCGATTCCATGCTGCGAACGCTGATCGAGCCGGCCGACAGCATCGTCACGATGTCGGTCGTTCCGGTGGTGCCGATCACGCTCTCGATGCTGCTGACCTTCAGCGCGCCGCCGACCTGCAGCGTGATCGTGTCGGTGCCGGTGGTGCCGAGCACGCTCTCGATGTTGCCGACGCGCACGCCGCCGGTGCCCAGCAGCTGCAGCACGTCGGTCGTTCCGTTGGTGCCGAGCACGGTTTCGATCGCGCTGGTGGCCACGCTGGCGCTGAGCATCACGACCGATTCGATGCCGGTCGTGCCGATGACGGTTTCGACGTTGCTGACGCGCAGGGCGCCGGCGACGGTGATCGTCACGACATCGGTGCCGGTCGAGCCGATCACGGTGTCGATCTTGTTGACCCGCATCGAGCCGGCGTTGAGCATCGTCACCGTTTCGGTCGTCAGCGTGGTGCCGACGACGCTTTCGATCGACGACACGCGCAGCGAGCCGGTGCCCCGCAGCGTGACCACGTCGTTGGTCGCCGTGCTGCCAAGCACCGTTTCGACCGCACTGACCGACAGCGAGCCGCCGCCGACGAGCGTCACGACATCGGCCGTGGCGGTGGTGCCGTTGACCGAGTCGACACCCGACACGCGGATGCTGACCGCGCCGCTGCCACGAAGCGCCAGCACGTCGGTGGCCGCGGTGGTGCCGACGACCGACTCGACGCCCGAGACCGACATCGTGCCGGTGGCCAGCATCTGGACCACGTCGGTCGAGCCGCTGGCACCGTTGACCGTCTCGACCTTCGAGACCTTCACCGTGCCCGATGCGAGCAGCGTCAGCACGTCGGCGCCGGTCGTGCCGAGCACCGAGTCGATCGCCGAGGTGGCGACCGCGCCGGCGGCCAGCAGGCTCAGCACATCGGTCGTGGCCGTGGTACCGACCACGGTTTCGACGGCCGAGGTGGCCAGCGTGCCGGTGGCGAGCATCGACACGACATCGGTCCCGGTCGAACCGGTCACCGATTCGATGGCGGAGATGTCGATCGTCGACGCGGCCAGCAGGCGGATCGAATCGGTCGACGCGGTCGAGCCGATCACCGACTCGATCGCGGAGATCGACGTGGCGCTGGCATCGGCCAGCAAGGTCAATGTGTCACTCAGGCCGGTGGTGCCGATCACGCTGCTGACACCGCTGGTGGTCAGCTCGCCTTGCTGGCGCATCGTCACCACGTCGCCGGCCAGCGTGCTGCCGATCACCGTCTCGATGTCCGATACGCCGACCGTGCCGAGGCCCAGCAGCGTGACGACATCGCTGGTGTCCAGCGTGCCGGTGACCGACTCGACGCCGGAGACGGCGATCGAGCCACCGGTCAGCAGCGTGACACTGTCCGTCGTGCCGGTGCTGCCGAGCACGGTGTCGACGCTGGAGACGCTCAGCGCACCGGCAACCGCCAACGTGATCACCTCGACGCTGCCGCCCAGGCCGTAGACCGTTTCGACGGCGCTCACGCGCAGCGCGCCGCCGGCCAGCATGTTGACCTGGTCGCTGCCGGTGCTGCCGATGACGCTGTCGACGGCGCTGACGCTGACCGTGCCCGCATCGAGCAGGCTCAGCACGTCGCCGGTGCCGGTGGTGCCGACCACGGTGGCCACGTCGCTGATCTTCAGCAAGCCGCCGGCCAGCATCCGCACCACGTCGCCGGTGTTGCCGGTGCCAAGCACGCTTTCAACGCCCGAGACGCCGACGGTGCCGGCGGCCAGCAGGGCCACGATGTCCGCCGTGCCGGTGGTGCCGATCACCGAGTCGATCGCCGACACGGTCAGTCGGCCGCCGGCCAGCATGGTTGCCACATCGGTGGTGGCGGTGGTGCCGATGAGCGTTTCGACCGCCGAGACCTTGATGCTGCCGGCGGCCAGCAGCGTGACGACGTCACGCGTGCCGGCCGAGCCGGTGACCTGTTCGACCGCGGAGACGCTCAGCGCATCGCCGGTGCGCATCCGCACGCTGTCCGTGCCGCTGCTGCCGGTGACGGTTTCGACATCGGACACGTTCAGCACGCCGGCGACCAGCATCGTCACCTTGTCGGTGCCGGCCGCGGTGCCATCGACGGTTTCGACGCCGGAGACGGCCAGCGTGCCGCCGCCGATCAGCGTTGCGACGTCGGTGAGGGCGGTCGTGCCGATCAGCGTCTCGACGTTCGACAGTGCCACGGTGCCGGTGGCCAGCAGGCGCAGAACGTCGGTGGTGCCGGTGGTGCCGTTGACAGTGTCGACGGCGTTGATGGCCAGCGTGCCGCCGTTGAAGCTCAGCACGTCGACCGCGGTGGTGCCCAGCACGCTTTCGACCCCGGAGACTTCGACGCTGCCGCCGCCACGCAGAGTGACGACGTCGGTGCCGGTCGAGCCGACGACCGATTCGACCGCGCTGACGCCGACAGAGCCGGCCGCCAGCAGCGTGACCACGTCGGTGGTATCGCCGCCACCGACGACCGATTCGACGGCCGACACTTCGATGGCGCCCGATTCGAGCAGATGCACCTCGTTGGTCAAGGCGGTGCCACCGATCACGCGCTCGAAGGCGCTGACGGCCACGACGCCGCCGGCCAGCAGCGTCAGTGCCTCCGCGGTGGCGGTGGTGCCGAGCACGCTTTCAACGGCCGAGACGGCCAGCGCACCGGCCGTGCCGGAGTCGGTGACGGTGATCACGTCGGTGCCGGTCGAGCCGAGCACGGTGTCGACCTCGCTGAGGCTGACGGAGGCGGCAGCCAGCAGGCTCAGCACATCGGTGGTGCCCGTCGTGCCGGTCACCGACTCGACGGCCGAGGTGGCCAGCGTGCCGGCCGCCAGCATGGTGGCCGAGTCGCCGGCCGACGTGGTGCCGAGCACCGTTTCGACGGCGCTGACCGAGACCGCGCCGGTGTTGAGCATCGTCAGCACATCGGCGCCGGTGGCACCGATGACGCTGTCGACGTCAGAGACCGCGACGCGGCCGGCGGCCAGCAGCGTCAGCACGTCGCCGCTGCCCGCGCCGGTGCCGATCACCGATTCGAACGCCGAGACGGAGACGCTGCCGCTGTTCAGCAGCGTCAGCGCGTCGTTGGTGCCGGTGGTGCCGATGACCTTGGCCACGTCGGACACGGCGATGGAGCCGCCGGCCAGCAGGCTGACCTGGTCGGTCGTCGCGCTGGTGCCGACGACCGTGTCGACGCCTGAGACCTTGATCGCGCCGGTGGCCAGCAGCGTGACGACGTCGCCGGCGTTGGTGGTGCCGATGACCGACTCCATCGCCGAGATCGAGACGCTACCGGTGGCCAGCATCGTCAGCGCGTCGGTGGTGCCGGTGCTGCCGAGCACCGATTCGACGGCCGAGGTGGCCAGCGTGCCGCCGGCCAGCATCTGGAGTGCGTCGGTGGTGGCCGTCGAGCCGATGACCGATTCGATGGCCGAGATCGCCATGGCGGCGGTCGGTGCGGCCAGCAGGGTCAGCGTGTCGGCCGTGCCGGTGGAGCCGGTCACCGTTTCGATCGCGGACACCGCCACCGTGCCGTTGCCGATCAGCGTCAGCGATTCGGTGCCGGTGGCGCCGATGATGGTTTCGACACCCGAGGCGCGCAGCGTGTCACCGGCGTTGAGCATCACGATGTCGCCGGCGCCGCTGGAGCCGATGACCGATTCGATGCCGCTGAAACGCAGCGTTCCGGAGGCCAGCATCGTGACCGCGTCGGTGGTGCCCGTGCCGCCGACGACGCTGTCGACCGACGAGACGGAAATGGCGGTCTGCGTGCCGACCAGCGTGACGGTGTCGGTGCCGGTGGTGCCCAGCACCGTATCCACGCCGCTGACGTCCAGGCTGCCGGCGACGCCCATGGTGACGACATCGGCGCCGGTGGATCCGACCACCGATTCGATCGCCGAGACCCAGGTGCTGCCCGCAGCCAGCAGGGTCAGCGTGTCGGTGGTGCCAGTGCCGCCGATGACGCTGTCGATGGCCGACGCCGACAGCGCCGCCTGGGCGCTGAGCAAGGTCACGACATCGGTCGCAGCGGCGCTGCCGATCACGGTTTCGGCGCCGCTGACGCGCAGCGTGCCGCCGCCGGCCAGCGTCACCACATCGGTGCCGGTGGTGCCGACCAGGGTTTCGATGCGCGAGACCATCACGGTCGCCGAGGCGCCGTCCAGTGTCAGCACGTCGGTGCCTGTCGAGCCGATCACCGATTCGAAGGCCGAGGCCGTCAGGCTGCCGGCGGCCAGCAGGGTCAGCACTTCGCCGGTGGCGGTGGTGCCGACCGCGCTTTCGACGGCCGAGACGGCGAGCGAGCCGGTGGCCAGCAGGCTCACCGTTTCGCCGGTGCCGGTGGTGCCGATCACGGTGTCGACATGGCGCACCAGCAGGCTTTCGCCGGCGGTGCCGATGCGCACGGTCTCGGTCAGCGCCGAGCTGCCGGTGACGCTTTCGATGCCGGACACGGTCACCGTGCCAGCGGCCAGCAGCGTCAACGCGTCGGTGGTGTCGGTGGTGCCGAGCACGCTGTCGACGGCCGAGGTGGCGAGGCTGCCGCCGGCCAGCATCGTCACCGTGTCGGTGACGCCCGTCTGGCCCAGCACGGTGTTGATGTCGGATACGGCGAGCGCGCTGCCCGAAGCGAGCGTGACCACTTCGACCAGCGTCGAGGCGCCGACCACGCTGGCCACGTCGCTGACCTTCAGGCTGCCGGCGGCCAGCATCGTGACGGCATCGCTGCCGCCGCCGCCGACCACCGATTCGACGGCGGAGACTTCGATCGAGCCGCCGTCCAGCACGGTCACCACGTCGGTCGCGGCGGCCGAGCCGACCACGCGCTCGACCGCGCTGACATTGACCGTGCCGGTGGCCAGCATGTTGAGGATGTCGGTGCCGGTGGAGCCGACGACGCTGTCGACCTTGCTGATCGACAGCGTGCCGGCGGCCAGCATCGTCGCGGTGTCGGCACCGGTGGTGCCGACGAGCGTGTCGACCGCCGAGACTGACAGGCTGCCCGCGGCCAGCATCGTGACGGCTTCGGTGGTGCCGGTGGTGCCGGTCACGGTCTCGAAGCGCGAGACCGAGATCGCGCCGCCGGCCAACAGCGCCAGCACGTCGTCGGTGTCGGTGGTGCCGATCGCGGTCTCGACGCTGCTGACGGACATCGTGCCCGGCGTCGTCATGCGCACGATGTCGGCCACGCCGGCCGAGCCGAGCACGGTTTCGATGTCGCTGGCCGTCAGGCTACCGGCGGTCAGCATGCGCACCACGTCCGTGCCGGTGGAGCCATTGACGCTCGCCATGCTGGAGACGGCAATCGTGCCGGCGGCCAGCAGCGTGGCGGTGTCGGTCGTGGCGGTCGTGCCGACCAGGGTCTCCACGGCGCTGACTTCGATACTGCCGCCCGCGGCCACGGTGACCACGTCGGTGCCGGTCGAACCGATCACGGTCTCGAAGCGGTTGACCCGGATCGTGCTGTCGGCCAACAGCGACAGCGTGTCGCCCGCGTCGGTGCTGCCGATCGCGGTGTCGACGTCCTGCACCGCCAGAGAACCCGAGGCCAGCATGGTGACGATGTCGGCCGAGGCCGAGACGCCGATCACGCTGTCTACATCGGACACGCTGACCGCGCCGGCGACCAGCAGCGTCAGCACTTCGGTGCTGTCGGCGCTGCCGATGACGCTCTCGACGGCCGAGGTGGCCAGGCTGCCGCCGTTGCTCAGGGTCACCACGTCGGTGCTGGTGCTGCCCAGCACGGTTTCCAGGTCCGACACCGCGACGGTGCCGGCGGTCAGCAGGTGCATCACGTCGGTGGTGCTGGTCGTGCCGACCACGCTGGCCACGTTGCGCACGTGCAGCGTGCCGGTGGACAGCATCGTGATCTCGTCGGCCGTGTCGCCTGTGCCGACCACCGTCTCGACGGCCGAGACGGCCAGCGCACCGGCCGTCAGCAGCGTGATGCCATCGACGCCGGTCGTGCCGAGTACCGTTTCGACGTCGGAGACCTTCAGGCCACCGGCAACGAGCAGGCTGACCACGTCGTCGGTGGCGGCGCTGCCGGTCACGCTTTCGATCGCGCTGACGGCCAGGGTGCCACCATTGGCCATCGTGACGGCGTCGGTGACGCCGAGCGAGCCGAGCACGGTTTCGATGGCGTCGACTTCGACGCTGCCCGACGCCAGCATGTGCAGCACGTCGGCGGTGGCGGTGGTGCCGATGACGGTGGCCACGCGTGACACATGCAAGGTCGCGTCTTCGCTCAACTGCGTCACCACGTCGCCGGCGTTGCCGGTGCCGAGCACGGTGTCGATGTCACTGACGCTGAGCGATTCGCTGGCCAGCAGGCGCACCGCGTCGGCGGCGGTGGTGCCGATCACGCTGGCCACCGACGACACCGCGACGGTGCCGGCGGCCAGCAGCGTGACCTGGTCGGTCGATTCGCCGGTGCCTTGCACCGATTCGACCTGGCTGATCGCCAGGCTGCCGGTGGTCAGCAGCGTGACGCTGTCGACACTGCCCAGGCCGCCGACCAGGGTTTCGACATCGGACAGCGTGATGCTGCCGCTGGTCATCAGGTGGATCTCGTCGGCGGTGCCGGTCGAGCCGACGACCGTCTCGACGGCCGACATCGAGACGACGCCTTCGGCGCCAAGCGTGACGATGTCACCGGCGGCGGTCGAGCCGATCACGGTTTCGAAATCAGACACCAGCACTTCGCCGGCGGCCAGCAGGTTCAGCACGTCGGTCGTGGCGGTGCTGCCGGTGACGCTCTCGACGGCCTGCACGGCCAAGGTGCCGGTGTCGCCCAAGGTGACGCTGTCCGACAGGTCGGCCGAGCCGAGCACGGTGTCGACCGCGCTGACGGTCAGCGCGGTGCCGTCGCGCATCGTGACGACATCGGTGCCGCTGGTGCCCTGCACCGATTCGACGCCCGCCACCGACACGTCGCCTGCGACGAGCAGCTGGATTTCGTCGGCCGTGCCGTCCGAGCCGGTCACGCTTTCGACGCCGGAGATCTGCAGGGTGCCTTCGGTCAACAGCGTGACCGCGTCGGCGGTGTCGGTGGTGCCAAGCAACTGGTCGACATCGCTGACGGAGATCGCTCCCGCGGCGAGCATCTGCACGGCGTCGGCCGTGCCGCCGGCACCGATCACGCTTTCGACCGCGCTGACCGCCAGCGTGGTGTCGGTGTCGAGTTGCGTGACGGTGTCGTTGGTGGCCGAGGAGCCGACCAGCGTCGCGACGCCCGACACGCTGACCGACGCGCCCGCCAGCAGCGTGACGACATCGCCGCTGCCCGAGCCGACGACCGATTCGATATCGCTGATCGACAGATTGCCCGCGGCGTCCAACGTCACCGTGTCGGCGGTGTCGGTGGTGCCGGTGACCGATTCGACGCCGCTGACGTGCAATGACGTGGCGTCGAGCATGCTGACCGCATCACTGCCGGTGCTGCCGATCACGCTTTCGATGTCGCTGACCGAGACCGCGCCAGCGGCCGACAGTGTCACCACATCGGTGCCGCCGCTCTGGCCGAGGACGCTTTCGACGTCCGCGACCAGCACGTTTGCGTTGCTGTCCAGCAGCGTCACCGCGTCGCTCAGGCCGCCCGAGCCGGTGATGGTTTCGAACGCCGAGACCTCGATCGCGCCGCTGTGCAGCAGCGTCAGGGAATCGGTGGTGTCGGTGGTGCCGATGGCGGTCTCGACATCGCTGACCGCGACGCTGCCGCCGGCCAGCAGGGTCACCACATCGGTGCCGGTCGAGCCGAGCACGCTGTCGACCCCCGAGACGGAGATCGTCGCGTCGGTCAGCAGGCTCAGCACTTCGACACCGGTCGTCCCGGTGACGGTTTCGACGTCGCTGACGGCCAGGCTGCCGGCGGCGATCGTCAGCACATCGGTGCCGGTGGAGCCGAGCACGCTGTCGATGTTGGCCACCGTGATGCTGCTGCTGGTCGCGTCGGCCAGCGTGACGATCTCGACGGCGTTGGCCGCACCGATCAGCGACTCGACCGCGTTGCCCGCGCCGGCCACCGTGATGCTGCCGCCGCCGACCAGCGTGACGCGGTCGGTGCCGGTCGAGCCGGTGACACTTTCGACGCCTGACAGCGTGGTGCTGCCGGCGTTCAGCAGCGTGACCTCGTCCACCGTGCCGGCCGCGCCGATCAGCGTCTCGACGTCGGACAGCGCCACCGTCGCCGAAGCGAGCAGGGTCACGGTGTTGGTGCCGGCCGAGCCGAGCACGGTCTCGACATCGGTCACCGCAATGCTGCCGGCGGCCAATAGTGTCAGCTCGTCGGTCGTCGCGGTCGAGCCGATCACGCTCTCGACGCTGCTGACGCTGTGCGAGCCGGCGTCTTCGAAGGTCACGGTGTCAACCGAGCCGGCAGCGCCGAGCACGGATTCGACATCACTGGTCTGCACGCTGCCGCCGCCGGCGAGCGTCAGTACGTCGGTGGTCGCGGTCGAGCCGACGACACTTTCGACGGCGGACACGGCCAACGCCGCGCTGCCCATCGTCACCTGGTCGGCACCGGTCGAGCCGAGCACGGTGGCGATGTCGCTCACTTCGAGCGTTGCGCCGTTGCCGAGCAGGCTCAGCACGTCGGCCGTGTCACCGGTGCCGATGACGGACTCGACATCGGAAACCGCCAGCGCGCCAGCGGCGGCCAGCGTGATCACGTCGGTGGTGTCGGTCGAGCCGATCACGGTGTTGATGTTGGCGACCGACAGTGCGGCGCCGGCGCCGACGACGGTGACGATCTCGACCACGCCGCTGCTGCCGACGATGCTGTCGACATCGGACACGGCCACGCCGCCGCTGCCCAGCAGCGTCAGCACATCGGTCGTGCCGGTGGTGCCGACGACGCTTTCGATCGCCGTCACGGCAACCGCCGCGCTGGCCATCGTCAGCGTGTCGGTGCCGGTCGATCCAACCACCGTGGCCACGTCGCTGACGGTGACGCTGGCGCCGTTGCCGCCGAGCGAGACCACGTCGGTGGACTGGCCGGTGCCGGTCACCGATTCGATGTCCGAAACCTTCACGGCGCCGGTGGCCAGCAGCGTGACGGCGTCGGTGGTGTCGGTGGTACCGATCACGGTGTCGACGGCGCTGACCGCGAGCGTGCCGGTGGTGCCCAGCGTGACCACTTCGGTCAGGCCGGCGCTGCCGACGACGGTTTCGACGTCGGACACATTGACCGAGCCGGCAGCCAGGAGCGTCAACGCATCGGTGGTGCCGGTCGAGCCGATGACCGATTCGACGCCCGATGCGGCGAGCGTCGCGCTGGCCATCGTCAGCGCATCGGTGCCGGTGGAGCCGAGCACGGTGGCCACGTCGCTGACGGTGACCGTGGCGCCGTTGCCCAGCAGCGTGACGACATCGCTGCCGAGGCCGGTGCCGGTGACGGATTCGATGCCCGAGACCTTCAATGCGCCGCTGGCCAGCAGTGTGACCGCGTCGGCGGTGTCGGTGGTGCCGAGGACGGTGTCGACGGCGTTGACGGCGATCGTGCCGCCGGTCAGCATCGTGACCACTTCGGTGATGCCGCTGCCGCCGATCACGGTATCGACGTCGCTGACGCCGATGCTGCCCGAGGCGAGCAGCGAGACGATGTCGGTGGTGTCGGTGGTGCCGATCACGCTCTCGACCGCCGAGACGGCAAGGCCGCCGGTGGCCAGCATGGTGACCGCGTCGGTGGTGCCAGTGCCGCCGATGACGGTGTTGATGTCGGAGACGGCGACAGCCGTGCCGCCGATCATGCGCAGCACTTCGATGTTCGACGACGAGCCGATCACGCTGGCCACGTCGGAGATTCGTACGGTGCCGGCGGCGCCGAGCGTCAGCACGTCGGCGGTGCCGCTGGTGCCGATGACGGTTTCGACGGCCGAGACCCAGAGCGCGCCGGTCGTGCTCATCGTCACCGCATCGGTCGCACCGGTGCTGCCGATGATGGAGTCGACATCCGAGACGTTGACCGACCCGGCCACGAGGAGTTGCACGATGTCGGTGGTGTCGGTGGTGCCGATCACCGTTTCGACGCCCGAGACCTTGACGGTGCCGGTGGCCAGCATCGTCAGCGCATCGGCGCCGGTGGAGCCGAGCACGGTGTCGATGTCGCTGATG
>NZ_DASUNH010000019.1:0-27890 GCF_036277275.1 Ideonella sp. | reverse complement strand
CCATGAACGGCATCCTGTTCAAGAACGCTTCCGCGCTGGAAGACGCCACCAAGCTCGACGTGGTGATCTTCGACAAGACCGGCACGCTGACCTTGGGCCAGCCCGAGGTGGTGGACGTGGTGACCGCCAACGGCACGACGACGGACGAGATGCTGATCGTGGCCGGCTCGGTGGAGAAGCTCTCCGAGCATCCCCTCGCCCTGGCCGTGCTCAAGCGCGCGGGCAACCTGCCCCTGGAGCAGGTCAGCGCATTCACGAACACCGACGGCATGGGCACCGAAGCGGTGGTGCGCGGCCAGCGCACGCTGCTGGGCAACCGGCCGTTGATGGATGCCAACGCCGTCGACCTCAACGGCCTGGACGCGCACTCGCGCAGCCTCCAGGGCCAGGGGCGCACGGTCGTGCACGTGGCCCACGGCGGCCGCCTGATCGGCCTGATCGCCATCGCCGACGCCGTTCGGCCCACCTCGGCGCAGACCATCAAGGCGTTGCACGGCAAGAACGTGCAGGTGGCCATGCTGACCGGCGACAACCGGGCCACGGCCGAACGCATCGCCAAGGAGCTGGGCATCGACATCGTGCTGGCCGATGTGCTGCCGGGCGACAAGGCGGCGAAGGTCAAGGAGCTGCAGGCTCAGGGCAAGAAGGTGGGCATGGTTGGCGATGGCATCAACGATGCGCCCGCCCTGACCCAGGCCGATGTCGGTTTCGCGATCGGTGCCGGTACCGACGTGGCGATGGAAAGCGCCGACGTGGTGCTGATGAAGAGCGACCCGTTCGACGTGGTCGGCGCCATCGAGCTGTCGCGCGCCACCTTGCGCAAGATGCACCAGAACCTGTGGTGGGCCGTCGCCTACAACGTGATCGCCTTCCCGCTGGCCGCCGGGGTGTTCTACCCCTTCACGATCAGCCCCGAGGTCGCCGCCATCGCGATGTCGGGCAGTTCGGCCCTGGTGGCCATCAATGCGCTGATGCTCAAGCGCACCCGATTGACCGGCATCAGGCGGGCCGGCGCAGTTCAGGGCACGCCACCCGCCATGGCGCAGGCCAGTTCGATGGCTACCTGATCGAGCACATGCGACGACGGGCACCGCCACGATGGACCTGAAGATGCCACACCCGCGAGGCCTGCCATTCGACCGGCCGGTGTCGCCACCCCGGTGCCTCGCGCCCGACACGGCCCTGGGCGCGCCGGCCATCCCGTCGCATGGCATCGATCGCCGGCATTTCACACGCGCGTCGATGCTGCTTGCCCTGTTGGCAGCCTTTGCGGTCGGCACTTTCGAGGTCGGCTTCACGCTCTTCGGCGGCCAGACCTTGGGCCTGGCGAGCACCACGATGGCGGCGATGTTCATCACCTGCAGTCTCGCGATGCTGGCAGCGCAGTCGATGCTTCTGCTGCCTGCGGTGCGTCGCCGCATCAACCCGCGCTGGGTGGCTGCCACCTTCTTCGGCTCGGCCCTGGCGCTGGCCCTCGCGTCGCTGGTGCCCGATGCAGGCTCACTGGGCCTGTTGATCGCGGTCGTCGCCACGGGCATCGGCATGGTCGGGCAGGGCCTGTCCTACGAGTTGCTCGAGCGACGGCCGGCAGCGACCGGGAGCCTGCTCGGGCGGCAGGCCGCCGCGGGCAACCTGGGTCAGGCGTTGGGCTCGGTGGCGGCCGGATCGCTGTTCGTGTTGCGGCCCGCCGCGCCATTCTGGCTCGCGGCGTGGGTCCTGCTCATCGGCGCTGCCGTGGCGCTGGTGTGGTGGGGCCCGGCGCGGCAGCGCGAATCGGTGGTCAGGGACACCGGGAGCCGCCATGCGCACCGACCGTGATGCACGGGGCGTGCCGATGCGGGCCCACGGTGTCGCGACGCCACTCCGCGCGGGCGACGTGCACGAAAACGGGCTGCCGGATGAACCGGGCCCTTGCGTGATTCTTTCGAAGGAGCAGTTCATGACACGACCGGTCACTCTCGCACTCACGATGGCCATGTGGGCGGCCGCAGCCGCCATGGCGCTGGCAGCCGCCCCGCTGCCAGCCAAGGCCCAGGCGCCCGCCGACGCCACCGCCACCCAGTCGTCGATCAACCAAGGCGTCACCGTCAAGGTGACGCCGAAGGCAACCGGCCCGGCCGGCAGCCGGTGGGAGTTCGACGTCGTGCTCGACACCCACAGCAGCGATCTCGACGACGACCTCGTTCAGAGCGCCAGTCTGTTGACCGACGACGGCCGCATTCTCAAGCCCACAGGTTGGGCCGGGGCGCCTGCAGGTGGCCATCACCGTGAAGGGGTGCTGGCGTTCGACGGCCCCGCCCCCCGGCCGGCGACGATCGAGCTGAGGATCGCCCGCCCGGGGGAAGCCGCGGCGCGGACGTTCCGGTGGCAACTCTGACCCTTTCAAGGAGCACGCCATGGACTGGCTGACACAGAACTGGGGTTACCTTCTCATGCTGGTGGCTGTCATCGTGTTCATGCGCTTTGGCGGCATGGGCTGCGGCATCGGTGGGCGGCGCGCTCGCTCGCCACACGGAACCACGCAGCGCGGCGGCGAAGACGTGCCAGGCGGCTTGCCCAGCGAACCATCACCGTCGACAGACCCGGTCAGCCAACGCATGGTTGACCCGGCCACCGCTGTCGCGACGGTCTACCAGGGCCGTGCCTACTACTTCGAATCGCGCGAGAACCGCGATCGTTTCGAAGCCGCTCCGCAGGCCTACGCCGGGCCGAAGCCCGCAGCGCATGGTGAACGCCGGCACAAGCACCACGGTGGCGGCTGCTGCTGAGCCCGGGGAAACGAGGAGGTCCGCATGGCACGCACCATCGACGTTCAACCTTCGTCGTCGATGCCGATCGAGCAGCGCAACTTCGAGATGTGCGAGCACAAGGGTGTCGGGCACCCAGACACCCTCACCGACGGCATCTGCGAGGCCGCGTCGCGAGAGCTGTCGCGGCGCTACCTGCGCGAAACCGGCCGCGTGCTGCACCACAACCTCGACAAGGGGCTGCTGCTCGCGGGCCGCAGCGAGCCACGCTTCGGCGGCGGCCGCGTCATTCAGCCGATGAAGCTCCTCATCTGCGGTCGTGCGACGCCGCTCGGTGGCGGTGAAGAGGCCTGCGCGGTCGCGATCGCCGCCGCCCGACACCACCTGCACAGCCGCATCGGTTTCGCGGCAGCGCCCGATGCGATCACTGCCCACATCGGCCCCACCAGCACCAGCTTGCAGCAGCTCTTCGGGACAGGATCCGCCGCGCCGCGATCCAACGACACCTCGTTCGGCACCGGCTTCGCGCCCTACTCCCGGCTCGAACGCATGGTGCTCGGTCTCGCGGGGACGATCCGCTCGGCCGAGTTCCTGCGCCTGTTCCCCGCCGCGGGTGCCGATTTCAAGATCATGGGCTGCAGACTCGGCGCAACGATCACGCTGACGCTCGCGCTCGCCTTCGTCGACCGCCACGTGCAGAGCGTCTCGCACTATGTCGCCCTGAAGAAGGCAATGCACGAGTACCTGGCAGGCTCCATCGCGGCCCCGGCCCGCCTGCTCATCAACCGCCTCGATGATCCGCAAGCCGGCGATGAGTCGGGCCTGTACCTCACCGTGACCGGCCTGAGTGGCGAGATGGGCGATGACGGCCAGGTCGGGCGCGGCAACCGCGTCAGCGGCCTGATCACGCCAGGGCGCGCAATGTCGCTCGAAGCCGCGGCAGGCAAGAACCCGGTGTCACACGTCGGCAAGCTCTACAACGTGCTCGCAACGCTAATGGCCCGCGATATTCACGCGCAAGTCGAGGGTGCCGAGCAGGTCAGCGTGCAGCTGCTGTCGGCCATCGGCATGCCGATCGATCAGCCCGAGCTTGCCGGCGTCGAGATCCATGCGCCCGGTGGGCTGAATTCGATCCAGCATTCGCGTGCCGCGGAAATCGTGAACCGGTGGCTGGCCGACGTCCCGAAGGTGACCAGGATGATTCTGGACGAGGAGATGGCCGTCTACTGACGCCCGGCCTCGGCCTGCACGGAGCGCTTGATCGTGGTCAAGTGCGCCAAGGTGCAAGGCGCTACCCTGAATCGCCGGACGGATTGAGCGAAGGAGCGGTTGATGAACACCCAAGCCGAGGCGATGGTGGTGAATGTCGATCCAGTTTGCGGCATGACCGTCGACGAGACCACGGCAGCTGCGCGCTGGCAGCACGGCGGCAAGGACTACCTGTTCTGCTCCACCCACTGCCTCGAGAAGTTCAAGGCAGACCCAAGCCGCTACGGCGCCAAGGCAGCCGCAGCCGACCCCACGGGCCCATCGGCGGTGAGCGCGCCTTCGACCGCCCGATCCGACCAGGGAGTGCCGATGCAGACCGCACTTCGCGGCGGCGCGCACGGCCAGGCCAAGGACCCGATCTGCGGCATGGTCGTCGACAAGGCGACCGCTCTGCGCACCGACCGCGCGGGCCGCAGCTACTACTTCTGCAGCGCTGGCTGCCAGCGCACGTTCGAGGCACCAGAAAAGGAACTGAAGTCGATGCGTGCACGCGTCGCGATCGCGCTGACGGGCGTGCTGGCGCTGGCCATCATGCGTGCCGGCGCCTTCATCGCCCTGGCCACCGGCGCGACGATCATCACCTGGGTCCCCATTCCCGCCCTGCCCTGGTTCACCTGGGGAGTTTGGCTCTTCCTGCTGGTTACCCCTGTCCAATTCATCGGCGGCTGGAGCTTCTACAAGGGTTCGTGGAACGCCTTGCGCAACCGCTCGATCAACATGGATCTGCTGATCGCGCTGGGCACCACCGTCGCCTACCTCTACAGCGTCGCGGTGTTGTTCTTCCCCTCGGTGCTGCCGGTGAAGGTGGAAGAACGCGACGTCTACTTCGAGGTCTCGGCGGTCATCATCGCCTTCGTGCTGCTCGGCAAGTACATGGAGGAGATCATCAAGAAGCACTCCTCGGCGGCCGTGCGCAAGCTGCTCGACCTCAAGCCCGCCACCGCCCACGTGGTGCGCGGCGGTGTCGAGATGGAGGTGCCGGCCGAGGGCGTGATGGTCGGCGAGACGGTCGTCGTGCGGCCGGGCCAGCGCATCGCGACGGACGGTGTCGTCGAAGACGGTACCTCGTCGGTCGACGAATCGATGCTGACAGGCGAATCGATGCCGGTCGAGAAGCAGCCCGGCGCGAAGGTCATCGGCGGCACCTTGAACCGTACCGGCTCGTTCCGCTTCCAGGCCACGCGGGTCGGCGCCGACACGGCGCTCGCCCAGATCATCAAGATGGTCGAGGACGCGCAGGCCAGCAGCGCGCCGATCCAGCGCATTGCCGACGAGGTGACGCGTTATTTCGTGCCTGCCATCGTGGGCACGGCTTTCCTGTCTTTCGCGGGCTGGTGGCTCGCGGGCAACTTTCCACAAGGCCTGCTGGCCTTCATCGCGGTGCTGATCATCGCCTGCCCCTGCGCACTCGGCATTGCCACGCCGGCCGCGTTGATGGTCGGCGTCGGGCGTGGTGCGCAGGCCGGCATCCTGATCCGCGGCGGCGAGATCCTCGAGAAGGCGCAGAAGCTCGACACCGTGGTTTTCGACAAGACCGGCACGCTGACCCGTGGCGAACCCACGGTGACCGATGTCGTTCCGCAAGGGGGGTGGCGCAAGGAACAGGTGCTGTGCCTGGCCGCCAGCCTCGAGACCGGCTCGGAGCATCCGCTGGCCGAAGCCATCGTGCGCGGCGCGCGCGACAGCGGCCTGGCCTTGTCCGCCGTGCACGGTTTCGACTCGATTCCGGGCCATGGCGTGCGCGGTGACATCGATGGCCGACTCATCCTGCTGGGCAACCGGCGCTTGATGGGACGCGAGGGCGTTGTGATGGACGGCGTGCAGGCCACGATGGAGCAATTGGAGGCAGACGGCAAGACAGTGATGCTATTGGCCGTCGGCAAGCAACTGGCGGCGATGATCGCGGTGGCCGACACCTTGAAGCCCGAGGCCCAGGAGGCCGTCGCGGCCTTGCGCGCAGAGAAGGTCGAGGTGGTGATGCTTACCGGCGACAACGCCCGGACGGCCGCGGCGATCGGCCGCGCACTTGGCATCAATCGGGTGATCGCCGACGTTCTGCCATCGGACAAGGCCAAGACCATCAAGGACCTGCAGGCCGGCGGGAAGGTGGTGGCGATGGTCGGCGACGGCGTCAACGACGCACCGGCCCTGGCGACCGCGGACATCGGCATTGCCATCGGCTCGGGCTCCGACGTGGCGAAGGAAACCGGCGGCATCATCCTCGTGCGCAGCGACGTGCGCGACGTCGTGGCCGGCATCCGGCTGTCCCGCGCGACCATGCGCACGATCAAGCAGAACCTGTTCTGGGCCTTTGTCTACAACGGCATCGGCGTGCCGATCGCCGCGCTTGGATTCCTCAACCCGATCATTGCCGCCGCGGCGATGGCCCTGTCGTCTCTGTCGGTGATCATCAATTCGGCCCTGTTGCGACGCGTCAAGCTCGACCAGCGGTGACATCCGGGGGCAAGCACATGCGCGCCTTTCTCAACACACGCTTCGCCCATCGTTGGCTCTGGCTGTGCCCGGCGCTCAGCGTCGTGCTGGTGGCCGTGGTGCTGATGATGTTCGGCTTCACTCCCTGGGGCGCCCTGCTGGCCGCCCTTCTGCTGGTCTGCCCCGCCATGATCCTGTGGGGCGTTGTCGAGGTGCTGCGCGACGAACGCCGGCACCGCAAAGCCGGGGCCAACAAGCCGAGCGCACGAGCGTGACGTTCACGGCTGCAGTGAGCACGCATCGCATGCCCCCTTTGCCCCGCGCCCCCTCGGTGCCATCACCGTGCTTCCCGCCCACCCGCACCACACCGGAATCGTTTTGCTGGCGGCGGGTCTTTCGAGCGTCATCACGATGAGCTGGACGAACTTCGCCATCGACTCCAGCTTCAAATCGCTGCTGCTGGCACCTGCTGCCTTCTGGCTTGCCGGCATCGCGTCTCTTGTGGGGTCCGCCGGGACAGCGTCAGCGCTCGCCGATGAACATGGAACCGGCAAGGAATGAGATTCCAGGCATCAGGTTGTTCCTCGCTTGGACACCAAACCGGGAAGGAGACTGCCGATCTCCGCGACAACCGCATTGCGACGTTCCACCTCCACCGGCGCGGACGTCACGAACACACTCGCTATCAACGGCTTGTGGCCGGGCGGCCAGATGACTGCCACGTCGTTCAGGGTTCCATTGCCGCCTCCGGCGGTCTTGTCCCCGACCACCCAGCCTGACGGCAGCCGCGCCCGCAATCGATCGTCACCCGTCCGATTGGCGAGGAGCCAGGCCAGAAGCAGCCTTCGCGAAGCCGGCGAGAGTGTCTGTCCAAACAGCAACGCCTTGAGGTGCTCGCCCATCGCGCGCGGCGTCGTCGTGTCCCGAGGGTCACCGGCCTGCACCTCCATGACCGCGGGCGACGGACGATCGCTTCTCGACGCGGAGTCTCCTTGGTCCCTCATGAACAGCGTCAAGCCCTCGGGCCCGCCCACCCGTTGCAGAACGAGATTCCCTGCCGTGTGATCGTTCTGGGCCAGCGCGGCTTCGCACAGGTGAGCCAGCGCCAAACCGTCCTTTCCGACATGGTGGCGAGTCACCGGTGACGCGGGCAGCAACTCGGATGCATCAATGGCAATGCGTGACCACAGGTCGACTTTGCCTTGATCTGCGCGGGCCAGCAGCGCGGCGCAAGCGATGAGCTTGTAGATCCCGCAAAGCGGGAAGCGCTCCGCAGCGCGATGAGCCCAGGTCTCCCTGGTCTCGGTATTCAGGACCCAAAGACCTATCCGAGCACCGACCGCGGCTTCCAACTTGCCGATTTCCACAATCGCATTCGATTGGCGTCGATCCGCCGCGAAGGCCCGTGGTGCGGCAGCGGCGGTCAGACCAGCAAGAAGGCGTCGACGTGAGAGGTGGGACATCGGAACTCTGGCGAAACAGTCAGCGAGGCGGCCGGTTCTTGTCGATGATCGCAACGACGATCAGACCGCAGGAAACCGTTCTTCCGTCAGCACGACTGAAGTGTATTTCAACAAATGTATTTCGGCGGATGCTGCCCACCCGCGAAACGCCTGAAGTAGTTCACATGTCCGCGAGGGGCGTGGTGGCTGCGCGCTCATCCACTCCCAGCGCTTCTATCAAAACCGCCAGATCCTTCTCGAGCCTGCGAAGTGCGCGTGGATCGAGACTGGCAAGCGCGCTGGGCAACACGCCAGTGAAAGGCCCGGGTGCGCGAATGAGGATTCGCCTTGCTGGAGGAAGTATCTTCAGCTGCACCGCCCTGCGATCGGACCCGTCGCGCGATGTGTCGACCAGGCCTTTACCCACCAGGCCCTTGACCAGGTTGCTCGCGGTGGACTGCCGTACATCCATCGCCAGGGCCAGATCATTGACGCCGATGCCAGGGCGCTCCGCGATCACGCTGAGGGCCCACAGCTGCGCCCCGCCGATGCCCGCCCGCTTTTCGACCATCTGAAAATGCGTCTTGACGGCATTGAAGACTTGCCTGAACTGGCGCAGTACGCGCACGGAAGCTTCGCTCGGATCGTCGCACTCGGCCACGGCGACAGTCTTGGTGGTCGGCATCGTTCGATCATAGGCGTTCGAACTGGGAACGAGCTTGGAGGCCATCGTCGCGCTCCACGCCCGAACCCGCCATCGCTCACGGTTGCCTCAACGCCGTGTTCAGTTGGTCCGCCACGCCAGCCCAATCGGCATCCTGCGCGATCAGATCCCACAGCAAGCGGGACTGCGCCGGCGTCCAGAAAGGTGCATCCTCCAGCCGAAGGTCCCCGCGCAACGGCGAGTGCGTTGCAATGAAGTGAGCGATCGAGGCAACGTCCGAGGGCAACCCGAGCTGGGCGAACAGCTCGGAGAAACGGTGAAAGGGCTTTTCCATGCGGCTGTCTGCAGAATGAAGTTCGAGCGGGGTTCAGGTCAGCACTCGGCGCTGCGGTGGCGAGCCCCGAGCAGCATGGCTGGCACTGTACCGCCGGCGGCCTGGATCAGGCCGCCTCGATGGATGAAGAAGCGACGCCCGATGGCGCAGGCGACGCGCGTTTCAGCTGCCACTGCTTGACGAGCGCGTAGAGCGCGGGGATCACCGCGAGCGTCAGCACCGTCGACGAGATCATGCCGCCGACCATCGGTGCCGCGATGCGGCTCATCACCTCGGAGCCGGTGCCGGTGCCCCACATGATCGGCAACAGGCCGGCCATGATGGCCACGACGGTCATCATCTTCGGCCGCACGCGCTCGACCGCCCCCTCCATCACGGCGCCGTACAGGTCGGAGGGGCCAGGCAAACGCTGCTCCTGGCGACAGCGTTCCCGCGCTTGCATCCAGGCATGGTCGAGGTAGATCAGCATCACCACGCCGGTCTCGGCCGCGACGCCGGCCAATGCGATGAAACCCACCGCCACCGCGACCGACAGGTTGTAGCCCAGCAGCCACATGAGCCACACGCCGCCCACCAGCGCAAACGGCACCGAGAGCATGACGATCAAGGTCTCCGTCAGGCGCCGGAAGTTCAGGTACAGCAGCAGGAAGATCGTCAGCAGCGTCACCGGCACGACGATCTTCATCTTCTCGACGGCACGCTCCATGTACTCGAACTGGCCGCTCCAGGTGATGTAGTAGCCGGCCGGGAACTTCACCTGGTCGGCCACGACCTTGCGCGCCTCGGCCACGTAGGAACCGATGTCTCGATCGCGGATGTCGATGAATATGTAGGCAGACAGCAGGGCGTTCTCGGTGCGAATGCCCGGCGTGCCGCGCGCCACCACCACCTTGGCGACCTGGCCCAGCGGCACCATCGCGCCGTCCATGGTCGGCACCAAGACCTCGCGCTCGATCTGCTGCGGGTTGGCCCGCAGTTCACGTGGGTAGCGTACGGTGACACCGAAGCGCTCGCGGCCCTCGACGGTGGTCGTCACCATCTCGCCACCGAGCGCAGTGCCGATCACGTCGAGCAGATCGCCCACGGCCAGGCCGTATCGCGCCAGTTGCTCCCGGTCAGGCTCGATGTCGAGGTAGCTGCCGCCGGTCAGGCGCTCGGCAAACGCGGAGGTCGTGCCCGGCACCTTCTTGACGACGGCTTCGATCTCCTTGGCGAGCTTTTCCATCTCGCCCAGGTCCTTTCCGAAGACCTTGATCCCGATGGGCGTGCGGATGCCGGTAGACAGCATGTCGATGCGCGCCTTGATCGGCATCGTCCAGGCGTTGGAGACGCCGGGGAACTGCAACGCCTTGTCCATCTCTGCGATCAGCGTGTCGATGGTCATCCCCGGCCGCCAGTCCGAGGCCGGCTTCAGGTTGATCACGGTCTCGAACATCTCGATCGGCGCCGGGTCGGTCGCGGTGTTGGCGCGCCCTGCCTTGCCGTAGACCGAACTCACCTCCGGGAAGCTCTTGATGATCTTGTCCTGCGTTTGCAGCACCTCGGCCGCCTTGGTGATCGACATGCCCGGCAGCGACGCCGGCATGTACAGCAGCGTGCCCTCGTTGAGCGTCGGCATGAACTCGCTGCCAAGCTGGGAAGCTGGGTAGTACGACACCGCCAGCGCCAGCGCGGCCAGCGCGATCGTGCTCTTCTTCCACCGCATGACGGCCGCGATGATCGGGCGATAGACCCAGATCAGGAACCGGTTCACCGGATTGCGGGCCTCCGGCATGATCTTGCCGCGAATGAACAGCATCATCAGCACCGGAACCAGCGTCACCGACAGCAGCGCCGCACCGGCCATCGAGAAGGTCTTGGTGTAGGCCAGTGGCGAGAACAGGCGGCCCTCCTGCGATTCGAGCGTGAACACCGGCAGGAACGACACGGTGATGATCAGCAGCGAGAAGAACAGTGCCGGCCCCACCTCCTTGCAGGCGTCGAGCATCGCTTCGGCGCGCTCGACGGTGGTGTGGTCGGGCTTCAGCCGCTCCAGGTGCTTGTGGGCGTTCTCGATCATCACGATGGCCGCGTCGACCATGGCGCCGATGGCGATGGCGATGCCGCCCAAGCTCATCAGATTCGAATTCATGCCCAAGAGCCGCATCGCGATGAACGCGATCAGCACGCCAACGGGCAGCATCAGGATGGCGACGAGCGCCGAGCGCATGTGCAACAGGAACACGACGCAGACCAGGGCGACGATGAGGCTCTCTTCGATCAAGGTTCGCTTGAGCGTCTCGATCGCACGATGGATCAGGTCGGATCGGTCGTACACCGCCTCGATCGTCACGCCCTGCGGCAGACCGGCCGATATCTCGCTCACCTTGGCCTTGAGGTTGTGGATCACTTCGAGCGCGTTCTGCCCGTAGCGCGACATGGCGATGCCTGACACCACTTCGCCCTCGCCGTTCAGCTCGGACAATCCGCGCCGTTCGTCGGGAACCATCTCCACCCGCGCGATGTCGCGAATGAGCACCGGCGTGCCGCCTTCGCTCTTGACGACCAGCGCTTCGATGTCTGCGCTGCCCCGCAGGTAGCCTTTGCCGCGCACCATGTACTCGGTCTCGGCCATCTCCACGACCCGCCCGCCCACGTCGCGGTTCGAGTCGCGAATGGCCTGGCTCACTTTGGACAGCGGAATGCCGTAGGTGCGCAGCTTGAGCGGGTCGACGGTGACCTGGTAGGTCTGCACGAAGCCGCCGATCGACGCCACCTCCGCGACACCGGGGGCCTTCGTGAGCTGATAGCGCACGTACCAGTCCTGAATCGTTCGCAGCTCGGCAAGCGTCTTGTTCTTGGCCAGCAAGGCGTATTGGTATACCCAGCCGACGCCGGTCGCGTCCGGCCCGAGTGCGGGCGACACGCCATCGGGCAGGCGGCTGGAGGCAAAGTTCAGATACTCCAGCACCCGGCTGCGGGCCCAGTAGATGTCGGTCCCGTCTTCGAAGATGACGTAGACGAACGACGCGCCGAAGAAGGAGAAGCCACGCACGACCTTGGACTTCGGCACCGCCAGCATCGCGGTCGTCAACGGATAGGTCACCTGGTCCTCGACCACCTGCGGCGCTTGGCCGGGATACTCGGTGTAGACGATGACCTGCACGTCCGACAAGTCGGGCAGCGCGTCGAGCGGTGTCTTGAACACCGCGACGGCGCCGCCGATGAGGATGAACAAGGTGGCGAGCAGGATCAGGAACGGGTTCCTGCCTGACCACTCAATGACTTTGCCCAGCATCGTGTCCCCGGCTCAGTGGCCGCCATGAGGTGTCGACGCCGGCCCAGACGCCGCCGGCACGGGCGCCGCGGCGATCGTGGTCACCACGTATTCGCCTGGCTTGCGCTGCACGAACTCAATGCTCACGTAGTGGCCGGGCTTCAGGCCGGCCAGCAGGGCCGCGTTCGCCACGTTGAACTCCATCGTCATCGCCGGCCACTTGAGCGTCGTGACCGGGCCGTGGTTCATGCTGATGGTCAACGCCGCCGGGTCGATGCTCTCCACCGTGCCGACAGCCCGGTGCCCGATCGCGGCCGCTGCTGGCGCCGAAGAAGGCCCGGCGGGCATGGCGCCCGCCGTGTCCTCGGCACCCTTCGGCGCACTGCCGTGACCGGCATGCCCGCCCAGCCCGCCCACGGCCGCCTTCAGGTTGCTCTCGGCGTCGATCAGGAAGTTGGCCGCGACGACGACCTGCTCACCTTCGCGCACGCCCTTGACGATCTCGACGAAGTTGTCGCCGCGGCCACCGAGCTCGACTTCGCGCGGTTCGAACCGCCCCTCCTTGACCTGCACCAACACCAGCCGCCTCGTGCCGGTGTCGATCACCGCCGAATCCGGAACGGTGAGCACCGGTGCGGCGCCGCCCACCTCCATGTCGACCTGCGCGAACATCCCGGGCTTGAGCCTCAGCCCCGGGTTGGGCAACTCCACCCGCACCGGCACCGTGCGCGTGTCGGGGTTCAGGGTCGGATAGACATAGGTGATTCGACCTTCGAACATCTGGTTGGGATAAGCACCGACCCGGACCTTGGCATTGGCGCCCGGCTTGATGAGCCCGACGTCCTGCTCCGACACGTCGGCGAGGACCCAAACGGACGAGAGATCGGTCACCTGGTAGAGCATCTCGCCGGGCATGAAGCGCATGCCCTGCAGCGCCTTCTTCTCGGTCACGATGCCCGATACCGGCGAGCGGAAGGAGACCGTGCGCTGAACCTGCCCGCTCTTGGTCAGGGCCGACACCTGATCCGGCGAAAGATCCCAGTTGCGCAGCCGCGTGAGGCTGGATTCGGCCAGCTGCGCCATGCCGGCTTGGGCATCGGAGCCCGCATCCTTCATCGCCAGCGCGCCTTGCATGGCGATGGCGTATTCGCGCTGGGCGGACACCAGCTCCGGGCTGTACGCCTCGAACAGCGGCTGCCCCTTGGCCACGGGCTGGCCGGTCACGTTGACATGAAGCCGTTCGACATAGCCTTCGAACTTCGGGGCGACGGCGTAGACGCGGCGCTCGTCGGGCTCCACGCGCCCGGCGGCGCGCGAGGTCCTGCCGAGCATGCGCATGCTGACGGCGTCGACCCGGACACCCAGCTTCTGGATCTTCTCGGTGCTGATGCGGACCTGGCTCGCGGACGACGGCTCGTCCGACTCGTCCTCACCTTCGTACACCGGGATGTAGTCCATCCCCATCGGATCCTTCTTCGGCGTCGTGGACGTGTCCGCGAGCCCCATGGGGTTGCGGTAATACAGCAGCTTGCGCGTCTTCTTGGATGCGCCCGGCGACAGCGCCGTGGCGGCTGCCGCATCCTCGACGCCAGCGGAGCGTGAGCGTGCACCCAGCCAGTAGCTGCCGAAGCCCACGGCGCCGAGCACAGCGACGGCGAGCACGGTCGTGAAGGTTTTCAAAGGTCTTCTCCCAGCAGGCGCTCGATCTCGGCCAGGCGCATCTGCGCCTCGACCTGTGTCTTCAGAAGATCCTGCCGCGCCTTGCGGATCTGCCGTTGGGCATCGAGCAGCGTGGCGAAGTCGACCTTGCCGTTCTCGTAACCGGCCAAGGCGGACTGCAGGCTCAGCTCCGACTGCGGCAGAAGCTGCGAGCGCACGAGCGCTTCGCTGCGCCGAGCCGAGTCGAAGGCGGCGAGCTTGGCCGCCAGCTCGCCGAGCAACTGGTTGGCGGCGTTCTCCACCCGCGATCGGGCGGCCTGCACCATGGCCTCGGCCTCGCGTTCCTGCGAGCGGCGCGAGGCCTGCTGCAGCGGGATGTTCATCTCGAACATCAGGCCCCAGGTCGTGATGCGAGAGCCCATCTGCGACGGCGACAGGCCCACCAGCAGGTCGGGATAGCGGTTGCGCAAAGAGAGCTCGCGGTTCTTCTGCGCCCCGCTCAGCCCCGCCTGTTCGACCTTCAGCTGCGGGTTGTTCGCGCGCGCCCGTTCGATGAGCGTCGTGGCATCAGCCGGGCTCAGCGACGGCAGCGGCCTCAACGACGCCGGTTCTGCCAGCGGTGCCGTTGCCTCGCGCGCCAGCAGAGCGTTGAGGGTCGCTTTCACCTGGTTCTTCTCGCTCTCGAGAACGATCAAATCGGCACGCATGGCCGTCTGCTCCAGTTGCGCGCGAATGGCGTCCTGCTGCGGCCCGAGGCCACCGGCGTAGCGGGCTTGCGCCACACGCTCCAGCCGGGCCATCAGGTCGAGAACCTCGCGCGCCAGGCGCTCGTTGCCGGCAATCTTGAAGTAGTCCGCATACGCCGCCTTGATGCGCGCGGCCAACTCGGCCCAGGTGGCGTCGGTGCGCGCTGCAGCCTGCCGGGCCTGCGCATCGGCCACGTCGCGGCGCAGATCGCGCTTGCCCCAAGCCGGCAGCGCCTGCATCAGCGTGTACTTCGTTTCTCCCACTTGCGAGGGCAGCAGGTTCACCGACCCACCGTTGCCGTAGTTGTTGAAGTTCATCAACTCGACGCGAAGGATCGGATCGGGCAAGGCACCTGCCGACTGCACGCGTTCGGCAGCGGCGTCGGCCTCCTGGCGCATGGCGCCGACCTCGGGGCTCTGCGCTCTCGCATGGATCAGCAGGCCCTGCAGGGTGGATCCGAGCGCGTCGCCTTGCGCGGTCGCCTGCCCGACCATGCCGACCAGGCCAACGCCAATCAGGGGCGGCACCAGCAGCGCCCCCCACCGGCGAGCGATACGGTGCCCGCATGCGCGCAGGCAAGGCTTCCACGGCCCGAAAGACAGGTGGCGAGACAGGCTCATGAGAACCTCGTGCGTGGTGGCAGCGGTGGGCGGGCCCTCACCGAGGCGTCTGAATCGGGGCGCGTTCATGCGAGGCCTTGGCAGGCGCGACGGAGCGTATGAATGCAGGTCATGCAGGGTACTCTCGACGAGAGATGGTCGCCACGGATCGCCCTGACCACCGTCAGTGGGTCAAAGGTCGGGGCCATTGTGGTCAATGTGCACGCAGCCCGGCGGCCATCGCAAGATGGGGGGCGGTGCGAAGTCGGCGCGGCGGGCGCCGGCTGAAGGCGCTATAGCGCCAAGCGCAGGAAGGCGATCGTGATGGGCACGGGCACCGCGCCGCTGACGTCTCGATCGGGCCGCGGCAAGGCGGCCCATGAGGTCGACGCGACGGCGGGAATCACGGCCGTCGTCAGCGGCGGCAGCGCATGCCCTTGTGCATGGTCGAAGACCGACTGCTGAGGAGGAATCGAGACGCTGGTCTTGTCGCAGAAGTCCCTGCAATTCGATTGGCCGGGCGCGCCCTGTTGATCCGGGGTTCCTTCGTCATGGAGCCCGGCATGCGAACCATGACCTACCGTGTCAGGCGACGCCACCGAAGTTGCCGGTTCCGGCTGCGATGACTTCGCCACACCGACATACTCGCCCCCAACGGCTTCTATCACGACCGCGCAAGCATTCGCGACACCGGCGCCAATGCCGAACACCCACAGCAGCAGCATGCGTGCTGCCCAGCGGCGGAGTTGAAGTCGGTGGCGGAACATGGGCGCGTCGTGTCCAGATCTCTTGTGTGGCAAGGCTACCCAATGTCGACCAAAGCACATTGACGCCCGTCAACGTCCAAACGTCTGCTGCCTTCGGCTTGTGGGCCAGGCTGGCGCCGATGCGTCGCCAGTGTCCCGTGCCGCAGAAACCAGATGGCAGTTGTCTGAGGGACAGGACATTGGTCGGCCCTGTCAGAATCGTCGGATGCTCCAGACCATTGAATCCATACGCAGGCATCGGGCGAGCCTGTTGGCACTGCTGCTCGTGCTTGGTTCGTCCGCCGCACAGGCGCATGGCGTGACAGGCTCGGATCAAGCCTTCCTGGAGCAAAACGTCGGTCGCCAGCTGGTGCTGTTCACCTACCTGGGTGCCAAGCACATGGTGACCGGCTATGACCACCTGCTGTTCCTGTTCGGCGTGGTCTTCTTCCTGTACCGCCTGCGCGAGGTCGCGGGGTACGTGACGCTGTTCGCGATCGGCCACAGCACGACGCTGCTGGCCGGCGTGCTGGGTGGCGTGCACTTCAACGCCTACCTCGTCGACGCGATCATCGGGTTGTCGGTCGTCTACAAGGCGCTGGACAACCTGGGGGCTTACCGACGCTGGTTCGGCGTCCAACCGGACACTCGGGCGGCGGTTCTGATCTTCGGCTTCTTCCACGGCTTTGGCCTGGCCACGAAGCTGCAGGATTTCCAGCTGTCGCCCGACGGGCTGGTGCCGAACATGCTGGCGTTCAACGTCGGCGTGGAGCTGGGCCAGTTGCTGGCGCTGAGCGCCATCCTGATCGTGATGGGCTTCTGGCGCCGTAGCGCGGCCTTTGGCCGACAGGCCTTTGCCGCCAACACGGCCCTGATGAGCGCTGGCTTCGTGCTGATCGGCTATCAACTCACCGGCTACGTCGTAGCCTCCTGACAGGGCATTGCCTCCATGACTGTGCACGACAAGTACACCCTGCCCTCGAATGGCCGCTTGCTCAAAGCCACCGGCGTGGCGTTGGTCGTGGCCTCGGTGCTCCTCGTTACCGCGGTGCTGCCTGCCGAATACGGCATCGACCCCACCGGCGTAGGCAAGCGGCTTGGGCTGCTCGCGCTGGCGGGCGATGTGCAGGCCGCCGAGGTGGCGAAGGCCGACGGAGGCCCGCAGCCGGCGAGTGGCGTGCCTTCGGCAGACGCGGAGACGGCAGCGCTTGCGGCCCAGGCGGCCGCCGTGTTCGGGGCCCAGCCGGGCCAGAGCTTTGACGCTCGGGCCGTGGTTCGCCATGCCTCGGCGGCCAGGACCGAGACGCTGTCATTGACGCTGGAGCCCGGCAAGGGCGCAGAGCTCAAGGCGCTGGTGGATGCCGGCGATGGTTTCGTCTTCCACTGGACGGCCAGCGGCAACGTGGCCGTGGACATGCATGGCGAGCGCCCTGCGGTCAAGGACGAATACACCAGCTACTGGATCGAGGGCGCGCAGCGCGAAGGCGCCGGCCGCTTCGTGGCGCCATTTGCCGGCCAGCACGGCTGGTACTGGCTCAATCGCGGCCAGGAGCCGGTCACCGTGCAGCTCAGCGTGACGGGGTTCCAAGACAAGTTGTTCCGTCCCGGCCAGCCCTAGCCGATCGGCAGTCGCACGGTGAAGGTCGTGCCGGTCGCGGCATCTGATTCGACGTGCAGCGTTCCGCCGTGTGCGACGGCAATCTCACGCGCGATGTACAGCCCCAGCCCGAGGCCGGACGAGCCGCCGTGGCGACGATGCGTGGAGCGAGCCTGCATCAGCGGCTGGAACAGGGTCGGCAGCTCTTCCGGCGGTATCGGATCACCGACGTTGTGAACCGCGATGGTGGCCAGGCCGGCCTCCTCGTTCACGACCACCGTGACCGGTTGTTCCACCTTGCCATGGATGATGGCGTTGGCCACGAGGTTGCTCAGCAACTGTGACAGTCGCGCGCCGTCCCACGAGCCGCTCGGTGTGGCCGCAGCTTCGAACTCGACGGTGGCGCTCGGGTGGGCGGCGCGCAACTCATCGACAACGTCTTCGCACAGGCATGCCAGGTCCAATGGCGCCCGGGCCAGTGGGAGTCCTTGGCCAAGCAGCGTCTGGGTGACGTCGAGCAGGTTGCTGACGTAGCCGGCCATGCGCGCCGTCGAAGCCACGATCCGGGTCGCGGCGCGAAGCTCTCCGCCTTCCAGGCGGTCCGTGCGCAGCAGGTACTCGGCTGACATCCGTACCGCACCCAAGGGGCCTCGCAAGTCATGGGCCATGACGCCGATGAGCAGGTTGCGCGAGTCTTCAAGGCGGCCCGAGTACCAGCCAATGGCCTCGGTCAGACCTTCGTCGACGGCTTCACCGAACCGGGTGAGCTCGTCGAGCTGCGCCCCGCCCGCCGCGCCGAGCTCCGCCCTCCAGCGCCGAATGACCGAGGCCCGCAGCGCTCGATACTCCGACAACATCTGCGGCAACGTGAAGCCTTGCTGGAACCGGTGCTGGGCGTGCTGCCGGGCGGTCTGCACGACACGCGTGAAGGCGCTCTTGACGACCCTTCCTTCTGCCTTCTCGTGCTGGGACGACGGGCTTTGGACACTGGCCATGTCAGCCGCGATCGCCCGCAAGACCAGCGCGGCGTGATCCCGAAGCTCTTTCGAGGAAAGATGTTCTGCCGACGGGCCGGTGGTTCGAGCGAAAGACTCGAATTCGTCGACGACGGCGTCAACGTTCTGCTCAAGAAAACACGCAAAGCTGGTCATGGAGCAGTATGCGCCTTCTGCGCCCTCGCAGCCGAGCAAACGGTAGGATTTCGAGGAGGCCGTCCGCTGCGTGACCCGGACAGCGCATGCAACGCGCATGCGGGGCCCGAACCCGCGAGCGCGAGGCTTGGTCGAACGACGGCGCAAGTCTCACGGCCGCGTCATATGACCTTCGAGAAGCGACGCCGGTCCTGAGCAGCCTGCAGGTGACGGTCGAACACCATCGCGATCGCGCGGATGAGGAACCAGCCCGCCGGGCTCACCTGGATGGCACGCTCCTGCAACTCGACGAGACCGGAGTCCGCCATGCCGCGAAGCGCTGCCAGTTCGCGCTCAAAGTACACCGGGACGGCGATGCCGTAGGCCATCTCGATGCCCTCGAACTCGAGTCGGCCCTGGCACATCAGCGCCATGATGATGTCACGGCGAAGCTCATCGTCCCTGTCGAGGGCATAGCCACGGACCACCGGCAGGCGCCCTTGCTCGATGCTCTCGTAGTACTCGGGCAGCGTCTTGGCGTTCTGGTAGTAGGCTGAACCAACGCGGCCGATGGCCGACACGCCCAGGGCGATCAAGTCGCAGTCGGGCTGCGTGCTGTAGCCCTGGAAGTTTCGATGCAGCCGGCCCTCGCGCTTGGCGATTGCCAGGGAGTCTTCCGGCAATGCGAAGTGGTCCATGCCGATGTAGGCGTAGCCCTGTGCCAGGAAGCCGGTGATGGCATCGCCGAGCATGGCAATGCGCTGCGCGGGTGACGGCAGGTCCGCGTCGTTGATGCGGCGTTGGGGCTTGAACCGCTCGGGCAGGTGGGCGTATGCGTAGAGCGCGATTCGATCGGGCCGCAGCTCGCCTATCTGCTGCACCGTGCGGGCGAAGCTTTCGGGGGTCTGCTTCGGCAGGCCGTAGATCAGGTCGGCATTGATGGAGACGTATCCGAGCTCGCGTGCACTGCGCATCAGCCCGCACACCATCTCGAAGGACTGCTCACGATGCACGGCCATCTGCACGTGGGGATCGAAGTCCTGCACGCCGAAGCTCAGGCGATTGAAGCCCAGGGTGCGAAAGTGGGCCAGTCGCGCCGGGGTGACGGTTCTGGGATCCACCTCGATGGAGACTTCCGAGTCTGGTGTCAGCTTGAAGGCCGAATCGATGGCCCGCATCACCCGCGTGAGTTCCTCGTCCGACAAGAACGTCGGCGAGCCGCCACCGAAGTGCAACTGGGAGACGGGCCGCCCGGTGCCGAGCGACGCCACCACGAGGGCCAGTTCGGATTCGAGCGCTTCGAGGTACTGGCCGGCGCGTTCGTGGTGCTTGGTGATGATCTTGTTGCAGGCGCAGTAGTAGCACAGCTGCTCGCAGAACGGAATGTGCACGTACAGCGACAACGGTGCCGTGGAGCCGCGGTCCCGCAGCTGCGTGAGCACGCTCAGCGTGTCGGCTGGTCCAAAGTCGGCCGCGAAACGGTCGGCGGTGGGATAGGAGGTGTACCGGGGGCCTGGCGTGTCGAACTTGCGCAGGAGTTCCTCGGTGAGAATCGACTGGACGTCAGCGGGAGCGGGCTGGATGGCTGGCATGCCCCATGGTCCTGGACGAGGCTGTTGGCGGCCTTGACATCCGTCAAAATGGAACGCTACAGGCCCAGCGCTGGAAGATCCTGGTCCTCGAAAACGACCGGCACGCCGGCGACCACCGCGATGTCGCCGGCGTCGAAGCTGTCGGCATGGGGCACGATGAGCCCGTCGTACAGCCTGCCCAGCACTCGGAACGTGGGCACAGCCAGCGATGGCTCGGGCAGGAGCTCACAGGCCAGCAGCCGGGTCACCTGCGCGCCGCGCTCCTGCAGCTGGGCTTCTATCGTGCACCGTGGGGCGTCCCGTTGCATCACCACCCGCGCATACAACCGCCCGCGCACCACCGGCGGGAGCAACGGGGTAGCTGGAGGAGCGGCTTGGATCACGGTCCATAGCGTAGGGGCCGGTGTGCAACGAGGCTTGATCCGCCGCAAGCGCGACGCGGCAACCGGTGAAATGGCGGCCCGACGAAGCGGCGAACCTGTGCACTGTTGCCGCAATCGCCCGTCCTGGGCTTCAGAGATCGGGCCGTGCAGCCGAAGGTGCCGTCAGCCGATGGCGCGCCGAACATGGGCGGGCACCGCGCCCAGAGTCCGAAACTGAGGCCGCCTGAGGTTCGAAAAAAGTCGAAGCGTTACGAATGAAACCGCATGGGCCATGAAACTTCCACGCTGCTGCTGGTCGATGACGAAGCGCTGGTGCGCAGCGCGTTGAAACGCCTGCTGCGTCAAGAGGGCTATCGGATCCTCGATGGCGGCAGCGCGAACGAAGGGTTGACCATCCTGGCACAGCACCCGGTGCAGGTCGTCCTGTCAGACCAGCGGATGCCGGGGGGCTGCGGCACCGATTTCCTGGGCCAGGTGAAATCGCTGTACCCGCACACGACCCGCATGCTCCTGTCCGGGCATGCGGAACAGACAGAGGTGACGGAAGCCATCAGGCACGGCGCTGTTCACCGGTACCTCACGAAGCCATGGGACAACGAAGTCCTTCGCCGGGCCATTCGTGAGGCGTTCTTGCAGCAGGCCGGCGAGACAGACAGCCCACCTGCCATTGGCACGCCCGGCCAGGCCGTGTGATGAAGCCGTGACGCGCAACGGCACCTCAACGTTGCCGGCCCTGTGGATCCGTCGTTCTGGGCGCCCGCGCCCAATCTCGGCGAGGCTGCCGTGCTTCGCGCGCTTGGAACAAGCTTCACGCTTCGCGGCATCTGAAACGCAGACGGGCCGGCTTCTTAGAATCGCCCCCTTCGCCTGTCTGCGCCTCCGATGCCGCATCCCCATCGCCCCTCGTCTTGCCGCCCGAGTGCCCTGGCCGCCGCGTTCGGCCTGGCCTGCGCCTCGACGGCCGGTGCGCAGGCCGTGGACACCGGCTTCAGCGTCGGCGCCAGCTCGGCCTGGCTGGTGCGCGGCATTCCGCTGAGCCGCGGCGAACGACCCGCGGTCTTCGCCGGCGCCGATGCCTATGCCACCAGCGGCTGGTCGCTGGGCGGCACGGTCGGTCGCTTCGAGGCACGCGACGGCGAACAGGCCGATGCCGTGGGCCTGCGCGCCGGCTACGAGCACACCTTCGGCGGCCGCTGGACGTTGATGACCCGGTTGCGCCACATGAGCTACCCCGGCTCGGACGCGTTGAAGGCGTGGTGCTACAACGAATGGGGCGCGAGCGTGGCCGATGCCGACCGCTGGGTGCTCAGTTGGTCGGCCGAGACCCGCCGGGGCGTGGGTTGCAACCAGCACGTCGGACCGGTCATCGTCAGCCGCTCGCTCGAGCTCAACGGCCACTGGCCGCTGGACGGCGGCTTCCACCTCGGGGCCGGCCTGGGCCGGCGCATGTACGGCGGCGGCCAGGGCTACCTCTTCGGCCAGGCCGGCGGCGGCTGGGTCAGCCCAGGCGGCCTGAAGCTGCTGCTCGACCGCGCCTGGGTCTCGCCGCAAGCCCGCCTGATCTACGGCCATGCGGCCCGCGACCGCTGGGTGGCCAGCGTGGTGCAGAGTTTCTGAGGCAGGCGGGCCCGGTGGCGGTCGGGAGATCCAAAGCCCATGGAGGCGCCGAAGCGTCGATTGACGTGAAGGCCGTCCGATTGGACGGCATGACTTAGCGTTCAACTCCCTCTGCCTCCCTCCAAGAGGGAGTGCCAGCATGTTGGACGGCTCCCACCAAGCCTCCCTCCAGGAGGAAGGCTCCAGCATGCTTGTTTGACGGCCCGGCCTGCAGACGGGCCGTGCGCAGTCACCCGGGTGAACTGATGCGCCGTCGCGAGACTTTTTTCACATCGGCACACAACCATCTTCAGCCGCGGCCGGTACTGACCGATCACTGCAGCACGACCCCGCCACGCGTTTCGCCCGATGTTCAACCCCTTTCGCCGCTCGCCGCCGGCCGCGCCGGCCACGTCCGACGAGACCTGGATCCGCCGCATCGCCGATTCGCACGACCGCTCCGCCCTGGCAGAGCTGTACCGCGAGTACCAGCCCCGGCTGGTGCGGTTCCTCGGCCGCGTGACGCGGCACGACTCGCTGATCGAGGAAGTCGTCAACGACACGCTGTGGATCGTCTGGCAGCGCGCCGCCGACTACCGCGGTGACGCGCGCGTGTCGACCTGGATCATGGGCATCGCCTACCGGGTGGCCATGAAAGCCCTGCGTGACCAGGCCGATCCCTGCTGGGGAGGCAGCGAAGACACCGAACTCGAAACCCTGCTGGTCAGCGACCCGCGCGCCGACCGCGAAATGCGCGACTGGCTCGCCAAGGGCCTGGCCAGGCTGCCGGCAGACCAGCGCCTGACGGTGGAGCTGGTGTACGGCCAGGGCCACACGCTGGAAGAGACCGCCACCATCATGGAGTGCCCGGTGGGCACCGCGAAGGCCCGGCTGTTCCACGCCCGCGTCAAGCTGCGCAACCTGCTCCCTGACCTGGCCGGCGAGCCCGGAGCCGCCCGCGCCGAAGGCACCCACGATGAACCCTACTGACACGCGCATCCACCAGGAAACCTGGGGCCTGCTGCCCTGGCTGGCCAATGGCCGCGCCGACACGGTGCAGCGGCGCCGGGCCCAGGCCCATCTGGCCGACTGTGCCGACTGCCGCGCCGAGCTGGCGCGCGAGCAATACCTGGCGGCCGCGATGGCCCAGCCCAGCGTGCCGGGCCCCGACCTGTCGCAAGGCCTGGCGCGGCTGATGCAGCGGCTGGACCAGGCCACACCAGCCCGGCCGTCGCGGCCGTGGTTGGCCATCGGCACCGGTCGCGGCGCGACGATTCGCCTGTCCACCGCGGCCCTGCTTGGCGCGCTGCAACTGGCCTTGTTCGCGGCCGCCGCGGCCTGGTGGTTGCACACCTCGGCGCCGGCGGCCGGCAGCGCCAGCGGCTACCAGACCCTGACCCAGGCCCCGAGCAGCACGCCGCCGGCAGGGCCGGGCTTGCGCGTCGTGTTCCACGGCGGGCGCCCGATCAGCGAACTACAGGCCTTGCTGGTCGGGCACGGCCTCGTGATCGTCAGCGGCCCGACTGAAGCTGGCGTCTTCACGCTGCGCCCGGCCGCCACACGGCCCATGCGCGACATCGACGCGCTGGCCGCCGAGCTGCGCCGCTCGCCCACGGTCGCCTTCGCCGAGCCCACCGGGCCGGCGTCTGCGCAGTGAGCTTCCGGCGTCGTCTGGCGCGACTGGCCCTGGCCGGCACGCTCGCCGGCGCGTTCACGCTGGGCGGCTGCGTCAACGCGACTGCGCCGTCCACCGCGCCATTGCCCACACTGATCGGCGGCGCACCTGCCGACGAGGCAGGCCGCGTGGTCGTCATCGCGGTGGCCAACCAGGCGGGTGAGCTGCCGTTGTCGTCCGGCACGACACCCGGGCTGTACGTCAAGAAACCGGGTTATGTGGCCAGTCTCCGCGCCGAGGCCTTGATGGAACAGGTCGCTCGCGCGCATGGCCTGCGGCCGCTGGACGCGTGGCCGATCCGCTCGCTCGGCTTGCACTGCGCAACCTTCCTGATCCCCGAGGGGGCCGCGCGCAGCGAGGTGCTGGCCGCGCTCGCACGCGATCCGCGCGTGGTGCTGACGCAGCCGCTGAACGAGTTCGGCACGCTGGGTGAGCCGGCCGCGCCCCCAACGAAGCCGACGCCGGCCATCGACAGCAAGGGGCCGCCGGACCTGCCCTACAACGACCCTTACCTGCCCCTGCAGCGCGGCCTGCTCGGCCTCGGCGTGCCGCAAGCGCACCGCTGCGCACGCGGCGATGGCGTGCGCGTCGCGGTGATCGACACCGGCATGGACATCGGCCACCCGGATCTGGCCGGTGTGCCCACCGCCACCGCCAACTTCGTCGACCACGATGCCGCCCGCTTCCAGCGTGACCACCATGGCACGGAAGTGGCCGGGCTGATCGCTGCGCAGCCGGGCAATGCGACCGGCATCGTCGGCATCGCACCCGGTGCGCGGCTGATCGCCTTGAAGGCCTGCTGGGAACGCAGCGACGGCAGCGCGAGCTGCAACTCCTTCACGCTGTCGCAGGCGCTGGCGGCGGCGATCGACCGCGGCGCGCAGGTCATCAACCTCAGCCTCGGCGGCCCGGCCGACGAGCTGCTCACCAGGTTGCTGCGGGTCGCACTGGCACGCGGCATGGTGGTCGTCGGTGCCGTGCCGCCTGGCGGCGCGCGCGACGGCTTCCCGCTCGGCGTGCCGGGGGTCATCGCGGTGCAAGACGCCGCCGCGCCTGCGGGCGGCATGCTGGGCGCGCCGGCGCGCGAGGTGTTGACGCTGATGCCCGGTGGCCGCTACGACTTCGCCAGCGGCACGTCGATGGCTGCCGCGCATGTCACCGGCCTGGCCGCACTGCTGTTGCAGCACCACCCCAGGCTCGATGGCCCGCGCATCGAGAAGCTGCTGCGTGAACAAGGCGGCATCCAGCCGGCGGCGCCGCTGAACGCCTGTCGTGTACTCGAGGCTGTCGCGCCACGCTGCCGCTGCAGCTGAACGCCCCGGGCCCGGCAAAGATCAATAAACCTCAAGTCGACATCCGGCGACAACCGTTTCACGCCACGGCGGTACCTACGGGGCAGTGACGCCACACGACGCGTCGTCAGTCTCACAACCGCCCATGATCGCCTGTCGCATTCCTCGCCCTGCAGAGCGCGCCCTGAACGCCGCGGCGCTGGCCTGTTGGCTGGGCGTCTCGTTGATCGGCCTGGCGCTGTTGCCTGCGGGCAGCGCGCTGCGCTCGTTGTGGCTCGCCCCCTGGTGCGAAGAGGTGGTGTGGCGCTGGGGCCTGCAGGTGCCGCTGGCGCGACGCTTCGGCCCGCGTGCGGCCGTGTGGCTGAGCGCCGTGGCCTTCGGCCTTGCGCACCTCCTGTTCGCGCACGGCCCGGTCGACGCCTGGCGTGCCGCGGCCACCGCACTGCCGGCCGCGTGGATTGGCATGGTGTTCGCGCGCAGCGGCCGGCTCGCGCCCTGCGTGGCCTGGCATGCCGGCTTCAACCTCGTGTGGCTCACCGCCCATGGTCCTTGACGACCAAACCTTGTTCATCCGTGTAACCAATTATCAATACTGACCCATGGAGAAGACCACGTCATGACTTCCCGAAACCTCTGGGCCGCCCTGGGGCTGGCCGCCGCGCTGGCGTGGCCTGTCGCCGGCCACGCCGCCGACCCGATCCTCGGCACCACCAAGTACTCGCAGAACTGCTCGGGATGCCATTCGGTGGCCTCCACCGCGGCGATCGACCGCGGCCGCAACAGCCCGTCGATGATTCGCTCGGCGATCAACAACGTCGGCGCCATGTCGCACCTGTCGTCGCTGTCCACCGCCGACCTGGAGGACATCGCCGCCTACCTCGGCAATGCGCCGAGCTCGCTGAGCTTTGCGCAGACGACCGTTGGCCAGACGAGTGCAACGCAGACTGTCACCGTGCGCGCCAGCCGGACAGCGGTGCTCAGCAACCTCGCGGCCAGCGTCAGCGGCGATTTCGCGCGCAGCGGCGGCACCTGCGGCAGTTCGCTGGTTGCCGGCGGCAGCTGCACGATCACCGCTGCCTTCACGCCCACCGCCGCAGGCAGCCGCAGCGGCACGCTCAGCATCAGCCACAGCGGGTTGACGACCGCCGTGCCGATCAAGTTGTCGGGCACCGGCGTGGCCGCCGCCGCGCCAACGATCTCGCTCGATGCCAGCAGCCTCGCGTTCGGCAACCAGACGGTCAACACGAGCAGCAGCGCGAAGACGCTGACCGTCAGCAACACCGGCAGCGCCGCGCTGAACTTCAGCGCCATCACGCTCGGCGGCAACGCCGCAGCCGACTACAGCGCCACCGGTGGCTGCGCGGTCGGCACGGCGGTGGCCGCGGGAGGCTCGTGCACGCTGAGCTTGCGCTTCACGCCCAGCGCCACCGGCAGCCGCAGCGCCACGCTGACGCTCGCGTCCGACGCGTCCAACGGCAATGCCACCGTGTCGCTCAGCGGCACCGGCCAGGCCACCGCCACGCCGCAGGCGAGCCTCGCGCCGGCCAGCCTGGCCTTCGGCAGCGTCACCGTTGGCACCAGCTCAACCGCACGGACGGTGACGCTGACCAACAGCGGCGGCGCCGCGCTGAGCATCAGCGCCATCTCCGCCGCCAGCCCCTTCAGCGCCACCCACGCCTGCGGCAACACGCTGGCTGCCGGCGCGAGCTGCGCGATCAACGTGGTCTTCACGCCCGGCGGCGCCGGCGCGGCCAGCGGCAGCCTGAGCGTGACCAGCAACGCGAGCGGCTCGCCGCACAGCGTGGGTCTCACGGGTACCGGCGTGCTGGCCACGTCCGGTGACCTGCAATGGACGGACGGCTCCGCGGTCGACTTCGGCAGCACCACCGTTGGCGATGACGCCACGACCCACACGCTGACCCTGTCGAACAGCGGCAACGGCACGGCCACGCTCGTCGACTTCACGTTGGGCGGCAGCCACGCGGCGGACTTCCGCGTTGACGGCAGCTCCAGCTGCAGCGCGGGCCAGTCGCTGGCCGCCGGCGCGCAGTGCACGGTGGTCCTCGGCTTCTCGCCCGCAGCCACCGGAGCGCGCAGCGCGAGCCTGGCCGTGAGTGCGAGCAATGCCAGCACGCCTGACGCTGTTGCGCTGGCCGGCACCGGTGTTGCGCCTGCGGCCCCGGCGCTGAGCTTGTCAACCGAGTCGCTCGCCTTCGTCGCGCCGGCCAGTGGCACCGCCGCGGCACAGACGCTGACGCTGACCAATACCGGCACGGGCGACCTGCACCTCAGCGCCCTCACGCTCAGCGGCGGCACGCGCTTCAGTGTCAGCGGCACGGGCGCGGGCGGTTGCGGCGCGGCGCCTGTTGCGATGCCGGCTGGCGCGAGCTGCACGCTCGCGATCTCCTGGGCCGGCACGGTCGCCGATGCCAACGAGACCGCCACGCTGACCGTCACCGGCGACATGCCGGCCGGCAGCGCGACGGTGAGCTTGAGCGGCCAGGGCGGTGCCGACGAACCGTCCAACCAAGGCGGTGGCGGCTGCACCTTGGGTGCCGGCACCGGTGCCGCCGATCCGCTGCTGATCTTGATGGCCGCGCTGGCCGGCTTCCTCGCCTGGCGCCGCCGCCGTTCCTTGTGATGAACGTCGACAAGGAGCAAACCATGCACTTCCCCCTGTCTCGCCGCGCACTGCTCCAGGCCACCGGCCTGGGCGCCGCCGCGCTCGT
>NZ_DASUNH010000018.1:0-65268 GCF_036277275.1 Ideonella sp. | reverse complement strand
CGGCGGAAGTCCGCCAGCACGTTGGCCAGGTAGGTGTTGAAGCGCGCGGCGGAAGCGCCGTCGATCACACGATGGTCCCAGCTCAGGCTGAGCGGCAGGATCAGACGCGGCTGGAAGGCCTTGCCGTCCCAGCGCGGCTCGGTGGTGCTGCGGCACACGCCCATGATCGCGACCTCGGGCGCGTTGATGATGGGCGTGAAGTAGCGCCCGCCGATGCCGCCCAGCGACGAGATGCTGAAGCAGCCGCCGCTCATGTCGGCCGGGCCCAGCTTGCCGTCGCGCGCCTTCTTGGCCAGCTCGCCCATCTCCTGGCTGATCTGGTAGATGCCCTTCTTGTCGGCGTCCTTGATCACCGGCACCACCAGGCCGTTCGGCGTGTCGGCCGCGAAGCCGATGTGGAAGTACTGCTTGAGCACCAGCTGCTCGCCGTCCAGGCTGGCGTTGAACTCGGGGAACTTCTTCAGCGCCGCGACCGCGGCCTTGATCATGAAGGCCAGCATCGTGACCTTGGTGCCGGACTTCTCGTTCTCCTTGTTCAGCTGCACGCGGAACGCTTCGAGCTCGGTGATGTCGGCATCGTCGTGGTTGGTGACGTGCGGGATCACGACCCAGTTGCGGTGCAGGTTCGCGCCGCTGATCTTCTTGATGCGGCTCAGCTCCTTGCGCTCGACCGGGCCGAACTTGGTGAAATCGACCTGCGGCCAGGGCAGCAGGCCCGGGAAGGCGCCACCGCCTGCAGCGGCGCCTGCCGCTGCCGCAGGCGCCTTGGCCTTTTGCGCGGTGGTCTGCTGGTCACCGGCCATCACCTGCTTGACGAAGTTCTGCACGTCGTCCTGCGTGATGCGGCCCTTGGGGCCCGAACCCTTCACTTCGGCCAGCGGCACGCCGAGCTCGCGCGCGAAGCGCCGGATAGACGGTGATGCGTGCGGCAGCGTGCCCTGCGGCGCGCTGGGCTCATGGGCCGGCAGTGCGGCTGTTGGCGCGGTGCGCTCGACCGGGGCACTGGTCAGCGTACCCGGCGCGTGGCCGGCAGCCGTCACGGTCTGCGCCGGTGCGGGCGCGGCGGCCCCAGCCGAGGCGGCACCGCCCCCTGCGCCTTCGAGCACCACCAATGGCGTGCCTTGGTTGACCTTGTCACCCAGGGCAACCTTGATTTCCTTGACCACACCGGCGTGCGACGACGGGATCTCCATCGACGCCTTGTCGCTCTCGACCGTGATCAGGCTCTGCTCGGCCTTGACCGTGTCGCCCACCTTGACCAGCAGCTCGATGACGACAACGTCCTTGAAGTCACCGATGTCAGGCACGACCACGTCGATGCGGCCACCGGCTGCGGCCGGAGCGGCGTCTGCGGCCGGAGCGGCGGCTGCAACAGGCGCGGCCGCGGGAGGGGGCGGCGCAACCGCCGCGGCAGCGGGTGCCGCAGCCGCGCTGGCAGCCGGGGCAGCCGCAGCGCCTGCAGCCTCTTCCAGCAACAACAGCAGCGTGCCTTGGTTGACCTTGTCACCCAGGCCGACCTTCAGCTCTTTCACCACGCCGCCGTGGGTCGACGGAATCTCCATCGATGCCTTGTCACTCTCCACCGTGACCAGGCTCTGCTCGGGCTTGACCGTGTCGCCGGGCTTGACCAGCAGCTCGATGACGGCCACGTCCTTGAAGTCCCCGATGTCAGGGACCTTCACTTCAACCAATGCCATGTGCGTTGTCTCCTGCTCAGGCGTAGAGCGGGTTGATCTTGTTCGCGTTGATGCCGTACTTGGCAATCGCTTCGGCGACCTTGGCGGCCGGCAGGCTGCCATCGTCGGCCAGCGTCTTCAACGCGGCGACCACAATGTAATGGCGGTTGACCTCGAAGTGCTCGCGCAGCTTCGAGCGGAAGTCGCTGCGGCCGAAGCCGTCGGTGCCCAGCACCTTGTAGGTCCGCCCCTTCGGCATGAAGGCGCGAATCTGTTCGGCGTAATTCTTCATGTAGTCGGTCGATGCGATCACCGGCCCGGCGTGCGGGTTCAGCTGCTCGGTCACGAAGGGTACGCGCGGCTTGTCGGTCGGGTGCAGCAGGTTCCAGCGCTCGCAGTCCTGGCCGTCGCGGGTCAACTCGTTGAAGCTCGGGCAGCTCCACACGTTGGCCGCCACGCCCCACTCGGTTTCCAGCAGCTTCTTGGCGGCGATCGACTCGCGCAGGATCGTGCCCGAGCCGAGCAGGTTCACGCGCGGCGTCTTCTTGGCCCCCTCTTCGAGCAGGTACATGCCCTTGATGATCTGCTCCTCGGTGCCGGCCTTCAGGCCCGGCATCGGGTAGTTCTCGTTCAGCAGGGTGATGTAGTAGAAGACGTTCTCCTGCCGCTCGACCATGCGCTTCAAGCCGTGCTGCATGATCACCCCCACCTCGTGGGCGAAGGTCGGGTCGTAGCTGACACAGTTCGGGATCGTGCCGGCCAGGATGTGGCTGTGGCCGTCTTCGTGCTGCAGGCCTTCGCCGTTCAGCGTGGTGCGGCCCGAGGTGCCGCCGAGCAGGAAGCCGCGGGCTTGCATGTCGCCCGCCGCCCAGGCCATGTCGCCGATGCGCTGGAAGCCGAACATCGAGTAGTAGACGTAGAACGGGATCATGATCCGGTTGTTCGTCGAGTACGACGTGGCCGCCGCGATCCACGAACCCATGCCGCCGGCTTCGTTGATGCCCTCTTGCAGGATCTGGCCGGCCACGTCTTCCTTGTAGTAGGAGACCTGGTCGCGATCCTGCGGCGTGTACTTCTGGCCGTCGGGGTTGTAGATGCCGATCTGGCGGAACAAGCCTTCCATGCCGAAGGTGCGCGCCTCGTCGACCAGGATCGGCACCGTGCGCGGGCCCAGCTGCTTGTCGCGCAGCAAGGTGGTCAGGAAGCGCACATACGCCTGCGTCGTCGAGATCTCGCGGCCCTCGGCGGTCGGGTCCAGCACCGACTGGAAGGTGGCCAGATCGGGCACCGGCAGGCTCTCTTCGGCCTTGCTGCGGCGCTGCGGCAGGTAGCCGCCCAGCGCCTTGCGGCGCTCGTGCAGGTAGCGCATTTCCGGCGTGTCTTCGGCCGGCTTGTAGAACGGGATCTTCGCCAGCTCGCTGTCGGGGATGGGGATGTTGAAGCGGTCGCGGAAGGCCTTGATGTCCTCGTCGGTCAGCTTCTTGGCCTGGTGGGCGATGTTCTTGCCCTCGCCGGCCTTACCCATGCCGAAGCCCTTGACGGTCTTGATCAGCATCACCGTCGGCTGGCCCACGGTGTTGACGGCCTTGTGGTACGCCGCGTAGACCTTCTTCGGGTCGTGGCCGCCGCGGTTCAGGCGCCAGATGTCGTCGTCACTCATCTTGGCGACCATCTCCAGCAGCTTGGGATGGCGGCCGAAGAAGTTCTTGCGCACGAAGGCGCCGTCGTTGGCCTTCATCGCCTGGTAGTCGCCGTCCAGCGTCTCCATCATGACCTTCTTCAGCAGGCCATCCTTGTCGCGCGCCAGCAGCGGGTCCCAGTAGGAGCCCCAGATCAGCTTGATGACGTTCCAGCCGGCACCGCGGAACTCGCCTTCCAGCTCCTGGATGATCTTGCCGTTGCCGCGCACCGGGCCGTCCAGGCGCTGCAGGTTGCAGTTGACAATGAAGATCAGGTTGTCGAGCTTCTCGCGCGCGGCCAGGCCGATCGCGCCCAGGCTCTCCGGCTCGTCCATCTCGCCGTCGCCACAGAAGACCCACACTTTGCGCTTCGAGGTATCGGCAATGCCGCGGGCGTGCAGGTACTTCAGGAACCGCGCCTGGTAGATCGCCATCAACGGGCCCAGGCCCATCGAGACGGTCGGGAACTGCCAGAACTCGGGCATCAGCTTCGGGTGCGGGTAGCTCGACAGGCCCTTGCCGTCGACCTCTTGCCGGAAGTTCAGCAGCTGCTCTTCGGTGATCCGGCCTTCCATGAAGGCGCGGGCGTAGATGCCGGGCGCCGAGTGGCCCTGGATGTAGAGCAGGTCACCGCCGTGGTCGGGCGTGTCGGCATGCCAGAAGTGGTTGAAGCCGGCGCCGAACATCGTGGCCACCGACGCGAACGACGAGATGTGGCCGCCCAGGTCACCGCCGTCCTCGGGGTGCAGGCGGTTGGCCTTGACGACCATCGCCATCGCGTTCCAGCGCATGTAGGCGCGCAGCCGCTCTTCGATTTCGACGTTGCCCAGACACTGGGCTTCGTCCTCGGGCTCGATCGTGTTGACGTAGCCGGTGGTGGCCGAGAACGGCTGGTCGACGCCGTGCTGGCGGGCGTGCTCCAGCAGCTGTTCGAGCAGGAAATGGCCACGATCGCGGCCCTCGGTGTCGATGACGGCCGACAGGGCGTCGAGCCATTCGCGGGTTTCCTGCGCATCCGCATCGTTGGCGGCGGCGCCCAGAAAAGGTTCAGGCAGGGCGGACATCTTTGTCTCCTCGTGAATGGCCAACACGGGCCGGCTTCGTGGGTCGGCGCGAAGTTTCGCACAGCCCGTTTGGATTTTCAAATGGTGGCTGCGCGTTTCATATTGTGGTGTCTACGTAGACTGAACAGCGCTTGCGCCCAGGTCGATTCGCACGCTTGACCTTGACGCGTTTCGCGATGGCAAATGCAGCGCCCGATAATCGCGTCAATGGCCCTGGCACGCGAACCGCTCAAAACTTCCCCATCGCGCCTGCAGCGCTTGTTCGGCCGCTGGTGGCGCCAACAATCGCCGGCTCGGCAAGACCGCTTCGCGACCATCGGCCCGTTGGTCTCGGTGCTGATGTTCCTGGCTGCGATCACCGCCGCCTTCTGGTACCTGCGCAGCGAGGAAATCGACCGCGCCACCGACGCACTGCGCCGTGACACCGAAGTCGCTCAGCAGCAGATCCGCCTGCACCTGATCGAGAACCAGGAGCAGCTCGTGCGCATCGCCCGCGAGCTGGTCACGAAGGACATCGACACCGCCGAGTTCCTGGGCCAGGCCGGTGCCTTCCAGCGCGAGCGACCCGAGGTGCGTCACTTCACCTGGGTCAACGCGCAGCGCCGCGTGCGCGCCAGTCAGGCTGTGCTGAGCTTCCATCCGGAGGATGGCAGCGGCACCAACACCGCCGACCCGTCACTGCCCGCCGAAGGCCGCCGCAGCGAGGCCGAATACACCTTCATCGCTGCGCGCGATACGCGTCAGCCGGTCTACTCCCGCCCGTTCACCGACGCCAGCGGGCTGTCGGTGTTCCAGGTTCAGATCCCGCTGATCGACCGCAGCAACTTCGCCGGCACGCTGATCGTCGAGTACTCGGTCGAGGCACTGGTGCGCTTTTTCGTGCCGACGGAGGTGACGCGCCGCCACCTGGTCAGCGTGCTCGGGCCTGACAACCGCGTGCTGGTCAGCACCGTGAGCTCGATGCCGGGCCAGCCGGCGACGCCGCCGTCGTTGCAGTACGACCTGCCGCTGGCACCCATGTCGAACGGCCTGACGCTGCGCGGCCAGGGTTACCGCACCTCGATCGGCCTGATCGGCAACACGCTGTTCTGGATGGTCGTCGCACTGTCGGTGTTGACGGTGTGGATGCTGCTCGGCACCTGGCGCCACATGCGACGCCGCTCGCAGATCCAGCACGCGCTGGTGCAGGAAACGAACTTCCGCCGGGCGATGGAAAACTCCATGCTGACGGGCATGCGGGCGATGGACAAGGACGGCCGCGTCACCTATGTCAACCCGGCCTTCTGCGCGATGACCGGCTTCGCCGAGGCCGACCTGATCGGCCGCTACCCGCCCTTTCCTTACTGGCCGCCGGACCGCATCGAAGAAAACACCCGGCTGCTGCAGCAGGAGTTGCAGGGCCGCAGCCCGGTCGGCGGCATCGAGGTCAAGGTGATGCGCAAGGACGGCTCGCTGTTCGATGCACGGATGTATGTCTCGCCGCTGATCGACCCCAAGGGCCAGCAGACCGGCTGGATGACCTCGATCACCAACATCACCGAGGCCAAGCGCATCCGCGACCAGCTCTCGGCATCGCACGAACGCTTCACCACCGTGCTCGAGGGTCTGGACGCGGCGGTGTCGGTGCTCTCGGTGCAGCACAGCGAGCTGCTGTTCGCCAACCGCTCGTACCGGCTGTGGTTCGGCGTCGATGCGCGCGGCCACGCGATCCTGGCCAACAGCTCGAACGGCGCACCCTACCTGCCCGAGCCGGATGAGGAAGTGGACGGTCTGTCGGGCTTGCCGACCCAGCCGCTGACCGAGACCGGCGCCCAGCCGCGCGAGGTGTTCGTCGAATCACTGCAGATGTGGTTCGACGTGCGGGCCCGCTACCTGCAATGGACCGACGGCCGCCTCGCGCAGATGCTGATCGCCACCGACATCACCGCACGCCGCCGCGTTGAAGAACAAGCGCAGCAGCAGGCCGAGAAGGCGCAGGTCACGAGCCGCCTGATCACGATGGGCGAGATGGCCTCGTCGGTCGCCCACGAGCTGAACCAGCCGCTGACCGCGATCAACAACTACTGCAACGGCATGGTCAGCCGCGTACGCGCCGGCTCGATCGGCACCGACGACCTGATCGCCGCACTGCAAAAGACCGGCCGCCAGGCCGAGCGCGCCGGCCAGATCATTCACCGCATCCGCTCGTTCGTGAAACGCAGCGAGCCGCAACGTCAGCCCGCCCACGCGCGCGACATCGTGGAGGACGCGGTCGAGCTGGCCGGCATCGAGCTGCGCCGGCGCAAGGTCAACATCCATACCTACGTGGCGCAGCGGCTGCCGATGCTCAACGTCGACCCTATCTTGATCGAGCAGGTGCTGCTGAACCTGCTGAAGAACGCCGCCGAGGCGATCGACAGCGCCAAGATGCAGAACTCGCGCCGCCACATCGAGCTGCGCGTGGTGCCGCGCCACACCCCCGAGGAAGGCGGCGTGATCGAGTTCAGCGTGACCGACATGGGCCCCGGCATGAAGGAAGACGTGCTGGCCCGGTTGTACGAAGCGTTCTTTTCCACCAAAGCCGAAGGCATGGGCATCGGCCTGTCACTTTGTCGATCGATCGTTGAGTCTCACCGGGGCCGGATCAGGGCCCAGAACCTCTACAATGGCGGGTCCGTCACCGGGTGCCGCTTCGCGTTTACCCTGCCGGTCGATCTGTCCCAACGCGCTGAAGCCCACCCCGTGCCAGACGTGCCGGATGTGGCTGCAGCGTCGAACCCGAACGCCTCTGCCTCATGAGCCTGATTCCGAAAAAGGGTACCGTTTACGTGGTCGACGACGACGAGGCGGTGCGAGATTCCCTCCAGTGGCTGCTCGAGGGCAAGGACTACCGGGTCAAGTGTTTTGATTCCGCCGAATCATTTCTCTCGCGCTTCGATCCGCGCGAGGTGGCCTGCCTGATCGCCGACATCCGCATGGACGGCATGAGCGGGCTGGAACTGCAAGACCGCCTGCTGGAGCGCAAGAGCCCGTTGCCGGTCGTCTTCATCACCGGCCACGGTGACGTGCCGATGGCGGTCACGACGATGAAGAAAGGCGCGATGGATTTCATCGAGAAGCCTTTCAAGGAAGAAGAACTGGTGGTGCTGGTCGAACGCATGCTCGATCAAGCCCGCGTCGCCTTCTCGCAGTATCAAGAGCAAGCCAGCCGCGACGCGCTGCTGTCGCGCCTGACCACGCGTGAAGCCCAGGTGCTGGAGCGCATCGTCGCCGGCCGCCTGAACAAGCAGATCGCCGACGACCTGGGCATCAGCATCAAGACGGTGGAGGCGCACCGCGCCAACATCATGGAAAAGCTCAATGCCAACACCGTGGCCGACCTGCTGAAGATCGCGCTGGGTGCCACCCATAAAGCCTGAACCCGGGCCTGAACTTCTTCACGCCGACACCAATTCAAAAGACGGGGCCCCAGGGCCCCGTTTGCGCTTCCAGTCGAGGACTCACCCCATGACCGCTCAACGCATCGACGGCAACGCCCTGTCCAAGCAACTCCGTGCCGAGGTGGCCCAGCGCGCCGCCGCCCTCACCGCCCGTGGCCACCAGCCGGGGCTCGCCGTGATCCTGGTCGGAGAAGACCCTGCCTCGGCCGTCTACGTGCGCAACAAGGTCAAGGCCTGTGAAGACAATGGGCTGCGCTCGGTCTTCGAGAAGTACGACGCCACATTGAGCGAAGCAGACTTGCTGGCCCGCGTCGCCGCGCTGAACATCGACCCCTCGATCCACGGCATCTTGGTGCAGATGCCGCTGCCCAAGCATATCGACGCCACCAAGGTCATCGAATCGATCGATACCGCCAAGGACGTGGACGGCTACTCGGTGCTCTCGGCCGGTGAGTTGATGGCCGGCCTGCCGGGCTTCCGCCCCTGCACGCCTTACGGCTGCATGAAGCTGATCGAGTCGACAGGCGTCTCATTGAGAGGCAAGCACGCGGTCGTGATCGGTCGCAGCAATACCGTCGGCAAGCCGATGGCGATCCTGCTGCTGGCCGCCAATGCAACGGTCACCATCTGCCACAGCGCGACCCCCGACCTGGCCCTGCACACGCGCCAGGCCGACATCGTGGTCGCCGCGGTCGGCAAGCGAAACGTGCTGACGGCCGACATGGTCAAGCCCGGCGCCGTCGTGATCGACGTCGGCATGAACCGCAACGACGAAGGCAAGCTCTGCGGTGACGTGGACTTTGCCGGCGTCAGCGAAGTGGCCAGCTGGATCACTCCGGTGCCCGGCGGCGTCGGCCCGATGACCATCACGATGCTGCTGGTCAATACCATCGAGGCCGCGGAACGCCGCGCCGGCATTTGAGTCTCTTCCGGATCAGCCCAGGACTGCCCATGACCACCACCAACCCGCTGCTCCAGTTCGACCGCCCGATCGCCTTCGACGCGATACGCCCCGAGCATGTGACGCCCGCCATCGACGAACTGCTGGCCGGTGCCAACGCTGCACTGGAACGCGTGGTCGGGCCCGATGTACCGGCCGACTTCGACGCGATGTCGGCCGTGCTGGCGGTGGCCACCGAGCGGCTAGCGCGCGCCTGGGGCGCCGTCGGCCACCTGAGCCACGTGGCGGACACGCCCGAACTGCGCGCCGTGCACGCCGAGAACCTGGCCCGCGTGACCGAGTTCTATACCCGTCAGGGCAGCGACGAGCGCTTGTACGCCAAGTACAAGGCGGTCGCCGTCAGCCCCGGTGCTGCCGGCTTGAGCGCCCCGCGCCGCCAGGCGCTGAGCCACTGGCTGCGCGACTTCAAGCTCGGGGGCGCCGACTTGAAGGGTGAGGCCAAGGCGCGCTTTGCGCAAATCCAGGATCGCATGGCCGAGCTGTCGCAGGCCTATTCGAACCATGTGCTGGATTCAACCGACGCCTTCGCCCACTACGCGACCGAGGACGAACTGGTCGGCGTGCCCGCCGACGTGCTGGAAGGCATGCGCGCCGCGGCCGAGAAAGACGGCCAGCCCGGCTACAAGATCACACTGCACTTCCCGAGCTACTTTCCGGTGCTGCAGTACGGCAGCCATCGGCCGCTGCGCGAAAAGCTCTACACGGCCTACGTCACCCGCGCCAGCGAGCAGGGCCCGACCGAGCTCGACAACTCGCCGGTGATGGCCGAGCTGCTGACGCTGCGCCAAGAAGAAGCTCAGTTGCTGGGTTACGCCAACTACGCCGAGGTGTCACTGGCCCCCAAGATGGCCCGCACGCCGACCGAGGTGATGGCCTTCCTGCGCGACCTGGCTACCAAGGCACGGGCCAGCGCAGAGCATGACCTGGCCGAGTTGCGCGAATTCGCCGCCCGCGACCTGGGCCTGGCCGACCTGCAGTCCTGGGACATTGCCTACGCCAGCGAGAAGCTGAAGGAGGCCCGCTATGCCTTCAGCGATCAGGAGGTGAAAGCCTATTTCCCGCTGCCCAAGGTGCTGCAGGGCCTGTTCGGCATCATCGAGACGCTGTTCGAGGTCACGATCCGCCCGGCGGATGCGCCGGTCTGGAACGAGTCGGTGCGTTTCTTCCGCATCGAGCGGGCCGGCCAACTGGTGGGCGAGTTCTACCTCGACCCGCACGCCCGCGCCGGCAAGCGCCCGGGCGCCTGGATGGACGACGCGCGCGAGCGTTGGCTGCGCCCGGACACCGGTCACCTGCAGACGCCGATCGCACACCTGGTGTGCAACTTCGCGGCGCCGGTTGGCGACAAGCCCGCCCTGCTGACGCACGACGACGTCATCACCCTCTTCCACGAATTCGGTCATGGTCTGCACCACCTGCTGACGCGCGTCGACGACCTCGGCGTGTCGGGCATCGCGGGCGTCGAGTGGGATGCAGTCGAGCTGCCCAGCCAGTTCATGGAGAACTTCTGCTGGGAGTGGGAGGTCGCCAGGCACCTGACCGCCCATGTGGAGACCGGCGAGCCCATGCCACGCGCGCTGTTCGACAAGATGCTGGCGGCCAAGAACTTCCAGAGCGGGCTGCAGACGCTGCGCCAGGTTGAGTTCGGCCTGTTCGACATGCGCCTGCACACCGAGGCCGACGCGCCTCAGCGCATCCAGGCGATCGCCGGCGAAGTGCGTGACGAGGTGGCCGTGATCAAGCCGCCCGCCTTTGCGCGGACCGCTCACACGTTCTCCCACATCTTCGCCGGCGGCTATTCTGCGGGGTATTACTCATACAAGTGGGCAGAGGTGTTGTCCGCCGACGCCTTCAGTGCGTTTGAGGAAGAAGGCGTGCTCAATGCCGCCACCGGCCGCCGCTACCGCAGCGAGATTCTGGAAATGGGCGGCAGCCGGCCGGCGCTCGAAAGCTTCAAGGCCTTCAGGGGCCGCGAGCCGACCATTGACGCTTTGTTGCGTCATCAAGGCATCGCCGCCTGAGTTCTTCCGCTAGATTGCCAACTTGCACGACAGGGTTTGATCACCATGACCACCATTCGCCTCCCGCTCGTTCGTTCGTTGGGATTGGTTACCGCCGCGCTGACGCTCGCTTCGCTGACCCTGCCCGCCCACGCGGTCTACAAGATCGTCGGGCCGGATGGCAAGGTGACCTACTCCGACACCCCGCCGCCGGCTGGCAGCGACGCCAAGGTGAAGCCGGTATCGGTCAGCTCGGGCGGCGGTGCGCCAAACCTGAGCGGGTTGCCGGTCGAGTTGCGCGAGGCTGCGACCAAATACCCGGTGACCCTGTACTCCGCCACTGGCTGCCGCCCGTGTGACACTGGCCGGCAGTTGCTGCAAACGCGCGGCGTGCCATTTGCCGAGAAGATGGTGGGCAACACTTCAGCCGACACGGCGGCCCTGCAAAGCCTGACGGGCGAGAGCACCCTGCCCGTTCTGACCATCGGCCAGCAACAGCTCAAGGGCGTCACCCCAAGTGAGTGGAACAGTTATCTCGATGCAGCGGGATACCCCGGCCAGTCGAAGCTGCCGGCCAACTACCGTGCCCCGGGCCCCACGCCGCTGGTCCAGCCGGCAGCTGCCCCGACAACAGCGGACGCCACACCTGCAGCGCCGGCCGACGCCGCAGCTCCCGCACGCGCGGCCAGCGGCCCAAACATCCGCTTCTGAGCCCCATCAAGCCTGCGGCCGCACGATGCGCGCCGCGGGCATCTGGGCGGCCAGCACCAGTGAGCCCATTAGCCACAGCGGCGCCGCGGGCACCGTGGCTGCGGCCAAGGCCCCAAAGCTGACCGGCATCACGATCGTGGCGGCATTGGTGGCCAGCATGCGCAAGCCCAACGCCTGGCCGTGGCGGTCACCCGGGGTGACCTGGTGCAGCATCGCCAGGATCATCGGCTGCACCGAACCCAGCGCCAGCCCGAGCAGCGCCGAGCCGAGCATCATGCCGGCGGCACCGGGCAGCCAGTAGTAGACAGCGCAGACGACGGTCGCGAGCGCCATCGCGGCGCGCAGGGCCCGCTTCTCGTCCAAGTGGTCGGCCCAGCGCGAAATGGCCAGGCGCACCACGGTCGCGGCCAACGCAAACGAGCCGAGGATCAGCCCGATGCTCGACGCGCTCAAGCCCCGCGCGTGGCCCAGCACCGGCACCGCAAAACTGTGCGCATCCCAGCAGGACGACAGCGCCAGGTTCACCAGCAACAGCTGGCGCAGCGGTGACACCCGCAGCAGGCTCAACGCGCCGCGCGGCCGGCCACGGCTGTCCTCGTCGGGTTTCCAGACCGCGCTCGACGGCCCCTTTGGCACCCGCTGCCCCAACCACCAGGCCAGCAACGGCAGCAAGGCAGCGAAAACAAAGCCCGAGCGGAACCCGATGTGGTCGATCAGCAAGCCCACGACCACCGGCGCCACGGCGTTGGACAATGCCGGGCCGAGCGCGATCCAGCTGAACACGCGCTTCAGGTCGCTGGCGTCGCGTGCCATCAAGCCCGCCTCGCGCTGGATGCCAACCGCAGCCACCGCCACCGCGCCACCGGTCGCCAACGCGGCAATCGCCAACGCGACCGGGTGCTGCGTCAACACCGCCACCAGCGCGCCGGCCAGGCCCATCGCGACGCCCACGCTCAAGGGGCGGTGCAGGCCATGGCGGTCAGCCAACCTGCCGGCCCACAACGACAAGCCGATCGGCGCCACCGCGAACAGCGACAGCAGCACGCCAACAATCCATTCCGGATAACCCCGCTCCAACACCAGCAAGCTGGCGGTGACACGTGTGGCCGCCATGCTGGCGTGCACACAGATCAACGAGCCAACCACCGCCGGCAAGGCGGCGCGCAGGTTGGGCGCTGGCGGCGAGCCCGCCCCGCTCAAGCCTCGCCCTCGGCGCCGGTGTCTTCTTCCGCCAAAGCGCCAAGCAACGCCTGGGCCCGCCCTTCGGGCAAGGTCTCTACCGTTTTCAACCTGGTCGCCATCACGCGCGTGCGCCTCTCGGCAAACTCGATCTGGTTGCTGGCCTCGTCGAGCTTTTTCTTGGTCTTGGCCAGCACGTCCCCGAATTTCTGGAACTCGCTCTTGACGGCGCCGAGCACCTCCCAAACCTCGGCGCTGCGCTTTTCCAGCGCCAGCGTGCGAAAGCCCATCTGCAGGCTGCTCAACGTGGCCAGCAAGGTGGTCGGGCCGGCCAGTGTGATGCGGTGCTCACGCTGCAGCGCTTCCACCAGGCCCGGACGGCGCAAAGCCTCGGCATACAGCCCTTCCGTCGGCACGAAGAGGATGCCAAAGTCGGTGGTGTGGGGCGCGGCGATGTACTTTTCGCGGATCGAGCGCGCTTCTTCGCGCAGCTTGCTCTCGATCGCCTTGCCGGCGGCCTCCACGCCCGCCTTGTCGGCCTGATCCTGGGCGGTCAGGAGCCGCTCGTAGTCTTCACGCGGGAACTTCGCATCGATCGGCAGCCAAAGCGGTGCCCCATCATCGCGCCGGCCCGGCAGGCGAATGGCGAAGTCGACATAACACTTGGAACCCGGCACGGTCTCGACGTTGGCGCCGTACTGCTCGGGCGTGAAGACCTGCTCCAGCAGGCCCGCCAATTGCACCTCACCGAACATCCCGCGCGTCTTCACGTTGGTCAGCACACGGTTCAGCGAGCCGACGTCACGGGCCAGCGACTGCATCTCGCCCAGGCCTTTGTGCACCTGCTCCAGCCGTTCGGCCACCTGCTTGAAACTCTCGCCCAGGCGCTGCTCCAGCGTCGCGTGCAGCTTCTCGTCGACCGTGGCGCGCATTTGCTCGAGCTTGCGCTCGTTGCCCTCTTGCAGCGCGGCGAGCTGGGTCTGCACGGTGCCGCGCACCTCTGCTAGCCGGTTCGCGTTGGCTTCGCCCAGCACACGCAGTTGGTCGGCAATCAGCTGCTGCATCGAACCCAGTTGGGCGCGAAACGAGTCGATCTGCTCGTTCTGCGTCCGGGCCACGTCGCCCGACTGGTTCAACAGCATCTGCTGGAAGTTGCCCAGGTCCGAGCGGGCCATTTGGGCGTTGCGGCCGAGTTCGTCGCGCAGTTCGCGCTCGAGCCGGTCGCTGTCGGCCCGGGCCGCATCGCGAAGCGTGGTGAGCAACGCCTGGGTTTGTGTGTTGTCGTCGTTGCGCCGCCGCAAGCGCAGGCCGATGAAGATCAACACCGTCAGGTTCAGCGCGGCCAGCGCCAACAGCATCCATTCAGTCATGGGTCGATTGTCTCAGCCCATGATCAGCCCTTTGCCCCGCTCAGGCTCGACCTCGCGGATCCGCCGCCCAGGATCGATGGCTCAGGCCACCGCTTCGGGGTTCAGCGGCGTCGGCGGCTGCCCGCCCGTCAAGGCAGCGATCAGGTTGGAGGCCGCCAACTCGGCCATCGCGCGACGGGTGGGCAAGCTGGCGCTCGCGATGTGAGGCGTCAGCACCACGTTGGGCACCGTCAGCAGGCCAGGGTGCACGGTGGGCTCGCCCTCGAATACATCCAACCCCGCTGCGGCGATGCGTCGCTCTCGCAAGGCAGCGGCCAGGGCGGCATCGTCGACCACGCCGCCGCGGGCGATGTTGGTCAACGTCGCCGTCGGTTTCATCAGGGCCAGCTCATTGGCGCCTATCAAGTGGTGCGTCTGCGGCGTGTACGGCACCACGATCACCAGGTGGTCGGCCTGACGGAGCAGATCATGCAGGCTCAGGTAGCGAGCGCCCACCGCAGCCTCGTCGGCCTGAGAGAGCCGGCTACGGTTGTGATAGGCCACCTTCATGTCGAAGCCGAGCGCACCGCGCTTGGCAATGGCCTGGCCGATGCGGCCCATGCCCAGAATGCCCAATGTCGCGCCGTGCACATCGGAGCCGGCGAACAGGTCGTAGGACCACTGCTTCCAGTGGCCGGCGCGCAGCCAATGCTCGCTCTCGGCCATGCGGCGGGCCGTGGCCATCATCAGCGCGAAGCCGAAGTCGGCGGTGGTCTCTGTCAGCACGCCAGGCGCGTTGGTGGCCAGCACCCGGCGCGCGGTGCAAGCGGGCACGTCGATGTTGTTGAAGCCGACCGCCATGCTGCAGACCGCGCGCAATTGCGGACAGGCCGCCAGCAACGCGGCATCGATGCGCTCGGTGCCGGTGATCAATGCCCCCGCGCAGCCTTGCAGCCGCTCGGCCAGTTCTTCGGCCGACAATGGCTCGGTCAATTGGTGGGCATCGACCTCGAAATACTCGGCGAGCCGCTCGCTGATTTCAGGGAAAAGGCGGCGTGCCACCAGCACGCGTTGTCGTTCCTGGGCCATGACTGCGAACACTCCATGAATGGCTTCAAACGCCGTCGCGACAGACGTTTCCCGGGTGGGGGCCGATCATCGCCGCTGTTGATGCGCCCGGCCCCGCCACGACGCGCCGGCCCCGCCCCTTCAGCCATGGAAGCGCGTGAAGCCAGCCACCGGCTCGCGCTCGGTGATCAACGTGTTCTCCACCGCATTGGGGTCGGCATGGCCGAGCGACATGCCGCAGACCACCATTTCGTCGGGCCCCAGCCCCAGTTCAGCCGAAATGACGCGGTGGAACTGCGTGAACGCGGCCTGGGGACAGGTGTCCAGCCCGCGGGCACGGGCGGCCACCATCACGTTCTGCAGGAACATGCCGTAGTCGAGCCAGCTGCCCTGCTGCATCACACGTTCGATCGTGAAGATCAGGCCGACCGGCGCGTCGAAGAACTCGTAGTTCCGGCCATGCTGGCTGTGCATGCGGGCCTTGTCGGCCTTGCCGATGCCGAGCAGGCCGTACAGATCCCAGCCGACCTTGCGTCGGCGATCGATGTACGGCGCGCGCCACTCCGTCGGGTAGTAGGCGTATTCCTCGGTGTGCTGCGAGCGCGCGGCCGGGTCGTCGTAGACCGAGCGCAAGCGCTGCGACAACCTCTGCCGCGCCTCCCCCATCAGCACATGCACATGCCAGGGCTGGGTGTTGGTGCCGGACGGCGCACGTGCGGCCACGGCCAGGATCTCTTCCACCGTGCCGCGTGGCACGGGCGTGGGCAGGAAAGCACGGATGGAGCGGCGCGACGTGATGGCGGCGTCGACGGCCGCAGTCGATTCGACGGTGATGAGGCTCATGGGGTCACACCTTCAAGGGCGCGAGGGCCGCCAGCAGCGCCGGCGGCAGCGGCGTGGGCCGGCGGGTGGCGCGGTCCACGTAAACATGAATGAAATGGCCGGCGGCGGCGGTCAGCGGCTCATCGGCGCCGAACAAGCCCACTTCGTAGCGCACGCTGGAGCGGCCGACGTGTGCCACCCGCAGCCCCGCCTCGACGGCTTGGGGAAAGGCCAGCGGCGCGAAATAGTTGCAGCGTGTCTCGATCACCAGGCCGATCACTGGGCTGGTCTCGATCTGCAGTGCGTCGGCTTCGATCAGGTAGCCGTTCACAGCCGTGTCGAAAAAGCTGTAGTAGACGACGTTGTTGATGTGGCCGTAGGCGTCGTTGTCCATCCAGCGCGTGCCGATGGTGCGGAAGACGCAGTAGGCGCTGCGCGGCTCGGCCTGCACGCGGGTGGCCTCGGAAGTAACGCTGCTGTTCATGCGAGCGATTGTTCCATCGGCACGCGCGCTCGACGCTGCCAGGCGTGCCAGCTGTCGGCGGCCAGCTCCAGCGTGTGCGCCTGCAGCGCCACGGTCTCATGGATGTCGCGCCCGTAGCCACCCGCCATGCTCAGCGCCACCGGTATGCGGCGCTCACGCAACGCAGCGAGCACGCGCCGATCGCGCTCGGCCATGCCGGCAGCGGTCAGCTTGAGCCGGCCCAACCGGTCGTTCTCGTGGGGGTCGGCACCGGCCAGATAGAAGGCCAGTCCCGGCAAGCGACCTTCGTGGTGGCGCCAGACCTGCTCCAGCGCTGCATCGAGCGCCGCCAGGTACGGCAGATCGCCGCATCCGTCGGGCAGTTCGACATCGAGGTCGCCAGGCACCTTGCGGAACGGGAAGTTGCGCTCGCCGTGCATCGAGAAGGTGAACACCGTCGGATCGTCGGCAAAGACGGCCGCCGTACCGTTGCCCTGGTGCACGTCAAGGTCGATCACGACCACCCGCAGCAAGGCCTTGTGAAGGCGGTGCCATTCCGCTTGCATCAGGCGTGCCGCCACAGCCGTGTCATTGAACACGCAATAGCCCGAGCCCTTGTCCGCGCTCGCGTGGTGGGTGCCACCGGCCAGATTGGCTGACACGCCTTCGGCCAATGCCGCTCGCGCGGCGGCGATGGTGGCGCCGACCGAGCGCCGTGCGCGTTCGGCCATCCGCGGCGACCAGGGAAAGCCGATTTCGCGCTGAGCGGCCGCACTGAGCAGCCCTTCGGACACCGCCGCTACATAGACCGGCTCGTGCGCGAGTGCGAGCTCGCCGTCGGACGCCGGCGGCGCCTCCTCGAGCCGGATGCCAGGCAATTGCGCCGCCACCCGGTCGCGCAACAAGCGGTACTTGGGCATCGGGAACCGGTGCCCTTCCGGCAGCGGCAGCACGAAGTGGTCGGAGGTATAGGCCCGCATGGTGCGCAGGCACTTTGCCACAGCGTTCGACCGGCTTGCAGGGTCGATCCGCAAGGACACGGCGCACCGCCGCTTGTCAGGGCCGTGACAGCGCCCGATCCTAGGGCAATGACCCTACTATGCTGCACTGCAACAAAAACAGCTTGCAAAGCTCGGCCAGAACCCCAATACTTCGGACCATGTTGCAGCGCACCATTGGTTTTTGGAACGGCTGCAGTCCCTGCCCCCACCCCACTGATCCGATAGGAGATTCCCATGCTGACCGCTGAACAACTGCTGGCCGCTCAAAAAGCCAACGTCGAAACCCTGTTCGACCTGACCAACAAGGCCTTCGAAGGCGTCGAGAAGCTGGTTGAACTGAACCTGCAACTCGCCAAGGCTTCGCTGGGTGAAGTCGCCGAGACCGCCAAGGCCACGCTGTCGGTCAAGGACGCCCAAGAGCTGCTGTCGCTGCAAGCCGGCCTGCTGCAACCCGCCGCCGAGAAGGCCGCCGCTTACAGCCGCCACCTCTACGACATCGCCGCGTCGACCAACGCCGAAGTGACCAAGGTCGCAGAAGTGCAACTGGCCGACGTCCAGAAGAAATTCATGGCCACCGTCGACAGCGCCGTCAAGAACGCCCCGGCCGGCACCGAAAGCGCCGTGGCCCTGGTGAAGTCGGCCATCTCTGCCGCCAACAACGCCTACGAAAGCGCGCACAAGGCAGCCAAACAAGCTGCTGAAGTGGCCGAGGCCAACTTCCAGGCCGTGACCAACACCGCCGTCAAGGCCGCCCAATCGGCCCCCAAGGCCGCTCGCCGCGCCGCGACGGCTTGATGTGGTCAGACTGGATGCCTGAAGCTCTCTGAAAGAGAGCCAGCCGGGGAACGACGCACCTGCGTGCGCGACCAAATAGCAACGCGACGGAACTTCCGCCGCCTGCCGGTTGTCTCTCAGAACGCCACGCTCGTGCCTGAGCGGCGTGGCCTTCATGGAAGGTTGTCTCCTCGGTACCTTCTGAAAGTTCGGCTTTCCAGGTACCTTCCAACCCGGCTGGTCCTCGCGGACCACCGGGTTTTTTATTGCCTGACGCGCACTTGGCGCAGCTTTCGCCGCTCAGCGCGTCAATGCCGCAATCCGCTGGCGCAACTGCGGCAACGCGGCCAATGCGGCATCGCGGCCCGACTGGACGACCTTCATGCGGGCCGTGAAGTCGGCGCCTGACACGCCGTTCAAGCCCGGGCGCAACACCACGTCGGCCTCTTTCAGCTCGAAACGGTTGATGCTGCGGCTCATGATCGCGAAGGTCTGCAGCAGCATGCGCAGCGCGTCACCGGTGGCATTGCCGTCGGGCGGCGACGAGATGTCGACCGCGATGACCAACTCGGCCCCCATCTGCCGGGCAAATCGCACCGGCACCGGCGACACCAACCCGCCATCCACATATTCCTTGTTGCCGATCTTCACCGGCTGGAACACCGCCGGCACCGCGCTGGATGCGCGCACCGCCACGCCAGCATCGCCGCGCTGGAACAGGATCGGCGTGCCATCGCCCAGATCAGTGGCCACGATGCCCAGCGGCATCTTCATCTGTTCGATATTCAGGCCGCCCGTCTGGCTGCGCACGTAGCGTGCGAGCGCCTCACCGCGGATCAGACCGCGGCCCGGGAATGACCAGTCGGTCAGGCCGGATTCGTCCATCGATTGGGCCAGCGAACCCATTTCGACGCCGCTCTTGCCCGAGGCGTACATCGCGGCCACCAAGCTGCCGGCCGAGGTGCCCACCACCAAGTCGGGCCGGATCCCCTGCTCCTCCAGCACCTGGATCACACCAATGTGGGCGAAGCCGCGCGCCGCGCCGCCCCCCAGCGCCAGCCCGATCCGGGGAGGCCGCGGTGGCGCAGGGGGCACGGCGGGCGGCGGAGGCGATGCCACGGGTGGCTCGGCCACCACAGGTGGGCGCGGCGGCGCCGTCTGGCAGGCCGCCAGCGGCAAGCCGGCTGCGGCCGCCCACATCAGGCGCCAACACAGGGCCCGACGACCCGCGTCAGGGCCCTGGGCACCCTCTTTAGATTCGAAAGAAATATTCAAGTGAAATTTGTGTTCTTTTAAAGCATATAACGAATCCGTAGAGTGCCTTCCAAGCCCTGTTTCACTCGGGGCAACTCCATAGAACCATGTACCAATACACCTCGTTCGACCGCCAGTTCGTGCACCAGCGCGCTGCGCAGTTCCGTGACCAGCTCACCCGCAATTTGGCTGGTGAGCTGGCTGACGACGACTTCCGCCCGCTGCGGCTGCAGAACGGCTGGTACATCCAGCGCCATGCGCCGATGTTGCGTGTGGCCGTGCCTTACGGTGAATTGTCGTCGCGCCAGCTGCGCCAGCTCGCCCGCATCGCACGCGAATTCGACCGCGGCTTCGGCCATTTCACCACCCGTCAGAACCTGCAATACAACTGGATCCCGCTGCCGAAGTCGGCGGACGTGATGGACTTGCTGGCCGAAGTGGACATGCACGGCATCCAGACGTCGGGCAATTGCATCCGCAACATCACCAGCGATGCGTTCGCCGGCATCGCTGCGGACGAGATCGTCGACCCGCGCCCCTACTGCGAGATCCTGCGCCAGTGGAGCACGCTGCACCCCGAGTTCGCCTTCCTGCCGCGCAAGTTCAAGATCGCCGTCAGCGGCACCGTCGAAGACCGCGCTGCGATTGCCTGGCACGACGTCGGCCTGCAGTTGGTCAAGAACGACGCGGGCGAGGTGGGCTTCAAGGTCTACGTCGGCGGCGGCATGGGCCGCACGCCCATCATCGGCACCATCACGAACGCCTTTGTGCCGTGGCAGGAGATCCTCATCTACCTCGAAGCCGTCGTCCGCGTCTACAACCGCTACGGCCGGCGCGACAACGCCTACAAGGCGCGCATCAAGATCCTCGTCAAGGCCGAGGGCCAGAAGTTCATCGACGCGGTGAATACCGAGTTCACCAAGATCCTCGAGCAGGACGTGGATGGCCGCGAACACATCATTCCGCAGTCTGAGCTGGAGCGCGTGTCGCGCCACTTCCAGGATCCGAACGGCGTGCACCCTGCCACCAATGGCTTCGATCCGAACCGCACCGGCCCGGCGCCAGCCGCGTTCCTGCGCTGGCTGGAGCGCAACGTGCACGCCCACCGCGTGCCGGGCTACCGCGCGGTGACGCTGTCGCTCAAGCGCGCGGGCCAGGCCCCGGGCGATGCCACTTCCGAGCAAATGGAAGCCGCCGCCCAGCTGGCCGACCGCTACTCGCTGGGCGAGTTGCGCGTCTCGCACGACCAGAACCTGGTGCTGCCGTGGGTGCGTGAAGCCGACCTGTTCTCGGTCTGGCACGCCGCCAAGGAAGCCAGCTTCGCGACGCCAAACATCGGCCTGCTGACGGACATGATCGCCTGCCCCGGCGGTGACTTCTGCGCGCTGGCCAACGCCCGCTCGATCCCGGTTGCCGCCAGCATCACCGAGCGTTTCGACGACATCGACGCGCTGTACGACATCGGCGACATCGACGTGCACATGAGCGGCTGCATGAACTCCTGCGGCCACCACCACACCGGCCACATCGGCATCCTCGGCGTCGACAAGGACGGCAGCGAGTGGTACCAGATCTCGGTTGCGGGCTCCGACGGCTCGACGCTGAGCGGCGCTGCCGTCCCCGGCAAGGTGATCGGCCCGTCGTTCTCGGCCGACGAAGTGCCCGATGTGGTCGAAGCGCTGATCGACGTCTACCTGCGCGAGCGTCAGGTGGGCGAGCACTTCATCGACACGGCCCGCCGCCTGGGCGTACCGCCTTTCCGTGCCGCGGCCGACGCCGTGCGGCGCGACACCGCCGCGCCGGTGGCGGCCAAGCCGGTCGCCGTGGTGGAAACCGCCGAGGCTGTGTGACCATGAAGTTCATCCAAGCCTCCCAAGACCCGTGGCGTGCGCCGGTGGGTGAATTTGGCCCCCACGCGGTACCGCCAGCAGCAGCCCACAGCCTGCTGACCCTCGAGCAGTGGTTGGCCGTGCGAGACACCTGGCCCGAGGGCTTGCCGGTCGGTTTGACGCTGGTCAACACCGCCACGGTCGAAGACTTGGCCGACGATCTGCCGCGTTTGGCTTTGGTTACACTCCAGTTCCCCAAGTGGATCGATGGCCGCGCCTATAGCCAGGCTCGGTTGTTGCGTGTTCGCCTGCGCTATCTCGGCGAAGTGCGTGCCGCAGGCGATGTGGTCGTCGACATGCTGCCGCTGCTGCAACGCACCGGCTTTGACGCCGTGCAACTGCGCGATGGCCAGAGCGAAGCCAGCGCCCGCCGCGCGCTGCAAATCGTCACCGAACATTACCAGGGCGATGTCCATAAGACCCGCCCGTTGTTTTCGAGGGTTCCTTCATGAGCGTCCAATCGACTTTGTCCTTGCTGCCCGGCGGCGCCCCGGTGTCTAGCGCAATCTCGCTGTACGCCCGCCATACCCAAGGTTACGAGGAGCGCGTCGAAGCGACCATCGCCCAGCTTCGCCAGGCGGCCTTGGAGCACCCCGGCTCCATCGTGCAGGCCACCAGCCTGGGCGCCGAGGACATGGTGCTGACCGATCTCATCGCCAAGCTGAACCTGCCGATTGCGGTGGGCACGCTGCAAACCGGCAAGCTGCACACAGAAACGCTGGCACTGATCCCCGAGATCGAAGCACGCTACAACCTCGATGTGGAGGTCTACAGCCCGCGTGAGGAAGCTGTCGTGCACTTCGTGCGCCGCAACGGCGAAGACGCCATGTACCAGAGCATCGAGCTGCGCAAGGGCTGCTGCCAGATTCGTAAGCTCGAACCGCTGTCGCGCATGCTTCAGGGGCGCCAAGCCTGGGTCACCGGCCTGCGCCGCGAGCAGAGCGCCAACCGCGGCGCCGTGCCGCCGCGGGAGGTCGAGGCGAACGGCCGCGTCAAGTTCAACCCCTTGGCCGATTGGAGCTGGAACGACGTCTGGCACTACATCGAGTCGAACGACGTGCCCTACAACGCGCTGCATGACCAGTTCATGCCCAGCATCGGCTGCGAACCTTGCACGCGAGCCATCGCGGTGGGCGAGGAATTCCGCGCCGGCCGGTGGTGGTGGGAAGACGAAAAGGCCAAGGAATGCGGCCTGCACGTGGCGCAGCCAGTGGCTTCGTCCGCGCAGGAACGCAGCAAAGCCGTCACGGCCTAACGCAACGTTCCCATGGCACGCGGCCACGTTATCTTCATTGGCGCCGGTCCCGGTTCGGCAGACCTGATCACGCTGCGTGGCGCTCGTGCGCTGGGCCGAGCCGGCATCGTGCTGCATGACGCGTTGACGGACCCCGCGCTGCGCGAGTTTGCACCCCACGCCGACTGGATCGATGTGGGCAAGCGCGGTTTTTCCACTTCCACAGCGCAGACGCGTATCAATGCCCTGCTGGTCCAGCAAGCTCTGACGGGTACGGTGGTTGCGCGCCTGAAAGGCGGTGACCCCAGTGTCTTCGGCCGCCTCGAAGAAGAGCTGCAGGCATTGGCCGAAGCAGACATCTCCAGCGAGGTGGTGCCGGGCGTGACTGCTGCGCTGGCAGCCGCAGCGTCCTCAGGGCGCCCGCTGACACGGCGCGGCAATGGCCGCAGCGTGTCGCTCACCACTGCAATGACGCAGGAGCGTGAGCTTCACGCCGGCCGCCGCGCCGACACCGAAGTCTTCTACATGGCGGGCCGCCAGCTGGCGATGCTGTCACGCCGGCTGGTCGAATCCGGTTGGCCGGCCGAGACGCCAGTCTGCGTGGTCTCGCGCGCGGGTTGGCCCGACCAGTTGATCAGCCACCACGAGGTGGGCAGCCTGCCCACCGCCTGCGTGCTGCACGCCGGCCGGCCGGCGGTGGTCACCGTGGGCGTCGGCGCCGGCGAGGTGACGCCAACCTTTCACGCGGGCGAGGATCCGCTGGCCTCGGCCACGTCCTCGCGCGAGGGTCATCCCGCCGCCTGAAGGCTCCCAGACCCTAAAATCTCATACTTTGCTGCGCGGCGTCATGCGCAGTGCCAGGCTTCGAAGCCTTCCGCCGCACGGAGCTTCACGCCAAGCCCTACTTCTCACTTCTCACCGCACCATGACCCACGTCGTCACCGAAGCCTGCATCCGCTGCAAGTACACCGATTGCGTCGACGTCTGCCCTGTCGACTGCTTCCGCGAAGGCCCGAACTTCCTGGCCATCGATCCCGACGAGTGCATCGACTGCGCGGTATGCATCCCCGAGTGTCCGGTCAACGCAATCCTGCCGGAAGAAGACGTGCCGGCCGATCAGCAAAAGTTCATCGCTATCAACGCCGAGCTGGCCAAGGGCTGGCCGAGCATCACCAAGCGCAAGCCGGCCCTGCCCGATGCCGACGAGTGGAAAGACCGCACCGGCAAGCTGGACCAGCTGATCCGCTGAACTCCTGATCCACGTCAAGCCCGCCCGGCCCTCAGTCGCGGCGGGCTTTTTGGTTCCGGCGTCACGTCGCTTCGCGACATGAGCCTGCACCGCAAACCGGGTCTTGCCGGTTTGTCATTCGCGCGATAATCCGCAGCGCTGCCAGGCGCTGAGCATGGCGGCCATTCGCTAGGGGTGTTGGCAGGCCTTTCGGGGCTGACGCCGACTGAGAAAAACCCTTTGAACCTGATTGAGGTAATCCTCGCGCAGGGAAGCAGCTCAGACGGCGCCTCGCCTTCGCGTGGTGGCCCCTCCCGAACTTGCCGACCTGCCATCGACTGTCGAGTCCCTGATGGCACTGCCGTACCGCACCCGTTTCACCTTGCATGCGCTGGCCCTGGCCGCGCTCCACGCCACCAGCACCGGCCAGACGGCCGAGCAGGTCACCATCACCGGCCGCCTCGAGCCACTGCCCGCCAGCGTGGCCGGCTTCGGCGACACGCCGCTGGTGAAGTCGCCCTTTCAGGCGCTGAGTTTGAGCCGCAGCCTGCTCGAGGACCATGGCGCTGACGCCTTGTCTGCACTGACCCGGCTCGATGCCAGCATCACCGACGCCTACAACGCCCCCGGCTACTGGAGCGCGTTGACAGTACGAGGCTTCGTGCTCGACAACCGCTACAACTACCTGCGCGACGGCCTGCCGATCAATGCCGAGACGGCGATCGCGCTCGAAAACAAGGAGCGCATCGAAGTGCTCAAGGGCACCAGCGGCGCGCAGGCCGGCACCAGCGCACCGGGTGGCTTGGCCAACCTCGTGGTCAAGCGGCCGCGGGGCAGCGATCAATCGGTCGTCTTTCTTGGCTGGTCCGGCCGCGGCAACTTCAAGGCCGCCACCGACCTGGAGCGCCGCCTCGGCGATGGCGACGCACTGGGCCTGCGGCTGAACGCCGCCGTCGAGTCGCTTGACCCGCAGGTGCGTGACTCGAAGGGCCGGCGGCACCTGCTGGCATTGGCGGGCAGCGCACAGCCAACAAGCGATCGCCGCTTCGACGCCGAGATCGAAATCAGCCACCAATCGCAGCCCAGCATGGCGGGCTTCAGCCTGCTGGGCAACCGTGTGCCCTCGGCACGCGACATCGACCCGCGGCTGAACCTCAACAACCAGGCCTGGTCGCAACCGGTCGTCTTCAATGGCACCACCGCGAGCCTGCGCTGGACCGAAACGCTTGGCGCCGACTGGCAACTGCAGGCCCACGTGATGAGCCAACGCCTGCGCACGGACGACCGCATCGCGTTCCCCTATGGCTGCAGCGCCGAAGAGCAATGGGATCGCTATTGCAGCGACGGCAGCTTCGATCTGTACGACTACCGCAGCGAAAACGAACGCCGCGACACGCTGGCCGGCGCGTTGACGCTCAAGGGCCGCGCCCAGTGGTGGGGTCTGTCACACGAGTTGTCGACCGGGCTGTCGTGGAGCGACTTCCGCCTGCACCCGAACGAGCAGATCTACCAATGGGCCGGCATCGGCCAGATCGACGGCAGCGTGCAGGTTGGCGAGCCGGCACCCGATCCCTACATCGCCGCCGGCCGTCATGAGCGCAGTACCGAGCTGCACCTGCGTGACCACCTCGCGATCACCCAGGATACCGGCCTGTGGCTGGGCCTTCGCCACAGCGCGCTGGACCGGTCGAGCGAAGCCACCGACACGGACTACCGCCAGTCATTCACCACACCGTGGATCGCCCTGAGCCATCAATGGACCGACGCGCTCCTCGTCTACGGCAGCTGGGGCCAGGGGGTTGAAAGCGACGTGGCGCCGAACCTGCCCCACTTCACCAACGCCGGTCAGCCATTGCCGGCCTTGAAGAGCGAGCAGGTCGAGCTGGGTCTGAAATTCTCGCAGGCGCACTGGAATGCCAGTCTTACCGCCTTCGACATCCGCCGGCCGCAGTCGCTGGATCTGTGCGACGACACCGCCGCCACCTGCACGCGGCTCATCGACGGCAACGCCCGCCACCGCGGTGTCGAAGCCAGCGGTGAACTTCACTCGGGTCAGCTGACTCTGCAGGCCAGCGGGATGTGGCTGCGAGCGCGCCGCGAAGGCGCCAGCAATGACGCGACCAACGGCCTCATCCCGCCGAACGTGGCCGAGCGCAGCGCACGCCTGATGGCCGGCTGGCAGTTCACCGCCATCACGGGCCTCAGCGCCCATGCCAGCGTGAGCTACGAAGGTCCGCGCTATGTACTGCGCGACGACAACAGCATCAGCATCCCGGGTTGGACCACCGTCGGCCTGGCCACACGCTACGCGACGCGCGCCCTCGGCCACGAGTGGCTGCTGCGCGCTGGTGTCGACAACCTGTTCGACCGCCGCGCCTGGCGCGAAAGCCCCCACCAATTCGGCCACGCGTACCTGTATCCCTTGGAGCCGCGCAGCTTTCGCATCTCTTTTCAGACCAGCTTGTAAAGCACCCCAAAATCTGTCTATAATCTGAGGCTTCACTTCCCCGATAGCTCAGTTGGTAGAGCGCCGGACTGTTAATCCGTAGGTCCCTGGTTCGAGCCCAGGTCGGGGAGCCAGAATGAAAAAGGGGCCCAATCGCAAGGTTGGGCCCCTTTGCCGTTTCCGGCGTGGTGATGCTCACGGCGACCCCAAACCGCATTCGAATCGCCGCGAAAGGTCGACGTGCCGCGGCGCAGCAGGACGCGACGCGGCCAAATTACATCAACATACCTGGTTATGTGAACTCATGATGTCGCTCGATCCTCTCGATCCCCTGCCGTGCATGGCATGCGGCGTTCGAATCGGATGCCTCGAACGGCCCTCGAGGTCAACTGCTGCCGGCGGCGGATCAGTGACGCGGTACGCCATGCAGCGAACGCCCATTGAAGGGGCCATCCAGAACTGCAGCTATCCTTGCCCCGGTCCAATCCGGATGGCTTCCTGCTGGCTTCCATCGAAGCACAGCCACTTTCTCGTGCTCAACAGCACTTCCGTACACACTGCCCTGCCGCGGCTCTCGCTTGGCCAGCACCGGCCGCACACCCTTGCAATGCGGGAGCCGCGATGACAATGGCCTGGTTGCGCGGGACCCTGACCGGCCTGCTCCTGGCGCTGAACACGGTGGTCATCTTCACGTTGATGGTGCCGGCGGCCCTGGTGAAACTGCTGCTGCCGGCTGGCGCCGTGCGCCTGGTTTGCGACAAGGCCTTGAACGGGCTGGCCTCGTGCTGGGTGGCCGTCAACAACGCCTGGCTGGCCGTGGCCTGCCCCCAACCCTGGCAGGTGGAGGGCGTTGACCAACTCAACTCCCGCGGTTGGTACCTGGTGTCCAGCAACCACCAGACCTGGGTCGACATCCTGGTGCTGCAGCGCGTCTTCCATCGCCGCATTCCCTTCCTGAAGTTCTTCCTGAAGCGTGAGCTGATCTGGGTGCCCGTGATCGGCCTGGCTTGGTGGGCGCTGGACTTCCCGTTCATGCACCGCAGCCGCGGCTCCGGCCGCGACGACCTGGCCACCACCCGCCGGGCATGCCAGAAGTTCAAGCGCATTCCGACCGCCGTCATCAACTTTGCCGAAGGCACCCGCTTCACCGCGGCCAAGCACGCCGCACAGCGCAGCCCCTATCGCCACCTGCTGGTGCCCAAAGCCGGCGGCCTGGGCGTGGCGCTGGCGACGATGGGGGAACAATTCGAAGCCCTCCTGGACGTGACCATCATCTACCCGGACGGTGCGCCTCGCTTCTGGGACTTGCTCTGCGGCCGAGCCGGCGCAGTGGAGGTGCACGTCCGCCACAGCCCCGTGCCGGCCGACGTGGTGGGCGGCGATCTGGTGCGTGACAAGGCCTATCGCCAGCGCGTGCGTGCATGGGTCGACGCGCAGTGGGCTGACAAGGACAAGCTCATCGAAGCCCGGCTCAACCAGCGCCATCCCGACCCGACATCCCACGTGCCCGATCCGTTGCAGCCGCCGGGCCACCCCGCCTCGCACTGAGACGGCGTCGTTCAGTCAAACAGGCCACTCCGGCCCGGTCGCCGCCGAGGCTATGTCGCGGCCGGGCGCTGGCGACCTTTCAGGCTACTTGACGACTTCGATGGCCGTCACGGTGATCGCGCCGTTGACCCTGTCTGCTGCGAACCGGACCTTGTCGCCGGGCTTCACGCCGTCCAGCATCTTGGCGTCGGCAACCTTGAAGACCATCGTCATGCCCGGCATCTCGAGATTGGCGATCGGGCCATGCTTGAGGGTGAGCTTGCCCTGCTCTTTGTCGACCTTGCGGACTTCACCGTCTGCCAACGCGCTGGCGGGCGCAGACGCCGCAGCCACCGGATGGTGCCCTGCGTGCTCGGCGGCGTTCGTCTGCGCATAAGCCGGGGCAGACAGCATGAGGATTGCGAAGGAGGCGGCGGGGAGAACGGCGGTGATGTTCATCGGAAAAGCCTTTGACGCTTGGAGATCGGTGTTCATTTGACAACCAGCTTGCCGACCATGCCGGCTTCGAAGTGGCCGGGGATCAGGCAGGCGAACTGGTACTCGCCCGCCTGGGTGAACTGCCAGACGATCTCACCCTTCGCACCAGGCTTCACGTGGGCCATGTTCGCGTCGGCGTGTTCCATGTCCGGGAATTTCTTCATCAGATCCGCGTGCTCCTTGAGCTCCTGCGGGGTACCGAGCACCATCTCATGCAGCTGCCGGCCGCTGTTGCTGACGACGAACTTCACCGTCTCGCCGCGGCGGATGACCACGTCCGACGGCGTGAAGCGAAATGCGTCGTTCATGTCGACCTTGATCGTGCGGCTGACCTGCTTCGGGTCACCTTCGCGACCGAACGCACGCTGCTCGACCTTCGCAGCGTCGTAGCCGGGCTTCTGCTGCGGATGACCGGCATCGCCGTGCGCGAAGGCACCGCTGCCGACCAGGGCGGCCAGGGCGAAGGCGGCGCCGCCCCGTTTGTCGATCTTCATTGATGTGCTCCTTCAATGGCCTTCGTGGCCGGTGGGTTTGCGAACCTTCAAGGTGTTCGCATCGGCTTTCGCGGCCGGCGCGCGAACGGCAGCCGGCATCTCTGCCGTGTACTCGCTGGCCACCGTGCCGGGCGGGTGCTTGTACGGGCCCGGGTCCTTGTAGTCGCCACGGGCCACGTCGTCACGCACCTTCACAACGCTGAACATGCCTCCCATGCCGACAGGGCCGAACGGCCCCTGCCCAGTCATCATCGGCAAGGTGTTGTCCGGGATCGGCATTTCCATCTCCGCCATGTCGTGCATGCCCTTGTCGCCCATGACCATGTAGTCGGGCACGAGCTGGGTGATCTTCTTCGCGACATCGCGGTGGTCGACGCCGATCATCGTCGGCACGTTGTGTCCCATCGCGTTCATCGTGTGGTGCGACTTGTGGCAGTGGATCGCCCAGTCGCCGGCCAGCGCGTTGAACTCGATCGCGCGCATCTGGCCGACGGCGACGTCGGTCGTCACCTCGGGCCAGCGGGCACTCTTGGGTACCCAGCCGCCGTCGGTGCCGGTCACCTCGAAGTGCGGCCCGTGCATGTGGATCGGGTGGCTCGTCATCGTCAGGTTGCCGATGCGGATGCGCACGCGGTCGCCCGTTCGGGCAACGAACGGGTCGATACCTGGAAAGGCGCGGCTGTTCCAGGTCCACAGGTTGAAATCGAGCATCGTGTTGACGCGCGGCGTGGCGCTGCCGGGTTCGACGTCATACGCGTTCAGGATGAAGCCGAAGTCACGGTCGACCTTGCGCTCTCGCGGGTCCTTCGGGTGGACGATGAACATGCCCATCATCCCCATCGCCATCTGCACCATCTCGTCGGCGTGCGGGTGGTACATGAAGGTCCCCGAGCGCTGCAGCACGAACTCGTACATGAAGGTCTTGCCGACCGCGATCGGCGGCTGGGTCAGGCCGGTCACCCCGTCCATCCCCGACGGCAGCAAGATGCCGTGCCAGTGCACGCTGGTGACCTCGGGCAGCTTGTTGGTCACGAAGATGCGCACGTGGTCGCCCTCAACCGCTTCGATGGTCGGGCCCGGGCTGGTGCCGTTGTAGCCCCAGAGGTTCGCCTTCATGCCCGGGGCGATCTCTCGCACCACGGGTTCAGCCACGAGGTGAAACTCCTTCACGCCACCCTTCATGCGCCACGGCAGCGACCAGCCGTTGAGGGTCACCATCGGCAGGTAAGGCCGGCCGTTCGGCGGCGGGGGCGGCAGCTGCGTTGCCGCCGAGGTCTGGAGCACGGCCTCGGGCAAGGCGGCGGCGCCAACCCGGCTGACGGCGGCAGCACCCAACAACGTGGCACCCGCCGCATGGAAAAAACTTCTGCGATTGGTCATGGTGGTTCTTGCCTTCAATGGCCGGCCGGCGATGCGGCAGCCGGCTTGGAGGACGACATGGCTGGCGATGCCCCCGGCGAGCGGCCGGTCAACGCCGTCTGCAGGCGGGTCTCGGCCACCCAGTGGTCGCGCAGGGCCTCGACGGCACCGGTCACGCCGGCGATCTGGTCTCGCGCGTCGGCCAGCAGGTCGAAGACGCTGGTCAACATGCCGTTGTAGCGCAGCAGGTTCTCGTCGGAGATGCGCTTGCGCAGTGGCACGACCTCGTCGCGGTACTGCCGGGCCAGCTCATACGCCGTCCGGTAGGCCGAGTAAGCCTCGCGGACCTCGGAACGCGCATTGACCGCCACGGCCGCCGTGCGGTTCACGGCCTGCATGTAGGTCGCCTCGGCACGCGCCACGCGGGCCGAGCCGAAATCGAACAGCGGCAGCTCGAGCTCGATCTCGTAGCCTCGCTTGGCGGGCTCGCCGGTGCTGGCCTGATTCAGATAGCCGACGTGCAGCACGTTGACGAAGCGCGTCGCCTTCGACAGCCCGAGCGACCTGGCCGTGGCTTCGGTGGCGCGCCTGGCCATCAACACGTCCAGACGCTGGTCCATCGCGGTTTGTTCGGCGTCTTGGGCCTGCGCGGGCGCGGCGGGAAGGTCCGGCAACCGCTCGGGCAGTTTGAAATCGAGTTGGTCGCCGCTGAGGCCCAGCACCCGGACGAACTGCTCGCGGGCGGCCACCGCCTGGTGCTTCACGCGGGCCAGCTGCATCGTGGCGTCCGTTGAGAAGGACTGCTCGCGCATCTGCGCGAGCGGACTGAAGTTGCCGGCCGCCAGCATGCGTTTGGCCAACTCGCTGGAGGCATCGGCCGCTTCTTTGACCTGCTCGTGGTAGCCGACCAGTTGCTCGGCCGCGACGGCCTCGAAGAACGCTGTTCTGGCCTCGGCGGCGACCCCCACCGTATCGTAGGCTGCCTGCAGCTGGGCCTGCTCGAAACGCTGCTGTTCCACCTGTCTGGCCAGCGGCATCGTGATCAGAGCCAGCACGTCGAAGACGACGGCGCGCTCGATCTCGACCACTCCGCCGCCGCTCAAGCGGCCGAAGCTGAACGACGGGTTGGCGAGGCGGCCGGCGCGAACCAGATCCGCCTCGGCGATGCCCAGCTCGGCATACCCGGCCTGCAGGCCACGGTTGTTCAGCAGCGCAATCTCGACGGCGCTGCCGGCCGTCAAGGGTTGCTTCAACAGCTCGGCCACGCGCGCCTTGGCGGCATCGGCCTGCTCACCCGTGCGTTGGTATGCCGGTGTCTGGCCGATGCGGTCCTTCGTCAATCGTTCTACGGGGCCGAAACCGCCGTCTGGCGAGAACGAGGCGCAACCGGCAAGTGACAAGCCGGCCAGCGCCATCGCCGTCAGGCGAACAATGTGCGGCACGCTGGCGGGCGCCTGGCCTTGGAGAAGTCTTTTCATGGTTCGAAGTCATCTGACGCGCCGACCGCGGGGCGGCCAGCCACGGCCCGTGCGGACGCACGGGCGCCATCAGGCCTCACGCAGAGGCCTTGCGGGGTCAGATGCTTCGGGGGGGCCGCTCCTGCCCGTCCGACAAGAAGTTCGGGGCAGGTGCACAGACATCGGGGAACGATACCGCCGCCTGGTCATGCGGCTGCGGCACGCTGGGCATCGCGCTCAGCAACGGGGTGGTCGAGCAGCAGGCCGAGCACAGGTTGCACTTGTCGTGATCCATCGCCCCTTGGCCGTCGTGGCCGCTGCCATGATGCGCCGCTGCCGGATGCTCTTGCGGCCCATGGTCGTGGATCACACTGGCTGCATTGCCACGGTCGCCGGCATGGTGATTGGCCAGCCGCATCTCGCTGTGTGCACCGGCCCCGGCGTGCGGGCACAGCATGGCCGCCGCGATTGCACCCCGAACCGGGAGCAGCGCAGCCAGCAGCAGCAGGAGCCAGAGGCGAAGGACTTTCACAGCGCGCAGCGTAGCAGAAGGAGTCGATACGGACGGAGAACGCAGTCTGAAGCTTGCCCCCATGGCAAGGTCAAGCGGGAAGATCCGAAAAGCCCATGAACCGCCTCGCCCATACAGTGCCTGCCATGAAGATCCGTCATGCCCTCCCCCTGTTCCTGAGCTTGGCTGCCGGTGCCGTCGACGCGGCCGAAACCGATCTGGTGTCGATCAACTGGAGCCCGGAGGGCCGCTTCGTGCATGAAACAACGCTGCTGGCCTCGAGGTTCATCGAGGTCTGCGGCCAACTCGCCGCCGGCTCGCGCATCGATTGGGCCTTCGAGGCGGCCGCCCCGCTGAATTTCAACATCCACTTCCACGAAGGCAAGCAGGTCCGATTTCCGGCCAAGCGCGACCAGGTGACCAAGGCCGACGGCACGCTGCGCGCCGAGGTGGCGCAGGACTATTGCTGGATGTGGACGAACAAGACGGCTGCGGACGCGCAGATGAAGCTGACGCTCAAGCGCCAGTAGCCAGGTCGACACGCTGGTGGTGGAGGGCATTCCCCTGCCGCCCCGGCGACGCGCACGGCCCGCCGCGGTTGACCTGCATCAACATCGCATCGTCTCTCGCTTGACCTTCCCACGGCAGGAAGGTGGACATTGGGCGCATCGACCACCCTGGAGAACCGCGATGCTTGCCTACCGCGTTGACGACATGACCTGCGGCCACTGCGCCAGCACCATCACCAAGGCCGTTCGCGCCGTTGACGCCGATGCCACCGTGCAGGTGGACCTCGGCCAACACCTGGTGCGCATCGAGCCCACCGAAGCGGACGCCGAGACCTTGAGCGACGCCATCAAGGAGGCAGGCTACACGCCCGTGCCGGTGGAAGCACGACCGGACGCAACCGCCGCCACACCCAAATCGGGTGGTTGCTGCGGGTGCTGCCGCTGAGGGAAGTGGCCCCCCGGCAGTTGATGCAAATCAATCCGCGGATGGCGATGCGGATCCATCCTGGCGCCATTGATTTGGAGATTCGCATGAAGCTCATCTATGCCGTCACTGCTGCGTCGCTGATCTTGGGGGGCTGCGCGACCGGCCCCAATCGCGGCAATCACGCGGCACACCATTCCCCGGCTGCGCAAGCCCCCTCGCCCGCCCCTTCCGCATCTGCCCAGTCCTCCCAGATGGATGGACAGATGAGGGCGATGCGTGAGATGCACGAGAAGATGATGAATGCCAAGACGCCTGAAGCGCGGGCCGCCTTGATGAAGGATCACATGAAGGCCATGCAGGACGGCATGGCCATGATGGGCCGGATGAAGGACGGTATGGGCGGTGACATGCGCATGAGCCCTCAGATGATGGGCAAACGCATGGACATGATGGAAATGATGATGCAGATGATGATGGACCGCGACGCGGGCCGCCCTTCGGCCGGCAACTGACCCGCACCACGAAGGCTCCTCATGGTGCAGTGTTCGATGCTAGGCGAAACCAGGCCCTGCGGGCCTTGACGGCGGCCGGTGTGCCGCCGAAGTCGGCATTGCCATGGGGACCGCACGCTGTCGCACGCGACGATGAAGAATAGCCGCCAGGACCTCGTGCTCGGCTTCGCCCACAACGTCGCGGGCATCCCGTTGGTATCCGGTGTGCGCTACCCCGTGTTCGGCTGGCTGCCGTCGCCCGTCACAACGCCCGCCATGCGTCCAGGCAGTGTGCGGCCAGCGCCGTCACCCAGTGGTCGCTCGTCGGGTCGAAAGCCAGGCCGAATTTCGGGCTGACGACGAAACCGGCGCGCTCGAACATGCCGAGATCGTGGGCGCGGACATGGGCACGCAGCGCCCCGAACGGAATCACCTCGGCGCCCAACTGGACCGTCGCAGCCTGCAACGTGACCTCCTCCAGGCGCCCGGACGTCTGGAAACGATAGACGGTCGAGCCATAGTCGAGCTCGACCAGCCCGACGACGTTGAAGCCCTCGTCCGCCGGCCGCCCCCACAAGCGCAGCACCTGCTCGCGGGTCACAGTGAACGGCAGGTCATTCACGCTGACGAAAGGGTCGAGCTTCATCGGTAGAGGCGGCGCAGCCAAGGACTGCCGGATCCTACCGGTTCGCCCCGCGTCCGGGCCCGACGGTTTGCGCTGGCCGCCAGGCGCTGGCCGTGCCACAGCCAGAATCCTCGCCAAAGGCGCAGACGCGGTTGGCCCTCTTCAACGCGCCCTGGAAGCGTCAGGTCACCGCCCTTGCCCCGCCTTCCACTTCACCAGCAAATCGGTCAGCGCCTTCGGCCGGTTCGTCGGCTCGGGGAAGCCGTTCTTCGTCTGGCTGTTCAGGCCGTGACAGGTGGTGCAGGTACGGATCTCGCCCGGGGCGAAGCTGACCCACACGCGCTCGCGCACCACCGGCTCGTTGGCCGGGCTCATCGTCTGCCAGGTCAGTGCGCGGCCGGCCGGCACGAAGGCGGCCATCGACCCATCGGCGCCGAGCTTGACGGTGCCTTGCGGTGCACCGGGGAACGCCGGCAGTTGGTCTTCCAGGTTCGGGTGCTGCTTGCTGTCGTGCATCGGCTTGACGTAGACGCGGCGGCCATTGCCCTTGTTGGCGTAGCCGCGCGTCAGGTCGGCCTGCAGCAGTTGCATGCGATCGATCGAGTAGACCTTACCGCCATCGGGCACGTTCTTCACGCCGCCCGGCACCTTCAGGTTGTACGGCTGCGAGATGTCGGCGCGGTCGCGCATCGTCACGTTGCGCGAAACGATCAGCGCCATCTTGTTTTGCACCAGCCAGTCGCGCAGCTGGCCGACCTCGACCCCCGCGTCGGCGATGGCAGCCCGCTCGATCGGATCGATCTGCATCGTGCGCGGCGTCGGCCGCGGGCGTGGCCGCACCTCGACCATGTCGACCTCGTTGAGCGGGCCGTTGTACTGGTGCGGTTGTGCCTCGTCCTGCCACCAGCGGATGTTCTTGGCCAGGCCGCCGGTGAGCGACGCGCCTGCGACCCAGTCGGGGCCGTTCTGGTTCTTCACCATCGGCTTCAGCTGGAAGACATAACGCGGCTTGTGGTGTAACCCATCGGTGGAGTCGTCGGCGTTGACGCGGTACTCGGGCGTGTGGCTGACGTAGAAGGTGCCATTGGAGGCTTTCACCGGGTTGCGATAGTGCCCGGTGTGCTGGGGCGTCGGCGGGCGGTCACCGTACGGGTCCGAGTCGAGCGAGGCGTTGGTGTAGTCGGTGATCGCCACGTCTTCCGGGTTGGCGCCCGGTGGCATCGTGAACTCCATCAACCGGCCCGCCGCCTGGCGGCTGAATTCCTGCGCGTAGACGCCGTAGTAGCGGCCCGGCTGCGACAGGTCCTCCTTCAGCTGGAACAGGCCGGCGTCGCCGCGCATCGTGGCCCGCATCGCGGCATTGGCGTCGAACGGCGGCAGCTGGTAGCTCAGGTTGGGGTCGTCGAGGAAGACGCCCTCCATGAAGGTACCGCCGAACTCGTGCCGCCCGACATGGTTCAGCGTCTCCTCGCCCGAGCCATCTTCGTTGATCTGCCAGATGAAGAACTGGTTGAAGTCCTGCAGCGCCTCTTTCGGGTTGCGCGTCGGGTCTTGCGCGACGCGCGCCTCGGGATAGACGTCGTACAGAACGCCCTTGTTGTCCGCGATGAGCTTGCCGCTGTCGTCGTACGGCGGATAGACCTTGCGCGTGGCCGTCGGGCTCTCGTCGGCGTAGTCGAAGGGGCCGTACTGTCCGCCGTTGTAGCGGTCGGTGTCGGCCTGCTGGTCGCGCTTCAGGTGGTCCCATTTGGTGAACAGCAGGCGGCCATAGCTGTCGAGGTAGAGGTCGAACACCCCGCTCGGCGCATGTTCGATCATCGTCAATTCGCCACTGACCGGTTCCAGCTTCCAGATGCCGGTGTTGGTGTTGGCGTTTTCGTACTCGTCGAGTTGCGGGTACGTGTGCTTCATGCCGAACAGCGGCTTGTCGCTGGTGAAGAGGATGCGGTCGTCGCTGCCGTAGATCGGCGACATGTTGTTGTACGACGGCTGGCGGGCAATCTTGCGGATCCTGGCCGTCTGGCCCTTCTTCAGCCCGCTGACTTCGTAGATCTGCCAGCGGCGCAGCGGGTTCTCGTAACGTGCGGTCGGCCCGCCGACCAGCATCGAGAACAGGGCCTTGTCGCCGGACCAATGCACCGTGGGTTGGCGCACCGCGATCGCTTTGGCGCCGCCCTGGATGCCGCCGCTGTCGACGCCCCAACCAGCCTCGCGCGTCAGGTTGCGCAACGTGCCGTCCGGGTAGCGGATGTACAGGTCACCACCCGGCACCGCGCTGCGGATGTCGGTGCCGAAATTGGCAAAGGTGTTCAGCTGGTAGGTGAAACTGGCGCTCGGCACCGCGGTGACGAACATCAGCGGGTGCGGCGTCGCCATCTGGCCCGCGGCGCGCGCGGGCGAGGCAGCCGCGGCCGACGCGGCCAGGGTGGGCGCCGTGCCCGCGAGCACGGCGGCGGCCACCAGGGCCGCAAGAAGCGTGAGCCTGAGTGTCATGGTCGAGAAGCGGTCAGCGCCGCCCCAGGTTCGTTGACGATGCGGCAGTGTTCCGCGCCCGGCGGGTGACGGCGGTCACGGAACGGTCAGGAAACGCAAGGTAACCCGTTGTAGTCCGATTCGCGCTCGGTGGCACGCAAGGCGATGCGGGCAACCTCACGCGCCGGCAGCCCACTGCCTTCCGCCCGCAATCGTGTGAACGCGGCGTCGCCCAGACGCTTGTGCGCCATCCGCTGCGCGCGCTCGAATGCGCGGGCCTCGTTCGGATCGCGCCGCACCGGGCGGCCCGTCGCACGGAAGGCATCGGCAGCACCCAGCAACCGGGCCGCATCGCCCGGCCGCGCTTCGACCGCGGCGAGCCACGCGGCGTGGTCACACAGCGATGGCAAGGTGCCTTCGTCGGCCAGCGGCCAGGCCTCGCCGGCGGCGATGCGGGCCTCTGCCGGGTCGCCGGCGACCAGCCAAGCGGCGGCCAGGTTGAGCCACACATAGCCGAGCTGGAAGCGGTGGCGCGTGCCGTTCAGCTGCTCGACCAGCCCGCGACACAGCGCAATCGACGCACGGGCGTTTCCGGCGGCGAGTTCGAGGTCGGCCAGGCCGATGCGCACATCGATGGCACCGACCGAGTCGCCGGCTTCGGCGGCGTAGGCCAGCGCCTGGCGATAGGCCGTGATTGCACCGGGCAAGTCGCCCAGGCGAAGCCGCCGGGCGCCGTCGCAGTAGTGCCCTTGAAAGAGCGAAAAGGCCGGCAGCGATGACCGCGCAATGGACTGCAGTTCTGCGAGCAGCGCCTGCGCCTGCGCGGACTCACCATCCGCCAGCGCGCTCAACGTCGCCCAGAGCGCGCGGTGCAGCCCCACGTGGTCGCCCACCGAGCGGCAAAGCGCCGCCGCCGCCGCGCCGCGACGCCCTGCCTCGGGGCCGCCGCCCCAGAAGCGGCAGGCACCGAGCGCCCAGCGCGCCCGCAGGGTGGGTGGCAGCTGGGGCGTGACATGCTCCTCGGTGCGCAGCCACAACCGCTGTCGCTCCGCCCAACCATCGCGCTGCGCGGCGAAGTTGAAGGCGGCCATCAGCGCAACCGCCGTGGCCGGCTCGTTCGCCAGCGCCCACGCCATCGCCTCACGGGCGTCGCCGAGTTCCGGGCGCAGGGTGGCCAGTGCTTCATCGATCAGGCGTTCGCCGGCGTAGGCCGCACAGGCGATGGTGTCGAAGCGGCCGGCCACGGCGCGAGCGTGCCGCGCACGCCATGCCTCGTCTTCGCCCGCCGCGGCCAACTGCTCCAGCGCAAAGGCGCGCGGCGACTCCAGCCAGCGAAACCGCCGTGGCACGCCCTCGGCCACCACCAGCGCACGATCGACCAGTTCGTTCAAGGCATCCAGCACCCGCCAGGGGCCGAGCGCGTCGTCGCTGGCCAGCTGTTGTGCCATCTCCAGCGTGAACGGGCCGACGAACACCGCCAACCGTCGAAAGACCACCTGCTCGATGGGCGCCAGCAAGCCGTGGCTCCATTGCAGCGCCGCCCGCAGCGTGTGTTGCCTCGGCGGCGCAGTGCGCGCCGCCAGCGTCAGCACCTGCAGCCGGTGGGCCAAGGCATCTGCCAGCGCAGCTGGGCCGAACATCGGCAAACGCGCCGCGGCCATCTCCAATGCGAGCGGCAGCCCGTCGAGACGGCGCGCAATGTCCACGATCGGCCCGACCACCTCGGCATTCCAATCGAACCGCGGGTCGATGGCGGTCGCCCGCCGCACCAGCAGATCCACCGCGCCGTAGGCCGTCGCCTGCGCCTGGTCGACGACATGCCCCACCGGCGGCACGGGCAGCGGGCCGACGGGCAACAGCTGCTCGCCGGCAATGCGCAGCGGCAACTGGCTGGTCACCACCAGACCCACCCGCGGGGCGCCGGCCAGGATCGACTGCGCCAGCCGCGCAACCGCGCCGACGAGGTGTTCGGCGCTGTCCAGCACGATCACCATCGCGAGCGGCTTCAAGGCTGCCACGAGCTCCTCTGCCGTGCCCCGGGAACCGAGGTTCAGCCGCAGCGAACGCGCCAGTTCCGATGACAGCAACGTCGGTTGGCTGATCGCCGAGAGGTCGCACCAGCCGATCCCGTCGGGCGGCGTCGTCGCCTGTTCAAACCAGCTCTGCACCAGGCTTGTCTTGCCCACGCCACCGAGGCCCACCACGGTGACCAGGCGGTGCTCACCAGCCCAATGCGCGAGGCGCTCCAGCTCGGTGTAACGGCCGATCAGGCGGCTGGCCGGCGCGTCGATCACGGGCGCTGGCTCCTGCGTTCTGGCGGGCATGGCGGCCCAGGGCTCGACGTGTGCCACCAGCCGGTAACCGCGTCGCGGCACCGTCTCGATATGGCAGTCCGCCGAGCGGACATCGTCACCCAATGCGTCGCGCACGGTATGGACCGTCGTCTTCAGGATCCCTGCGCTGACATGACGGTGGCCCCAGACCGCATCGAGCAAAGCCTCGCGACTGAGCAACTGGTTGGGGTGCCGCAGCAGGCAGCACAGCAAGGCGAATGGTCTGGGTGCCAGCGCGATGTCGTGACCACCGTGCAGCAGGCGCCCTTGGCGCTCATCCAGCGCAAAGGCGCCGAAGCGCACGGCCAGCGGCTCGGGTTGGTACGGCGGCTCTTGCGTGGGTCTCATGGCGAACAGGGCGGCGACGAGGCCGCCATTGTCACCACAGCCCCAACGCGACGGGCGATGCGCGGACTTTGTTTGCGATCACGCCGCGCGGCAACGCGCGCAGGGCCGACCTACCAGTGCCCGGGCACCGGCACCGCCTCGTCCTCGCCTGGCCATGGCGGCATCGTGATGCCGACCGCCGAGACCGGCAGCGTCGGCGCGGCGCGAAACTGGAAATGCGTGCCCACCGGAATGGTCAGGCACACCCCAGGCTCGAGGCGCACCACCTCCTGGTGCTCGCCTTGCCGGCGCCACATTTCGCCGCAGCCGGCCACGACGAACCAGATCTCTTCAACCGTTCGGTGCGAGACGGCTTGGGAGGTCTGGCCGGGCGCCAGTTCGAAGTGCGCCATGCTGCCCCCGGCCAGGCTCAGCAGCACCCGCACAGCCGAACCGTCCGGCGCCGTCACCGTCGGGGCCGCAGGCAGCGGCATGGTGGCGAAACGGCTCATGCGTGTCGGGCCCGCACGCGGGTTGTCAGCCTCGATGCCCCAGCAGGCGCGCCGGCAGGAAAAGGATGGCGCGAAGCAGCGCGAACACGCCCTCGACGGCGATGCCCAGCAGGCGGAACGGCAATGCGATCAGCCAGACGAAGGGAAACAGCAGCAGGGCCAACAGGGCCACCGGCCAGGCCACCACGAACAGAATGCACCAGCCGACGAACAGGATCAGTGCGCTCACAAGGTCCTCCACAGGCAACAAAGGCGACCTGCCGATGCGCGGCAGCCAGGCACCGGCGATCGGGACTCGCTAACGCCATTCTGCATCCCGCCGACCGGACCGCGGCCGGAACGCGATGGGCCGTCGTTTGGGCGGCATCAGCTGCGCCCTGCGGGGCTTCAGAGGCTGCCCTTGTGCCCTTCCGATGTCTGGCCCGCCCGCCGCGAGCGGGCCAGGCGCCCCAGGTCATCGACAGCGGGCACGCAGGCCAGCCCGACCAGGATCACCGCGATGGGCACCGTGGAGAGATAGCCAGCCGTCTTGAAACCCTGGGCGCCCACAGTTGCCCCCACGAAAAAGGCCGCGGCCAGCATCGTCAGGGTCAACAGCCTGGCTCGGTTTGCCAGCACCTTGCCGATGTCGAGATCGGCCCGTTCGGCCCGATTCCAGTAGACGAGCTTGCCGAGTTCGATGCCGATGTCCGTCAAGGTGCCGGTGATGTGGGTCGTTCGGATCTCCGCCCGCGAGATCTTCGAGATGACGGCGTTCTGCAGGCCCATGATGAAGCACAGCAACATGACGGTCGCCGGCACGAAGAGCCCTTCGAAACCCTGCAGCGTCGTGCCCGCCAGGCCGAAACCCAGCAACAGCACCGACTCCAGCAGCAACGGCAATGCGTACTCGCTGGACAAGCGCCGCCGTCGGGCGAAATTGACCATCATCGCCGACGCCATGGCCCCGAACAGGAACGACAGCAGCCCCCCCACCCCGGCCAGCGCGATGTCGTATTCGCCGAGGACCAGCGCATCGGCCATCGACGACACGATGCCGGTCATGTGCGAGGTGTACTGATGCACGGCGAGAAACCCGCCGGCATTGATGGCACCGGCCACGAACGCCAGGACGACACCCAGACGGCTGTTGGCCTCTTTCGTTCGCTCGCGTCCGGTCAGCCCACGCGCAAAGTTCAACGGCATGCGCTCGTTCCTGCAGTGAATCTGCGAACCATGGGCATCGGCCCCGGCCCCGGCCCCGGCCGGGGCTGCAGCTGCGTGCCAGCCATGCTCAGCGGCTTCTCGTTGCCTTGGTGGCCTTGGCCGCGCCACCCCGGCCGGCGTCGGCCGCGCGAGCGTCCTGCATATCCTGGCCACTGGGCGTGTAGGTCATGCCGTGCTGTGCCAGATAGTCGCGTATCAGCTGCCGCACCACCTGCGACGGCGTGAGGTCGAGTTGCGAACACAGGTGCTCGAAGGCCGCCTTCTTGTTCGGGTCGATGAGCAGCGTCAACCGCGCGGTCTTGAGTTCCATGGGTTTCCCGGTTTGGCGGCGTGAGGGGTTCTCGGCATTCACGAACTGAAGGGCTGCGCCCGAAGACGGGCAGGCGGCTCAGGCGGGACGGCGAGGTTTCAGGGCACGGCGGATCATCTGGAACGCTTCCGCCAACTGGTCGGTGGCGCCCTGGCCGAGCTGCGGCGAGGAGTCTTCGCCCTTGGGCAGGTTCAGCGCGTGCCCTTTGCACGCAAAAACAATGCTGTTGCTCAGTTCGCCATCGTCCACCAGCAGCACGGCCCCATCAAAGCTGCGGCGAATGCGCTCGACGAACGCATCGCGCTGGCGATGGCCGTAGTGCAGGTTCACGACCAGGATGCCGTCGGGCTGGAGCATCTCGTAGCAGTCGTCGTAGAAACGCTGGGAAGCCAGCCGTGGCGGCTGGCCCTCGGTGTCGAACCCATCGACGATGAGCACGTCGGGACGGGTCACCCGGTGTCGCACGAACTGTGCGCCATCGGTCTTGATGACACGAAAACGCTCCCCGTCGGGCGGCACGTGGAACTCGTCGCGCAGCGCGATGACGTGGGGGTTGATCTCGGCCACCTGGATGGACGCTTGCGGCAGGTGGTGGTAGCAGAACTTGGCCAGCGACCCGCCCCCCAATCCGATCATCACGATCTGCCTGGGCTCAGGATTGAACAGCAGAAAGCCCATCATCGTCCGCGTGTATTCCAGGTCCAGCGCGTAGGGGTCGCGCAGTTTCATGCGGCTCTGGATCGCGCTGATGGAGAAATGCAGGGCTTTGGACGTCAGGCTCTCATAGACGAAGGGCCTGGCGTGGTCGGCGGCGTCGAGGGTTTCGGGCATGGGACTGGAAGGGTGAGGTAAGGCAGACTTACCAAAGACGATTCGTATTCGCTTTGGATGATACTCACATGTTAATGTAAGTGACATATCCCACACCCGCCCAAAGGCGCACCGCCGGCTTGGCGGTGCGCAAGATTCACGGCTACGGGGCGGCGGCCTGGTCCCAGACTGCCTCGACCAGCTCGCCGACTTCGAGCGGCCCACCGCTTTGCTGGGCCCTCTTCCACTCCGGTGGCAAAGGCGCCGGGCGCCGGGTTTCTTTGCCACCCCAGATCGCCACCTTCAGCGCAAACACCACCGGGCCCTTGCGGGCCTCAAAGGGCTTGACGGCCCGGGCCGCGGCGATGAGCTGCTTTCTGATTTCCAGGTCCAGCAGGGCATCGAAATCGAGCCAGACCCTGGACTGCTGGCCCGGCCGAACCGCGACGACCAGGTAGCCGCCAACCGCTTGCCTGGCCGGGCTCGCCGCCACCGCTTGGCGCGAAGCGGCTTCGATCGCCTTGATGTAGTCGGCCATCTCGTCGACGCTGACGACGCGCTCTTCCAGCACCGAACTCGACTGCAGCAGCACGACGTTGAAGTTGGTGAAGGGCTCCGCCGCACGCACGCTGAACGCGGCCAGGAGGGAAACAACCAGCAAGACGAGAAAACGCATGGGCGAGGCCGTGGAGAAAGATTCCTGAAAAGCGGGGCGGCTTTCCAAATGCCACCATGCCTTGGGCCTTCGAATCCTAACGAGGCTCGCCCCCGGCCGGGCCAGCCGCGCCGATGACCGCGGGCACATGAATTGCTCATGCACCGGCGACAGACCGCTCGTGCCCGATGGTGGGCCGCCCACATCGCCAGTGAGACACCGCCATGTCCATCGACTTTGTCGACCCCGCCCTCCGGATTGCCGCCAATGACCTTCGCTCCGAACCGCGCAAGCCCTTGTGCGCCGCGGCAGCGGTAGTGCCGGCCAGTGGCGCGGCAATCCAGGCCACGACGGCCAACGTCAGCGTCCACGGCGTGGACCTGATCAGTGAGATCGAGTTGCGCCCCGCCACCCGTTGCGAGGTGGCCTTCTCACTGCCGATCGCCGGTCAGATGCGGCCGGTCCAGCTGCAGGCTTGCGTGGTGCGCAGCACACCCGGTGTCGACAACTTCAGCCTCGGCCTGGTCTTTTTCGGCATGCCCCCACGCACCCAGGAACTGCTGGAGTCGTTCGTCTACAACTGACGGCGCCCCGGCGGGAAGCGCCACGTGCCTCAATGCGCCTGCCGTTGGGCATTCGTGGCCAGGCGCGATGCCGCGGCACCCAGCAACACCCGCGAATACAGCTTGTGAAACCCGAGCAGCGCGCGAAAGACAAGGCCCATCCGCGCCTTGCCCGAGCGCCTGTCCCGGATGGGCACCACGGCTGAACCGAAATACAGCAGCGTGCCGCCGCCCGGACCGCCCGCTGCCGGCACGCTCATCAGCCAGGACCGCGTGCGCTGGTGCATGTCGGACATCAGCAACTGGCCCGAGACGCGGGCTTCGACGTTCCAGGCGGCGAAGCTGCTCAACCTTTCGTGGGCCAGGTCGCGCACCTGCTGGTCGGTTGAAGGTCTTGCCGCGAACCAGGCCAGCAGCCGGCGCTCGAGCTTGAACACAGCGGTCGTGTAGAACGCCTCGACGAACTCGGCCTGCGAGACAGATTGGGCGACATCGACGCGGTAACAGTCGGCGTAGGCGCCCTCATCCAGGTACCTGCGCAGCAGCGCGTTGGCGGGAAGTTCGCAGGCTTGGATGGGGGGCATGCTCGATCCGATGAAGAGCGCGGTGCGCTACTTCTTGCTATAGACGATTTTCTTCTCGCCGCCTTCGCAGCTGCCGACCACCTTCTGTTCGCCGACCTGGTCGGCCGGGACGATCTCGAGCACGTAATCGGTGACGCCCTTGCCTTCTATCTTGGCGGCGATCTCGCTCTTCAACTCTTCGCATGGCTTGCCGGCGAATGCGACAGGGGACATCAATGCAACTGCCAAGAACGACACCAGCTTCATGACCGATCTCCTGGATTGACGGGACCATCGAAAAAAACGCGGTGCGATGGTAGTCGACCCATGCGACCCGGCAAGGCTTTCTTGAGCCGTGTGGGGCCTTGGCGACGTCGCCGGCCCGAATGCGCGGCTCGGCACAAAAAAGTCAGCCCCGGCGCAGGCCGAGGCCGAGAAGCCCGGCGCCTGTCGTTGCGCCGAGCCCTGCTCAGGGAGGAAAAGCAGGGGGCGGTTGAGGCCGCCCAATGGCACTGTAGCCCCCCGCCCTCCGGGCGCTGGGGCGGAGGAACCCTCATGAAGCGAAACTCGTCGCGACAGGGGCGCCGGCGCGCCAGCGCGTCGAGCCAGTCTGCGGCACGCGTGACGCGTCGCCCGGGTGCAGATGGCGCCCCGACCGTGCCAGGCAGTCGTCGTGCGGCACGCGGACGATCTCGGCCGCGCGGGCTCACGTACACGACGGCCCCGGTGTCCTCGCTGCTGCCGATGCCCACGGTCGGCAGATCGGCCAGTCATGCGCCACCATCGCCTCGTACTCGGCTCCGCCCGGAAGCGGCCTGTTCGGCCTCAGAGCTTGGGAATCCGGATCCGGCTGATCATCAGTGAGCCCGACAGCGCGAACATCAACACCAGGGGATGCAAGGTGTAGCCACCGATCTTCGTGAAGCCGAACCACAGCTGGTCGCCGATCGCGCCTTGAGCAGCGGCAGCGGCCAGTATGAGCACCAGCACCAGCGAAGTCGGGATCGGCGTGCCTTCGAAGTACTTGACCTTGCCGGCATCGTCGGAGAGCGACTCGGCGGTCACGTTGTAGCGCGCCAGGCGAGAGACGCCACAGGCGACGAAGAAGCCCAGCACGATGCGGTCGTACAGGCCTTGCATGCCGCAACCGTAGGCGATGACGGCTGGCGCGACACCGAACGAAATCACGTCCGACAGCGAATCCAGCTCGCGGCCCATGGCCGAGCTGCGCTGGCGCCAGCGTGCCACGCGACCATCGAGCACGTCGAACACCAGTGCGGCCGAGATCAGCGCGCAGGCAATGTAGACGTGGAAGACCCCGCGTGTCTGCAGAAACGACATGACGGAGAACAACGCCCCCACGCCACAAACGGCGTTGGCCAGCGTGAACCAGTCGGCGAGGTGGAACTCGCGGATCATCGAGAAGGGCTTGGGTCGGCTCATGCAGCAAGCTTAGTGCAATCCACGTGCCCGGCGCACGGTAGCTCAGCCGGCATCTCTGGTTTGCGAGCCATGCAGTGCCGGCGTGGCTGGCATCACTCCGCTTCGCCGTACATTGCGAGTTCGGCATCTTCTGCCTGCCCACCACCTCGACCGTGCACACAGACCCGCCCTTCAGCCCCGCCGCCGAGCGCAACAAGGCGCCGATCCTCGACGCACTGGCTGCCCTGCTGCCCAGCGAGGCCCGGGTGCTCGAAGTGGCCTCGGGCACCGGCCAGCATGCCGCGCACTTCGCCGCCCACCAGCCGGGCTGGCAATGGCAGCCGACCGATGTCGACACCGCCACGCTGCCCGGCATCGCCGCCCATTGCGCCGGCCTGCTCAACGTCCGCCCGCCGCTGCTGCTGGATGTGCTGGCGCCCTGGCCGGCAGTGCTCGGCATGTTCAATGCCGTCTATTGCGCCAACATGCTGCACATCTCACCATGGGTCACCTGCGCTGCACTGATGGACGGCGCGGCAAACCGCCTCGTCGCCGACGGCCACTTGGTGCTCTATGGCCCCTTCATCGTCGAGGGCGAGCCCACGGCGCCGAGCAACCTTGCGTTCGATGCCGACCTTCGGGCCCGCGACCCCCGCTGGGGAGTACGCCGCTTGGCAGACGTCGTCGACGCCGCGGCGGCGGCCGGCCTGAGCTTCGAACAACGCCTGCCGATGCCGGCCAACAACCTGCTGCTGGCGTTCCGGCGCCTGCCCTGACACCGATGGTCAACCCCCTGCTCGACCTGCACCCCGACGTCGCCGCCGCGCTGGCCGACCAGCGCCCGGTGGTGGCGCTGGAATCGACCATCATTTCGCATGGCATGCCCTGGCCGCAAAACGCCGAAACCGCGCTTGCCGTCGAAGCCGAAGTGCTGGCGCACGGCGCGGTGCCGGCGACGATCGCGGTGATCGACGGCCGCCTGAAGGCCGGCCTGTCTCGCGATGACATCGAACGCCTGGGCCGCACTGGGAACGAGGTTGCCAAGGTCAGCCGGCGCGACATGGCGCTGCTGGTGGCCCGCGGCGGCACCGGCGCCACCACGGTGGCCGCAACGATGATCGTCGCCGCGCTGGCCGGCATCCGGGTCTTTGCCACCGGCGGCATCGGCGGCGTGCACCGTGGTGCCGAGACCAGCTTCGACATCTCGGCCGATCTGCAGGAGCTGTCGCGCACGCCGGTGGCGGTGGTCTGCGCGGGCGCCAAGTCCATCCTCGACCTGCGCCTGACGCTCGAATACCTGGAGACCCACGGTGTGCCGGTGCTCGGCTACCGCACCCACCGCCTGCCGGCGTTCTTCACCGTCGACAGCGGGCTGAACCTCGATGCACGGGTGGACGAGCCTGCCGACATCGCGCGGGTGATGAAGGCGCAATGGGCGCTCGGCTTCCATGGCGGTTTGGTGGTGGCCAACCCGATCCCGGCCGAGCATGCGTTGCCCGCGAAGGCGGTGGACCGTGCTATCGAGCAGGCGTTGGCCGATGCGCAGCTTCAGGGCTTGGGCGGCAAGGCGGTGACGCCGTTCCTGCTGGCTCGGGTGAATGCGCTGACCGGCGGCGTCAGCCTGGCGGGCAACATTCAGCTGGTGCTGAACAACGCCCGGCTGGCGGCTGCGGTGGCCGTGGCCTACGCCGCGCTGTAGAAGCCGTCATCGCGGAGTTGGCGCTTCGTACAGCTCCAAGGGCAGACCATCCGGATCGGCAAGAAAGGTGAAACGCCGGCCGGTGTATTCGTCGACGCGGATCGACTCGACGAATACACCCTGGGCCTCGAGGGTTTGCTTGCACAGCGCCACATCGTCGACGGCGAACGCCAGGTGGCGCAGGCCTTGCGCCTCGGGGCGAGACGGGCGTGCAGGCGCGCCCGGAAATGAAAACAGCTCGACCTGCGAGCCGTCGGGTAGCCCCAGGTCGAGCTTGAAGGATTGCCGCTCGACGCGGTAGTTCTCGGCGAGGACCGCAAGCCCCAGCGTCTGGGTGTAGAAGCGCTTGGAGACCTCGTAGTTCGAGCAGATGATCGCGGCGTGGTGGATGCGTCGCAGCATGGGGATCGGTCGGTGCAATTCGGGCGGCCATGCCCGGCCCACATTGTGCGGCCCCGGGTAACGGCGCCACGAGCGTTGGCGGCGCCTCGCTTCAGGCCGTCCCACGCCTCGGGTCGGACAACGCCCACAAGGATCGTCGCCGCCAGCCGACGCGGCGCCAACCACTTCTCGCCGACGATGCAGGTCAATTTGCAACGCAGGAGAGAACCCGATGTCAGATGTCGCCTTGGAGACAGTGCCCACGTCGTTCGGCAACCTCAAGCCGGTGGGCCACGTGCTGGTGGCCCTGCGCACAGCGCAGGCCGAGGACCGGCTGGCCGTCGCGCTGCAATCGGCGGGCATTGCGCGGCAGAACATTCAGCGCATCGCGCCCAAGGAAGCCGAAGACGAACTGGCCGAGCTGATCGACAAGGCCAGCGGTGCCTCGGGCTTCGGCTACGAGATCGTTCTGATGCGGCGCTATCTGCAGCTCGCACGCGAAGGCTGCAAATGGCTGCTGGTCAAAGTGGGCAGCGGCGACCAGGCGCAGCGCGTCGGCGAGTTGGCGGCCGAGCACGACGCCGCGAGCGCCGTTCACTACCGAACCTTCGTCGAAGAAGACCTGCTGAAGTACGGGGATTGAACCGGCTCGGCAGCTGACGGGCCGCATGGCAGCCCGGCGACTGACGCGCCGGGTCTTCGCCATGCGGCTCGGACAGACCCTCCACAACCTGACACTCTGTTCGGTGGCCACGCATCGGGCGTGCCCGCTGCATGACGGCTGTGTTCGGCGGTTGGGTGAGTCGCCTGGGGTTTGTCGAACCCCCATGCTCCTTCTGCAACCGCGCTGGTCTGCATGATCGCGGCCGTGCCCGCGCGCTGGCGATCACCCATTCGGGGGGGGTTGCGCGAAAGCGACGGATCGTGGTGATCTATTGCCGGTCTGTGCCCGGCGCGGCACCGCTGTCCTGCGACCGGGCCCGTGCCGGAGCCGGCAGACACCGGATCCGGCGGCTCGGCGCCGCGTTCACAACGCCGCGACCTTTCGCTCCGGCTCCCAGCTGCCGCCGAGTGCGCGGATCAGGCCAACGGTCGACTGGAACTGCGCCACGCGCACCTGCACCTCTTGCCGGCGGCTGCGCAGCTCACTGCGCTGGGCATCAAGCAGCTCGAGCTGGCTGACCAAGCCGTTGCGGTAGCGCGATTCGGACAGCGTCGTCGCACGGGTGGCCGACTCGACCGCCCTCGCCTGCGCCTTGGAGCGCTCATCCAGCGAGCGCAGCAGCGCCAGTTCGTCCTCGACCTCGCGGAAGGCCGCCAGCACCTGCTGCCGGTACTCCGCGAGACTCAGCTCCAGCGCGCCCTGCGCGGCATCGACACCGGCCTGTCGCCGCCCCCCATCGAACACCGGCAACGACAGCAGTGCACCGACGGCCCAGCTGCGCGCCGACCACTTGAATACATCGGACAGCTCGGGCGAGGCATAACCGCCCGACGCCGTCAGCGACAGGTTCGGGAACCAGGCCGCCTGCGCCACGCCCACGCGAATCTGCGCCGCCTGCATCTGGCTCAGGGCCGCGGCCACATCGGGCCGACGGGCCAGCACAGTGCTGGGCACACCCGCGGGCACCGCGGGCACGGTGCCGCGCCAAGGCGCCGGCTCGATCGCAAAGCCGGCCACCGTGTCACCCACCAGCACGGCGATCGCATGCTCCAGCAGCGCGCGACGGGCATCCAGCGCCAGCGCTTCCGATTCGGTCTCGGCCAGTTCGGTGCGCACCCGCGCCACATCCAGCTCGGCCACGTCGCCGGCACGCCGGCGGCTTTCGACCAGCCGCAGCGTGTTGCGATGCGCCGTCAGTGTGTCGCCGACGATGCCACGCTCCACGTCCAGTGCACGCAGCAGGAAGTAGCTCTGCGCCACATCGGCCTGCGCCATCAACCGCGTGCTCTGCAGCAGCGCGTCGCGTGCCTGCGCGTCGAGCGTGGCGGCCTGGGCCGAGCGCGACAGGCGGCCGAACACGTCGGCCTCGTACGACACGCTGGCGCCGGCGCTGCCCAGGTTGGCAGGCTGCCATCCGGTGTCCGGGCCGGACAGGCGTTGCACGCCGGCTGACACGCCGATCTGCGGCCAACGCTCGGCGCCGGCGCGCCCGAGCAGCGCCCTCGCCTGCGCCAGGCGCGCCGCAGCGGCCTGCACGCTGGTGTTGCGCTCGCCAGCCCGCTCGACCAGCTTGTCGAGCACCGGGTCGGCAAAGGCTTGCCACCAGGCCCCCCGTGGCTGCGCCTCGGCGGGCGCGGTCGGCACCCACTGGGCACCTGGAGCAGCCGCCTCCTTGAAAGCGGCCGGCACCACCGGCAGCGCCGCGGGGTCGATGGCCGGGGCGCTGGCGCAGCCCGCCATCAACAAGGCCAGCGCCAGGGTCGACACGGCCCAGGAAGGTTTCAGCGTCTTCTTCATGTTTCATGCCTCGAGATCGGGGCGGCCGGCGCTGGTTTCAGCGGCCCGCCACCATGGGGTTCAGAGCTGCCGGCAAAACCGTCGAGGTGCGGCACCTCGCCGTGCAGCTTCAGCGGCCGATTGCCACTCAGCGCCCGCAGCGCGACGTAGAACACCGGCGTCAGGAACAGGCCGAACGCCGTGACGCCGATCATCCCGGCGAAGACCGCAATGCCCATCGCCTGCCGCATCTCGGCGCCGGCACCGCTGGACACCACCAACGGCAGCACGCCCATCACGAACGCCAGTGAGGTCATCAGGATCGGGCGCAACCGCAGCCGGCTCGCCTCGATCGCGGCTTGCACCGGCGTGCGGCCGGCAAACTCCAGCTCACGGGCGAACTCGACGATCAGGATCGCGTTCTTCGCCGACAAGCCGACCAGCACCATCAAGCCGATCTGCGTGAAGACGTTGTTGTCGCCCTTGGACAGCCACACGCCGGTCATCGCCGCCAGCAGCCCCATCGGCACGATCAGCACGATCGCCAACGGCAGCGCCAGGCTTTCATACAACGCCGCCAGCACGAGGAACACCAGCAGGATCGCGAGCGGGAAGACCCACACCGCCGAGTTGCCGGCCAGGATCTCCTGGTAGGTCAGCTCGGTCCATTCGTAGCCGATGCCGGGTGGCAGCGTCTCGGCCGCGATGCGCTCGACCGCGTCCTGCGCCTGGCCCGACGAGTAACCCGGCGCCGGGCCGCCGTTGATGTCGGCCGACAGGAAACCGTTGTAGCGCATCGCCCGCTCCGGCCCGAAGCTGGGCTTCACGTTCATCAGCGCCGACAACGGCACCATCTCGCCGCTGGCCGAGCGCACTTTCAACAGGCCCACGTCTTCGGCGCGTGCGCGGTGCGGCGCATCGGCCTGCACGCGAACCGAGTAGGTGCGACCGAACTTGTTGAAGTCGTTGACGTACAGGCTGCCGAGGTAGATCTGCATCGTGTCGAACACATCGGTCACCGCCACGCCCAACTGCCGGGCGCGGGTGCGGTCGATGTCGGCGTACAGCTGCGGCACGTTGACCTGAAGGCTCGAGAACATCCCGGCCAGTTCCGGCGTCTGGTAGGCCTTGGCCATGAAGGCCTTGGTGGCACCGTCGAGCGCCTCGTAGCCGAGCGAGCCGCGGTCTTCCAGCTGGAGCTTGAAGCCGCCGGTGGTGCCCAACCCCTGCACCGGTGGTGGCGGGAACATCGCGATGAACGCGTCCTGGATCGCACCGAACTGCTGGTTCAGCGCACCGGCGATCGCCGCGCCGTGCAGCTCGGGCGAACGACGCTCGTCAAACGGCTTCAGCGTGACGAAGACGATCCCCGAGTTCGAGCTGTTGGTGAAGCCGTTGATCGACAGACCCGGGAAGGCGATGGCGCTTTCGATGCCCGGCTGCTTCAGCGCGATCTCGCCCATGCGGCGGATCACCTCTTCGGTGCGGTCGAGCGTCGCCCCATCGGGCAACTGCGCAAAGCCGATCAGGTACTGCTTGTCCTGCGCCGGCACGAAGCCGCTGGGCACGCTGCGGAACAGCAGCCCGGTCAGCAGCGCGAGCACCAGGTACATGCCGATCATCAGTGCCTTGCGCGAAACGACGCGCTGCACGCCACCGCTGTAGCGCTCGGCGCTGCGGCCGAAGAACCGGTTGAAGCCGCGGAACAGCCAGCCGAACCAGCGGTCCATGCCGCGTGTCAGCGCGTCCTTTGGTGCGCCGTGCTGTTGCAGCAGCAGGGCCGACAAGGCTGGCGAGAGTGTCAGCGAGTTGATCGCCGAGATCACCGTCGAGATCGCGATCGTCAACGCGAACTGGCGGTAGAACTGCCCCGTCAGGCCGCTGATGAAGGCCAACGGCACGAACACCGCGATCAACACCAGCGCGATCGCAATGATCGGGCCGGACACTTCGCGCATCGCGCGGTAGGTCGCGTCGCGTGGGCTCAAGCCGGAGGCGATGTTGCGCTCGACGTTCTCGACCACGACGATCGCATCGTCGACCACGATACCGATCGCCAGCACCAGGCCGAACAGGCTCAGCGCGTTGATCGAGAAACCGAACAGGTGCATCACCGCGAAGCTGCCGATCACCGACACCGGCACCGCCAGCAGCGGGATGATCGACGCCCGCCAGGTCTGCAGGAACAGGATCACGACCAGCACGACCAGCGCGATCGCTTCGAGCAGCGTGTGGATCACCGACTCGATCGATGCTCGCACGAACTGCGTCGGGTCATAGACGATGCGGTAGTCCACGCCTTCGGGCATGGCCTTCTTCAATTCGGCCATCGTCGCGCGGACCTGGTTCGAGATCTCGATCGCGTTCGAGCCCGGCGCCTGGAAGATGGGGATCGCGACTGCCGGCTTGTTGTCCAGCAGCGAGCGCAGCGCATATTCCGACGCACCGAGCTCCAACCGGGCTACGTCGCCCAGCCGCGTCACAGCGCCGTCGGCACCGGTCTTGACGATGATGTCGGCGAACTCTTCTTCGGTCTGCAAGCGGCCTTGCGCGTTGATCGACAGCTGCAGGTCGACACCCGGCAAGCCCGGAGAAGCACCGACGACACCGGCTGCTGCCTGCACGTTCTGCTCGCGGATCGAGCGCACCACATCACCGGCCGAGAGCCCACGCTGCGCGACCTTCTGCGGGTCGAGCCAGACGCGCATCGAGTAGTCGCCCGAGCCGAACAGCAGCACCTGGCCGACGCCCTGCACGCGCGCGAGTCGATCCTTGACATTGAGCACCGCGTAGTTGCGCAGGTAGGTCATGTCGTAGCGCTCGTTCGGCGACATCAGGTGCACGACCATCGTCAAGTCAGGTGCGCTCTTGACGGTCGTCACCCCGAGCCGGCGCACCTCCTCGGGCAGCCGCGGCTCGGCCTGCGAGACGCGGTTCTGCACCAGTTGCTGCGCCTTGTCGGGATCGGTGCCGAGCTTGAAGGTCACGGTCAGCGTCATCAGGCCATCGGTCGTGGCCTGGCTGCCCATGTAGAGCATGCCTTCGACACCGTTGATGGCCTCTTCGAGCGGCGTCGCCACCGTCTCGGCAATCACCTTCGGGTTCGCGCCCGGGTACTGCGCCCGCACGACGACCGAGGGCGGCACGACCTCGGGGTACTCGGAGATCGGCAGGGCCTTGAGCGCGATCAGGCCGGCGATCAGCATCAGCAGCGAGAGCACACCGGCGAAGATCGGCCGGTCGATGAAGAATTTGGATAGGTTCACGGGAAGGCTCCCTTGTTGTTCTGTTCGTTCAAGATGGCTTGGCCTCGCTGCGGGCAGCTTGCAGCTCGGGCTTCGCGTCCATCGCCACGTTCTGCGGCGCGAGCAAGGCCCCCGGGCGCACCCGTTGCACGCCGTTGACGACGATGCGCTCGCCCGGCTTCAAGCCGGCGGTGACGATGCGCAGGCCATTGACCGATGCGCCCAGCGTCACCTCGCGGTAGGCGGCCACATCGCCCTTGTCGACGACGATCACGAAGCGCTTGTTCTGGTCGGTGCCGACGGCACGCTCGTTGATCAGCAGGGCCGCCGCCGTGCTGGCCTGGCCCATGCGCAGCCGCGCAAACTGGCCTGGCATCAGCGCGCCGTCGGCGTTGTCGAACTTGGCGCGCACGCGCACCGTGCCGCTCTTCGCATCGACCTGGTTGTCGACCAGTTGCAGCTGGCCGCGGTACGGCAGATCGGTGCTGCCGGCCGTTCCCAGCTCGACCGGGATGCGCTCGATATGGGCGCGCGCACTGGCACCACCCGGCAGGTCCTTCAACGCACGGGTGATCAGTTGCTCGTCGGCGTCGAAGCTGGCGTAGATCGGGCTGACCGAGACCAGCGTCGTCAGCACCGGTGCGCCCGGCCCGGCCGCGACCAGGTTGCCGACAGTGACCTCGATCTTGCCGATGCGGCCCGAGATCGGCGCTCGCACCTGGGTGTAACCGAGGTTCAGCTGCGCCGTTTGCAGCGCGGCTTGCGCCGCGCGAAGGTTGGCCTGAGCCTCGCGCAGCGCATTGGTGCGTTCATCCAGTTCGCGCTGTGCGATGGCCTGCTCTTCCCACAGGCGCTCGGCGCGGGCATGTTCGCTTTGCAGGTGGGTCACGCGGGCTTGCGCGGCCGCGGCTTGGGCCTCGGCGCGCTCCACGTCGGCCTTGTAGGGCGCCGGGTCGATGGTGGCCAGCAGGTCGCCGGCCTTGACCAGCGAGCCTTCGCGGAAGTGCAGCGCCTGCACCGTGCCGGCCGCGCGCGAGCGGATCTCGACCCGCTCGACCGCTTCGAGCCGGCCGGAGAATTCTTCCCACGCCGCGACCTGGCTCTGCGCCACGGTGGCCACGGAAACCGGCGTGGCCGGCGGCGCCGCGGCCGGTGCGTTGGCCACGGCCGGGCCGCCCTGCAGGCCGAAGATCGTGATCGGAACCGCGGCCACCGCAGCGAGCGCCGCGCTGATCGTCCAGGCGGTGGTCTTGCGGGAACGCGTGGGGTTGGAAGTGGGCGAGGTCATGGGGTTCTCCTTTGGATGTCGTTCAGTTCTTCAGGGGTTCGGTCGGCAGCCCTTGCATGAAGAAGCGCAGGCGCTCGCGTGCGACAGCCACCCAGGCCGGGTCGCATGGCGGCGGTGCCTCCATGAAAGGCGTTGGAAAGTGGGTCGGCGGCGGCAACATCAGGCGCACGACCGGCACGCCCTCGCCCCGCAGGCGGCTGGCGTAGACCGTGGTTTCGTCGCGAAATGGGTCGTCGGCCGCGCTGAACAACAGGGTCGGCGGCAGACCGGCCAGGCGCGCGGCGGCCCCGGGTGTGGCGTAGGGGTGCAGTGCGTCGTTGGCGTGTGGCAGGTAGTCGTGCCAACCATCGGCCCAGCGACATCCCACCGGGCCGGCTTGCGCCCGCCGCAGTGAGGCCGTGGCCACGCAGACATCGAGCATCGGCGAGAACAGGATCTGGCCGGCCAGCGGCGGGCCCGCGCGGTCGCGCGCCATCAAGCTCGCCGCGGCGGCCAGATTGCCGCCAGCCTCTTCACCGGCTACGAAAATTCGTGACGCCGCACCGGCCCAGGCGCGGCGGCGCTTGTGCAGATGCGCCAACGCCGCATGAGCGGCCTCGGCGGCCTGGGGGAACGGATGTTCGGGTGCCAGCGGGTACAGCAGCGACATCACTGCAGCACCCGCGCTGTGCAGCAGGCGCACGACGCAGGGCACACCTTCGCCCGGTGCACTGACAAATGCCCCGGCGTGCAGGTGCAGCACCAGCGGCGCGTCGGCATCCGTGGCGCGGTACAGCAGCGCGGGGCAATCGGCTCCGTCACCCATCGGAATCGACAGGCGTTCGGGGGTGATCAACAAGGGATCGGCGGTGCCGGACATTGCGTGGGTGCTCATGCTGAAGACAGTGCACGGAAGATAGGGCGCTCTCGCTGGCCAACAAATAGCCCCGCAGCTCAAGGACTATTTCAAGCCGAAGAACAATGCGCCGCAGACCGACTGGAGATCGAATGGACAAGCTGGCCGCCATGCAGGCTTTTGTGCGTGTCGTTGAAGCGGGCACCTTCACCAAGGCCGCCGACACGTTGTCACTGCCCAAGCCGACCGTCACGCGTTTGGTGCAATCACTGGAAGCCGAACTCGAAACCCAATTGCTCAAGCGCACGACCCGGCGCGTGACGGTGACGCCCGACGGTGCTGCCTACTACGACCGCGCAGTGCGGTTGCTCGGCGAAATCGACGAGCTGGAATCGAGCATGACGCGCGCCAAAGTCAGCCCACGCGGGCGGCTGCGAATCGATGTCGGTTCGACCGTGGCGCAATTGCTGGTGATCCCGGCGCTGCCCGATTTCTACGCGCGCTATCCGCACATCCAGATCGACATGGGCGTCAGCGATCGCCCGGTCGACCTGATCGGCGAAAACGTCGATTGCGTGTTACGGGGTGGCGAGATCACCGACCAGTCGCTGGTCGCGCGCCGCATCGGCGACTTTCACCTGATCATCTGCGCGTCGCCCGATTACCTGAAGCGCCACGGCACGCCGCAGCACCCGAACGATCTGGAGGACGAAAGCCATGCCGTCGTCAACCATTTCGCTCACCGCACCGGCCGCATCTACCCCTTCGTCTTCGGCAAGGACGGCGAAAAGCTCGAGGTTCATGGCCGGCATGCCCTGTCGGTCAACGACTCGAACGCCAACCTGGCCGCCGGCCTGGCGGGCCTGGGCATCGTGCGGCTGGCCACCTTCCAGGCCGCGCCCTACCTGGCCTCCGGTGCGCTGCAGCCACTGCTGCTGGACTGGTGCGCCGATTCGGTGCCGCTGCACGTGGTCTACCCGCCCAACCGGCACCTGAGCGCCAAGCTGCGCGTGTTCGTGGACTGGGTGGCTGAGCTGTTCGCCCGCAGCGACCTGATCCACCGCAAGTGCAGCCTGCCCAAGCCAAAGCCCGAGGCGTTGAGAGCGCCGGCGCCGCAGCCAGCCGATGCGCTGGCCACGGTCGACTGACCAAGCCGCGCAACAGGCTGCCCGCCCGGGCAGCACTTTCCGACCCTGGGTTGCGCCGTTGCCCTACAGCACCGGCGGCGCCGTTGCGCCACCCTTGAAGGACTCGACCGTCCAACAAGGAGATTCGCATGCACTCGCCCGAGATCGACAACATGGCCAAGTTGTGGGACCTGATCGGCGACATCCGCCTCGCGATGTTCACCACCCGTCACCACAACGGCCACCTGCATTCGCGGCCGATGACGACCCAGAATTCGCGCGCCGACCACGACACCAAACTCTGGTTCTTCATGTCGCGCCATGGCAGCCCGGTGGCCGAATTGACCGGCGAGGCCAGCGTCAACGTGGCCTACGCCAACCCGGGCAAGGACACCTACGTCTCGGTGTCGGGCAACGCCACCGTCGTCGACGACGTGGCCAAGAAGCGCCAGTTGTGGTCGAAATCGGCCGAGGCCTGGTTCCCCGGCGGCCCGACCGACCCCGACCTGGCGCTGGTGCGCGTGGACATCACCCACGCGCACTTCTGGGACGTGCACGAGAACAAGCTGGTCCAGCTGTTCGAGATGGGCAAAGCCGCGGTGACCGGCCACCCGGCGCCGAAGCTGGGCCGCCAGGGCGAGGTACGGATGGCGTAGCTTTCACGCGCCGCGCGGCCCGCAGGCGGCGCGGCCAGGGCGCATACTGTATAAACATACAGAATCGCACCTGGCCCTGGTTTGATGCCCGACGCACCACCTGGCGACCCCCCTGACGCCCGCCCCGCCGCCGCCCCGCCCCTGACCGTTGCCGTTCGCACCCTGTGCGAATTTGCGGCCAAGCACGGCGACCTGGACGCGCGCTTCACGCCGGCACCCACCGCCGAGCAAGGCCAGGCGGGACACCGCACCGTGGTGCAGTCTCGCGACGCCGGCTACCGCGGCGAGGTGAGCCTGCAGGGCACGTATCGGCATTTGCAGGTCCGCGGCCGTGCGGACGGCGTGCACGTCGAACGCCAGCTGGTCGAGGAGATCAAGACCTATCGAGGCGCTCTGTCACGCATGCCGGCCAACCAGCGCGACCTGCACTGGGCCCAGGCCAAGGTCTACGCGTGGCTGCTTTGCGAGAAGCACCAGGCAGACGCCTGGAACGTGGCCCTCGTCTATTTCCACGCCGACCGGCAACAGGAAGCGCCGCCACTGGTGCAACGGCTGGAGGCCGCCGAGTTGCAGCGCTTCTTCCAGGCGCTGTGCGAGCGCTACATGGCCTGGGCCGAGAGCGAGGCCGCGCACCGCGCGCGGCGCGACGCCAGCCTGACCCGGCTGGCCTTCTTGCACGGCACGTTCCGCGAAGGTCAGCGCGCGTTGGCCGAGGCGGTGTTCCGCGCGGCTCGCCACGGCCACTGCCTGGCGGCCCAGGCGCCTACCGGCATCGGCAAGACCGTCGGCACGCTGTTCCCGCTGCTCAAGGCCATGCCCGAGCAGGCGCTGGACAAGGTCTTCTTCCTGACCGCCAAAGGTTCTGGGCGTCGCGTCGCGCTGGATGCCGCCGACTCGATCTGTGCGTCCGGCGCCAGGCCCTTGCGCGTGGTCGAGCTGGTGGCGCGCGACAAGGCCTGCGTGCACCCCGACAAGGATTGCCACCCCGAGTCCTGCCCCTTGGCCCGCGGCTTCTATGACCGGCTGCCGGCTGCGCGCAGCGAGGCCGCCGGGCACGCTGGCAACCTGTCGAAGCAGGCGCTGCAAGAGATGGCCGAGCGCCATGCGGTATGCCCCTACTACCTGGGGCAGGAGATGGCACGCTGGGGCGACGTGGTCGTCGGCGACTACAACCACTTCTTCGACATCAGCGCGTCGCTGCATGCGATGACGCTGATCCATGGCTGGCGCGTCGCCGTGCTCGTCGACGAGGCGCACAACCTGGTCGAGCGCGCCCGCAGCTGCTACACGGCCGAGCTGGACTGGGCCTGGTTCGCCGCGGCACGCGCGGTGGCGCCGGCCGAGCTGAAAAAGCCGATCGAGCGCGTGGCGCGCGCCTGGCGTGCGTTGGCGCGTGAACAACCGGCGCCGTACCAGGTCGTGCCTCAGCCGCCCGCGGCATTGGGCGCGGCGCTGGCCGCCTGTACCCAAGCGATCGGCGACTTGTTGGCAGACGGCATCGACGGCCCGCACGCCCTGCCCAGCGCGCTGCTGGAATTCCATTGGGCGGCGCTGCACTACCTGCGCCTGTGCGAATCGTTCGATGCCTCGCATTCGCTGGTCGATGTGGCGACCCGCGCAGCCCCAGGCACAAGCCGACACAAGGCTGGGCAGTCGACGCTGTGCGTGCGCAACGTCACCCCGGCGGACTTCCTGCAGCCGCGCTTCACCGCGGCCCGCAGCGTGGTGCTGTTCTCTGCCACGCTGGCGCCGACACGCTTTTATGCCGATACGCTCGGCCTGCCCGAGAGCACGGTGTGGCTCGACGTCGCTTCCGCCTTTTCAGCCGACCAGTTGAAGGTGCGCATCGTGCCCACCGTGTCGACGCGCTTCAACCGGCGCGCCGACAGCATCGCGCCAATCGTCGAGCTGATCCATCGCCAGTTCGAACAGGAGCCCGGCAACTACCTCGCATTCTTCAGCAGCTTCGACTATCTGCAGCAGGTGGCCGCCGCCTTCGAGGCTCGCTACTGCGAGGTGCCCATCTGGCAGCAAACCCGGCAGATGGACGAAACGGCGCGGCAGGCCTTTCTCGACCGCTTTGTTCCGCAAGGCCACGGCGTCGGTTTTGCCGTGCTCGGCGGCTCTTTTGCCGAAGGCATCGATCTGCCCGGATCGCGGTTGATCGGTGCCGTGATCGCGACCATCGGCCTGCCGCAACTGAACCCGGTCAACGAGGCGTTGCGCGAGCGGCTCGAGCTGCGCTTCGGCGCGGGCTTCGAGTACGCCTACCTCTACCCCGGCCTGCGCAAGGTGGTGCAGGCCGCCGGACGGGTGCTGCGCACACCCACCGACCGCGGCAGCGTGCACCTGATCGACGATCGCTTTCGGCGCGCCGACGTGCGGCGACTGCTGCCAAGTTGGTGGCGCGTGGAGACGCTCGCGCCGCCACCGCCGAATCCCCGGAATACCCCTACAGCCACTGTCGATATCATTGCCCCCCGATGACTATCCTGGCCCGAAGATCCCTCAATGCGGCGCTGGCCGCCTTGGCGGCACTGTTCACCGGCCACGCCGGGGCGGCACCGGCTTCGGCCCCGCAAGCAACGGCGCCTGCGTCATCGGTCTCGTCGGCGCTGGCCGGCTCGGCGGTGCTGCGCAAGATCCGCGACACCGGCGTCATCGTGATTGGGCACCGGCTGACATCGGTGCCTTTCTCGTACCTCGATGCCAAGCTGCGGCCGGTCGGGTATTCGGTCGACCTGTGCCAGAAAGTGGTCGACGCGATCCGCGCCAAGCTCGAGCTGCGTGACCTCGAAGTCAAGATGGTCGCCGTCAGCTCAGCCACCCGCATGCCGCTGGTGGCCAACGGCACGGTGGATCTCGAATGCGGCGTGACCACCAACACGGTCGAGCGGCAAAAGACCCAGTCGTTCTCGGTCACCACCTTCGTCGCGGCCAGCCGGCTGCTGGCGAAGAAGGAAAGCGAGATCCACACGCTCGACGACCTGCGCGGCAAGGTCGTTGCGTCGACCATTGCCACCACCAGCATCCGCTACCTGAACAACCTCAATGAGGCGCTGAAGCTGGACATGAAGATCGTCGCCGGACAGGACGACACCGACGCTTTCCAGATGGTGCAAGCCGACCGTGCCGTGGCCTTTGCCATGGACGACGTGCTGCTGCGCAGCCTGATCGCCACCGCGCCGAACCCGTCCGACTACACCGTCTCCGACGACACCTTGTCGATCGAGCCGTACGGCATTGGCCTGCCGCGAGAGGACCCCGCGTTCAAGCAATTGGTCGACGACACGTTGATGAGCCTGTACCGCAGTGGCGAGGTCTACTCGATCTACAGCAAGTGGTTCCTGTCGCCGATCCCGCCCAAGGGCATCAACCTGCGCATGCCGATGAGCGAGCCGCTGCTGCGCGCCATCCGGCAGCCGACCGACTCGCCGGATCCTCAGGACTATCGCTAGATATCCGCAAGGTGGCGCGCGAGCCTGCAGACTCACAATTACACACCACTAACTCGTTAGCAAGGCGCATACTGAGCGATCGGAACTTCGGTCCACAGGAGTCGCCCATGCTGATCGCACGCCTTCTCGTCGCCGCTCTCGGCGCCACCGGCCTTTGCTGCTCGGCCGCCACCTACCAGCTCGAGTACGTCTCGAAGGCCTACTCGGCCTTTTATGCCGGGCTGAACCGCCATGGCGCCGTGTCTGGCCAGACAGACATCGGCAACCTCACATTCCAGGCCCACGTCTACGAAAACGGCAGCATCCGCCTGCTGCAGGCCGTCGGCGACGGCAACACCGGCAAGGCGATCAACGACCGCGGCGATGTCGCCGGCGAGTGCCAGCAGAACGATCGCGTCAAGGCTTGCCTCTGGCGGGCCGACGGCAGCGTGCGCGCCTTCCGCGGACCCGATGGCCACAAGGACTACATCACCGTCGCGGATGTCAACAACGCCCAGCAGGTCGTCGGCTACGCGCAGAGCCGGCAGGGGCCGATGCGGGCCTATCTGTTCGACAACGGCGTATCGAAGGACCTCGGCGCCTTCGATGGCGTCACCTCCCGCGCCACCGGCATCAACAAGGCCGGGCACGTCTCGGGCTACTCAACCAATGCCAACGGCGTCTTTCACGCCTTCATCCACGATGGCACCCAGCTGAAAGACCTGGGAACGCTGGCAGACCACAGCTTCGCGGAAGACCTGAACGACGACGGCGTGGCCGTCGGCCGGGCCGACGTGAGCAATGGCGAGCGGCACGCGGTGATGTTCAAGGGCGGGCAGATCATCGACCTGAATCCGCTGGGCGGCGAAAGCCAGGCGATGGCCATCAACAACCACGAGGTCGTGGTAGGCCAATGGGGGCCGGTGGGTTCGAGCGCGGCCTTCGTCTACAAGCACGGCCGCATGATCAACCTGAACCACCAGCTGGATCCGGTCACCGGCGAAGGCTGGCGTCTGGTCAGCGCCGTGAACATCAACGACCGCGGACAGATCGCCGCGATTGCCAAACGCGAGCCCTACGACTTCCACGTGGTGCTGCTCACGCCGATGGACTGAACCCTTGCCGGTGATGCACCGGCCGGTTCGGCGGGCTTGAAGCGGCCGAACCCGCCGCGAGCGTCAGCGATAACGGTCGACGTCGATGTCGTGCCGGTGCAGCTTGTCGTAGAGCGTCTTCTTCGCGATGCCCAGCGACTCCATCACCTTGGGCATGCGGCCCTGGTGCTGGCGCAGGGCCTGTTCGATCAGCGCCTTCTCGACCTTGTCCATCTGCTGAGCCAATGTCACCGGAGCCACGCCGGTCGTGGCGGAGGTCAGGTCGCCGATCTCCAGCACGAAGCGGTCGGCCGCGTTGCGGATCTCGCGCACATTGCCGGGCCAGTCGTGCGCCATCAGCTCGCGCAGCTTCTCGGGCGTCATCTCGGGCGGGGCCAAGCCGTAGCGTGCGCTGGCCTGGCCGGCAAAGTGCTCGAACAACAGCGGGATGTCCTCGCGCCGTTCACGCAGCGGCGGCAATTCGAGCACCGCCACGTTCAGCCGGTAGTACAGGTCGCCGCGGAACTTGCCCTCGTCGCTGAGTGCGCGCAGGTCGCATTTGGTGGCGGCCACCACGCGCAGGTTGACCGGCACCTCCTCGTTGGAGCCCAGTCGCTCGATCTTGCGTTCCTGCAGGATGCGCAGCAGCTTGATCTGCATCTGCATCGGCATCGTTTCGATTTCGTCGAGCAGCAGCGTGCCGCCGTTGGCGTGTTCGATCTTGCCGATGCGGCGCTTGGCGGCCGAGGTGAACGCGCCCGGCTCGTGGCCGATCAGCTCGCTCTCGAACAGCGTCTCGGGCAGACCGCCGCAATTGATCGCGACGAAGTTGCGGTCGCGCCGGTTGCTGTGGTCGTGCAGGCAGCGGGCGACCAGCTCCTTGCCCGTCCCGGTCTCGCCGAGGATCATCACGTCGGCCGAGGTGTCGGCCAGTCGCACGATCTTGCGCCGCAGCTCCTGCATCACCGGCGAATTGCCCAGCAGCACCGATTCGATGCCGCTGCGCTTTTGCAGCTGGGCGCGCAAGTCGTCCAGGGCGACGCGCAGCACACGCTTGTCCAACGCGCGCACGGCCGTATCTACGAAGCGCTCGGGCGCGAACGGCTTCTCGATGAAGTCGTAGGCACCGGCGCGCATCGCCCGCACGGCCATCGAGACATCACCATGCGCGGTGATCAGCACCACCGGAATGCCCGGGTCGGTGGCGACCACATGGTCCAGAAGCGCCAGGCCGTCCATGCCGGGCAGGCGCACGTCGGTGACGACGATCAACTGGGCGCCCGCCGCGATGTGCGGCAACGCGTCTTCGGCCGAGCCGCAGGGCTGCACATCCAGCCCGGCCAGCTCCAGCGTCTGCGTCAGGCTCACCCGCACCGGCGGGTCGTCTTCGACAAAGAGGACCTTGAACCCCTCAAACATAGGCTTCCTTGCTTACTGCTTCCAGATCGAATTCGAACACCATGCCCTGCTCAGTGGGCAACGCGCGCAGCGTGCCGCCGAACTCTCGCACGATCTTCGATGAAATCACCAGGCCCAGGCCCAGCCCTTGTCCCGCCGGCTTGGTGGTGAAAAACGGCTCGAACAAACGTTCGAAGTTGGCCTCGGGGATGCCCTCGCCGCTGTCAGCCACCTGCACGGCGACGCGCTCGTCGTCGCCAACGCGGGCGCTGACCCGCAGTTGCTTGTCGGGCGAGCAGGCCATCGCGTCCAGCGCGTTGGTGCACAGGTTCAGCAGCACCTGCTCCAGCCGATTGGTGTCGGCCCGCACCTGCAGTCCGGCCGGCACGCTCACCTGCACCTGGATGCGTTCGGCGCGCAGGCGGTGCTCGAGCAGCAGCAACACGTTGGCCACGGCTGCCGCCAGGTCCACGGGTTGCGCAATGCTGCCGCCCTTGCGTGCAAAAGACTTCAGTTGCAGCGTGATGCGTCCCATGCGCTCGGCCATGTCGTCGATCAGCTTCAGGTTGTCGGCCACCGCCTGCGTCCGGCCACTTTGCAGCAGCAGCGCGGTGTTGCGCGACAGCGCCCGCAACGCCGTCAGCGGTTGGTTGATCTCGTGCGAAATGCCAGCCGACATCTGGCCCAGCACCGCCAGCTTGCCGGCCTGCATCAGCTCGTCTTCGGCCTGCAGGCGCTGCGCGATCTGGCGCTTCAACTCGTCGTTGGTCGTGCGAAGTTCATGGGTACGCTCGTCAACCTGACGTTCGAGTTGGTCGTGCGCCTGCTGCAGCGCATTGCGCGCCTTGAACAGCTGTTGCATCGCGCGCCGACGGTGCAACCAGTACAACGCCAACAGCCCCAGCACCGCGCCACCGGCGCCGCCGCCCCAGGCCGCGTAGCGCGCCTGGCGCCACACGTCCGACGGGTCGGACAAGGTCATCAAGCGCACCGCGAGCGGCACCACCGGCCGCTCTTGCGCCAGATGCAAGCTGTGCCCCGCGCTTTGCACATCTGCCAGGCGGACCACCGTCGACCCGGGCTGTGCGCTGCGCTCGACCGACATGCCCAGCGGCGCCAGCGTGGCGCCGGCATAACGGCCCTGCGCCTGCAGTGCCTCGACATTGACCGAGCCCAGCATGCGGTACTTCCACGCCGGCACCGACGACATGATGACCACGTCGTTCTGGTCGAGCACCAGCAACTTCTCGCTCAGCGAGCGCAGGCCCAGGTCGACCCAGGTGGCCTCCAGCGGCGCGAGGCTCACCTTGACGACGATGTGGCCGCGGTAGCTGCCCGCGCGGCGCACGGCGTGGACGAAGTAGTAATCGGTCGTGCCGTCGGATTCGTTGGAGGCGAAGAAGTCGGTCGCATCTTCGCCCAGGCTGCGCGCCGCTTCAGGCAGCGGCGTGCGCCCGCCGGGCACGTCGCCGCCATGGCGTTGGTAGCCGTTGCTGGCAGCCAGCGCTTCGCCATCGGCCGCGGTCACGAAGATCAGGATCGAGCCGGCGCGCACGTTCACGCGCGCCAGCTTCAAGCGCGCACGTTGCTGAACCTGCGCGTTGTGCGGGTCATCGAGCAGCGCCTGCACATCCTCGTCGATCGCGATCAGGCTGGGCAGATAGGCATAGCGGGCCAACTCGGTTTCGAGGTTCGACGCGTACAGCTCCAACCGCTCGCTCGCCACTGCCGCCAGGTCGGCCAGGCCGCTGCGTTCACTGATGCGATAGCCCATCACCATGCCGACCACGACGAGCGCCACGGTGAGCAAGGCAATCAGTTGGGGGGCCGCCCGCTGCAGCTGCAAAGCGTGGGGCGAAAGAGAGGCAGGGGTCGGCATCAGGCACCGTAGTGTGCCCAACTCGCGCCCGCCCGTGGGTCAAAGCCTGTGGCTTCGGTGCACTGTCGGCGGCCTCGAACGGCGCTCGAAAACAGCCGCCAGACACGGTGGGCGGAAATCCACACCGCCACTTTTGGCCCCAGTGCGGATTTCCGCCCTGTTTGCTCGTGGCCTCTGCGCTTCAGAGGCCGAAATGGGGTCCAACAGGCCTTTTTTGTCCGGGCTTACCCGCGGAAAAAACATGTTGGCACAACCTGTGCTCTATCAGCCGCGGTGGCCGGCAACGGCCGAAGCGAAAGCAACTCAATGGACATCTTCGTACAACAGATCATCAACGGCTTGGTATTGGGGAGCATGTATGCGCTGGTCGCGCTGGGGTACACGATGGTGTACGGGATCATCTCGCTGATCAACTTTGCGCACGGCGAGATTTTGATGGTGGGGGCGCTGACCAGCTGGACGGTGGTGCAGGCCTTGGCGGACTCGGGGCTGCCGGGCTGG
>NZ_DASUNH010000017.1:0-49442 GCF_036277275.1 Ideonella sp. | reverse complement strand
GGACCGCCAGGCGCAGCAGGACCTGTGGGCGCGCGTGCGCAACAGCTTCGGCATGGCCGACCTCGACAACGAGCTGGTGCGCAAGCACGAGCAGTGGTACGCCACGCGGCCCGACTACGTGCAGCGCATGACCGACCGCTCGCGCAAGTACCTGTTCCACATCGTCGAGGAGATCGAGCGGCGCGGCATGCCGGCGGAGCTGGCGCTGCTGCCGTTCATCGAGAGCGCGTTCAATCCGCAGGCCATGTCGGTCGCGCGTGCCTCGGGCATGTGGCAGTTCATCCCTTCCACGGGCAAGGACTACGACCTCAAGCAGAACATCTTCCGCGACGACCGGCGCGACGTGCTGGCCTCGACCCGCGCCGCGCTCGACTATCTGGGCCGGCTCTACAAGATGTTTGGCGACTGGCACCTCGCGCTGGCCGCATACAACTGGGGCGAAGGCAATGTGGGACGTGCGATCGCCCGCAATCAGAAGGCCGGCCTGCCGACCGACTACCTGAGCCTGCGCATGCCGGACGAGACCCGGCTCTACATCCCGAAGCTGCAGGCGGTGAAGAACATCGTGCTGCACCCGGAAGCGTTCGGCCTCGAACTGCCTGAGCTGAAGAACCACCCGTACTTCCTGAGCGTGCCGATCGAGCGGGACATCGACGTGAGCCTTGCCGCCAAGCTGGCCAATGTGTCGTTGGAGGAATTCCGCTACCTCAACCCACAGATGAACAAGCCGGTGATCCTGGCGGCCGGCACCGAGCAGATCCTGCTGCCCTACGACAACGCCAACCACTTCGTGACAGCGATCGCGAGCCACCGCGGCCCGTTGGCCACCTGGACCGCGTGGGTGGCCCCGAAAACGCTGCGCCCAGCCGACGCCGCCAAGCAGGTTGGCATCAGCGAAGCCGAGCTGCGCGAGGTCAACCGCATTCCGCCGCGCATGCTGGTGAAGGCAGGCTCGACGCTGCTGGTGCCGCGCAGCGCGCACCGCGACACCGATGTGTCCGAGCAGGTGGCCGACAACGCCATGCTGAATTTCGCCCCCGACGCGCCGCGGCTGAAGCGCCTGACGCTGCGCGCCGGCAAGCGCGGCGAATCGGTCGCGTCGGTGGCGCAGCGTTACCGCGTCTCCGCTTCGCAAGTGGCGCAATGGAACAAGACAAGCGCCAACGGCCGCTTCAAGGCCGGCAGCAGCATCGTCGTCTATGTGTCGGGCAAGTCCAGCACGCGCACGGCGGCGGCGCAACCCAGGTCGGGCGGCAAGGGAGCGGCCAAGCCGGTCACGCGCTCGGTGGCCGCGCCCAAGGCCAGCGCGGTGCGGATGGCGCGCAAGTAAGGCGCAGCAAGGCTACGCGCCTTCACGGCCCTTCGGCGCCCGCATGCCGCCGTCGCTCAGCGGCGATCGACCAGTGCGTGGGCGATCGTCGACAGGTCGACGTATTCGAGTTCACTGCCGGCCGGCACCCCACGCGCCAGGCGCGTCACCTTCAGGCCCCGCGCTTTCAGCCCTTCGGAAAGTACGTGCGCGGTGGCCTCGCCCTCGGCCGTGAAGCTGGTGGCGAGGATGACCTCTTCCACCTCGCCCTGGGCCCGCGCCATCAGGCCGGCCGCGCCGAGCGCGCTGGCACCCACGCCGTCCAGAGGGCTGATGCGGCCCATCAGCACGTAGTAGTAGCCGCGGTAACTGCCGGTGCGCTCCAGCGCGGCTTGGTCGGCCGGCGTTTCCACCACGCACAGCTGGCGCGCATCACGCTGCTCATCGCTGCAGATCGTGCACAGCTCGCGGTCGGTGAAGGTATGACAACGGCTGCAATGGCGTACCAGGCGCACCGCTTCGTCCAAGGCACGGGCGATCTGCTGCGCGCCGGCTCGATCGTGCTGGAGCAGGTGAAACGCCATGCGCTGGGCCGACTTCACACCGACGCCAGGCAGCTTGCGCAAGGCGTCGATCAACGCATCAAGGTGACTCGCGGTCATGGTGGGGCCCCCACGCTCGCTGCCGCCAGCTGCCCCCCGTGCGCGCTATTGCAGCGAACCGGCGAAGCCGGCTGAGCCCAAGCACCTGGACCAACCGGCGCCGTGCGCAACGCAGGCGCAATCGGGCGAGCCACTTCCTTAGAACGGCATTTTCATGCCCGGGGGCAGCGGCATGCCGGCGGTCAGCTTGCCCATCTTTTCCTGGCTCGTCGCTTCCGCGCGGCGCACCGCGTCGTTGAAGGCGGCGGCAACCAAGTCCTCCAGCATGTCCTTGTCGTCGGCCAGCAGGCTGGGGTCGATGGTGACGCGCTTGACGTCGTTCTTGCAGGTCATCACGACCTTCACCAGGCCGGCGCCCGACTGGCCCTCGACCTCGATCAGCGCCAGCTCTTCCTGCGCCTTCTTCAGGTTGTCTTGCATGGCCTGGGCCTGCTTCATCAGGCCGGCGAGTTGACCCTTCATCATGGTGTATGTCCTTGGAAGTTCAGTGAAAAGCGGTGTCAGGCCGGCCGGATCGAACCGGGCACGATGCGCGCGGTCGAGAACTGCGCCAACATGGCCTGCACCAGGGGGTCGTTGTGGATGATGGCTTCTGCTTCGCGCTGGCGCAAAGCCGCGGCCTCGGCATCGCGACGCGCCGGGGAATCGTCCGGCACGCCGGCGCTGACCTCGATCTTGATGTTGAGGCCGGCATGCGTCACCACCGCCGCTTGCAATTTCTCGGCCAGCGTCGGCGCGCGCAGCGTTTCACGCTCGACCCTCAGGCACCAGCGCTCGCCACCACCCTCGGCGGCTTCGATGGCAGTGAGTTCGGCCTGCATTGCCAGTTCGCGGACCAGCGCGGCAATGGCATTGGCCGCTGCGAGCGCCGCCACGATCTCGGCCCAGCGGTCGCCGAGCGCGGTGCGCTGCACCCGCGGCACCGCCGGCACAGCCGCCGGGGCCGGCGCGGGCACGGCCGGTGTCGCGGCGGGGCTGGGCCGCAGTGTGATGGGTGTTTTCTCCGGCGCGGGCACAGGCGGCTCGGCCGCGCGAGCCGGCGCGGCATCCTCGAACGGCGCCTCGTCCATCCACGGGGGGGGCTCGTCGGAAACCTTGGCAGACGCCTGCGTAGCCACCGCCGGCCGCGGAGCAGGTGCCGGCGCAGGCACGGCGGGCCGCGTTACCGCCGGCGCGGGTGGCCGCGCCACCGGCGCCGGCACGGGCACCGGGGCGCGTGCCCGCTCAGCCACACGGGCCTGCAGCGCGGCCGAAGCCGGTGCCGGCGCGTTGGAGGCACCTGTGCGGTCGGCGGCGCGCTCAAAGCCGCCGCCATTCGCCGGAAATGCGAGGAAGCGCAGCAGCACCATCACCAGGCCGGCGTATTCGTCCGGCGCCAAGCTCAATTCGGCGCGACCCTGCAGGGCCATGCTGTACAGCAACTGCGTTTCATCCGGCGCAAGCAGCGGTGCCAGCTGGCGCGCGGCATCGGTATCCGGGTCGGTCGTGTCCAGGGCACCGGGCACCACCTGTTCAACCGCCATCTGCTGCAGCAAACGAGCGATTTCTTCCAGCGTGCCGGCAGCCGACAACCCCTGACTGCGAAGCCCTTCGGCTTCGGCCAGCAGCGCCGGGCCATCGCGCGAAGCCAACGCCTCGATCAGGCGTTGCGCATGGCGCCGATCGACCGAGCCGAGCATCGCGCGCACGGCCGGCTCTTCGAGCTTGCCGCCACCATAGGCGATCGCCTGGTCGGTCAGCGACAGGGCGTCGCGCATCGAGCCGCGCGCCGCGCGGGACAACAAACGCAAGGCGCCCGGCTCGACCGGCACGTTCTCTTTCGCCAGCACGTTTTCGAGGTGCTCGGCCACCGTCTGCGGCGCCATCGGCCGCAGGTTGAACTGCAGGCAGCGGCTCAGCACCGTCGGCAGCATTTTTTCCGGATCGGTCGTCGCGAGCACGAATTTCAGGTACTCGGGTGGCTCCTCCAGCGTCTTCAGCAACGCGTTGAAGGCGTCTTTCGTCAACTGGTGCGCTTCGTCGATCATGAAGACCTTGAAGCGGCCAACGCTGGGCTTGTACGACGCGCGCTCGATCAGGTCACGCGCCTCGTCGATGCCGCGGTTGCTGGCGGCGTCGAGCTCGGTGTAGTCGATGTAGCGGTCGGCATCGATCTCGCGGCAGGCGGTACACACACCGCACGGCCTGGCGGTGATGCCGCCATTGCCGTCCGGCCCAATGCAGTTCAGACACTTGGCCAGGATGCGCGACACGGTCGTCTTGCCGATGCCGCGGGTACCGGTGAACAAGTACGCGTGATGCAGGCGCCCTTGTTCGAGGGCATGCGTCAACGCGCGAACCACATGGTCCTGGCCGACCATTTCCTCGAAATTGCGCGAACGGTATTTGCGCGCCAGGACGACATAGCTCATGCGGGCCATTCTACGAGGGGACCACCGTCCCACCGGTGGCGATCAGGGGATTCGCGCCCGGCCGACGGGCGCGCCGTTACCCCGTCGCCGGGTGTGGTGCCTGGCGGATAATCCGGCCCCATGAGTTCCACCCCCTCCAATCCGGGCACGCTGAGCTACGAACAGGCCGGCGTCAACTACGACCTGATCGACCCGCTGAAGGTGGCCGCGCAACGCGCCGCCGCCGCCACCGCCGGCCACCTGGCCGGGCACGGCTTCTCCGAGGTGAAGGCCTCGCGGGGCGAATCGGCCTACGTGGTGGATGTGGGCCCGTTCTACCTGGCCAGCATCGTCGAATGCCTGGGCTCCAAAGCCTTGGTGGCCGACGAGATGAAGGCGCTGACGGGTCAAAGCTACTACGCCTGCATCGCGCAGGACACCATCGCGATGGCGGTCAACGACCTGATCACCGTCGGCGCCACGCCGCTGGTCGTGCAGGCCTACTGGGCCGCCGGCGGCAGCGACTGGTTCGGCGATGCGCAGCGCGCACAAGCGCTGGTCGAAGGCTGGAAGAAAGCCTGCGATGTGTGCCAGGTAGCCTGGGGCGGCGGCGAAACGCCGGCACTGGCCGGCATCGTCGAAGGTGGGCGGATCGACCTGGCCGCTTCGTGCACCGGCATCATCAACCCAAAGACACGCCTGAGCGTTGGCGATGCGCTAGCGCCTGGCGATGCGATCGTGATGCTGGCGTCGAGCGGCATCCACGCCAACGGCCTGAGCCTGGCGCGCAAGCTGGTCGAGCGGCTGCCCGACGGCTACCTCACCGAAGTGGCGCCGGGCCTGACCTACGGCGACGCGCTGCTGGCGCCAACCACGCTGTACAGCCCGGTCACCGAAGCGCTGGCCAAAGCCGGCATCTCGATGCACTACTGCGCCAACATCACCGGCCACGGCTGGCGCAAGCTGCTGCGCCACCCCAGCACGCTCACCTATCGCATCAACGCCCTGCCCGCCGTGCCGCCGGTGCTGAAGTTCATCCAGCAGCACGCGCAGCAGGACGACCGCGAGGCCTATTCAACGCTGAACATGGGCGCCGGCTTCGCGTTGTTCGTCGCCGCCGAAGACGCCGAGCGCACGGTTGCGATCGCCAAGGCCCAGGGCATCGACGCGCTGGTGGCCGGCCACGTCGAGGCCGGCGCCAAGCAGCTGCTGATCGAGCCGCTGAACATCCGCTTCGGCGACGACGACCTGCAACTGCGCTGAGGCCCGTTCACACGACGCAGACCCGTGCAAACGGGGCGCGTCCAGGGAGGCAGGCAAGGTGCCCGCCACCGCCCCAGGCTCGCGCTCCGGCAAGGCGGGCAGCGCCGCCATGCCCGCAGTACGACCCGCCGATCAGCGGCGGAATGGCTCGCCCGGCTTGACGTGCGTGCGGTCGTACTCGATCCCCCGGCGCACTTCGGCAATCGCCTTGTCGACGGCGCGCAGCGCATCGGCCCGGTTGCCGCCCTTGTCACTGCTGGCCCGCTGCAGTTCGGCGCGAGCTTGCTGCAGGTACTGCATGGCAGTCTCCATGTGCGGTTGCGTGGCGAACGCAGGCAGCGAAACGGCGGTAAGCACGGCAGCGGCCGCGAGGGTGTGGGTGAACTTCATTCGTTAGGCTCCAGGGGGAGCGCAAATTGCGCCGGCGGCAGCATAGCCTTGCCCGTCGCCCGCCTGGTAACGAAATTCAAGCAGACGCGGGGCGCGGCTCGGCCACCTGGGGTCTGCCGGGCGCCCCCGTCACCGCAGCCCCCACGGTTCACGAAACTGAAGACGCATGCCACGAAGGGGCGATGCCCCTCGCTTACAATCCGCTCTGACGGGCCTCCTCGCATGGAAGCACGGCCAACCGGGTCAGGTGGGGAACCAAGCAGCCCTAACTGTTGTGACCAGTGCCGGGGCAAGGCTCGTCACCTTCTTCTCGAGTAAAGCCGCCAGGGCCGCCCTGGCGGCTTTGTCGTTTCTAGGCTGCCGTGGCATGTCTGGGCATACCGTTTGCCGCTCTGCGCAGGAGATCGCACCCTCGCCCCGCCATGCCCACTACTCCCATCAAGTCTTGCTCGGCGATCCACCGCGTGTTGGCGCCGCTGGGCCTGATGCTGGCCATGCCCTGGGGCGCTGCGCAAACACCGACACCAGCGGCACCAGCCATCGCTGACACCTCCCAGTCCCCGGCATGCCGGCAGGCGTTGGCGGCGGTGCAGGCGCAGGAAACGGCCGCGCTGACGGCGAAGAGCGTCAAGCCACCAGCGTCGGCGCCGGCTGGGCCGTCACCGGAAGCACTGCTGGCGATGCGCGAACGGGCTGCGCGCATCTGCCTCGGCCCCGGTACCAGCGGACCGTCGCCGTCGCAACGCACCGTGCAACCACCTGTCACGGTGGCGCCGGTGTCGCCCGCGCGGCCGGCGCCAACCGGTCAGCCCACGCCCCCTGCACCGGCCCCTACCACCGCCGCCCCTGTCGTTCCTGCGCGTACCGAGCCGCTGGTGACCGTCGTGGGCTGCGATGCCACGGGCTGCTGGGCCAGCGACGGCACGCGGCTCGAGAAATCGGGGCCGAACCTGATCGGGCCCCGCGGCACCTGCACGCTGCAAGGCGCGGTGCTGCGCTGCCCGCAGTAGCCTACGGGCGCGAGACGGCGCTGGGCACGCGAGCCTCCTCTCAGGGCGCGCCAAGCGCGCGGGCGGCCAACTCGGTGTCCATGTACTCGACCAGTTCACGCAACTGCCCGCCCTCGAGGCGAAAGACCATGCAGTAGTGGTTGTCGTAGCGCTGGCCGCTCTTGGTCACCACGTTGCCGCGGCACTGCACGACGACCTTGTCGTCCTCGGCAATGAAGTCGTCAGCCTGGTTGGTGTAGGTGGTTTCAAAACGCTCGTACAGCGGCTTCAACAAGCCCTCGAGCACCGCCTGCTTGCCCTTCCATTCGCCCGACCAGGTCGCCTGGCCGGCAATCTTCCAGCAGAAGTCGTCGGCCATGGCTTCACGAAACGGACGGCCGTTACCCAGCGCCAGTTCGGCGAAGATGGCCTGCATCAACTGCTTGTTGCGCTGCGCCATGGTCGGCGCCTCGAATTCAGGGCGGTTCATCGTGTCTTGCCTTTCGGTGAGGGGTGGGCGGCTTTGGATGTGGCTGCGGCAGCCAGCGTGTCGCGCGGTGGCCGCTTGCCGCTGCTGATCCACGCGCCATAGAAATCGATCTTGTCGTCGAGCAGGGTCAGCGCCTCGGTCCATTCGTCAATCGTTCGCTGCACGCGTTCGCGGTGGGCCTTCAGCATCGCCTGGCGTTGCCTCAACGTCGCTTTGCCTTGCTGCACCAGCGCGGTGTATTCGCGCATCTCGGCGATGCTCATGCCTGTGCGGCGCAGCCGGTCCATCAGCAGCAGCCAGCCGACATGCAGCTCGCTGTAGCGACGTCGGCCTCCCGCATCGCGCTGCACGCCAGGCACCAGCCCCTGCCGCTCGTACCAGCGGATGGTGTGCACGCTGCGGCCGGTCCGCTCGACCAGGCTGCCGATCAACAGGTGGGCGTCGTTCATGCTCGGCGGGTCTCCTGAAGGCATTGGACAGGGTGGAGTGCACTCTAGGTCAAGGGGGTGGCGCAGGTTTCACCATTCATGCCGCAGTTTGCGCAGCCCATCGGCTTGGCGCTGCAATCTATCGTTTGGCGTTCGGCGGGGCGCCGGCGCCTGCATACAGTCCACGCCGTTCGCGGCCCATTGGCCAAACCAGACCACGAAAGCGAGACAAGCATGCTGTCCATCAGAGACCTGACCCACGTCTATCCCAATGGCACCCGAGCGCTCGACGCGGTGTCGCTGGACATCCCCGCCGGCATGTTCGGCCTGCTGGGGCCTAACGGCGCCGGCAAATCCTCGCTGATGCGTTGCCTGGCGACGCTGCAGGTACCGACCTCCGGCAAGATCCAGTTCAGCGAGATCGACGTGCTGAAGCAGCCGGAGTCGCTGCGCGCCACGCTCGGCTATCTGCCTCAAGACTTTGGCGTCTACCCGCGTGTCTCGGCGAACGACATGCTCGAACACCTGGCCGTGCTCAAGGGCATCGCCGGCCGCGGTGAGCGGCGCGACACCGTCGACACGCTGCTGCGCCAGGTCAACCTGTGGGACGTGCGCAAGAAGGCCATCGCCGGCTTCTCGGGCGGCATGCGACAGCGCTTCGGCATCGCCCAGGCGCTGATCGGCAACCCGCGGCTGATCATCGTCGACGAACCCACCGCGGGCCTCGACCCCGAAGAGCGCAACCGCTTCAACAACCTGCTGTCCGAGATCGGCGAGAGCGTGGTCGTGATCCTATCGACCCACATCGTCGACGACGTGACCGACCTGTGCCCGCGCATGGCCATCCTGGTCGGTGGCCGCATCGTGCAGACCGGCACGCCGGCCGAGCTGATCGCCGCGATCCAGGGCCGCATCTGGCAGGCCAGCATCGACAAGCACGAGCTCGACGCCGCGCGCGGGGCGCATGACGTGATCGCAACCCGCCTGCGCGGCGGCCGCACGGTGATCCGCGTGATTGCCGATGCTTCGCCGGGCGTGGGCTTCACGCAGGTCGACGCCGGCCTGGAAGACGTCTACTTCTCGACGCTGACTCGGCATCGCCACGCCGCGGCCGCTGCCATCGCCAAACAACAGAAGGCAGCCTGACCATGTTTGCGCACATTGCCAAATTCGAATGGCGCTACCAGATCAAGAGCCCAGTGTTCTGGGTCGGCTGCCTGCTGTTTTTCCTGCTTACGTTCGGTGCCACGACGGTCGACACGATCCAGATCGGCAGCAAAGGCAACGTCAACGTGAACTCGCCGTTCGCGATCATGCAGACGCTCGGGATCATGAGCGTCTTCGCGGTGTTCGTGGTCGTCGCGATGGTCGCTGGCCCGGTGCTGCGTGACGACGAGACCGGCTTCGCACCGATCCTGCGCAGCACGCGCCTGACCAAGGGCGCCTACCTCGGTGGCCGATTCGTCGGCGCGGTCGTGGCTGCGCTGATGGTGCTGGCCGCGGTGCCGCTGGCGATTGCCGTCGGCTCGCTGATGCCATGGCTGGATCCGGAGAAGCTGGGCCCCTTCGTGCCGAGCCACTATCTCTACGCGCTGTTCTTCTTCGGCCTGCCTACGCTGCTGGTGACCGGCGCGGCGTTCTTCGCGCTCGCCACCGCCACGCGCTCGATGATGTGGACGTACATCTGCGCGGTGGCGCTGCTGGTGGGCTTCTCGGTGTCGCGCATCATGCTGCGCGACCTGCAGAACTACACCTTGTCGGCACTGTCCGATCCGTTCGGCATTTCGCCGCTGATGCACCTGACCAAGTACTGGACGGCAGCCGATCGCAACACGCTGCTGCCGCCGATGGACGGGCTGATGCTGGCCAATCGCGCCCTCTGGCTCGGCGTCGCAGCGATCCTGTTCGCCATCGCCTGGCGCAGCTTCCGCTTTGAAACGCGCGCTTCGGGCAACGCGGATGCGAAGCCAGCCGCCCCGCAAGAGGCGACCGCGCCCAGCGCCAAGCGCAGCATCGCGCTGCCGACGCCCAAGACCGGCGCGTCGATCGGGCTGGCTCAGCTGATGACGCTGGCTCGCTTCGACATGGCGTTCGTCTTCCGCAGCCCGGCCTTCTTCGTGCTGCTGTTCATCGGCGTGCTCAATGCAGGGTTCTCGCTGTGGTTCACCAACGATTGGTACGGGGCCATCTCGTACCCGGTGACCCGGCTGATGGTGATTGCGCTGCAGCAGGCGTTTTCCTTCATGCCGATGGTGATCGCGATCTATTACGCCGGCGAACTCGTCTGGCGTGACCGCGAACGCCGGGTGCATGAGATCGTCGATGCCACCGCCGCGCCGGACTGGACGCACCTGGTACCGAAGATCGTCGCCATCACGCTGGTGCTGGCCGCGACCGCCTTCGTCGCGGTGCTCAGCGGCATGCTGGTGCAGGTGCTCAAGGGCTACACGCACTTCGAACTCGGTAGCTACTTCCTGTGGTTCGCGCTGCCGATGCTGATCCAAGCGCTGCAGCTGGCTGTGCTGTCGGTCTTCGTGCAGGTGCTGGTGCCGCAGAAGTTCGTCGGCTGGGGCGCAATGCTGCTGTTCGTCGTCGCCGCGTTCGTCTTCGCATCGGCGGGCCTCGAGCACAACCTGTACAACTTCAGCGGCACGTCGCCGGTCCCGCTGTCGGACTTCAACGGCATGGGCCGCTTCTGGCAAGGCGCCGCCTGGTTCCACGTCTACTGGACCGGCTTCGTCACCGTGCTCGCCGTGCTGGCCTACGCGCTGTGGCGCCGTGGTACCACGACTGCACTGCGTCCGCGCCTGGCGGCCCTGCCCCGCCGGCTGCGCGGCGGCGCGCTGGCCCTTGGTGGTGCCGGCCTGGCGACCTGCGTGGGTGCCGGCGCCTGGATCTTCTACAACACCAACGTGCTCAACAGCTACCAGCCGGCGCCCGAGCGGGAGGAGATGCTGGCAAACATGGAGCGCGACCTGCTCCCGTTCGAGAAGCTGCCACTGCCGCGCGTCACCGGCGTCAAGCTCGACGTGCAGCTCTACCCGCGTGAAGCCAAGGCGGTGACGTCAGGCACCTACCGCATCGAGAACCGCACCGGCGGCCCGATCGAGCAGTTGCACGTCAACTGGGCAGACAAGCTCAAGATCGACCAATTGGCGATGGACGGCGCGGTGCTGGAGAAGCAGTACGAGCAGTACCCGTACCGCATCTACCGCCTGCAGCCCGCCATGCAGCCCGGCGAGGTTCGCGAGATGCGCTTCGTCACCACGCTGCAGGAACGCGGCTTCCCGAACAGCGCCCCGCTGACGCGGCTGGTGGAGAACGGCTCCTTCGTCGACAACTACGAGATCTCGCCGATCATCGGCATGTCGCGCGACAACCTGCTGAAAGACCGCGCCAAGCGCCGCAAGCACGGCCTGCCCCCGGACCTGCGCCCGCCGACGCTGGAAGACGAAGCCGGACGTTCGCGCAGCATGTTCAGCGCCGCCAGCGACTGGGTCACGGCCGACATCACGGTGACGACCGACGCCGACCAGACGCCGATCGCTCCGGGCCGCACGGTGTCCGACACGACCGCGAACGGACGTCGCACCGCGCACTTCGTCTCCGACGCGCCGATCAACCACTTCTTCTCGATCCAGTCGGGCCGCTACGAGGTCAAGCGTGACAAGGCCGGCAACACCGACCTGGCCGTCTATTACCACCCGGGCCATGGCTACAACGTGGACCTGATGGTCAACGCGATGAAGACCTCGTTGGCGGTCTTCAACGAGAAGTTCTCGCCCTTCCAGTTCCACCAGGCGCGGATCCTCGAATTCCCGGCCTATGCCGACTTCGCGCAGAGCTTTGCCAACACCATTCCCTACTCCGAGACCATCGGCTTCCTGACGCAGCAGGAACAAGGCGAAGACAAGATCGACGTCGTCACCTACGTGACCGCGCACGAGATCGGCCACCAGTGGTGGGGCCATCAACTGGTGTCGAGCCACCAGCAAGGCGCGACGATGCTGGTGGAGAGCTTCGCGCAGTATTCGGCGCTGCTGGTGATGGAGAAGACTTACGGCAAGGAGCAGATGCGCAAGTTCCTGAAGTACGAACTCGACCGCTACCTGAAACGCCGCGGCGGCGAGGTGCTCGAAGAGCTGCCGCTCGCGCGTGTCGAGGACCAGCCCTACATTCACTACCAGAAGGGCTCGCTGGCGATGTACTGGCTGAAGGAGGTGGTCGGCGAGGACAAGGTCAACCGCGCGATGGCCCGCCTGCTGCAGGAGTTCGCCTTCAAGGCCGCACCCTACCCCAACACGACCGACTTCCTCAGGCTGATGCGCGAAGAGGCCGGGCCGGAACACGAGCAACTGATCGTCGACCTGTTCGAGAAGATCACGCTGTGGGACGTGAAGGCGACCAAGCCCGAGGTGACGAAGCGCGCGGACGGCAAGTACGAGGTCCGCTTCGAGGTCGAGGCGAAGAAGCTCTACGCCGACGGCCAGGGCAAGGAGACCGAAGAAACGCTCGACGAGCCGTTCGACATCGGTGTGTTCAGTGCCGAACCCGGACGGCCCGGCTACACGGCGGCCTCGGTGCTGTCGTTCGCCCGCCAGCGCATCCGCACCGGCAAGCAGATGATCACCGTGCTGGTCGACCAGCCGCCGGCGTTCGTCGGGGTGGACCCGTACAACAAGCGGATCGACCGCAACTCGGAAGACAACCTGGCGAAGGTCGAGCAGCCCTGAAGCCGCAGCTGGGCATCGAAGAGCCGGCGTGACGACCGTCACGCCGGCGCGTCAGCCGCGCCAGTCGCGCAAAGCGCCTGCCGCAAGAAGGGGTTTGTGCCGCTTTTTCCCACGTCGCGGCGGCCCCGCGATACTGCGGCGTGATGGTTGTCCCAGGGAGGCGACGCCGATGACCACGCAAGGCGCGGGCGAACGAGGTTCGGCCCTGCTCGCCAGCGAGCAGCAGTACCGGCAGCTGTTCGAAACCAACCCGCTGCCGATGTGGGTCTACGATCTCGAAACCTTGCGCTTCCTCGATGTCAACGAGGTCGCTTGCCACAAGTATGGCTACACCCGGGACGAATTCCTGGCGCTGACCATCCGCGACATCCGGCCGCCCGAGGACATCGGCGCCGTCGAGGAATCGGTTCGCACCACGTCGGCGCAGGCCTTCAACTCCGGCGTCTGGCGGCACCGGCTGAAGGACGGCACGCTGATCGACGTGGAAATCGCCTCGCACGAGGTGGTGCACCACGGCCGGCGCGCTCGCTTCGTCTGCCCGATCGACGTGACGCAGCGTCTGCGCGCGCAGGCCGCGCTGCGCGAGCGCGAGGCCGGCCTGCGCCAGGCCCAGCGGATGGCGCGGCTCACCCACGTCGTCACGGGGCCCGGCGGCACGTTCGAGAGCTGGTCGGAATCCTTGCCAGAGCTGGTGGGCCTGGCACCCGCCCAGGTCCCGGGCAGCACGCGCGAGTGGCTGCAACTGCTGCTGCCGGACGATCGAGCCAACTTCCGGCGCAAGAGCATCGAAGCGGCCATCACCGGCGAGCGCGTCGACATCGAGTACCGCCTGGTGCGTCCCGATGGCAGCGTGCGGCACATGCAGCAGGTGATCGAGCCGATCGAGGAGGGGGCCGGCGGCGCGGGCCAGCGCTGGTTCAGCACGCTGCAGGACGTGACCGAGCAAAAGCGCATCGAGGACAAGGTGCGGCGCCTGATGCGGATGCACGCGGTGCTGAGCGGCATCAACACGCTCATCGTGCGCGCCCGCAGCCGCGAGGAGCTCTTCCGCGAGGCCTGCCGCATCGCCGTCGAGGCCGGCGCGTTCAAGATGGCCTGGATCGCGACACTGGACCCGCTGACGCTCGAGGGCCAGGTGGTGGCCTCGCGCGGCGGCGAGCCACGGCACCTCGACGTGATCCGCATCATCGCGCGCGACGACGTCCTGGGCGGCAACCAGCCCGCGAGCCGGGCCGTGCGCTCGAAGTTGCCGGTCGTGCTGAACGACCTACGAGCAGATCCGCTTCTCGCACGCACGCTGGACGACGCCGGCGCCACCGGCTTGCGCGCCGCAGCCTGCTTGCCGCTGGTGGTGGCCGACCGATCGGTCGGCGTGCTCACGCTGCTGGCAGACGAAACGGGCGTGTTCGACAACGACGAGGTCAAGCTGCTGCAGGACCTGGCCGGCGACATTTCGTTCGCGCTCGACCACCTGGCCAAGGAAGAACAGCTGAACTACCTGGCCTACTACGACGCGCTCACCGGCCTGGCCAACAGCGCGCTGCTGCACGAGCGGCTGCAACAGCACGTGGCCACGGCAGACGCCGAAGGGTTGCGGCTGGCCCTGGCACTGTTCGACATCGAGCGCTTCAAGACGATCAACGACACGCTCGGTCGACATGCAGGCGACGCCCTGCTCAAGCAGGTGGCCGAGCGCCTGGTGCAGGCCGCCGGCAACCATGCGCATGTGGCGCGAATCGGGGCCGACCATTTCGCGTTGGTGATGCCTGGCGTGCGCTCCGACGCCGACGTCCAGCGCGCCGCGACCGAACACTACCTGCATTGCTTCGGCCATCCGTTCGACATCGAAGGCCACGAGCTGCGCCCCTCCGCCAAGATCGGCATCGCGCTGTACCCGAACGACGGCGCCGACGCCGAAGCGCTGTTCCGAAACTCCGAGGTCGCCGTGCGCAAGGCCAAGGCCACCACCGAACGATCACTGTTCTACAACCCGCGCATGACCGAGGCGGTGGCCGAAAAGCTGGCGCTGGAGAACCAGCTGCGGCGGGCGCTGGAGAACGACGAATTCGTACTGCACTACCAACCCAAAGTGGATCTCGCGACGCGCCGCATCGTCGCAGTGGAGGCATTGATCCGCTGGAACAGCCCCACGCAAGGGCTGGTGCCGCCGATGAAGTTCATCCCGGTGATGGAGGAGACCGGGCTGATCCTCGAGGTCGGCCTGTGGGCGCTGAGCCAGGCCGCCGGGGACCGAAAGCGCTGGGTCGAGCGCAGCATGGTGGCACCACGCATCGCAGTGAACGTGTCGGCCGTCCAGCTGCGCAAGCCCGACTTCGTATCCACCGTGGAGGCGGCGCTCGCCTGCGGCGCGGTGCCGCATGGCATCGACATCGAGATCACCGAAAGCCTGGCGATGCAGGACATCGAGTCGACGATCGGCAAGCTGCACGCGCTGTGCGCGCTCGGCATCGATATCTCGATCGACGACTTCGGCACGGGCTATTCGTCCCTGGCCTACCTGGCCCGGCTGCCCGCCCAGACGCTGAAAATCGACCGCGCCTTCATCAGCACCATGCTGCAAGACCAGAACAGCATGACGCTGGTCTCGACGATGATCTCGCTCGCGCATTCGCTGCACAAGAAGGTCGTCGCCGAAGGGGTAGAGACCGAAGAGCAGGCCCGCATGCTGCGGGCATTGCGCTGCGATGAAATGCAGGGCTACCTGGTCAGCCGGCCCCTGCCCTACGACCAGATCTCGGCTTTGCTCGAGGCTGGGTGAAGATCGCCGGACGCGCTGCAGTCGCTGAGTGGTGCTCAGTGGCGCTGCTGTTCGCGCTGGTCTCGCAACTCGCGCAGTTTCACGCACTCTTCGGCGCCGGCGTAGGCCGGCTTGCGACACAGGCGGTCGATGCACAGCGTCATCGCCAGGAAGACCTTCTTGCCGCAGGCCGCGCGCGGGTCGGCCGCACCGGTCACACCCGTCGTCGTGGTCGACCCCGGCGTGGACGTCGTGTCGACACCAACCGTCGGGCGTGTCACCGGGATCGGACGCGGCTCGACCGGTGTCACCAGTGCGTCACGTACCGGCGCCGGCTTGAACGACTCTGGGGGCACCGGCTTGCCGACCGCCCCTTGCGGATTGCCCGTGCGGGCAGCCGCGGCTGGGGCTTGCGCCGCTGGCGGTGGCGCCACCGCTGCCGGGCCGGGGACTGCCGTCGTCGAAGGCGACACGGCAGCCGTCTGCACCGCAGCTTCGTCGACCACCGGTTCGTCCGTCGGCGCTTCGCCGCTGCCCGACCACCACCAACCCACCGCCGCCACCGCAAGCACCGCGGCGCCGCCCCAGAGCATCGCCGGGCCCAGCCAAGGCGCGCCGCCAGGTCGTGCAGCACTTGGCTTGGCGCTGCCCGATGGTCGCTTCGACGCACTGCGCGCCTTGGCCGCCGGTCGATCGGCCTTCGCCGCCGGCATGGATTTCGCGAGGGCGGCAGCGGCCAGCGCCCGGCTGAGCGGCACGGTGGCGTCGTAGCCGGTCGGATCCGGCGTCGCTTCGGCGCGCTCCGGCTCGGCTGCGGCCATGGGCTGCTGCAGCGGCGGCGGCTTGATCTCGCCCATCAGCGCCGCCCGCATTTCGTCCACGGTCTGCGGTCGGTCTTGTGGCCGCACCCGCAGTGCCCAGTCGATCGCCGCCAACACGGTGGTCGACAGGCCCGGCAACGCCATGCCGGCCAGCGGCTGGTAACCGTCGCTGACTGCGCGGGTGGTCGCGGCGGGTGGCGGCCGCCCGAGGATCAGGTAGTGCGCAACCGCGCCAAGGGCGAACAGATCGGTCCAGGGCCCTTGCCGCAGACCGACAGCCTCACCGTATTGCTCGATCGGCGCGAAGCTGGGTTTCAGGATCGCCGTGAACATCTGGGTGCGGTCGCCGATGGCATGGCGCGCCGCACCAAAATCGAGCAGGATCGGGTCGCCGCCACCATCGGGCAGCAAGATGTTGTCGGGGGCGATGTCGCGGTGGTAGACCGACTCGCCGTGCAGCAGGCGCAGCCCGTCCAGCAGCGGCAGCAGCACCTTCAGCAGGTAAGCTTCGTTCGGCGGCCCCGCCATCGCCTGACGCACCTGCTTCAGCGTCTTGCCTTGCAGAAAAGGCATCGCCATGTAGGCGGTGCCGTTGGCTTCCCAGAACTGGTAGACCTTCAGCAGCGAGCGGTGATCGAAACGGGCCAGCAGCCGGGCCTCGTTGACGAACGAGCGGCGGCCTACCTCGAAGGTCTCCTGGTGCGAGCTCGAACGCAGCGAGACCTGCGAGCCGGTGCCGCGCTGGGCCAGTTGGCCCGGCATGTATTCCTTCACCGCCACCAGCCGCTGCAGCGCGTGGTCTTGCGCCAGGTAGACGATGCCGAAACCGCCCACCCCCACCGTGCGCAGGATCTCCAGCGCGCCAAAGGGCGTGCCTGCCGGCAAGGCATTGAGCTCGTCTGCAGGGGGCAGATCTTGCGTGCGAGGCTTGTCCTCGGGCGTCTCGCGCATGTCGGAGCAGGTGGAAGGGTGGGCGCGATTATCCAGTCCCCGGCCGGCTACCATCACACCCAAACGCGAGCCGGAGGGAAGAATGCAAACGTTGGCCATTGCCAAGGGAGAGTTGTGGTTACACCGCGACGGCCAGCCGCCGCGGCAAATCAGCTCGGCCTTTGCGCGCGAAGTGATCGAGCGCGACGAGCGCAGCCGCCGCAACACCTCGTGGAAACACGCGCCACGTGAGCAGACCGGCGTGATCCCGGGCAACACGCTGTGGGGCTCGCAGCAGTCGGGCCCGATGGCGCCGCCGCGCTTTCTGCATGCAGCCTTCGGCCCGGACACGCAATCCTTGTACTACGTGCTGCGCGTCGGCGAATCGACCGGCCTGTTCCGCCTGCACCTGGACGAAGACCGCGAGGTGCGGCTGTTCCACCGCAGCGGCATCGCCGTGCACGGCCTGACCTACAACCCCGGTCACCAGCACCTGGTGCTGGCGATCGGCCTGGCCGACGGCACCGCCCAGCTCGAGGTCTACGACGAAGAGGGCACGCTCAAGGGCGCTGTTACCGGTGGCGACTGCATCGACGCGGCGCCCGCCATGGTGCCCGGTGCCGCGTCGGCACTGGTCTACCAAAGCAGCGGCGTGGCCCGCCACCCGCAACATGGGCATGTGGCCGCTGTCGCCCACGCGACACTGTGCCGACTCGACTACAAGAGCGGCCAGCTCGACACGCTCGTCGACGACCGCCAGCACGACTTCGTCGCGCCCAAGATGGCGGCCGACGGCACGCTCTACGCCATCCGACGCCCGGTCGAGAAGCCTGCCCACGAGCGGGCCGGCGGCGCGCTGGTCGACACGCTGATGATGCCGGTACGCCTGCTGAAGGCCGTGTTCGGTTACTTGAATTTCTTTTCCACCGTCTACGGCAAGGAGCCGCTGCGCTCGGCCGGCGGCCCGCGCACGCCCGAGTTGGACCAGGACCTGGGGCGCCTGTGGCTGCATGGCCGCATGATCGAGCTGCGCAAGGTGCGCGACGATCCGCAGCACGCTGGCAACCTGGTGCCCGCCTCTTGGGAGCTGGTTCGCCGCCCGAACGGCGGCAGCTGGCAGACATTGGCCAAGCATGTGGCCTCGTTCGACCTGCGCGCCAACGGCAGCGTGGTCTATACCAACGGCTACCAGTTGACGGAGTGGCACGACGGCCGCGCGTCGCCCATCGGCCGGCACGAGCTGGTCGAGACCGTCATCGCGTCGTAGGCTTGCCCGTGTCCCCCTTCCTGATGGCGACCAAGCGTCCGCCCCCCTCGCCCGCCATGCGCCTGGCCCGCCGCGCGTGGAACGCGCTGCATGTTGACTCTGCACTGGCGCGTTCGATGGCGGAAAAGGCCATCGCATCGGCCCAACGGGGGTCGGATGCCTCGGCCGAAGGTTGGGGCCGCCTGGCGCTCGGTTTTCACCTGCTGTACTACGCCACGGCCGTGGAAGCGGCCGAAGAACTGCGCCGTGCGCAAGCCTGCTTCGATCAGGCGGGCGACCGCCCTGGGCAACTGATCACCGGCGCCGGCATGGCCCGCTCGCTGTGGCGCCAGGGCCGCGTGCAGGAAGCGCTGGACATGGTGCTGCCGCTGCGCGACCGCGGCGTGCATGTGCTCAAGCACGAACAGCTCGGCGTGCTGCTGAACGCGGTGGCCGGCTGTTATTCGGCCCAGGGCAACTCGGCGCAAGCCTTCGCCTACATGTTCGAAGCGCTGCGCCACGCCGGCCCTCGCGGCGGCCGCGGCTTCGACACCGTCTTGCATTGCAACCTCGCGCACGAACTGCTGCAGATCGGTGACTACGAGCACTCCCTGATGCACGTGGCGCAAGGGCTGGCGCGTGGCGGGGCCCTGAAAAACGCGCGGCTGCAAAGCGTGCTGTGGATCAACCGGGTGATCGGGTTGACCGAACTCGGCCGCGCGGCCGAGGCGATGCCCGACATCCACACGTTGCTGGCGATGCCCGCCGACCCGAGCGGGCGCGGTCGCATGGCCGCCCACTTCGAGACGCTGGCCATCGCCGCCATCCGCGCGGGTGACCTCGAGCTCGGCGCCCGGCTGGTCGATCGCTCGTGGGCGCAAGGCGATGCGCTGCTGCCCGACGAGCGGCTCGAACGCGCCACTGCCGCCGCGCTGCTGGCGCTGGCGCAAGGGCACCCTGCCGATGCGGTCGGCGCGCTGATGCCGGCCGAATATGCCGCGGCCAGCGACCAAGCCGGTGGCCTGAGTGTGCGCATACGGGCTCAATTCTTCGCGGTGCTCAGCGAAGCCCACGAGGCCTGTGGCGACACCATAAGGTCGCTGGCCGCGCTGCGCCAATGCCAGCGCCTGTACCGCCTGCAGACCCAGATGGCCTCGCTGGCGCGCTACCAGGCCGCCGCGCTGCAGACCGAGCTGCTGCGCCTGCAGCACCGGCTGGACGAGAACGATGCCCACCGCCGCAGCCTCGAACGCGCGCGCGCTGAACTGGCCGAAGCCAACGGCGCGCTGCAGCGCAAGATCCACGAGGTCGAGTCGCTGCAGCAGGCGCTGGTGCAGCAGGCCACGCACGACCCGCTGACCGGCCTGTTCAACCGTCGCCACTTGAACGACGCGTTGCCGACGCTGTTCGCGCTGGCCGGGCGAGAGGCGCAGACCATGGCGCTGGCGATCATCGACCTCGATCACTTCAAGCTCGTCAACGACATGCATGGCCACGCCGCCGGCGACCGCCTGCTCGCTGCCTTCGGCGAACTGCTGGCCGCGCACTGCCGCCGCAGCGACGTGGCTTGCCGCTACGGCGGTGAAGAGTTCTGCCTGTTGATGCCGCGCACCGATGCGCCCGGCGCCCGCCGCAAGGTGCAAGCGCTGTTGCGGCGCTGGCGGACCCAGACCTTCGACGTGGGCGGCACTGCGCTGCAGGGCCTGAGCTTTTCAGCCGGCGTGGCCGACACCACCCTCGCCCCCGATTCGCCCGACGCGCTGCTGAAAGCCGCCGACGACCTGCTGCTGACCGCCAAGCGCGAGGGCCGCAACCGCGTTGGTGTGTCGGCCTGACACGCTCGGCCGCCGCGGTGACCGAGCCGCGATGGTTTCGGTTGCGTAAATCCGGCCGGCCAAGGCGGCGCCGCGTCATGGTGCGGTGGTACGCTCGTCCGTTGGTTAGCCCAGCTAAGCAATGCCCCGCCAGCGCCCTGCCCCCACCTCTTCAGCAGTCTCGGTGGGTGACAGCGCCGCCGAGGTGTTAGAAGTGATCCCGGCGGTGATGGACGCATTGCGCCACGCGATGCGTGGCCATGTCGGCGACCAGCTCTCGGTGCCGCAGTTCCGCTGCCTCAATTTCATCGCCCACCAACCCGGAGCCTCGGTCAGCGCCGTGGCGGCCCTTCTGGGCGTGGCGCTGCCCACCGCGTCGGCCATGATCGACCGCCTGGTCCGTGCCGGCGCCGTCGAGCCCCGCACGGCCGCCGACGACCGGCGCCGCTCCCAACTCCACCTCACCGCGGCCGGCGCAGCCCAGCTGGTGCAGATCCGCCTCGACGCGCGGGCTGAACTGGCCCAGGTACTGGCCACTCGAAGCCAAGAAGAACTGCGCACCCTGCATGCCGGGCTGGCCGTGCTGCGGAAGGTGTTCGTCACGCCCTGATTTCCTGACAACAACGCCCACAACCGATCATCCATGACCAGGCTCGTCCCGTTTTGCCGCGCCCTGTTTCTGACCTCCATCCTGGCCACGCTGTCTGCCTGCAACAAGGGCGGCGGTGGTGCGCCGGCCCCCTCGGTCGCAGCCTCCGCCCCCGCCGGCGCAGCCTCGACACCGCCGGTGGGCGTGACCACCGTGACGGCCGCCCAGCGCGACCTGGCCATCGAGCTGACGGCCACCGGCACGGTGGCGCCACTGTCCAGCGTCGACATGCGACCGCAGCTGACCAGCGTGGTGTCCAGGGTGCACATCCGCGAAGGCCAGTTCGTCAAGGCCGGCGAACTGCTGTTCACGCTCGATTCGCGCACCGACGAAGCCAAGGTCGCCCAGGCCCAGGCCCAGGTGGCTCGCGACCAGGCCGCGCTGGCCGACGCACAACGCCAGCTGACACGCAGCCGCGAGCTGCTGGCGCAGAATTTCATTTCGCAAGGTGCAGTCGACGCGAACCAGGCCCAGGTCGACGCGCAGACCGCGCTGGTCGCCTCTGACCGCGCAGCGCTGGCCGCCGCCCGTGTGGCGCTGGGCTACGCGCGCGTCACCGCACCCAGCGCCGGCCGCGTCGGCACGATCAGCGTCTACCCCGGCAGCGCGGTACAGGCCAACACGACCACGCTGGTCACGATCACCCAGCTCGATCCGATCGCCGTCGCCTTCAGCCTGCCGCAGCGCCACCTGGCCGACGCGCTGGCCGCATTGCCCGGCGGTGGCGCGCGCGTGAGTGCCACGCTGCCGGAGGGCGCCGGCAAGCTCGAAGGCCGGCTGAAATTCGTCGACAACCTGGTCGATCCGGCCTCCGGCACGGTCAAGGTCAAGGCGGTGTTCGACAACGGCGCCGGCAAGCTGTGGCCGGGCGCATTCGTCAACATCGCGATGACGGCGCGCACCCTGAAAGACGCGGTGATCGTGCCGCAGGCCGCCATCATCCAGAGCGCGCGCGGCAGCATCGTGTACACCGTCCAAGGCGGCAAGGCCGAGGCCAAGCCGGTGCAGTTGGTGCATGCCGAAGGCGAAGACGCCGCGGTCACCGGTGTGCGCGCGGGCGACAAGATCGTGCTCGACGGCCGACAGAACCTGCGACCCGGCGCCGCCGTGACCGAGCGGCCGCGTGAAGGCGCGGCCGCCGCATCCGGCGCCGCCTCGGCACCCAGCAAGAAGGCATCGGCACCATGAACCTGTCCGAACTGTTCATCCGCCGCCCGGTGATGACGGTGCTGCTCAACGCCGCCATCGTGCTGGCCGGGGTGATCGCCTACCAGAGCATCCCGATCGCCGCGCTGCCCAGCTACGACACGCCGGTCATCAACGTCGGTGCCTCGCTGCCGGGCGCCAGCCCGGAAACGATGGCGACCTCGGTGGCGCTGCCGCTGGAAAAGCAGTTCCAGACCATCCCGGGGCTGAAGACCATCAGTTCGTCCAGCACGCTGGGCAATACCTCGCTGACGCTGGAGTTCGAGGAAGGCCGCGACATCGACGCGGCTTCGGTCGACGTGCAGGCCGCGCTGCTGCGGGCCCAGCGCGGGCTGCCGCAGGACATGACCTCGCCGCCGTCGTACCGCAAGATCAACCCGGCCGACTCGCCGGTGCTGTTCATCGCCCTCACCTCGCAGTCGCTTGCGCCGACCGAGCTGCAAGACTTTGCCGAGCACCTGATCACGCCGGCGTTGTCGACGATCGACGGCGTGGCGCAGGTCAACATCTTCGGCGCCAAGCGCTTCGCGGTGCGGGTGCGCGTGAACCCCGAAGCGCTGTCGGCGCGCAACATCGGGCTCGACGAGCTGAGTGCCGCGCTGCGTGCAGCCAACGTCAACACCCCCGTCGGCACGCTCGAAGGCCCGCGCCAGACGCTGACGCTGCAGGCCAACCGGCAGTTGCGCAACGCGGCCGAGTTCGCCGAGCTGATCGTCGCCACCCGCGCCGGCAACAGCGTGCGTCTGAAAGACGTCGCCGCGGTCGAAGACAGCATCGAGTCGCTGAAGACCTGGGCCACGCTGAACGGCGACCCGTCGATCTCGGTGGCGGTATTCCGCCAGCCGGGTGCGAATACGGTGAAAGTGGTCGACGCGGTGCGCGCCGCGCTGCCGGAGCTGAAGAAGGAGCTACCGCAGTCGGTGAACATCACCGCCGTCAACGACCGCTCCGTCTCGATCCGCGATGCGCTGCACGATGTGACCCTGACGCTGCTGGGCACGATCGCGCTGGTGGTGATGGTGATCTTCCTGTTCCTGCGCCGCTTCGTTGCCACCGCCATCCCGACGTTGTCGCTGCCGGTGTCGCTGGTCGGCGCCGTCGCATTGCTCTGGGGCCTGAACTACAGCCTGGACAACATCTCGCTGCTGGGCCTGACGCTGGCCGTCGGCCTGGTCGTCGACGACGCGATCGTGATGCTGGAGAACATCGTGCGCCATGTCGAAAAAGGTGAGCGCCCGTTCCAGGCGGCGTTGCGCGGCTCGCGCGAAGTGGGCTTCACGATCATCTCGATCTCGACCTCACTGGTCGCGGTGTTCATCCCGATCTTCTTCATGCCGGGTGTGATCGGCCTGCTGTTCCACGAGTTCGCGGTCATCGTCGGCCTGGCGATCATCGTCTCGGCCTTCGTCTCGTTGACGTTGGTGCCAATGTTGGCCAGCCGCTTTCTGACCGACGAAGAGCACAAGAAGCGCCCGGGTGCGATGGTGCGGGCCTTCGAGCGCGGCTTCGATGCGCTGCTCGGCGCCTACAGCCGCACGCTGGACGCGGCGCTGGGCCACCGCAAGCTGGTGCTGTTCGTCGCGCTGCTGACCTTTGTCGCGACCGCTTGGCTGTTCGTCGTGATCCCGAAAGGCTTCTTCCCGGAGGAGGACATCGGCCAAGTGTTCATCAACACCGAGGCCGCCGAAGACACCTCCTTCCCCGAAATGGTCCGCCTGCAGGAGCGCGCCGCCGCGATCGTGCGCGCCAACCCGAACGTGGCGACGGTGAGTTCCTTCAACGGCGGCGGTGGGGGCGCCCAGAACACCGGCCGCATGTTCATCAACTTGAAGCCACGCGGTGAGCGCGAGCCGATGAAGAAAGTCCTCGAGGGGCTGCGCCGTGACCTTCGCGAAGTGGCCGGGCTGAACGTGTTCCCGTCACCTATCCAGAACCTGCGGTTGGGTGGTCGCATCAGCAAGGCGCGCTACCAGTACGTCCTGCAGAGCGTACGCGCCGACGAGTTGAACAACTGGGCCCTGAAGCTGCAGGAAAAGCTGCGCGCCGACCCTGACTTCCGCGACGTGAACAGCGACGCGCAGCTGCGCGGGCTGCAGGCCGAGCTGAAGATCGACCGTGACCGCGCGAACACGCTGGGCGTGTCGATCGACGCAGTGCGCACCGCGCTGTACAACGCCTTCGGCGAGCGCCAGGTGTCGACCATCTACCTGCCGACCGACAGCTACCAGGTCATCATGGAAGTGGCGCCCGAGGCCAAACAGGACGAGCGCGCCATGAACGGCATCCACGTGCGCTCGACCACCGGTGCACTCGTGCCCTTGTCGAGCTTCGCGACCATCGAGCGCAGCGTCGGCCCGACCTCGGTCAACCACGTGGGCCAATTGCAGGCGGTGACGGTGTCGTTCAACCTCGCGCCCGGCGTGGCACTGGGCGACGCCACCGCCAAGGTCGACGCCGCGCGCAACGCGATCCACATGCCGGCCACCATCGTGGCCACCTACGGCGGCGATGCGGCGGTGTTCAAGAGCTCGCAGGGCAACCAGGCGGTGCTGATCATCGCGGCGCTGCTGGTGATCTATGTGCTGCTGGGCGTGCTGTACGAGAGCTTCATCCACCCGCTGACGATCCTGGCGGGCCTGCCGTCGGCCGCCGTCGGCGCGCTGGGCACGCTGATGCTGTTCGGCCAGGACCTGACGCTGATCGCGACGATCGGCATCGTGCTCCTGATCGGCATCGTGAAGAAGAACGCGATCATGATGATCGACTTCGCGCTCGACGCGCAACGCAGCCACGGCGTGGGCCCGGCCGAAGCCATCCGCGAGGCCTGCGTGCTGCGCTTTCGGCCGATCATGATGACGACGCTGGCTGCGTTGATGGGCGCGCTGCCGATCGCGCTTGGCATAGGCGCTGGCGCCGAGCTGCGCCAGCCGCTCGGCCTGGCCGTCGTCGGCGGGCTGGTCTTCTCGCAGGCCATCACGCTCTACATCACGCCGGTGATCTACCTGGCGCTCGACCGCTTCAGCGGCCGGGGGCCGGTGACGACGCCGGAGGTGACGCAGGCCTGAACTGAAGCTTCAGCACGAGATCGGTGCAGCCTCTATCAGGCACAGTGACGAGCAGGCTGACCCAGACACGTCATGGCAGCTCCATCTCGACCATGCGCTTGATCTTCAGCGCCTTCTCGAAATGGTCGAGCTGATGCGTCTGAATCCACCACGTGGCGGCTTCCATCAACAGGCTCGGGTCGTCGTTCTTGTTGGCAAAGAATGCGTAGAAGGAAAGGCCAACGTCAGTGCCCTTCTCAAGCATCTTTCGTTCGCAAACCTGGATGATCCTCTGCCGCAGCTCCAAGCGCATTCTCTGTTCCGTCAACTTGACATGATGGGGCGGCATCCTATCGGGTCGTCAGGGCCATGGCCTGCAACGCGTGGGCCAGGTCCAATTTCAGGTCATCGACTTCTTCAAGGCCAATGTTCAACCGCACCAGCCGCCCCTGGTAGTCGATACCCGGGCGCTGCAGATCGGGAAAGGCGACGGCCAGGCTGGTCACGCCTCCCCAGCTGAAACCGATCTTGAAGAGCGACAGCGCGTCGATGAAGGCAGCGACCTGCTCGCCTGAAAAGTGCGCCTTGAACACAATGGAGAAGACGCTCGCCGAGCCCTTGAAATCACGCCGCCATTGCGCATGGCCGGGACAAGTCGACAGCGCCGGATGAAGCACACGATCAACCTCGGGCCGCAATGCCAACCATTGCGCAATCTCGAGCGCTGATCGCCCCACCCGGTCTAGCCTGATGCCGAGCGTTTGCAAACCCCGCAACGCCAAGCTGCAGTCATCAGGCGAAACGGCCATGCCCAGCTGGTGCCATACCGATCCCACGGCTTCGAACATCTGGTCGGTCCGGACCGAGACCGACCCCAACAGCAAGTCGCTGTGACCGCCGACGTACTTGGTGAGAGCCTGCACACTGATGTCGACACCCAACGCGAAGGCGTCCAGCAAGACCCCCGCGGCATAGCTGTTGTCGAGTGCGACGGTGACACCCCGCGAACGGGCTGCAGCCACGATGGCCGGCAGATCCTGCACCTCCATCGTGATCGAGCCTGGACTCTCGCACCACACCAAGCTCGTCTCTGGCCTGATCAAGCGGGCAATCCCCTCGCCCACCAGTGGATCGTAAGGCTCGACCTCTACGCCGAACTGTCGCAGCAGGCCGTTCGCCATTTCTCGGTTCGGGCCGTACGCGCTGTGCGGGACCAGCGCATGGCTTCCGGCTTTGCATCGAGAGAGGTAGACGAGTGCAATCGCCGCCTGTCCACCTGGCACGATGAAGGTGTGTCGTGCGCCTTCCATCTCCGCGATGCGCGCGCCCAGTTCCAGTGTCGTCGGGGTTCCATACAGCCCGTAGCTGTAACCGCGCTCCGCTCGCCACTGGTCGGCCACGCTGGCCTGCCTGTCGAAGACGACGGTTGACCCTCGGTACACGGGAGTTGAGAGGGACGCGAAGCCGCCAGGCACCGTGGCCTCGCTGTGGATCAGTCTTGTACGCCAGTGCATGGGTGTTGCCTCGATATGTCGATTGCTGACGATGCTAGCGATCCGAATAAACTGAGACCAGTGCATTCTTTTCAAGGCGAACTGCATGGAATTCAGCTTTGACGCCCGCCGCTTCGACCTCAACTTGCTGGTGTTGTTCGATGCGCTCTTTCGCTTGCGTTCGGTGCAGGCCGCGGCCAGTGAATGCGCCGTGAGCCCCTCGGCCTTCAGCCATGCACTGACCAGAATGCGCGAGAGTCTTCAAGACGAGTTGTTCTACCGAGTCGGCAACACCATGAAGCCTTCGGTGCTGGCGGAGCAGATCGCGCCAAGCGTCGCCAGCGCTCTGAAGGTGCTGGACGACGGGATGCGCAGCGCCACAACCTTCAACCCGCTCAAGAGCGACCGCACGTTCGTCTTCTCCGCAACGGACTACACCACCCTCGTGCTGTTTCCACGTCTTGTCGCGTACTTCAAGACTGCGGCGCCAAGGCTGCGCATTCAGGTCGTGCAAAGCAGCCGCAAGGTGCCGGTCGAAGCGCTGATTTCCGGAGCGATCGACTTTGCGCTGGGCTACACGCAAGCCGACGCCGAGTCCACGCCTCTGATCCACGAGTTCGACTGGTTCACCGACCGTTATGTCGTCGTCACCAGCCGCTCCCATTCACAGATTCAAGGCAAGCTCACGTTGGAGCAGTTTCTCGCGGCGCGCCATCTGGTGGTCGCCCCTTGGGGAGAGGCAAAGGGACCGATCGACCACGAACTTGCCAAACGGGGGTGGAGCCGTCAGGTTGCCGTGCGCATTCCCTCGGTGCTCGCTGCACCCTTTGTCATCGCGAACAGCGAGTTGGTGCTGACCTTGCCACTGCGGGCGGCACACGTCCTGAAGGACATGGTGTCAATGGCGATCCACGAACCCCCATTCGAGATGCCGTATCGGTTGAAGGCGTTTTGCCATGCCAAACGGGCGAATGAGCCGGCTCACAGCTGGATGCGCAAGTCGATACTGAAGGTCATGCAGTCAGACGCGCCTTGACTTGTCGCCACTTCATTGGGCGACCTTGGCAACCCATGATGCGGGCTCGCGCTCCGGTACAAGTTCTGGAAGGATGCCCAATGAACCCGCCAGCGCGACAAGGCGCCCAATCGTAGAATCGGCAGATTGGCGCCTACATGCCGGCTGGTCGAGCGACCACGGCGGGCGCCCAGGGAGGACGACCTCCCCCAGCCGCCACCGATCGGCGAGCTGCGCAAGAAACATGTCCGGGACGGCCCGGCCTCATCCGAAGGGGCCACCGGTGCAAGCCGTCCGCCGCAGAGTTCTCTATGCCACGCTGTATGAAGCGCTGGCGATCGTCATCACCAGCGTGGGCCTCGCGTGGCTCTCCGGCAGTGCCGCACCGAACGCCACGCTGGCCGGCATCGGCTCGTCGGCCATCGCGCTGGCCTGGAACCTGGTCTACACCAGCTTGTACGAACGCTGGGAGGCCCGGCAGCCCCGCAAGGGCCGCACCTTCCGGCGCCGCGCCGCGCACGCGTTCGGCTTCGAGCTGGGCCTGGTGCTGATGACCGTGCCGCTGTTCGCCTTGGTGCTGGGCATCACGTGGTGGGAGGCGCTGGTCTACGACTTCGGCCTGATCCTGTTCTTCCTCGTCTACACCTACCTCTTCAACCTCGGTTTCGACAAGATCTTCGGCCTGCCGGCCTCGGCACTGCCGCATGCGGAAACGAGCTGATCGCGGTCAGGCATACGCCAGCGCCGTCGCGATCAGAAAGCCGACCAGCCCAATGGCCGAACCCATCACGGGCTTGACGAAGAAGAACTTGATGGACACGACCAGATAGACGGCCGACACCACCACGGCCACGATCTGAAGCAGCCATGACGTTGCGAAGGCGTTGGGATCGAAGATGCCGACATACAGGAATCCGCCGCCGAACAGCGCCAGGCCCAGGCTGTGCGTCATGCTGAAGCCCAGCCACGCATTCCAAAGGTTGATGGCGGGGTGCAAGGCAATGCTCGATTGCTGCATGACTTGACGCAGCGACGCATCGCGGGGCGTGAATGCCCTGGGACGCTTCAGGTCGCGCAGCGTGAGCGCCCCGTGCGCAACGCCCATGAGCAGAAAAACATACGCGGCCACGACGATCAGGATCTGGGCCATGGTGACCTCCCGGGTCAGTCTTCAAAACCAACAATGACAGCTGCGCCGCGGCCCGCCATCAGGCGCTCCTTCGCCCGGACGACGCGGCGCCAGCAACGGAGCCTGCGAAGCATCGTGGTGCATCACTGAGCGGCGGCCTCGAGCTTCGCCATCGACGCCCGCGTGTCCACCTGGCCTTGCAGACGTGTCAGCAGGTGCATCAACCCGAACCACGCCCGATCGAAGGAGAGAAGCTCGGGCGGCAGGCGGGCAATGAATGACGCCGGATGCTGGGATCGTCCGTCGAAGCTGGGCGTCGGGAACGGCGTCTTGCCGCTGAACTCGAAGCGCTCCGTCGCGAACGCCTGCGTCGCCCAATCGAGCACGGGCGCGATCTTCGGCAGAACGCTTTGCTCGAAATCCTTCAGCCCGAGTCCCAAGCCGGCCACGCCGAGCTCTCGGTAGTTGGCCAGCAATGCGCTGGAGACGCCGGAGCCCTGCCTCAACCAGGTCAGCCACGACCGTGCCAGGCCCCTGACGAACGGCGCGGTGAGCTTGCGCGTGCAGCCGAAGTCCAGCACCCCGACCCGCCCGTCGTCCAGGAACAGAAGATTGCCGAGGTGCATGTCGGCATGGATGTGCCCTCGCTCGAACGCGCAATCGACGAACCAGTCGAAGAGTGCCTGCGCCTGCCGATCACGGGTGGCCTGCGAAGGGCCCAGCCGCAGGCTCGCATCGAGATGCAGGCCTTGCAGCGATTGCTGCGTGAGCACCGTCTTGCATGTCAGCGCCGGCACGACCTGCGGCATGACGATGTCGGCATGCCGGGCATGCTCGATGAACCACGCCTGCTGCTCAGCCTCGTACAGGTAGTCGACCTCCTGCGCCAGCTGGGTGCGCACTTCAGCCAGCATCTGGTCGATCAGTTCGTCTGGCGGCAGGCCGAGCCGCTCGCGGCCGATCGCGCGCAGGCTCGTTCGCAACAACCGCAGGTCGCTGTCGATCGTCTCGGCGATGCCTGGGTACTGCACCTTGACCGCCACCTCGGTGCCGTCGTCCAGCCGGGCGCGATGCACCTGACCCAGGCTCGCCGCGGCAAAGGCGTCGGGGTCGAAGCTTGCATACAACGCTTGCGGCTCCTGGCCAAAGGCCTGCCGAAAGGCGCGCGACACGAGCGCACGGTTCAGCGGCATGGCCTGGTGGGAGGCACGAGCCAGTTGCGTGCGAATCCCCTCGGGTAGCACGCCGGCGTCCATGCTCAACATCTGCGCTGCCTTCAGCGCCGTGCCGCGCAACTGCGTGACGGCGGCGAAGATCATTCGCCCGATCTCGGCCTCGTGCTCTTCCTCGACCTCTTTCGACGGCGATGCGCGCAGCCTGTGTCGCACGGCCTTGGCACCGACGCGCGCCGCCGTGGTGCCGACGAGCACTGAACGCGCGAGGCGGCCGGTCCGCGGCGCTTTCCCGGTCGGTTCGGTCATGGCTTGCGCTGGGTGGTCTCGCCACGGGTGCCGCGAGGCTTGCGCGTGCTGCCTGCCGTGTCGGCTTGGGGTGGCGCGCGCCTCTTCTTCGCCGCTGGCACCTCGGCATCCTGCCGGGGCCGGGCATGCACCGCGACATCCATCACGCGGGCGATCTGGCTGCGCAGCACGAAGCCCGCCAGATGCACCAATCGATCCGGCAAACCCGCCTTGAGCATGGCGACGGCCACGCCCAGCACCTGGTCGACGAAACGCGTGGTCTCGGCGGCATGGGGCGTCTCATCGCGCATCCAGAAGGCCATGACGCCATAGCAGAAGTCCGCGTACATGCCCGCCATCGGGCGGGCGAAGTCGCTGGGCGGCAGCTCGCCCTGCTGCACCGCGGCGTCGAGAAATGTCGCCACGGCCTCCTTCAGCGTCAGCTTGGCCTGGAGCTGATCACCGAGCAGCAGCAGCGGCGACTTCTTCAGCATGTCACCGGCCACACCGACGAACGCGCGATCGGGCGCCAGCAGCTCGAGCAAGGCGTCGGTCAGACGTTGCAGTTTCGACTGCAGGTCGTACGAGGCGAAGTCCGGTGTTTCGTGGGCGACACGCACCGCCTGCTCGGTCACTTGATCGAAGTAGCCGAGGATCAACCGCTCCTTGGTTGCGAAGTACTTGTAGATCGTTGCGTCGCCGATCGCCGCCGCCTTCGCGATGTCTTTCATCGTGACCGCGTCGTAACCGTGGCGCACGATCAAATCGACCGCACAGCGCACGATGCGCGCACGGGTGGCGTCCTGCTGGGCTTTGCTGGTTTTCATTCGGAGCGTTGCTCATACCGTTTAATGGATACGAACTATCCATAAATTCTCAAATTAAGTCAAGCATTGTGAATTTTCATCAGATATGCACCGTGTCCGCCTGTCCGCGCGGGTGGGCACCTTGGAAGTGGTCCCGTGAAGCGAAAGTCGACAGTGCAAGAACCGTCGAGCGCCGGAGGCGGCGTGCCGGTCGGACTTTCGAGGTGTCGAACGCCAAGAGAGCTCGGCTCGCCAGAAGGCCCTCGTCGGCTGCGTCCCGTGGCTCGGAAGTCACACCATCACCATGCAGGTCTGTCGCGCCATGCTGCATCCTGTCGGGTTCCCGTTTCCGTGGTCGCGACCTGATGCAACGATGGAGCTTTTCTGATCATGAGGCGCCCGTGAAACCAATCTCCGTTCGTGTTGGCAGATCTCCGCTCCATGTTCTTGCTCTCATGGTTTCGCTGCTGCATCTGCAGGAGGCGTCGGCTCTGGACTTGAGCCGTCTCTGGCCAGTTGCCGCTTCAGGGCCCGTTGTCAAAGAGAGCCGAACCGTCGAGCGCTTTCAAGCTTTGAAGCTCGACACCAGTGCGAGGATCGTGGTCAGGCAAGGTGATCGGTCTTCCGTCGAGGTGCACGCCGAAAGCAACATTGCACCGCTCATTGAGACACATGTCGAAGATGGAACGCTCATCATTGCGGACGCCAAACACTACAAGTCTTCGAATGCCGAGGTCGTCGTGACCACACGGCGCATCAGCAGCATTGCAACGACTGGAGAAGTTGCCGTATTGGCAGAGGACCTGAGGAGCCCTTCGCTGCGCCTAAGCATGGGAGGATCCAGCGCCGTCACGTTGAGGTCGGTTTCTATCGACAAGCTGCACGCCTCACTCGGCGGCTCAAGTGCGCTCAAGGTCAGCGGGGTTGCCGAAGACTTTGCGTCCGAGTTGGGCGGCTCATCCGTCGTGGAAGCCTCACAGCTTGCGGCGAACGCTGTTTCGGTCGGCGGTGGCGGCTCCGCACAAGCCGTTGTCTGGGCCAAGGAGTCACTGCACGTCTCGCTGGGAGGATCGTCCGGCGTCAGCTACTACGGAGACGTCAGTCCCATCCTCGCCATGTCTGGGGCTGCGACCGTGAAGAGCCTCGGCAGCGTATCTGCAAAGTAGCAACCGCCAGCCGGCGTCGCGCCGGCGGCCGTCAAAGCCCCACGGCGCCCAGCGCCGCGCGCAGCAAGCTCGGCGTCATGCCCGTCCAGCGCTTGAACGAGCGGCGGAAGTTGGTGCTGTCGTGAAAGCCCAGCTGGCGCGCGACCTCGTCGTTGGCCAGGCCCTGGTGGTGGAACAGGTGCATCGCGAGGTGCGCCCGCACCTGGTCCAGCTCGGCCTGGAAGTGGGTGCCGTGGCGTGCCAAGACGCGCTTGAACGTGGCCGGGCTCGTCGCGAATGCGGCGGCAGCCCGCTCCAGCGTGGGCGCAGGCAGCGTCGTGTCCTCGGCCGCATCGAGCAGCTGTCGCAACAGGTGGTCGTACAGCGCCGCCAGCATGCCGCGCACGGGCTGGCCGTCGCGCTGCTGGCCGCCGCGCCGCGCCGCCTCGGCCGCCATGCCCTGGCCGCGCGGCCAGGGCCGCTGCAGCCATTGCGCATCGATCAGCAAGGCATCGAGCTGGCAGTCGAAACGCAGGCTGCTGCCGAGGTGCGTGTCGAGCTGCGCACCATCGCGCGGCGCCGGTCGGTTCAGGCACACCACCCATGGCAGGTGCTCGCCTGACAGCCAGCGCGCCATCGCGACCAGCGCACTGGCGTGCAGGTCGACCAGCAGGTTGCGGTGCGCATGTTCGCCGCTCGCGTCCAGCCAGTAGACCAGCGCATGGCGCGGGCCGAGCAGGCAACGCGGTGTCAACAAGGGGCTCAAGGTGGCGGAATGCTCGACCAGCAGTGCCAGCGCCTGGCCGAGGTCGGCCGCGTGGGCCAGCGCATGGCTGGCGGCGCCTGCGTGGCCGGGCCACCATGCTTGGCCGAGCAGAAAGGCCGTGTCTGGCGCACGATCGGCACGCACCACGTCCACCAGCAGATTCAGCAGCTCGCGCGGACTGATCCTCTCGCGCCATGCGGGCTGCCCTGCGGCCTCGGGCAGCGACAGTTCACGCTGGCGCGCATACTCGAGCAACAGGCCGGCGTGGTGCTGCGCCGGCACGAAGCCGGTATCCGCCTCATAGCAGCGGCCGGCCGGCGGCAAGTGCAGCTGCATGTCGCCGCCCAACGCCAGCATCATGACGGGCTCGCCTGGCGGCGGCGGTTCAGGGCGGCAACCAGCGCGTCCACCGGGTCGGCCTCTTCCCCGTCGATCTCGGCGAGCACCAGTTGCGGGACCCGCGCCTCGATCAACTGGCCGTCTCGCGTGTGGAAGCTCAGGCTCGCCACCGCCTGGCGCAACTGCGCCGCGAGTTGCGTCGCCATGGCGCCGGCAGTCGCCGGGAGCAGCACGGCGAAGCGGTCACCGGCATAGCGGCACAGCACATCGGTGGCGCGCAGGTTCAGCAGCAGCAGATGCGTCAGGGCCTGCAACAAGCGGTCGCTCTCGGCTGGGCCGTGTACACGCAGGCAGCCCGAGAGCTGGCCGGCGTCCAGCATCAACAGTGCACAAGGTTGGTCGGGGTGCTCGCGCTGCTCGACACGCACCAGCTGGCGCAGGTAGCCGGCATCGGCCAGCTGCGTCACGCGGTCGAAGCCGCGGTGATCGCGGTACAGGCGCTCACGCTGGCGAAGGTGTTCGCTGAGCAGCATCTGCTCCTTGCGCCATCCCAACAGGCCGAGCGTGAGCACCAGCATGCCGCCGGGCATCAGCGCGGCCTCGACCACGTTGTCCCACCAGGCCTCGTGCGAGACGCGGTAGAACTCGTCCAGGCAATCGGCGCAATTGCCCAGCGCGATCATCCCCAGTCCACCGGCCAGCAAGGTGGTCACGCGACCTCGCGGGCGCGAGCCAAGCACCATCACGCACCAGATGCCGGCCATCAACGCGCTGCCGCCTTCGCCCGCGATGTCCAGCAACTGCCAACTGGCCATCGGCTTCGGTTCACCGAGCTCCGAATAGGCCGCCATCAGCCCGCTGCAGAGCAGGGCCAGCAACAGCCCACCAGGCGGTGCCCAGCGCGCCCAGGCCGTGGCCAAGGCTGCGCTCCATTGGAGCCAGGGGGGCATCGGCAGCAGGCGCATCAGTCCGTCCGGGGCAATCAAGAAGGGGCGCCGAGGCTAACCCCTGGTTATGACGTCGCCGTTTCAGCTGCGACGTTGGTGGAAGACCGTGGCGTCGACGCCGAATGCGGGCGAGGGGTTCAAACAGCTCAGCCCCGCAGCCCTCATGCCCCCGGCCACCCCGCGTTGCCCTGTGTGCACGCCGGGTGCTGGCGGCTCAGGCACTGGCAGGCACGGCGCCCGGCCGCCACGCCCGTCACGGGACTGTCACGCCGCGCTTCGACAGTCGCGGCCGTTGCCCGCCAGCCGGCAGGCCCGCTCACCGAAGTACCGAACGATGCGCTCCGTCCCTCCCCTTCCCTTTCAGCCACACCTGACGGCCCTGGCCGCCGTCGCCGTGCTGGCGACGACCCCGAACGCCCGGGCCCAGGCCCAGGCGCCGGCCCAGACCGTGGTCATCACCGGCCAGGCCATCAACCTGCGCAACGCACTGGATGCGCAGCAGGCGTCCGATCGCGTCCTCAGCGTCGTGCGGGCCGACGGCATCGGCCAGTTGCCCGACAGCAATGCCGCCGAAGCGTTGCAGCGCTTGCCCGGTGTCTCGGTCGAGAACGACCAGGGTGAAGGCCGCTACGTGCGCGTTCGCGGCCTGGGCCCCGACCTGAACGGCGTGTCGATCAACGGCGCGTTGGTTCCTGCGCCTGAGAGCGGCCGCCGCGCCGTGGCACTGGATGTGCTGCCTGCCGGCCTGATCCGCTCGCTCGAAGTGAGCAAGACGCTGACGCCCGACCAGGATGCCAACTCGATCGGCGGCCACATCGAGGTGGTCACGCTGTCGGCGTTCGACCATCGCAGCCGATTCTTCGCGGTCGACCTGGGCGCGGCCCACGACGACAACACCAGCCGGACCAGCCCGCGCGGCAGCCTGATCTGGAGCGACCGCTTTCTCGACGGCCAGCTCGGTGTCGCTTTCGGCGCCAGCAGCGAGCAACGCCGCTTCGGCTCGGACAACGTCGAGACGGGCGGCGCGTGGGACGACGGCAAGCTCGAGGAATTCGAGCGGCGCGACTACCGCATCACCCGGCAACGCGATGCGCTGGCCCTGAACCTCGACTACCGCCCGGCGGACGGCGAGCGCTACACACTGCGCAGCTTCGCCAGCCGCTTTGCCGACACCGAACACCGCGAGGCACAGGTCATCGAGTTCAACGATGCGCAGGCGCCAAGCGAGCTGGGTGAAGCAGAGGTCGCGCGCGAGCTGAAGGCGCGCAAGGAGACGCAGCACATCCTCTCGTTGCAACTCGGCGCCGAGCGCCGCTTCGGCAACTGGAAGCTCAACGCGGCGCTCGGCGCCAGCCAGGCTGGTGAAGACCTGCCACGCCACGTGCCTGCCGCCGTGTTCGAAGGCAACGACGACTTCGCGGGCGTCGGCTACACCAGCACCCGCAAGCCCCACCTGATCGGGCCGTCGAGCCTGTACGACGCGGGGAGCTACAGCCTCGACGAGATCGAAGTCGCTCAAGGCATGACGACCGACAACGAGCAGCACGGCCAGATGGACCTGAGCCACCGCTGGAGCAGCGGTGACATCGGCGGTGAGCTGAAGTTCGGCGCGAAGCTGAGCCGCCGCCACAAGCGCAACGACGAGAACACCTGGGTTGTCGGCAGCGACGACGTGACCGAGACCGCGATGTCCGGCTACACCCACGGCACCGTCGACTACGCATTCGGCGATTTCGGCCCGGCGCTCTCGTCCGGCAAGGTGCTCGCCGCGGTCAGAGGGCTCGACCTGGCCGACTTCATCGACGACGCAGAGTCGCACATCGCCGACTACAGCATCCGCGAGAACGTCGACGCGGCCTATCTGCAAGGCAGCGTCGACATCGGCGACTGGCGCCTGCTTGGCGGCGTGCGCCATGAGAGCACCCGCCTGCGTGCCGACGGCACCAGCCTGATCGACGGCGAGTTCGGCCCGATCCATGCCGAGCGCCGCCACGACGCCTGGCTGCCCAGCCTGCACGCCCGCTACGACATCGACCAGAACACCAGCGTGCGCGCGGCCTGGAGCAACTCGCTCGTGCGGCCCACCTTCGAACAGCTTGCCCCCGGCACGGTGATCGACGGCGACGAGGCGTCGTTCGGCAACCCGCAGCTGTCGCCGGCGCGCTCGTCGAACTTCGATCTCGGCATCGAACGCCGGCTGGACCGCGACGGCGCCGTGTCGGCCTACCTGTTCCACAAGCGCATCAAGGACTTCGTCTACCGCACCGACGTGGCCGGCACCGGCGGCTGGGTCGACTTCGACGAAGCCGAAACCTTCGTCAACGGGGATCGGGCGCGGGTCGGCGGCATCGAGCTCTCGTGGGCGCAAGCGCTGCGCGCGTTGCCGGCGCCGTTCAACGGCCTGATCGTCGGCGCGAACATCACCTTCGCGCGCAGCACGGCGCGCATCGCGCAAGGCGCCGAGTCGCGCGAGATCCGCCTGCCCAGCCAGTCCGGCCGCAGCGTCAACCTGATGCTGGGCTACGAGAGCGGGCCGTACAGCGTCCGGCTGGCGGCCAACCACAAGTCGGCCTACCTGCTGGAGGTGGGCGATGTGACCGACGCGGCGCAGGACCAATGGGTCGCCGCGCAGACCCAGCTCGACTTCTCCGCCCGCTGGCAGATCAACCGCGAATGGCAGCTGAACGCCCAGGTGCAGAACCTGAACAACACGGCCTACTACGTCTACGTGGGTCACCACGACCAGAATGCGCAGTACGAGCAGTACGGCCGCACATTCAAGCTAAGCCTGAAGTACACCGCGTTCTGAGCCCACCGCCATGACCTTCACAGCTTTGATCCGAACGCTGGCCATCGCCTTGCCTCTGGCCTGCGCCCACCCTGCCTTACACGCCGCACCGGCGGCCGGCTTCAAGCTCGACCATGAGGGCCTCGTGCTCAACGATGTACAGGGTCGACCTGCGCAACGCCTGGCCCTGCGCGCGAAACACCTCGACACCCGGACGCTCGGCCATGGCCCGAATGCCACGCTGCTGGCCGTGATGCTGGATGCGGACAGCAGCCAGCCGGTGGTCGTGAGCGCACCCGCCACCGCCGCCGCCAGCGCACCGCCGCTGCAGCCATGGCCGCAAGCGCCGCAGACCAAGCTGTCGATCGAGACGCTGTGCCTGCATCTCGATGCGCAAGGCCTGCCGAACCTTTTCCTGATCGCCGAAGACGGCCGTGCCGAGCAATGGTTGCTGCGCCCGCAAGGATCGCTGCTGCTGCGCCACGTCGCACTGCCCATCCAGGCCGGCGATTGCGTGGCCGACGACGAGCGGGCGATGTTGCTGGTGGCCGAGCCGGCACTCGGCGTCTGGGCCTACGACATCGGCGCAGAAGGCAGCGTCGCCCGCCAACCGCTGGCGCTGCGCCACCCGTGGGGCACGCTGGACTTCGCGCCGCACCGGCTGCAACTGCAGGGCACGCACCTGAAGGTCTCCGCCAAAGACGGCAAGAAGAAGGCCGAACAGTCGATCAAGCTGCCGGCCGGTGCGCGTCCAGCCACCCTGCCCATCGTGCTGCCGCGTCAGCAGACCGCGCCCGTCGCCCGGCTGGGCGATGCGGCAGACGACCCGGCCATCTGGGTTCACCCCGAGCGGCCGGGCGACAGCCGCGTGCTGGCGACCAACAAGAAGCAGGGCCTGCTCGTCTACGACCTGCAAGGCGCCCAGACCCAGTTGCTGGAAAGCGGCCGGCTGAACAACGTCGACCTGCGCCAGCGCATTCGCGTCGGCAACGGATGGCGCGATCTGGCCGTCGCCACGCAGCGTGACGAGAAGGCCATCGTGCTGTTCGAGATCGATGCGAAAGGCGTCGTTGCCGAACTGGCGCGGCTGCCTTCGGGCCTCGATGATCTGTACGGCATCTGCGCCGCACGCAACCGCGAAGACGGCCTGGACGTGTTCGCCAACGACAAGGACGGCCGCTTCGTTCACCTTCGGCTGACGGTCAAGGTCGCCGCCGGCGGCCGGCTCGACTGGCACGCCGATCGGCTGCGCAGCTTCCGCCTCGCCAGCCAACCCGAAGGCTGCGTGGTCGACGAACCGAACGAGCGTCTGTTCGTCGGCGAAGAAGACCGCGGCATCTGGGCGCTGTCGTCGCGCGGCGATGTGGCGCCGAAGCTCGAGCTGGTGCTGCCGGTCGGCCCATTGCTGAAGGCCGATGTCGAGGGCCTGGCCGTCTACCGCGGCCAGCGAGCGAGCTGGCTGGTCGCGTCCAGCCAGGGCAACGACAGCTACGTGGTGATCGACGCGCTGCCGCCGTTCACGCCGCGCGGCGCCTTCCGCATCGGCCTGTCGGCAGCGGCCGGCATCGACGGCGCCTCCGAGACCGATGGGCTGGACGTCACGTCGGCCACGCTCGGCGCAGATTACCCACAAGGCCTGCTGGTCGTGCAAGACGGCCACAAGCGCCTGCCCGACGGGCCGCAGAACTTCAAGTACGTCTCGTGGCAGGACGTGATGGACGCATTGAGGCTCGTTGACCGCTGAATGGCCAGTGCAACGGGGCGCAGCCCGTAAGCCGCGCCCTCGTGACCGCGCGTCACTTCTTCACCGGCACCACGTACACGTGATCGAGCCAGCCGGCAGACCACGCGTTGCGGCGTGCCGTCGGCGCGCAGGTTCCTCTGGGTCCTCTCCCACAGAAGGAGATCAGGTCAGGAGTGCGCCGAAATGCGGGTTTTTCCGCGATGCCGACGAACCTGCGCTCAACAACCCATCGCGCAGGCCGATAGGTCGATTCAAGGCAGCGCAGCCTTTTGCCCCCACGCCGGCATATCGAAGTACAAGAAGATGCCGCGGCGGGGCCGTCAAGAGCCGGACGAACTCACGAGAGTACGCGCCCTGAACTCAGCGGGCCATTTGGCCCCGCCCTCGCCAACATGACAAGCACTACCCATTTCGGCACGACGTGGGGCGACATGGTTCAGCGTCGCGCCCTCGTGATCGACGCCAACCCTGCGTCTCGCACGATGCTGATCGCGATGATGCGCGACCTGGGCTTCGGCACGGTCGTCCAGGCCAGCCGTGCCCAGGACGCGCGCAGGCTGATCGAGCATCAGCGCTTCGACATGATCGTCTGCGAGCATGCGTTCGACAATCAGCCGATGTCGGGGCAGGATCTGATGGACGACCTGCGCCTGGCCCAGTTGCTTCCGCTGTCGACCGTCGTCGTGATGATCTCCGGCGAGGCGGGCTACGCCAAGGTGGCCGAGGCCGCCGAAGCCGCACTGGACGCCTACCTCATCAAGCCGCATACCAGCCAGGCCCTTCGCGACCGGGTCCTTCAGTCGTTCAAGCGAAAAGAGGCACTGGCGGACATCATCGAGTGCGTGGAACGAGGCGCCTACCTGGAGGCGGCTGAACTTTGCCAACGCCGCTGCGAATCGCGCGGCGCCAATTGGCTCAACGCCGCGCGCATCGGCGCCGAACTGTGGCTGCGCGTCGGTCGCACCCAGGAAGCGCAGGCCATGTTCGACGCCGTCATCAGCGCCCGCGCCGTGCCTTGGGCGCGGCTCGGGTTCGCTCGCTCGCAGTACCAGGCCGGTGGCTTCCAGGTGGCACGCCGCACGCTGGAGAGCCTGCTCAACGACGAACCGCGCTACGCCGACGCCTACGACGTGATGGGCAAGGTGCTGCTGGACCAGGGCGAGCACCTGCAAGCGCTGAACTCGCTGCGCCGTGCCAGCAACCTGACGCCGGGCTGCGTGTCACGCATGATGAAGTTCGGTCTCCTGGCCTTCTATCACGGTGATCCCAAGGAAGCCGCCGATGCCCTGACACGGGCGGCGGCGCTCGGCCAGAACTCCAAGGTCTTCGACCTGCAGGGCCTGGTGCTGCTGGGAACCTTGCAACATGACCGGGGCGACCTGCGCGGGCTGACCCAATCGCTTCATGCCTTGACATCAGCGCTGGAGGCTCAACCCAAGAGCGCGCGACTGCGTCGATTCGTCGACATGCTGCTGACGCTGAAGGCGCTCCTGGACCGCCAGATCGCCGACGCCGTGGCCCTGACGCGGCAATCTCTGCGCGAAGTCATGGAGCCCAACTACGAGTTCGAGGCTGCATGCAACCTGCTGGGCATCCTGGCCCGCCTGCATGCCCGCGAAGTGAGGCTGGGCGACGTGTCGGACACCCTGACCCAAATGGCTGACCGATTTGCAGTCTCGCGCACGACCTGCGAGTTGCTGTGCCGCGCCGGCCAGGGCCGCGAGGACTTCGAGCCGATCATCCGCAGCCGGTACGCGCTCATCTGCGATCAAGCGGAGGCCGCCGTGTCGCACACGGTCGCCGGCGAGCCGGGGCGAGCGGTGCGCACCCTGCTCGACGCTGCAGAGAAGTCGCTCAATGGGAAGCTGATGGACCTGGCCATTCATACCCTGTTGCAGCACGGCGCCCTGATCGAAAACAGCGGTGAGCTGCACGAACGGGCCCAGGCCTTCCAGGACCGCTACCGCAGCTACGGCACACAGGTGAAGCTGCAATCGAGGCATGCCGCCTCGCCTGCCAAGCCCAAGACGGTTCGCGCAGGCTGACCGCCCGGGCGTGCGTCTCCCGGGTGGCGATGCCCAAACCCGGTCCCGAGCTCTGCCGGCAAGCCTCGCAGCCGTGTTCCAGCCGGTGCGTGCACCGCCCGGTCTCGCGCTTCGATCGTCGCGACGCTCTCTGCCATGGGCACGGTGTGATCTCGATGTTGTCGCCACAGCGCAGCTGTTGTCGCTGGCCTTCGCGGCGCGGCGACTTCCCTCACGCGCGTGAAGAAACTCTCACACCGCCATCGAGGGGCACCAGGCATGATTCGGCACCATGAACACCAGGCACACCACCGGGCAGCGATGACACAACGCCATTCGACTGCCTTGAAAAACGCACTGACCACGGTGCTGGCCGCAACGACCGTGGTCGCATCAGCCAGTGCATTCGCTGGGCCATTGCCAGCGCCGGGTGCCTTGCTGCGCCAGGGCGAATGGGGCGGCAGCGTCGGCACCTTCCTCGTCCCTGCGCCGTTCGAAGGCACATCGGCGACGCGATGGCCCATGGATGGCTGGGTCGTGCTGCTGCTGGACGCGCAGGCCGCCACACTCACCATCCGCCCGCTGGCCGCCGCCGAAGCGCGCGAGCTTTTCAAGCCGATCACCGACCAGGTCAGACGAGCTGAAACCCAGGCCCAAGAAGGCGAACTGCAGCAGACCCCGGACGACGTGGCTGCGGACCTTTACGTCCGTGTGCCGAGCGTGACGTGGAAAGCCGGCAGTGTGCCGATCCACCGCTTCAAGAACGGCGGCACGACGCTGCTGCCCGAGCTGGGCTACCGGTTCCAGATGAAGCTGAACGACATGCCCTACGCCTTCACGGTGCAAAACGGTCTTCGCACCGAAGACGGCCGCCCCTACGGCGAAGGTGTTCAGTTCTCGCTCGAAATCGACGGCGAACGCTTCGAGTACGACCTGGGCGGCTTCGGCTGGGACGTCCGGCTGAATGCACTGGGCGATTTCGACGGCGACGGCAAGCCTGATTTCCTCTTCGGCATCGGCGGCAGCAACAGCGGCCACGAAGCGCTCATCCTGTCCACCCAGGCCAAGCCGGGCAAGAACCCGCCCACGGCCTATCTCACCGGCGTCGGGTGCTGACGCGTTCGGATCGACGTCAACCGCTTTGACACCGCAACCTGCGCCGTTCTGCCGGCAGCGACGTGCTCGCTGCCGGCATGCGCCGGTCGGGGTCGCGGTGGTGATCAGCGGGGTATCAGCAAGAAGGCGACGAATCCGACACCGACCTTGTAGCCGCGCGCGACGATCGCCCCGTCCGCATTGATGCCCACGGCGTCGTCGAGGCTGTAGCCCTGCTTGCTGTGGCAGTTGTTGCCCACCAGGGCTTTCAGGTCTTGTGGCGGTTCGTGGATGCTCGGCCAGACCAGCGCAGTGTAGTTGCCCGCCATGTCTTCGCCGCCGACCACGGTGCCTTGGTCATTGATGGCCGACGCATGGCTGCGCCAACCGGGCGTCAGCGTGCCCAGCTCGAAAACCTGCCCCCCCTGCCACGCCGCTGCATGGGTGAGATTGTCGGCGCCGCCATTGCTGCTGCCAACGACCGTCCCGGCGCGATTGACGGACATCGCGATCGCCCAGTCGCCCCCCGGCAGCGGGCCCAAGTCGGTGATGCGGCCCTTGGCATCCCAGATGACGGCGTGCGAATTGAAGTCCATCGGGCCGCCATTGCTGCGTCCGACGACGACGTTGTCGTCATTGATGAACATGGCTTCGCTGTAGGTGTCGGCGGGCCGGTCGCCCAGCGCGCCGAGGTCGAACGCCTTGCCGTCACGCCACAGCACTGCGTGCCGCGCGCCGCTGAGGCCCATGTCACCGACGACACGGCCCTTGTTGTTGATCGAACGCGCCAACGAGGAATGGGCATCAGGCAACAGCGGCAATTCGCTGGGCACGCCGTCCTGCCACAAGATGGCTCTGCGCCGCTCGCAGAACTCACCGCAACGGTACGACGCCTCGCCCACCACCTGGCCACGGTCATTGAGATCGCTCGCCCACGACCCCCAGAGCGGGCCCTGCAGCGTGCTGTTCAGGTCCACCAGGGTGCGCTTGCCCTTCCACAGCGCAGCCCCGGATCGACCGTCGGAAAAGGTCGAGTCGCCGCTCACCTGCAGCTTGTTGTTGATGGCCGTCGGGTATGCGTAGGGTTGGCTGCCCTCGACAGGCAGTGCCTTGCAGTCGTAGACCACGGCGTGCGACGGGGCCGCCAGGCCCGAGAGCAGCGTCAGCGCCGCCACGGCGGGCCAATGAAGAATGGGTTTCAAGAAGTTCCCCCTAACGATACAGTGGTGCAGTCACTCTAGGCGCTGCAACCGAAGACCGGTATCCCTAGCACGGCGTGAATACAGCATGAGGACAACCGTGACCACATGAAGCCGCCGCTCGCCTCACACCTCGGATGGACCCACCGGCTGGGAGACAAGGGACGAAACGGCCCCTCGCAGTGACTATTCCGGCTGCAGCGTGCCGGCGGCGAGGCCGGCATCAACCACCGGCAGGCTCAACCGCGCCACCAGCCCAGCGCCTTCGCGGTTGGCAAGGCGCAGGTCGCCGCCGTGCGCACGCGCAATGCGGCGGGCGATACCCAGGCCCAGTCCGGAGCCTTCGCGATACGCCTCGCGGCCATGCTCGAGCCGCACGTAGGGCTCGAAGATTTCTTCGAGTGAATCCTCCGGCAGCCCCGGCCCGCGGTCGCGCACCTCGATCGTCGCGACGCCCTCTTCCATCGATGCGGCAATCTCGATGCTGCCGCCATAGCGCAGCCCGTTGTCGATCAGGTTGCCCAGCGCGCGGCGCAGGGCCAACGGTCGCGCCGTCACCGTGATCGGCGGTACGGCGAGCGTGATCGGTGCCGCGCTCGCACGTGCCGCGTCGGTCAGGCGTTCGACCAGCCGGTCGAGCCGGATCTCGGCCAGGTTCTCGTGGATGTCGCTGTCTTTCACGCTCTGCAGCGCGCCCTTGACCATCACGTCGAGCTCGTCGAGGTCTTCGTGAAAGTCGGCTCGCACGGCGTCGTCATCGAGCAGCTCGGTGCGCAGCTTCAGCCGCATGATCGGCGTCTTCAGGTCGTGCGAGATGCTGCTGAACAGGCGCTCGCGGTCTTCGACGAAGCGCTGGATGCGGGCCTGCATCTCGTTGAACGCGCGGGCCGTGCTGCGCACTTCCACCGTACCGATCTCCGGCACGCGGGCCTGATGCATCGCCGTGCCGAAGGCGGTCGCCGCACTGGCCAGTCGCTGCAGCGGCCGCGTCAGGCCGCGCGTGGCGAACAGCACCAGCAGCAGCACGGTGAGCAGCGTGGCGCCTTGCAGCAGCAGCCGGTCGCGCGTCAACGGGTTCGCGTTGTCGAGGAAGTACGGGTCCGGCATCGTCGTCGCGAGCAGCAGCCAGCCGCTCTGCTCGAACTGGGCCTGGATCACCAGCAGCGGCGCGGGCCGCGGCCGCAACAGCATCGAGCCTTCGACCCAGCGCTCGGGCAGGTCGCGCAGCGTGCGGCCATCGTCGGTCACGGGCTGCGCGTCGGGCGCGACGAACGCCACTTCCAGTGGCGCGCCGGTGCCCAGGTCGCCGGCCAGGCGGCTGCGCACGTCGGTGGTCACCGTGTCGGCCAGCTGCGATGGCTCGATGGGCTGCAGCGGCACGCGCGAGCGATTGACCTGCACGAAGAAGCGCGTGCCGCCCATCGTGCGCAGTTGCTCGGTGATGATCGGCCGGTACTGTTCGGGCAGGTCGCGAAAGAAGCGGATCGCGCCAGCGGCACTGCGCGCGGTTTGTTGCGCGGCTTCGCGTGCATCGCGCATTGCGCTCTCGTGCAGCTGCCAGGCCCAGATCGCGGTGCCGAGCCCCTGGCTCAGCAGCACGCCGGCGGCCATCGTCAGCATCAACCGACCGCGCAAGGAGCGCGGCAGCAGGCGGTCGGCCCAGCTGTTGGTGCCGGTTGCCGTGGCTTCGGCGGCCTCAGTCATGGGAGGCCTGCACCTCCACCGAGAACACATAGCCACTCGCCCGCACCGTCTTGATCAGCGAGGGCTGCTTGCCGTCGTCGCCCAGGCGCTGGCGCAGGCGGCTCACCTGCACGTCGAGCGAGCGGTCGGTCGGCCCCAGGTCGCGGCCGCGCGTCTGCTCCATCAGCCGCGCGCGGTCGAGCACTTCGCCCGGGTGCTCGGCGAACAGGCGCAGCAGGTCGAAGTCCATCGCCGTCAGCGTCACCTTCTCGCCATCGGGCGCACTCAAGGTGCGTTCCAGGCGATCGAGCCGGAAGCCGGCGAAGCTCAGGTAGCGCGGCGCACCCTCGCCCACCATGCCGGCACGGCGGTGGATCGCCTTGATGCGCGCCAGCAGCTCGCGCGGGTTGTAGGGCTTGCCGATGTAGTCATCGGCGCCCAGCTCCAGCCCGACGATGCGCTCGGTGTCGTCAGCACTCGCGGTCAGCATGATGATCGGCAGCATCGGCGCGCGCTGGCGCACCATCTGGCACAGCGCAAAGCCATCGGTGTCCGGCAGCATCACGTCGAGGATCACCAGGCTCAGCTCGTCGCGGTAGCGCTCGAAGCCGCTGCGAAAGCTCTCGCCGTCGGCCGCGAGCTGCACGACGTACTGGTGCTTCTCGAGGTACAGCTTCAGCAGTTGCCGCGTCTTCTGGTCGTCGTCGACCGCGAGGATGGTGCGCTTGCGGGGCAGGTTCATCGCTTGGCATCCACACCCAGATGCTCGGCCAGCATGTTGCAGAACAGGTGGCCCTGCTCGATCGCATCGTCGAGCGCCACGTGAGTGTGCGGGCTGGCCGGGAACCAGCGCCGCGGCATGCGCTTCTTGGTTGACTCGCGGTACGGCAGCTTCAGCATCGCCATCGCGAAGGTCTTGATGTCGAGCGCCGAGTGGCTGAACGGGCTCTCGCCGGTGAAGCGCATCAGGTACCAGTAGACGAACAGGAAGTCGTAGGCGGCGGGATAGCCAACGAACACCGGCTTGCCGGGCACCCCCTTCAGCCACGCAAGGTAGTTCGCCATCGCCGCGGCGGGCGGTTGCGGGTTGCTTCGCGTCTGCGCCCAGGCTTCAGGCTGCCCGGCCCACCAGGCCATCGTCTCGGGATGACCCGCGGCACCTTCGAGCAGTTCGAGGTTCGCAGTGAAGGTCGAGAGCATTTCGCCTTCGGCGTTGAACGCTGCGGAGCCGAAGCTCAGCATCGAGTGCGGGCCGGGGATCGGGCCATCGGCCTCGACGTCAGTGGATACGTAGATCTCTTTCAAGGTTGCGAGCCTTCTGTGGGGCACGAGTTTTCAGGGGGCCCAGGGTCGATCTCCGGGTACATCGCGATCAGGCATTTGCCAACGTCGATGCCTACGGCCAAGCAAGTCTCGCCAGTCCGCTCCTTGACCCAGACATTCACGTCGCCGTCCATGATGAAGTACGGGCCCCGTTGGGTGAAGTACGCCATCCAGGCGCTGGCTCTGGCATCGAACTGGAGCTTGGGGGGCCGAAAGCGCTCTGCTTCCGCCTTGCCGAACTTGGCTTCCAGCGCCTGCTGTGCCCGCTGGGCCGCGACCTGCTGGCTGGTCACCGGCACCAGGGCTGCCTCTGGCCTGGCGCAGGCGGCGTGCGCCTGCGTAACGATCAACCCCGTCTGCACGGCGATCTCACCAGTCGTCAGGAGTCTCACCGCGCCGCTCCCTTCACGATCGCCACCAGCCTCTCCTGCGCGCGCTCGGGCGTCTGCGCGGGGTCGGTGACGAAGCGGTGCAGCGCGTCGGCCAGTGCGTCCTTCGTCGATTCGTCGGCGGCCATGCGGTGGGCGATGCTCGGCGCGACGCGGCTGCCGGGATGGGCCAGCGTCTGCCAGGAGTCGCGCTCGCAGTCGTCGAGCTGAGCCGGGTCGATGTCGATGCGCACCGGCACCGAGCCCTTGGCCTGGTTGTAGGCGAGTTGCATCGAAGGTTGGGTGACGAGGTCGGCGAGCTTCTCTTGTGCGGGGCCACGCTGGCGGCGGCTTTGCAGCATCGCGAGTGTGTCGACGCTGTAGAGGTGCATATCGGCCGTTTCGGGCACCGGCGCACAGGCGTAGTCGCGGCCCGCTTGACCACCCCAAGCCATCAGCTCGCCGCCGACCCAGTCGCCCATGATCAACATGCCCGCGTCACCACGGTAGAGCTGGCGCGCGCTGTTCGTCCAGCGCTGCTCGCCCGGTGCATCGCCAGCGAGCTGGCGCAGCCAGCGCAAGCGCGTCAAAGCACGCAACACGCGCGCATCGGCCCAGGCCGCAGGGCGCTGCGCGGCGGCCAGCTCGGCATAGAGCGACGCACCGCCCTCCGACAGCAGCAGCGTCTCGAACACCGTGGCCACCTGCCAGGGTTCGTCGCTCCAGGCCAATGGCGTCACGCCGGCGCGGCGTAGCGCGGCCGCGGCCTGCGACACGTCGTCCCACGTGCGCGGCGGCGCGAGCTTCAGCCGCGCCCACAGCGCCTGGTTGTAGAACAGGGTGTTGATGCGATGCACGCCCAGCGGCGCGGCGACAACGCGCCCGCCATGCGTGACGACCTGCAGCACGACCGGGAACATCGTGCTCTTCCAGCGGCCACGCTGCGCCACCTCGTCCAGCGGCAGCACAAGGCCGAGGTCGGCCCAGTCGGTCAGCGTGCGGCCAATGACCTGCGCCGCGTCCGGCGGGTCGCCGGCGAGCACGCGGCCCTTGAGCACCTTCACCGCCGCCATGCCACCGCCGCCGGGAATGGCCGCGTCGTTCCAGCCCAGGCCGCGCTTGTCGAGCTGCAGCACCAGTTGGTCGACCGCGCGCTTCTCGCCGGCCGAGGTCCACCAGTGCAAGACATTGAGGGTTGCCGGGTCCTGGCTCTGTGCATGGGCAAGCGTCGTGAAGCTCGCCGCCAGCATAAGAGCGAGGTTGCCCACCACGGCTCGAACGGCGCCTGACGAATGCCGACGAAGTGCAATGTTGTGTAAGGCGGGCAGCCCAAAAGCAATGTTCCGCCATCCTGGGAAGGGCTGCGCACGCATGTAAGAAACCGTGATGCCGGTCGTCTGGCTCATGACAAAAAACTGTGCCGTGACAAGCACTTGAGCGCGATGCCGCGAGCCCGCTTCTGACCCTCGTGTCACACGGGCGCCGATGGTACCTTGCGCCCCGCCTAGACAGCCCATGCACAGAGGAGACACACGCGAATGACCACGACCCGCACCGCCATCAGCGCCCTGGCCCTGGCCGCCAGCACCCTGCCCGCCTTCGCCGGCAACCTGATCATCGAAAGCTGGCGCACCGACGACAAGGCGCTGTGGGACGAGGTGCTGCTGCCCGCGTTCACCAAGGCGCACCCCGGCATCACGGTCAAGTTCGCGCCGACCTCGCCGCCCGAATACAACTCGGTGCTCTTTGCGCGGCTGGCCGCTGGCAGCGCGGGCGACCTGATCACCTGTCGCCCGTTCGACGTGTCGCTCGACCTGTTCAAGAAGAGCCGGCTCGACAAGCTCGATGGCGAGCCCGGCCTCGCGAACTTCCCTGATTCGGCCAAGGTGGCCTGGCAGACCGACGACGGCAAGGCCACGTACTGCATGCCGATGGCCTCGGTGATCCACGGCTTCTTCTACAACAAGAAGATCTTCGCCGAGCTGGGCCTGAAGCCGCCGGTGACGGAAGCCGAGTTCTTCGCCACGCTCGACAAGATCAAGGCCACCGGCAAGATCGCGCCGTTGGCACTGGGCACGGCCGACCAGTGGGAAACGAACCAGATCGTCTTCACCGGCATCGGGCCCAACTACTGGAAGGGCGAAGAAGGTCGCCGCGGCCTGATCGAGGGCAAGAAGAAGTTCACCGACCCCGAGTTCGTCGACGTGTGGGCCACGATGGCCCGCTGGACGCCGTACCTGCCCAAGGGCTACCAGGCGCAGACCTACGGCGACTCGCAGAACCTGTTCGCGTCGGGCCGCGCCGCGATCGTGCCGACCGGTTCGTGGGACATCGCCTTCTATCAAAAAGAGACGTCGTTGGAGTTCGCCGCCTTCCCGCCGCCCGTGCGCAAGGCGGGTGACGGTTGCTACCTGTCTGACCACACGGACATCGGCATGGGCATCAACAGCGCCAGCAAGAACAAGGGTGATGCGAAGGTGTTCCTCAACTGGTTGGCCTCGAAGGAATTTGCCGAGCTATACACCAACAAGGCAACGGGCTTCTTCACGCTGTCGAAGCACGCGGTCGACGTGAAGGACCCGGTGGCCAAGCAGATGATCGGCTGGCGTGCGCAGTGCAAGTCGACCATTCGCCTGAATGCGCAGATCCTGAGCCGCGGCGAGCCGAGCATGGAGAACGAGCTGTGGACGGTCGACTCGCAGGTGCTGAACGGCAAGATGGCTCCGAGGGATGCGGCCCAGCGCATTCAGGCCGGCTTCGCCAAGTGGTACTCGCCGGCACGCTGACGAGCTCGAAGAGAAAGCGACGATGAGCTCACAGCAGCAGCGTGCCGGCTGGCCGGCGCTGGTTTTCCTGGCGCCGGCGCTGCTGGTCTACACCGTCTTCAGCGCGTGGCCCCTGGCCGACACACTGCGGCTGGGCTTGTACGCGACCGACGAGACCGGCGGCACGGCCTTCGCTGGCCTCGCGAACTTCCGCACGCTGCTGTTCGACGA
>NZ_DASUNH010000016.1:0-79942 GCF_036277275.1 Ideonella sp. | reverse complement strand
CCAGCCCGGCAGCCCCGAGTCCGCCAAGGCCTGCACCACCGTCCAGCTGGTCAGCGCCCCCACCATCAAAATCTCGCCGTGCGCAAAGTTGATCAGCGAGATGATCCCGTACACCATCGTGTACCCCAGCGCGACCAGCGCGTACATGCTTCCCAACACCAGTCCGTTGATGATCTGTTGTACGAAGATGTCCATCGAGCAGGTCTCCCGGAAGTGATACGGCCGGGCCAGGCAGGCCCCTGATTCGCGGGGATTGTAGGAACCGCTTACACACTCCCTCCTCGGGCTTTACCCCCTGAACAGAGTTGCCTCACCACAGCGTCGGCGACCTATGGCCGCATGCAACTGTGTTGATGAGACAGCCGCACGCGCATGGCAAATTCGAGGCCCGCGCCGCTCATTGGCGCGCAGGCTCAAGAGGCATCGGGCGGGTTGTCGTCGCCGGACTCGCGGCGTGCTTCTTCGTTGAGCCGACGCAGCTCGGACAGCTTTTCGCCGATGCGCAACTCCAGCCCACGTGGCACCGGCTCATAGAACTGCGGCGGCTCATCCAAGCCATCGGGCCAGTAGTGCTCGCCAGCGGCAAAACCACCTGCCTCGTCATGCGCATAACGGTAGCCCTGGCCATGACCCAGCGACTTCATCAGCTTCGTCGGGGCATTGCGCAAGTGCGCCGGCACCGGGCGCGTCTGGTCCTGCTTGACGAAAGCGCGCACCGCATTCCAGGCGGTGTACACGGCATTCGACTTCGGCGCCACGGCGAGGTAGACCACCGCCTGCGCCAAAGCCAGCTCGCCTTCGGGCGTGCCGAGTCGCTCGTACGTCTCCGCGGCGTCCAATGTCAGCCGCAACGCACGCGGGTCGGCATTGCCGATGTCCTCGCTGGCCATGCGCACCAGGCGGCGTGCGAGGTAGCGTGGGTCGGCGCCGCCATCGAGCATGCGCGCGAACCAGTAGAGCGAGGCGTCGGGGTCGGAGCCGCGCACCGACTTGTGCAGCGCCGAGATGGTGTCGTAGAACTGGTCGCCGCCCTTGTCGTAGCGGCGCAGTTGCTCGCCCAGCGATCGCTCCAGCATCGCCTCATCGATGCATTCGACACCGGGCCCGAGCTGCGCGACCAGGTTCTCGTAGGCGTTGAGCAGCCGGCGCGCATCCCCATCGGCATAGCCGACCAGGCGTTGCGCGGCGGCCGGTGCCAGCTCGGGCGCGACCAGCATCTGCCGAGCCCGCGTGAGCAGCAATTGCTGGTCCTCGTCTTCGAGCGACTTCAGCACGTGCACCGTCGCCCGGGAGAGCAGCGCCGAGTTGACCTCGAACGACGGGTTCTCGGTCGTCGCGCCGATGAAAGTGAACAGGCCCGATTCGACATGGGGCAAGAATGCGTCCTGCTGCGCCTTGTTGAAACGGTGCACTTCGTCGACGAAGACGATCGTGCGTTTGCCCTGCGCGCGCGCCAGCTCGGCCTGCGCGACCGCTTCGCGGATCTCCTTGACGCCCGACAGCACCGCCGACAAGACGATGAAGCGGGCGTCGACCGCCCCGGCCACCAACCGCGCCAGCGTCGTCTTGCCGACCCCCGGCGGGCCCCACAGGATCATCGAATGCAGCCGGCCCTGCTCGAACGCCACGCGCAGCGGCTTGCCCGGGCCAAGCAAGTGGGCCTGGCCGATCACTTCGTCGAGATGGCGCGGGCGCAGGCGCTCGGCCAGCGGAGCGGTGGCGGCCGAGGTGGCCAGCGGCTCGCGGCTGTCGCCGGCCTCGGGCAGGTCTTGGTCGTCGAACAGGGCGTCTTGCCGGGGCATTGACGGATTGTGGCGCGAAGCTGCGAAGCACCGAATTGCCCCGCCCGGCCGCCCTTATTCACGCTTTGGCCGAATGGTGGACGGGCGGAAACTGCTGCCTGTTGACCCCGGAAAGTCCGAAGGAGCCCCGCGATGAGCGCCCCCCCCACTGAAAACCGCCCTGCCGCCCCGGCAGGCGCCCCGGTTGCCGCCGCGGCCACGGCTGGCGCACCGCGAGAGTACCTGTCCTTCAAGCTGGGCAGCGAGGAATACGGCATCGACATCCTGCGCGTGCAGGAGATCCGCGGCTACGAATCACCGACCCGCATCGCCAACACGCAGCATTTCATCAAGGGCGTCGTGAACCTGCGCGGCGTGATCGTGCCGATCGTCGACATGCGCCTGCGCTTCCAACTGGCAGACGTCCAGTACAACAGCTTCACCGTCGTGATCATCCTGAACATCGGCAACCGCACGGTGGGCATGGTGGTCGACTCGGTCAGCGACGTGCTTGAGCTGGCCCCGGCCCAGATCAAGCATGCGCCCGAGTTCAACGGCGCGATCGACGCCTCTTACATCACCGGCCTGGGCACCATCAAGCATGGCGACGACGAGCGCATGCTGATCCTGATGGACATCGAACAGATGATGACCGCGCCCGAGATGGGCCTGATGGACGCCGACACCTCGATGCACTGAGCACTGGTCGATCGGTCTCATCGACCAAAAAAAGGGGCGCCCGCGGGGCGCCCTTGTCGTTACTGCGAGTCGCCGCCGGCTACTGTTCCGACACGTCGGCGCCGGCCGGGATGTTGAAGCTGAAGGTCGCTGCAGGCGGCGTCACCTCGGTGGTCAGCTCGTTGAGCTGCAGCAGCGAACGCTGGCCGAAACTGTCGGCGATCTCGACCGCCATCAAGGCCTTGCCCTTGAAGCCCGCCTTCAACCATTGGATCGTGCCGCCCGTTTCACGTGGCGTGGCTTGCACCCATTCGAGACCGCCCCTGTCGGGCTGGTTCTTCAGCTCGAAGGTCTTCTCGATGGATGTGCCGGTCAGCAGCGCGACTGGCGTGCTGCCCAGCGTGTCACCGACCTTGCGCACCGTGACCTGGTTCAGGTCCGGGTCGTGGAACCAGACCTTCACGCCATCGCTGACGATGGTCTGCGGATAGGGCTTGGCGTAGTCGAAGCGAAAGCGGTTCGGCCGCGCGAAGCTGAAGCTGCCCGACGACACCTTCTGCTTCTTGCCGTCGGGCGAAGTCACCGTCTGGGTGAAGTCGGACTGGCCGGATTTCACGTCGCGCACGAACCCCCGCAGCGATTCGGCCGCATCGGCCCAGGCGCCGGTGGCGGAACACACCATCGCCGTGGCGGCCACGAGGCGCGCAACAGACCCGAAACTATTCATCACGCTTGGGCAACAGGATTTCGCGGTTGCCATTGGTCGACATGGAGCTTACGAGTCCGGATTGCTCCATTTGTTCCAGCAGCCGCGCCGCGCGGTTGTAGCCGATGCGTAAATGGCGCTGCACCAGCGAGATCGAGGCCTTGCGGTGCTGCAGCACGATGGCCACGGCCTGGTCGTACATCGGGTCGGCTTCGCCGCCGCCGGCACCACCACCGCCTTCACCCGCTTCGCCGCCTTCGCCGTCGAGCGTGCCGCCTTCGAGAATGCCCTCGATGTAGTTCGCGGGGCCTTGCGCCTTCAGCGCTTCGACGACGCGATGCACCTCGTCGTCCGACACGAAGGCGCCGTGCACGCGCACCGGCAGCCCGGTGCCCGAGGCCATGTAGAGCATGTCGCCCATGCCCAGCAGCGCCTCGGCGCCCATCTGGTCGAGGATGGTGCGGCTGTCGATCTTGCTCGAGACCTGGAAGCTCAGGCGCGTCGGGATGTTGGCCTTGATCAGGCCGGTGATCACGTCGACGCTGGGGCGCTGGGTCGCCAGGATCAGGTGGATGCCGGCCGCACGCGCCTTTTGCGCCAGACGGGCGATCAGCTCTTCGACCTTCTTGCCGACGACCATCATCAGGTCGGCAAGTTCGTCGATCACGACCACGATGAACGGCAGGCGCTCCAGTGGCTCCGGCTCTTCCGGCGTCAAGCTGAAGGGGTTCGGTATCAGCTCGCCGCGGGCCTTGGCGTCGTCGATCTTCTTGTTGTAGCCGGCCAGGTTGCGCACGCCCATCTTGCTCATGAGCTTGTAGCGCCGCTCCATCTCGCCGACACACCAGTTCAGCGCGTTGCTGGCCTGCTTCATGTCGGTGACGACCGGGCACAGCAAATGGCCGATGCCTTCATAGACACTCATTTCGAGCATCTTCGGGTCGATCATGATCAGTCGCACGTCGCGCGGCTCTGCCTTGTACAGCAGGCTCAGGATCATGCCGTTGATACCGACCGACTTGCCGGAGCCGGTGGTACCGGCGACCAGGCAGTGCGGCATCTTGGCGAGATCTGCCACCACCGGCGCGCCGATGATGTCCTTGCCCAGCGCCATGGTCAGCATCGAGCCGGCATCGTTGTAGACCTGCGAGCCGAGGATCTCGGCCAGCCGAATCGTCTGCCGTTTCGCGTTCGGCAACTCCAGCGCCATCAGGTTCTTGCCGGGGATCGTCTCGACCACGCGGATCGACACCAGCGACAGCGAGCGCGCCAGGTCCTTCGCCAGATTGACGATCTGCGAGCCCTTCACGCCGGTGGCCGGCTCGATCTCGTAGCGGGTGATCACCGGGCCGGGCTGGGCCGCGACCACGCGCACTTCGACGCCGAAATCGGACAGTTTCTTCTCGATCAGCCGGCTGGTCATTTCCAGCGACTCGGGCGTGACCGTTTCGACGCGCGCCGGCGGCTTGTCCAGCAGGTCGATCTGCGGCAGCTTGTTGTCCGACAGCTCCATGAACAGCGGCTTCTGCCGCTCGCGCGCCACCCGCTCGGATTTGGGCACCTCGAGCACCGGCGGCTCGATCACGATCGGTGCGTGTTCTTCGAATTCCTCGCGGTCTTCCTCGACCTCGATCTCGCGCTCGCGCTGGGCCAGTTCACCCAGGCGCACATCTTCGGCGATCTCGCGTTTTTCGATGCGGCGCTCACGGAAGCCCTCGACCCACGCACCCAGGCCATCGGCCACACGCAGCCACGAAAAGCGCAAAGCCAGCGGCAAAGCCACCACCAGCAGGCTGATCCACAGCACCCCGGAGGCGAGAAAGCCCAACTTCATCGACAAGGGGCCGAGCCAGAAGCCGAGCACCCCGCCGGCATGGCCGGGCAGCCGCGCTTCCCAGCCATAGAGCCGCGTCCATTCGAGCGCACAACTGGCCACCAGCAGCAGGACCAGCCCACCGATGCGCGCCGAGCGCGGCCACGGTTGCAGCACCTCGCCGCGTTGCACCGCGCGCCAACCCACCCACAGCTGCCGACCACCGGCCAGCACCCACCACCAGGCCGAGAAGCCGAACAGCACCAGCAGCACGTCGGCCACCCAGGCCCCGGGTGCACCCAGCCAGTTCATCACCGGGCCACCGCTGCCGCTGGTCGAAAAGCCGGGGTCCTCCGCACGCCGGCTGACCAGGGCCAACGCGAGCGCCAACCAGGCCAGCGTCATCAGCACCTGGCGCAGGCGCTGTCGGATGGGGTGGGTGGGGGCAGCGGCAGTCCGCGCGGCACCTGCAGCGGCACCGGGCCCATTCAGTGCGGCGTTACGCCACATCGCAGGGCATCGGGACAGGGAAGGCGCCGCGGGCGCAGCGCGAATCGGGCGAAATCAGCAACGGCAAACGGTGAATCATTCCGGCATTCGGTTCTTCAACACGACCGAGCCGCTTTCCAGCGTCTCGATCACCCCGCGTTCTTCGAGGTCCTTCATCACGCGGCTGACCATCTCGCGCGAGGCGCCGACGATCTTGGCCATGTCCTGCCGCGAGACCTTGCCTTTGATGATCTTCTCGCCGTCGACGTCTTCGGCCATGTCCAGCAGCGTGCGGGCGACGCGGCCATACACATCGAGCAGGGCCAGCGATTCGATCTGGCGGTCGGCGCTGCGCAGGCGCCCGACCAAGCCACGCATGATCGCGTACGACAGGCTCGAATTCTCGGGCAGGCAACGCGCGAACTCGGGCCGGCCGAGGATCAGCATGTCGCCCTGCACTTCGCAGCGCACGGTGGCCGAGTGAGGCTGGTTGTCGATCAGGCTCATCTCGCCGACGTAGTCACCCGCTTCGAGCACCGCCAGGATCACTTCGCGGCCCCGCGAATCGGACGTCAGTACTCGCGCTCGGCCATTGAGCAGGATGAACAGCGCGTTACTTTTCTTTCCCTGCTCGACGACGATTTCGCCACGTCGGTAGCGCCGCTTGACCACGCCGTCGGCCACTGCGCGCGCCTGTTCGTTGGTCAGCATCGAGAACAACGGCACTCGGCGAATCAAGTCCAGGTTGGACAGCATCGACATCAGTCATCCCCTCTTTGTTGGCCCTTTGCATGGCATGCACGGCCCCCGCTGGCGTTATGCCCGCACCGAGGCTGGGTATGCCGGCCGCTCATTAGAATGCGGCCGACCGTATTCTTGCGCAGGCCCGAGCATATCGGTTTCCCTCGACGGGCGTCGTGTGTCCATGGTGGCCTTCACGCCACATTCGGACCACGCGGCCAGGCCTCTTGCAAGCGCCGATTCGCGCCCTCACCTGCACGCCATGAGCACTTCGACCCCCACCCACGCCAAAGTCCTGATCCTCGGTTCTGGCCCGGCCGGCTACTCGGCCGCCATCTATGCGGCCCGCGCCAACCTGAAGCCGCTGCTCGTCACCGGCATGGCCCAGGGCGGCCAGCTGATGACGACGACCGACGTCGACAACTGGCCCGCGGACGTGATGGGCGTTCAGGGCCCCGAGCTGATGCAGCGATTCCAGCAGCATGCCGAACGTTTCCAGACCCAGATCGTCTTCGACCATATCAACGAAGTCGATCTGTCGCAGCGGCCCTTCAAGCTCAAGGGCGATTCAGGCTCTTACACCTGTGATGCACTGATCATCGCCACCGGTGCCTCGGCCAAGTACCTGGGCCTGCCGTCTGAAGAGGCCTTCATGGGCCGCGGCGTCAGCGGCTGCGCCACCTGCGACGGATTCTTCTACCGCGGCGACACGGTCTGTGTCGTCGGCGGCGGCAACACCGCCGTCGAGGAAGCGCTGTACCTGTCGAACATCGCGAGCAAGGTGCACATGGTCCACCGCCGCGACAAGTTCCGCGCCGAGGCCATCCTGATCGACAAGCTGATGGACAAGGTCGCCGCCGGCAAGATCGAGCTGCACCTGTTCAAGACGCTGGACGAAGTGCTGGGCGACCAGAGCGGCGTGACCGGGGTGCGCCTGAAGGACACGATGAGCGACGCCACCACCGAGCTGGCGCTCAAGGGCTGTTTCATCGCCATCGGCCACCAGCCCAACACCGACATCTTCAAGGGCCAGGTCGACATGAAGGATGGCTACATCAACACCCGTACGGGCCAGGTCGGTTTCGCCACGATGACCAGCGTACCGGGCGTCTTCGCCGCCGGTGACGTGCAGGACCATGTCTACCGCCAGGCCATCACGTCGGCCGGCTCCGGCTGTATGGCAGCGCTGGACGCACAGCGTTTCCTGGAGCAGGAGGCCTGAGGCCGATTCCCTTGGCGCCCCAAACCGGGCTGTTGTAGAATCGCTGGTTACTTTGGGCTCTCGCCGCCCTTTCGGCGCATGTGCGTGAGTTCCAGCCGGAGCGCATGGGGCGCTGCCGTCATCAATTCAAGGAGAGCTACATGGCTCGCGTGTGTCAAGTCACGGGCAAGGGCCCGATGGTCGGGAACAATGTTTCCCACGCCAACAACAAAACGAAGCGTCGCTTCCTGCCTAACCTGCAGTACCGCCGCTTCTGGGTTGAGAGCGAGAACCGTTGGGTGCGCCTGCGCATCAGCAACGCCGCGCTGCGCCTGATCGACAAGGTCGGCATCGACCAAGTCGTCGCGGACCTGCGCGCCAAGGGCACGCTGTAAAGCGCGCCGCCCACTCAACGCACTGACAGGAGTCACGCACCATGGCAAGCAAAGGCGGCCGCGAGAAGATCAAGCTGGAGTCCACCGCGGGCACCGGCCACTTCTACACCACGAACAAGAACAAGAAGACGACGCCCGAGAAGCTCGAATTCATGAAGTTCGACCCGAAGGCGCGCAAGCACGTGCTGTACAAGGAAATCAAGCTCAAGTAGAGCCCCCACGGGCCCTCCGGGGCCCTGCCCCCCGAGGGGGCTCGCGCAGTGGACCGGCAAAGCCGGATCCACGCACGCCACTTGAAGTGGTCCGGGCTTCGCCGGACCCGCAAAGCCCGCTCAGTGCGGGCTTTTTTGTTGGGCGCCCGGCAAATGGTTGACCTCGGATGAGCACCGCAGCGCGCGGATCCTGGCTCTGCCGGTCTGTCGCTCGCTATCTCCTGGGTGACGCACCCCAGGGCCCTGATTCCCCAAAGAGAAAGCCCGCCAAAGGCGGGCTCCCTCCTTTGGGCGACCGGTGAGATCAGGCGTGTGCCGCTCGCAATTGCACTGAGAACTCGCGCAGCGCGGCGATGCCGCTTTCTTCGGCGCGGCGGCACCAGTCCTGCAGGTCGGCCACCAGTTGCTCGGCCGACACATTGGTGCGGGTCCACAGCAGGCGCAGCTCTTCACGCATCGTGACCAGCTTCTTCAGCACCGGCGCATCGTCCATCGCGCTGTCGAGCTGGGGGCGCAGGTTGCTGGGGATCTTCTCGGCGTCGCGGTGCAGCCAGCGCTCGGCGATGCGCAGGTTGGTCCATGCGGCGCCGGTCCTGGCAGCGCCTTGTGCCTTCAGGTTGGCCAACTCGATCGCACAGGTGCGGCGCAGCTGCTTGGCGTAGTTCGCCATCACCTCGTAGCGGTTGGCGATGACGGCTTCCAGCGTCTGTGAATCAGCCACCGGCTTGACCGAACCCAGCACCAGCTGCGGCGGGGTCTTACGCACCTTGGCCAGGCGCAGCATCTCCAGGCCGCGGATATAGGCCCAGCCGATGTCGAACTCGTAAGGCTTGACCGACAGCTTGGCCGACGTCGGGTAGGTGTGGTGGTTGTTGTGCAGCTCTTCGCCACCGATGATCACGCCCCAGGGCGAGACATTGGTCGATGCGTCGACCGCTTCGAAGTTGCGGTAGCCCCACCAGTGGCCCAGGCCATTGATGATGCCGGCCGCGGTGATGGGGATCCAGATCATCTGCACCGCCCAGACGGTGGCACCGATGGCCCCGAACAGCGCCAGGTTGATGACCATCATCAGTGTCACGCCCAGCGCGCTGTACTTGGTGTACAGGTTGCGCTCGATCCAGTCGTTCGGTGTGTTGTGGCCGAACTTGTCCAGCGTTTCCTGGTTCTTGGCTTCGGCACGGTACAGCTCGCTGCCGGTCAGCAGCACGGTCTTGATGCCATGCGCGACCGGGCTGTGCGGGTCGTCCTGCGTTTCGCATTTGGCGTGGTGCTTGCGGTGGATGGCCACCCACTCCTTGGTCACCATGCCGGTCGTCATCCACAGCCAGAAGCGGAAGAAATGCGACGGGATCGCGTGCAGCTCGAGCGACCGGTGCGCCTGCGAGCGGTGCAGGAAGATCGTGACCGAAGCGATGGTGATGTGGGTCAGGACCAGCGTCAGGATGACCAGCTGCCACCAGCTGGCATCGATCAAGCCATGCGCGGCCCAATCAATGAGGGCCGAGAAAATCGCTTGGAAATCGATCATGTGCGTGCTCAAGCGCCCGAGATTTGGGCCAATATCAAATTGTAGTGACGATAGTGCGCCCACCGGCGTGGGAAAAACGTAGGAAAAAGCCGGCAGTCGCGCAAGTAAATGGTGGCCACTCGCGCTTGCTCAAGCCCGGCGCTGCCAGGCGGCAGCAAAGAAGCCGTCGGTCTGATGGCGGTGCGGCCACAGGCGCAGGTGATCGCCTGACACCAGTTCGTCTGCCCGCTCGACCTGGGCGGCAGCCAGCGCGGGCGCTGCAGGTAACGGCTCGAAGTCGGGATGAGCGGCGCTGAATGCGACGGCAACGGCCTCGTTCTCGCTGCTCAACAGGCTGCAGGTGGCGTAGACCAGTCGTCCACCCGGCTTGACCAGGCGCGCAGCGCTGGCCAGGATGTCGCGCTGCTTGGCGTTCATTTCTTCAATCGCCTTGGGCGATTGACGCCATTTGAGGTCGGGGTTGCGGCGCAAGGTGCCGAGACCCGAGCACGGTGCATCGACCAGCACGCGGTCGATCTTGCCGGCCAGGCGCTTGATGCGCTCATCGCGCTCATGAGCAATTTGTGCCGGGTAGACGTTGGACAGGCCGCTGCGCGCCAGGCGAGGCTTGAGCCCTTCGAGCCGGTGGCCCGAGACGTCGAAGGCGTACAGGCGGCCGGTGTTGCGCATCAGCGCACCCAACGCCAGCGTTTTGCCGCCAGCTCCGGCGCAGAAGTCGACCACCATCTCGCCGCGTTTGGGCGCGAGCAGCAGCGCCAACAACTGGCTGCCTTCGTCCTGCACCTCGACATCGCCACGGATGAACGGCTCGAGTTTTTGCAGTGCCGGCTTGCCCTCGATGCGCAGGCCCCATGGCGAATAGGGCGTGATCTGAGCGTCGATGCCTGCCTCGGCCAGCGCGACGCGGACGTCCTCGCGTTTGGCTTTCAGCGTGTTGACCCGCAAGTCCAGGTGGGCGGCCTGTTCGATGGCCTTGACCAATGGCCAGAACTCGTCGCCCACTTCCTTCTTCAGCGCCGACGCCAGCCAGTCCGGCAGGTTGTGGCGCAGCTTTTCGGGCAACCCCTCGACATCGATCGCCTGGACTTCGGCCAGCCACTTCTGCTCTTGCGGGCCCAGCGCCCCACGCAGGAAGGTGTCGCTGCCTTGCCAGGCCAGCGCGGCCAGGCGCCGCTCCAGCGCGCCGCTGCCGCTTTGTGCCAGGTGTGCCAGGCGCAGACGCTGGCGCAGCACGGCATAGGTGGTCTCGGCCAGGCTATGGCGCTCGCGCTGGCCCAGGCCGCGGTGGCGACGGAAGAAGGCCGAAACGACGGCGTCGGCCGGTTGATCGAGCTTGAGCACCTGGCGCAACAACTCGGTGGCCAGGTCCAGCAGGGCATTAGGATGCATGGCCGGATTATCCCCGTGCCTTGCAGCGGCCCGAACGACGGCACGCATTCACGCGTGCGGTGGCTGCGCAAACCCCGATGGCGCGACCATCAACCGCTCGATGCGCCGGGCTCGTGTTGCTGCAGGCGGTGCTGTCGCTCGGCTTCAATGCCGCGATCCTCGCGCTCGCGATCAACACCGCGAGCCGGCTTGTTGCCGTCGTTCAGCTGACTGACTGCTCCGGCCAAAGCACCTGCGACACGCCGTCCACGTGCGTGACCACTCCGTCCGCCAGCTTCAGCCTACCTTCGACGAACCAGCGCACCGCGAGCGGATACACCACGTGCTCGCGCGCCAGCACGCGGGCCGACAGCGTGTCTTCGGAGTCGCCTGGCAGCACCGGCACCGCGGCCTGCGCGACGATCGGCCCGTGGTCCAGTTCGGGCGTCACGAAGTGCACGGTCAAGCCCGCCAGCTTGCAGCCCGCCTCGATCGCGCGGCGATGGGTGTGCAGCCCGGTGAAGGCCGGCAGCAGCGACGGGTGCACATTCAGCATGCGCCCCTCGAAGTGGCGCACGAAACCGGCACCGAGGATGCGCATGAAGCCGGCCAGCACCAGCAGATCCGGCGACCAGAGGTCGATCACCCTGGCCAGCTCGGCATCGAAGGCCTCGCGGGTCGTGAAAGCCTTGTGGTCGACAACCGCCGTCACGATCCCGCGCTCGGCGGCCCAGGCCAGACCCGCCGCCTCGGCCTTGTTGCTGACCACGCCGACCACTTGCGCCGGCCAGCCCTCGGCGGCGCAACGCTCGACGATCGCCTGCATGTTGCTGCCGCGGCCGGACAGCAGGATCACGATTCGCTTCATAGAGGCGCAAGAGTGTAAGCGGGCCACCTGACGGGTATCCATCGTCTGAGAGAATCATCGGCCGCTTCACTGAGCCTGCCCGGCCTTTGCCCACATGGTCACGCGACCTCGCGTTCTCTCCGGCATGCGCCCCACAGGCGCGCTGCACCTCGGCCACTACCACGGCGCGCTGAAGAACTGGGTACGGCTGCAGGACGACCACGATTGCTTCTTCTTCGTCGCCGACTGGCACGCGCTGACCACGCACTACCAGGAGCGCGAGGTCATCGAGCGCAATGTCTACGACATGGTGGTCGATTGGCTCGCCGCGGGCATCGACCCGAACCGCGCCACCCTGTTCATCCAGAGCCGCATCCCGGAGCACGCCGAGCTGTTCACGCTGCTCGCGATGGGCACGCCGCTGAGCTGGCTGGAACGCGTGCCGAGCTACAAGCACCAGATCACGACGCAGCCGAACCGCGATCTCGCGACCTACGGCTTCCTCGGCTACCCGCTGCTGCAGGCGGCCGACATCCTGATCTACCGCGCCAACTTCGTGCCGGTCGGCGAAGACCAGGCCGCCCACGTGGAAGTGACGCGTGAAGTGGCGCGCCGCTTCAACCACCTGTACGGCCGCGGCCAGGCCGAGCCGGTGCTGCCCGAGCCAGCCGCACTGTTCACCGAAACCGCGAAGCTGCCGGGCCTGGATGGCGAGAAGATGAGCAAGAGTTCGGACAACACGATCGAGATGCGCGAAGAGCCCGAGGTCGTCGCGCAGAAGATCCGCCGCATGCCGACCGACCCGCAGCGAGTGCGCCGCAGCGATGCCGGCGACCCGGCGCGTTGCCCGGTCTGGCCCTTTCACCAGCTCTATTCGAATGCTGACACTCAGGCCTGGGCACGCGAGGGTTGCACCACCGCCGGCATCGGCTGTCTGGACTGCAAGCAGCCGGTGATCGAGGCGATCCAGCGCGAGCAGCAACCCTGGCGCGAACGCGCCGAGGCCTACCTGTCGAATCCGAAGCAGGTGCACTGGATCGTCGAGATGGGCACCGAGCGGGCGCGCACCATCGCCAGGCAGACGATGAAGGACGTGCGCGACGCGATGGGGCTGGCGTACTGACGATGCACTCGTCGATGTCCGCCCCGCTGCTGATGCTGTTGGCATCGCTGCTGTTCTCGATCATGGGCGTCTGCGTCAAGCTGGCGTCGGCCTACTACGGCGCGGGCGAGATCGTGCTGTATCGCAGCCTGGTCGGTGCCGTGTTCATTCTGGGCTTGACGCGGGTGCGCGGCGGCAGCTTGCGCACAAGCGTGCCGGGCATGCACTTCTGGCGCAGCACGATCGGCGTGTTGTCGCTGGTGCTGTGGTTCTATTCGATCGGCAAGTTGCCGCTGGCCACCGCGATCACGCTGAACTACATGAGCTCGGTGTGGATGGCCATGTTCCTGATCGGCGGAGCGGTGATGTTCGGCGCCGCCAAGGTCGACCACCGGTTGACCGCGACCGTCCTGACGGGCTTTCTCGGCGTGGCGCTGGTGCTGCAGCCAACGATCGAGCATGACCAGTTCCAAGGCGCGTTGGCGGGCCTCACCTCCGGCCTCGGCGCGGCCATGGCCTACATGCAGGTCACCGCGCTCGGTCGCGCCGGCGAGCCCGAGTATCGCGTGGTCTTCTACTTCTCGCTGGGCGGCATCATCGCCGGCAGCTTGCTGATGTTCACCAGCGGCGCACACGGCCACACCTGGTACGGCGCGACATTGCTGCTGGCCATCGGCGTCCTGGCCACCGTGGCGCAGATGATGATGACGCGGGCCTATGCGATCGGCCGCGCGCTGACCAATGCCAGCCTGCAGTACCTCGGCATCGCCTTCTCGTTCATCTTCGGCGTGCTGATCTTCGATGATCCCGTCACGCCGGTCGCGCTGGCCGGCATGGTGCTGATCGTCGGTGCCGGCCTGGCCGCCACCCGGCTGCGCCAGCGCAGCGCGCCCGCCGCAGGCGATTCCTCCAGCTTCGAATCCTGAGGTTTTTTCACCATGCCCTTGCCCACACCTTTGATCAGCGCCCCCGCCCTGCTCGCCTTACTGGGCCGCGGCGAGTTCTGGCCGGTCGTGCTCGATTGCAGCTTCGACCTGGCCGACAGCCAAGCCGGTGAAAAGGCCTACGCTCACGGCCACCTGCCCGGGGCACGCTATGCCCATCTGGATCGCGATTTATCCGGGCCGAAGACGGCCCGCGGCGCCATCGATGGCGGCCGCCATCCGCTGCCGGCGCGCGAGGCCTTTGCCGCCACGCTGACTGCGTGGGGCATCGGGCCCGACACGCCGGTGGTCGCCTACGATGCTCAAGGCGGCCCCTACGCCGCGCGCGCATGGTGGTTGCTGCGCTGGCTGGGCCACAGCAACGTCGCCGTGTTGGACGGGGGCTTGGCAGCGTGGCAAGCCGCGGGTGGGCCGATCGACCGTGAGTCCCATCGGCCCGAGCCGGCCGCCGCGCCCTACCCGCTTCGGGCACCGGCGATGCCCACCGTACCGGCTGAGCGCCTGCTGGCAGCACCGGCAGCGGCGCTGGTGATCGACGCGCGCGCGCCGGAGCGGTTTCGCGGGGATGTCGAACCGCTGGACTCCCAGGCCGGCCACATTCCCGGCGCACGCAATCGCTTCTTCAAGAACAACCTCGCCACGGACGGGCGCTTCCTGCCGGCAGACGAGCTGCGAAAGGTTTTTGCAGCATTCGGTGTGCCTCCAGGGAACGTCGTTCACCAATGCGGGTCGGGCGTGACAGCCTGCCACAACCTGCTCGCAATGGAGGCCGCCGGCCTGGCCGGCTCGGCGCTGTATCCGGGCTCATGGAGCGAATGGTCGAGCGACCCCGCGCGGCCGGTAGCGCGAGGCTGAGTCTTCGGACGTCGGCGAGGCCCGACACCGCGTGTGCTTGACGGGTATCAAGACAAGCGACGCCAAACGAGCAACACTGCGCAATGGGCCGGGCAGTTCCGGCGCGCCAGCGAAGGAGAGCAGCATGTACCGCAACATCCTGGTTCCCACTGACGGGTCCGATATCACCTCCAAGGCCGTCAAGACAGCCATCGGCCTGGCCAAGATTCTGGGGGCCAAGCTGTCGACGATCAGTGTCAAGGAGCCCTTCCCCTACAGCGCGATCTCCGAAATGCAGCCAGTGCCGCCGCAGGAGTTCTATGACGCGCAGGAACGCATTGCGGCGGCGCGGGTGAAGTCGGTCGTCGACGCAGCGGCGCTGGAAGGCCTCAACTGCTCGGGCCACACGGTCGAAGCATTGCACCCCTGGGAGGCGATCACCGACCATGCCAAAGCCGAAGGTTGCGACCTGATCGTGATGGCCTCACATGGCCGGCGCGGCGTCAGCGCGCTGCTGCTGGGCAGCGAAACCCAGAAGGTGCTGACACACAGTGCGGTGCCGATCCTGATCGTCAAGTAGCACCCGGCGGACTGACGCTGCGCCGCCGCGCCGTCAGTCGTGCATCAGGCGGGTGGCCGACAAGACCAGCAGCAGCCCGGCACCTATCCAGGCGACTTGCGCCAGGATCTCGCGCCAGGGCAAGTGGCGCTGCATCTGCGGGATCAGGTCTGCCACGGCCACGTAGATGAAGCTGCTGGACGCCACCACCAGCAGGTACGGAAAGACCTCGTACCAGGCGCCGACCACGAAGTAGCCCAAGACACCGCCGACCACTGCGGTGAGCCCGGACGCGGCGTTGTACAGCAGCGCCTTGCGGCGGCTGAAGCCGGCGTTGATCAGCACGATGGTATCGCCCACCTCTTGCGGAATCTCGTGCAGGATCACCGCGAGCGAAGTCGTGACCCCCAGCTCCGGGCTGACCAGGAAGGCCGCCGCGATGATGATCCCATCGCAGAAGTTGTGGATGCTGTCGCCAACGAGCACACTGAAGCCGCCTCGGCCGGCTTGTTCGGCGTCGAAATGATGGTGGTGCTCATGCCCATCGCCCTCATGGTGGTGGGCATGCCGATACAACTCGGCCTTCTCGAGCAAGAAGAAGAACAACAGGCCGAGCAGCAAGGTGGTGAACAACGCGTGCGGGCTGGCCTTCTGGCTTTCGAAGGCCTCGGGCAGCACATGCAGCAGCGCGGTGGCCAGCAAGACCCCAGTCGACAGGCTGACGAGGTGCTTGACCAGCTTGCCGAGCGCGGCAAAGGTCATCGACGCGGCGATCACGACCGACAACACCCCGCCGATCAGCGTGGCAGCAACGATGTAGAGCAGGGTCATGGGGGCTCGGGAGAAAACGAAAACCCGCCCGACATGGGCGCGGCGGCACTTGTCAGGACCTGGCTCTGAACCACACCCCGGGCCTTGAACCCAGCCTCACGACGCCCTGGCTCCCCTCCGATGGGAAGGGAAGGCGCGCGCCCGGGTGGCCCGCAAACGCGCGCTGTCGCGCGGCCACACCACGATGGTCAAAGCCGCGTTCATCTTATCAACCGTGTCAAGCACAACGCGGCGTACCCACGCCGCGCTGGCCGGTGCTCACCCAGGCACCCAGGAGACGCGCTTGCATCGGCGTGCCCTGCCGGGGCCTCAGGCCCCCAGGCGCAACACCTTGGCCTTCGATGGCACGCCGTTCGCGTCGATCGCGAACAGCATGTAGAACCCCGGCGGCGCATTGTTGGCGGAGGCCGGCAACGTCACGCTCAGGTTCTTGCCGACTTGCGAGAAGCTCAGGTCCTCGAAGCGTTGCTCGTTGCTGAATGCGTGCGTCACGGCGCCAAAACGCACCAGCGTCATTCGGGCAACCGCGTTCTTGTTGTTCATCGCCACCGGGATCGTTGCGCCCCAGGTGGCCGCCGTCGGCGCCGTGACGATGCCCGGCCGAACGGCCGGCAGGCCCGAACCATCGGTCTTGTAAAGGTAGGGTGGGAAGTAGATCTCGGCGTTCAACTGGGCCACCGGGCCGGGTGCGCCGCCGCCGCCGGTCAAGACCGACCCGTCGGGCATCAGCATCGACACGCTGTGGTACAGGCGTGCCTTGGTGGCCGTCGCGCCCAGCGTCCAGCTGCCGGTCGCGGGGTTCCAGGTCTCCGAGTCGTAGACGGCGCCGACGAGGTCGTTGCCGGTCGTCGAGCCGCCGTTGACCCAGACCTTGCCGTCGGCCAGGATGGTGGCATTGCCGAACTGGCGGTCTGCCGACAGCGGGGCGGTCGGCGTGACGACCGGGGCAGCGCCGTTGATGTCGACCACCACGGCCTTCGCCGCACCGCGAACCGACAGGATCTTGCCGGGTTGGTACATCGCCGCTGGCAGCATGTAGGCGCCCACCGGCATCGTGCCCGGCAACTGCGTCACGCTACCGGTGCCGGCCACGTCGAGCGAGAAGATCTCGCCCATCACGTTGAAGATCACGACCTGCCCCTGCGGGGACCACCAGGCGCGCGGGTAGTTCCAGGCCTGCACGCGTGCGCCGTAGGCGGCGTCGCTGTTGGCGGTGGTCAGCGTGCGCCAGCCGGTGGTGGCGTTGTAGACCTCGGGCGTGCTGGCGTAGGTGTCATCCGTCGGGGGGACCTGATCGGTGCCCGCATAGAAGCGATCGATGCGGCCACCGAGCACGGCCTGCTCGCCGCTGGCGGTGGTGATCAATGTCGCGTACCAGCGTTGGTAGGCCATCGACTGGGCCTGCCTGGTCAGCTGGTTGTCGGCCGTCGTGAAGATGTTGACGTCGTTGTTCGCGTAGTTGCGCTTGCCATTGACGATGCGGTCGCCGCCGACCAGCAGGACGTCGCCCGTCACCGGCAGCAGCGCCTGGCCGGCGCAGAAAATGTCGGTGCCCGTGGTGTTGGACAGCAGCATCTTGGCCTTCGAGCCCATGCCCAGCGCCGGGTCCCAAATCGCGTAATTCAACAGCCCGCTCTGGATGCCGCTGGGCTTGGTGCCATAGCTGAGCACGCGGCCATCCGGCAACAGCACGGTGTGCAGCGGAATCAGCGGCCAGGTGAAGGCGGCGCCGAAGACCCCCTTGAGATGGGCGTCGGTGGGACCGGTCGGCACGCTGATACCCTGCACCTGCTGATCACCCAAGGCCGATTGGCGTTCGCTGGCGTCTTCGTCCCAGGCCACGCCCGGGCCCGCACCGTAGTCGACCGGCGCGACCTCCGCGCCTTGGCGGTCTTCTTCGACCTGCGACGAGGCGTCTGGCGACAGCGATCCGCCGCAGCTGGCGAGCGCGGCGATCGCCAGCAGTTTCAACGCATGGCCACCGCCGCGGCGGATGACGACGACGGCGGATGGCCTTCTCTCAAGCAGTTTGGGGCTGGACACGGGCGCACCTCCACATATTTGGGTTTGAGCCGAATTTTGCCCGTTCGCTGCAGCGTTCGCCTGCACAATTCGTGGCCATGCCCCTAACTTTGCCCTCCCCCTCCGGCCTGCTGGCCGCGATTGACATGGGGTCGAACAGCTTCCGGCTGGAAATCGGCCAGATGCGAGAAGGCCGCTACCGGCGGCACCAGTACTTGAAGGAAACCGTGCGCCTGGGCGCCGGTCTCGATGCCGACGGCATGCTGACCGAAGAAGCCGCCCTGCGGGGGCTGGCCTGCCTCAAGCGCTTTCGTGACAGCCTGGCCAGCCTGACCTCGGCTCAGGTGCGTGCGGTGGCCACCCAGACGCTTCGCGAAGCGCGCAACCGCAACGCGTTCCTGGAACGCGCCCAGGCGGCACTGGGCGTGCCGATCGAAGTGATCTCCGGGCGCGAAGAAGCGCGGCTGATCTACGCCGGCGTGTCGCACCTGCAACCGTCAGACGCCAAGCGGCTGGTGATCGACATCGGCGGCCGCTCGACCGAGATGATCCTAGGCCAAGGTCGCCAGCCGACGCAGGCCGAATCATTCCAGGTCGGCAGCGTCAGCCTGTCGATGCGCTACTTTCCCGACGGCCGCTACACCGCCCCGGCCTTTCGCGCCGCACAGATCGCCGCCGGTGCCGAGCTGGAGGAGGCGTTGTCGGATTACACGCCCGGTCGCTGGCAGGAAGCATTGGGCTCGTCGGGCACCGCTGGCGCCGTGTCCGAAGTGCTGGCAGCGAGCGGCAAGACCGACGGGCGCATCACGCCGGCAGGCCTGCGCTGGCTGATCACCGAGTGCATCGCGGCTGGCTCGGTCGAGCACATAGCGCTGCCCGGCCTGAAGCCGGAGCGCCGGGCGGTGTTGGCCGGGGGTGTGGCCATCCTGTACACGCTGGCCACGCATTTCCGTATTGCCGAATTGCTGCCCGCCAAGGGCGCGCTTCGGCAAGGGGTGATCATCGATCTGCATGATCGACTGGTCGCACGCCACCTGGCCCGCGGGCACGACCTGCGCGACGATTCGGTGCAGCGCCTGCAACGCCGCTTTGCGGTAGACCGTGAGCAGGCCCGGCGCGTGCGCGAACTGGCGCTGCGCTGGCACGGCCAGGTCGAGCCCGGCGCCGATGCCGAGCGTCAGCACGAACTGCGCTGGGCCGCCGAGCTGCACGAGGTCGGGCTGATGGTGTCGCACCACGACCACCACCGCCACAGTGCCTACCTGGTAGCCCATGTCGACGCGGCCGGCTTTTCACAAAGCCAGCAGCGGCGGGTGGCCGATCTGGTGCTGGGGCAGCGGGGCGGCTTGCGCAAGATCGACGAAGCGCTGACCCGGGACGACGTGGCTTGGCAGCTGCTGTGCTTGCGGCTGGCCGTCATCCAATGCCATGCCCGCGGCCCGGTGGACAGCGACGCGATCGACATCGAGCGGCGCGGCCAGGTCGCCTTTCTGCGCTGGCCGCGGGAATGGGCGGACCAGCATCCACGCGCCTTGCACCTGCTGCGCGAGGAAGCTGAAGCCTGGTCACGCAGCGGCGTGCTGGCGCTCGAGCTGCCCTGAGCTGGCACGGCCGCAGCGCACGAGCCGGTTCAGGCCGGTTGCATGAAGCCCAGGGTGCGGTCAGGAAAGACCGACAGGTTCGGCAGGATCTCGTCAAGCTGCGGGCCGGTCGAGCCGAACCACTTCAGCAGCGTGCTGGCGTACTGGTCGACGCTGGAGGTGGGAATCCAGCGGCCGTGCATCTCCCACTCCTGCACGCCCACATCGTCGGACCCGCCCAGCACCAGCTTCGGGTACTCACCGTAGGTCGTGCCGCCATTGACCGAGCCGCCACAGACCAACTGGATGTTGCCCCATGCGTGGTCGGAGCCTCGGCTGTTGTTGGGCACGAAGGTGCGGCCGAAATCGCTGCTGGTGAAGGCCGTCACCTGCTTGTTCAGGCCCAGGTTGACCATCGCGTCGTGGAAGCAGGCCATCGCATCGGCGACTTCGGTCAGCAGGTCCGCGTGACTGCCGGCCGTGCTGTCGCCACTGACGATCTGGTCGGCATGGGTGTCGAAACCGCCGAGGCTGGCGAAATAGATGTGCCGATCGCCCTGCACCTGCTGGCGGCCGGCGATCAGCTTGGCGATCTGGTAGAGCTGGCCACCGAGGCTGGTCGTCAGCGTCTGGTTCTCGATCAACCGGTCGAAGGCCCTGTCGATCGCGGCCGGCACGCTGTCGTCACCCGGCAGGCCCTTGACCAGTTCGGCCAGCCGGTCCGACATCGCGAACGCGTCGCGCTGCATGCGGGCATAGACCTCGGTCATTTCGCCCTTCTGACCCGGCGCGTACAGCGCATCGACGGCTGCCTTGCGCTTCTGGTCGGCCGGGAAGGCAATGTCACCGGGAGCCAGACCGGCAGCCGCGAACGTGCCGCCCGGCCCGGGCAGCACCAGCGCCGGCGCCGTTTCGCCGGTCCCGAAACGGCTGTTGCCGCCCAACGAGATCACGGGGTAAGTGGTGGCCATCGCCTCCGTCGCGCGGGCGCCCCAGCCAGTGCGCGCCATCGCCTCGGTGCTGGCGCTCTCCCAGGCGCGCTGTTGGTCGGAATGCGAGAACAGGTTGTCCGGCACCAGCGGCGAATCCGCGCCGGCCGCCAGGTATTGCGCCTTCGTCAGCGGCGCCGACAGCGGCCCCACGTTGACGATCGGCGCCAGGTGCCCGGCCGACCACAGCGGCATCAGCGATTTCATCGACGGGTGCAGGCCGAAATCGGTGCCCGACAAGCGCAGCAACGAGGTCTTCGGCAAGGCGAGGATGCTGCGCGCTTCCTTGTACTGCGCATAGCGCGAATCGGCCGGCACCATCATGTTGAAGCCGTCGTTGCCACCGACCAGATAGATGCAGACCAGGGCCTTGTAGTCGCCGGCCTGCGCGCTGCGCGGGGCCAGCAGCGAGCCGACCCCGCCGAGCGCGGCCATGCCGGCGGTACCGCCCAGCAGGCGCAACCAGTCGCGGCGGCGCAGGGATGAGGAGGTGAAGCGGGTCATCGTCGGGCCTTGCTCGTTCAGCGGATGATCTGGTACTGCGGCGCGCTCATCACGAGCCAGCCGGCCCGTTGCACGCGCTTCTTGCGCCACTCTCCGGGGCTGTTCTTGTCGTCGTAATGCTCCACCGCTTCGATGACCTTGCCACGCGCCGGCTCCGGCAACGGCTGGCCCAGCACGAGCTTGCTCATGCGGTCGACCAGCTTGGCGGGGTCGCTCGCATCCGCCACCCAGGCCTCGTAGTTCAGCTTGGTGCCGACGGCGCCGGGCACGTCTTTCTGTGGATCGGCGCCATTCCAGTCGAACAGCATCGTCAGGTAGTTCAACCTGTTCAGCGCGGTGCTGGCGTTGTGAATGCCGAACGCCGGCCCGATCAGCTTGCTGCCGCTCAACGGGAAGTCCTGCGGGTAGTAGTTGAAGACCGTCGGTGAGCGAAAGATGTGCTGGCTCATGTTCTCGCCTTGCCACCATCCCAACGCATTGCCGTCGGTGTCGCCGCCGATCGCGCGGATCACGCCGGTGAACAGCTGCGCCGGCTCGCGCAGCCGGCCCGCCTTGTTGGTCGGCGTCTCGGTGCGCGCTTCCTTGTCCAGCAGCACCGCCGCCACGGTGGCCGACAGGTCGCCGCGCTTGCCGGTGCCGATGCCGTCGTAGGTGCCGCTGTTGAAGGCCTTCGTGACGCGGGCAACGTATTCCGGCGTCGGGTTGCTGGTCACCAGTTGCTGTATCAGGTGCTTGCCGACGAACGGCCCGATGTTCGGGTGGCCCATCAGGCTGTCCAGCACCTTGTCGAGCGCCTTGGGTGCCGTCGCGCCCGCGGGCACCAGCACGTCCGACAGCAGCTTGCGCGCCCTGGTGTCGCGCAGCGTGCCGCCCGCCGGCACCATGTCGCCGTAGAGGTAGTGGCAGTTCGCGCCCTCGGGCCAGCAGCCCCAGCGGTCAGCACCACCGGGCGGGTAGGTCCAGCCAGTCAGCGCATAGGCGTAGGAACGCACCCGCTCGTTGTCGTAGGTGGCGACGCACTGGCCACCGACCAGCGTGCCATCGTTGTTGAGCTTGCACGGCCCGATCGTGAACAGCTGCAGCAGCTCGCGCGCGAAGTTCTCGTTCGGCGCCGCCTGGTCGTTGTTCACGTGGTTCAGGTACTCGCCCATCATCGGCGAGACGGCCACCTGGCGCAGCAGGTCCCGGTAGTTGCCGAGCGCGCCGATCATCACGTTGTTGTAGAACTGGCGCAGGCCGTACGTCCCATCGACGTCCACGTTGCTGATCACCAGCAACTGGTTCAGTGCCAGTGCGACCCGTTGGCGCAGCTGGTCGTTGTTGCGCACCGCGTTGCGGTAGAAATCCCACAGCAGCGGTTCGGAAGAAAGGTAGTCGCGCCAGCAGTTCGGGTTCTTGATCTGGTCGGGCAGCTGGCAGAAATCGGTCGTCGAGGTGTTCTTGTCGGGCGAGTTGTCGCCGCCGAGCTTGTAGCGCGAGACCGACAGCCCCAACTGGTTGACGATCCAGGCCTTGGCCCCTTTGCTGCGGATGTCGACGACCAGCGCTTCACTGGGGCCGAAGGTGGCCTGGTGCGCCAGGCGCACCGCATCGGCCTGGGAGGTGACGAAAGCCTCGGCACCCTCGGGTTGGTTACCACTCACACCTGCTGCGGCCCGCCGTTCATCGTCGGCCGCGCTGTCGGAGTCACCCTCTCCACTGCCGCCGCAGCCCGCCAGCGCCAGGGTGGCCATGCCGGCCACGAGCCAACGCCGCAGGGGGCGGCCCTCCCAAACAAGGTGTCGCTTCATAGTTCGTGGCGGGCGGCACGGCCTGTTCGAAGGAACAGTACTGCATGCCGGTTAGACCCCAGCTGCGAATCATGAAGCGCCAACAGGCCCTTCAGTGGGGCCTATTCGTAACCGATTGCGACGGCAATCCGCGTGCCTGCCCTGAAAAGAACGGGCACTCAGGCGCTGCGCGATGTCACAAATTGAGCCCAGCCGGCTCGCTCAACCGGTCAGCCGCGCGGCCCAAGTCTCTGGGGAAAACCCGACCGTGATGGCACCGTCGGGCCATTCGACCACCGGCCGTTTGATCACGCTGGTCTGCTCGTGCATCAGACTCCCAGCGCTGGCGGCGTCGACGACTCGGCCCTGGATGGCGGCATCGAGCTTGCGCCAGGTGGTGCCCTGGCGGTTCAGCAGCTTTTCCCAGCCGACGGCATCGCTCCAGCGCTGCAGGTCGGCCTCACTGGCGCCGGCCTTCTTGAAATCAATGAAGTCATGCGGGACACCCTGGTCGGCCAGCCAGGCGCGGGCGCGCTTGACGGTGTCGCAGTTCGGGATGCCGTGCAGGCGCAATGTCATCGGAATTCGTCTTTCTCGTTCACTTCACAAATCGGGTCGGGCCCGTAGCCCGCATCTCGCACGACGCCGTTCGGCTCCACCGTCACCATGAACCACTGGCAGAACGGTGTTTCATAACGCCAAGTCCACACGGTAGCGCCGCGCCAGATGCCGAACTGTTTGGCGGGCCGGCCGAGTCTGTAGCGCAATTGGTCAGCCGTCATCCCGGGCACGACCTGGTTGAAGATGTCTTCGCGCAACACCTGCTCCCAGTGCTGGACGCGCCCTGCCGCATCGAGGTCGACCATGAAGGTGTGCTTGGCGAACGGGCCACGCGCGTATTCGAGCCGCTCGCCGCCCTCGGGTCGAGGGTAGCGACCGGTGGGTGGGCCCATCTGGTCCTGGACTTGGCTGGCCGTGGCGCCAGTGGGCAGTTGACCCGGCCCGTAGCCCGCGCAGCCGGTCAGGTTGATCGCCCCAACAGCAGCGATCAACGCGCCGATCCTCAGCGGCAAAGGCATCATCTTCATCATGAAACCGGCGCGGGTGGCCGCGCTTTGTTGCAGTGCGAAAACGGCCCGCCCAATCTATCACCGCGCCTAGAATCAAGGTTTCCTTTTCGCGCCGACCCCACCCGCGCCGCTGGTTCACCGCACCATGACCCGCAAGCTCTTCGTCACCACCGCCCTGCCCTACGCCAATGCGCCGTTCCACATCGGGCACATGATGGAGTACATCCAGGCGGACATCTGGGTGCGGTTCCAGCGCATGCGCGGCGCCGAGGTGCACTTCGTCTGTGCCGATGACACGCACGGTGCGCCGATCATGATTGCCGCCGAAAAGGCCGGCAAGACACCGCAGGCCTACGTGGCCGAGGTGGCCGCAGGTCGCGCCAGGTACCTCGACGGTTTCCACATCGCCTTCGACAACTGGCACTCGACCGACGCGCCGGAGAACCACGCGCTGGCGAAAGAGGTCTACCTCGCGCTGCGCAAGAACGAGCTCATCGACGTGAAGACGATCGAGCAGTTCTTCGACCCCGAGAAGGGCATGTTCCTGCCCGACCGCTTCATCAAGGGCGAATGCCCGAAGTGCGGCACGAAAGACCAGTACGGCGACAACTGCGAGAACTGCGGCGCGGTCTACACGCCGATCGAGCTGAAGAACCCGTATTCGGCCCTGTCCGGCGCGACGCCGGTCATCAAGAGCAGCGAGCACTATTTCTTCCGCCTGTCCGACCCGCGCTGCGTCGAATTCCTGCAAGGCTGGATGAACGAGCCGGGCCGGCTGCAGCCCGAAGTGCTGAACAAGATCAAGGAATGGTTCGTCACCGACGACACCGGCAAAACGGCCCTCGGCGACTGGGACATCTCGCGCGACGCGCCGTACTTCGGCATCGAGATCCCCGATGCGCCGGGCAAATATTTCTACGTCTGGCTCGACGCACCGATCGGCTACCTCGCCTCCTTGTCCAACTATTGCAGCAAAAAAGGGTTGAGCCTGGGCACGCTGCTGGCCGACCCGGCGTTGGAGCAGGTGCACTTCATCGGCAAGGACATCACCACCTTCCACACGCTGTTCTGGCCGGCGATGCTGCACTTCTCGGGACGCAAGGTGCCTGACCACGTGTTCGTGCACGGTTTCATCACCGTCAACGGCGGCGAGAAGATGAGCAAGAGCCGCGGCACCGGCATCTCGCCGCTGAAGTACCTCGAACTCGGGTTGCACCCAGAGTGGCTGCGCTACTACATCGCCGCCAAGCTGAACGCCCGCGTCGAGGACATCGACTTCAACCCCGAAGATTTTTCGGCTCGCGTCAACTCCGACCTGGTCGGCAAGTACATCAACATCGCCAGCCGCGCCGCAGGTTTCCTGGCCAAGCGCTTTGGCGGCACGCTGTCGGGCGACCTGGGCGTCGAAGGTTCGAGCCTGCTCGAAACCCTGCGCGCCCACCGCAGCGCGATCGAGCAGCTGTACGAAGAGCGCGAATACGGCAAGGCGCTGCGCGAGATCATGGCGCTGGCCGACAAGGTCAACGAGTACGTCGACGCGCACAAGCCGTGGGAACTGGCCAAGAGCGCCGACAACGCGGCGGCGCTGCATGACGTGTGCAGCACCTGCATCGAGGCCTTCCGGCTGCTGACGATCTACCTGAAGCCGGTGCTGCCGGCGCTGGCGGCCAACGTCGAGGCCTTCCTGCACGTCGAGCCGATGACCTTCACCGACACAGCACGGCCGCTGGGCGCCCACACGATCGGCAGTTACCAGCACCTGCTGCAGCGGGTCGATGAAAAGAAGCTCGAAGCGTTGTTCGAGGCACCGCCGACGGCCGAGGCCTCGGCGGCCCTGCCCGGCGGTGAAGCCATCGCAGAAGAAATCAAGATCGACACCTTCGCTGCGGTCGACCTGCGCATCGCGAAAATCGTCAACGCCGAACACGTCGAAGGCTCGGACAAGCTGCTGCGCCTGACGCTCGATGTCGGCGAGGGCACCGACCCGCAGGGGCGTCCGATCTATCGCAATGTGTTCTCGGGCATCAAGAGTTCTTACCAGCCCGAAGACCTGATCGGCAAGCTGACGGTGATGGTGGCCAACCTGGCACCGCGCAAGATGAAGTTCGGCCTGTCCGAAGGCATGGTCCTGGCCGCCAGCCATGCGGACGAAAAAGCCAACCCGGGCGTCTTCGTGCTCGAGCCCTTTGCCGGCGCGCAACCGGGCATGCGGGTGCGCTGATGCGGCCCGCACGGCAGGCCAGCGCCGAGCGACCACGCTCTCTGGTGCTGGGCTTGTCGCCACGCCGCCGCTTCATGGCGCGCGTTCACCACTGCGGTCCTCCGGGGCGGCGCCTTGCCGCCGCGCCCCTTGCCTCCTGGAGGACCCATGACATTGCCCGTCTCGCTGCACCGGTTCCGCCCCCGCCTCGTTGACGCACTGGCGACGTACGACCGCCGCCAATTCGGCGCCGATCTGGGCGCGGGGCTGACGGTAGGCGTGGTCGCGTTGCCGCTGGCGATGGCGTTTGCGATCGCCTCCGGCGTCAAGCCCGAGCAAGGCCTGTTCACGGCCATCATCGCCGGCTTCCTGATCTCGGCACTCGGCGGCTCCAGCGTACAGATCGGCGGTCCGGCCGGCGCCTTCATCGTCGTCGTCTACGGCATCGTCGAGCGCTACGGCCTTGCCAACCTGCTGATCGCCACATCACTCGCCGGAGTGCTGCTGCTGGTGATGGGTTGGCTGCGCTTGGGGGCGCTGGTGCGCTACATCCCGGTCAGCATCGTGATCGGCTTCACCAATGGCATTGCCGTGCTGATCGGGCTATCGCAGCTGAAGGACTTGCTCGGATTGCAGATCGACAAGCTGCCCGCCGACTTCTTCATCCAGATCGGCGTGCTGGCCCGGCATCTGGACAGCTTCAACCCCTGGGCCTTCGCGCTCGGGCTGGCCAGCCTGGCCCTGGTCGTGCTCTGGCCCAAGAGCTACAAGATGCCCGTCGCACCGGTCGGCGCGCTGCAAAAGTGGAGCCGCCATGCGGCGCAGGTGCCCGGCACCGTGGTGGCACTGGTCGGCGCGACGCTGGTGGCCCAGCTGTTCGCGCTGCCGGTCGATACGATCGGCACCCGCTTCGGCGGCATCCCGCAAACACTGCCGGCCTTTGCGCTGCCGACGCTGGACTGGGCGACCGCGAAGCAGCTGGTGATCCCGACCGTGACGATCGCGCTGCTCGGGGCGATCGAGTCGTTGCTGTGCGCGCGCGTGGCCGACAACCTGACCGAACTGCCCCGCCACGACCCGAACCAGGAGCTGATGGCCCAGGGGCTGGCCAACCTCATCGCACCGTTCTTCGGTGGCATTCCCGCCACCGGCACGGTCGCCCGCACGGTCACCAATGTGCGCGCCGGCGCTGCAAGCCCGGTGGCCGGCATCGTGCATGCGTTCACGCTGCTGGTCATCATGCTGGTCGCGGCGCCGTTGGCGCTGCATGTGCCGCTGGCGGCGCTGGCCGGCATCCTGCTCTTCGTCGCCTGGAACATGGGCGAATGGCGCGAATTCGCGCGCCTGCGGCACTTTCTGTTGCCCTACCGCGTGGTGCTGGTCGGCACCTTCGTGCTGACGGTCGTGTTCGACCTGACGGTGGCCGTCGAGATGGGGTTGCTGGCCGCCTGTGCGTTCTTCATCTACCGCATGAGTTCGCTGTTTCGCGTCACGCCGCACGCCAGCGGCGAGTTGCAACCCGGGGTGCAGGTGTTCGAACTGTTCGGCGCGTTGTTCTTCGGTGCGGTGGGCAAGATCGAGTCGTTGCCCGGCCAGATCCCGCCCGGTACCCGCGCCGTCGTGCTCGAGATGCACCGGCTGATTTCGATGGACACCTCGGGACTGGATGCGTTGTCACAGCTTCACGTGGCGCTCAAGCGGCGCGGCGTCGCGTTGGTGCTGGCCAACGTCAACGAACAACCGATGGGCCTGTTGCGGCGTTCCGGCTTCGAAGCGGTGCTCGGTGCCGAGAACATCGTGCCGACCGTGGCCGATGTCCCTTTGGCCGTCGGCCCGGCAGCCGGCGCCGGTGACCCACCCGGCTAAAATGCTCGCTTCGCCCGCGCCTTCACCCCTGCCTGCCATGCCGCTGTTCTGGAAACCCTACAAGTCCGACGTCTCCCAGTTCATCGACGAGCTGAAGGCCAAGCGCCCGACCCTCGAAGCCGAGCAGCGCGCCGGCCGCGCCTTGCTGTGGGACCGTGCGCAGGACCGTGAAGCCCAGGCCGAATTCAGCGCCGCCCGCATCCCCCAGCAGCCGTACGTCTACCAGACCCAACCGAAGTGAACGGCGCGGCCATCGCGCCGGATGCGGATTTGCCGCCGCCGTCAGCGCCCGAGGTGGATCTGCCCCAGGTGGTGGACGGCATTGCCGTCGCACGCCTGTACGGCGAGCCGCTGTTTGCACTGCCGACCGACCTGTACATCCCGCCCGACGCGCTGGAGGTTTTTCTCGAAGCCTTCCAGGGCCCGCTGGACCTGCTGCTGTACCTGATCCGCAAGCAGAACTTCAACATTCTCGACATCCCGATGGCGGATGTCACGCGCCAGTACCTGCGCTACGTCGACCAGATCCGCAAGCAGAACCTGGAACTGGCGGCAGACTACCTCTTGATGGCCGCGATGCTGATCGAGATCAAGTCGCGCATGCTGCTGCCGCCGAAGAAGACCGACGACGGCGCCGAACCCGAAGACCCGCGCGCCGAGCTGGTGCGCCGGCTGCTCGAGTACGAACAGATGAAGCTGGCCGCCGCACGGCTGGACGCGCTGCCGCAGCTGGGCCGCGATTTCCTGCGCGCCCAGGTCACGGTCGAACAGTCGCTGGCGCCGCGTTTCCCCGATGTGTCGGTGGACGAATTGCGCGACGCCTGGGCCGACATCATCAAGCGCGCCAAGCTGCACCAGCACCACAAGATCTCGCGCGAGCAGCTCTCGGTGCGCGAGTACATGAGCGTCGTGCTCAAGCGCCTGCAGGGCCAGCGCTTCGTCGAGTTCCAGGACCTGTTCGACGTCACCCGCGGCGCCCCGGTGATGGTGGTCACCTTCATCGCGATGCTCGAGCTGGCGCGGGAGCGCCTGCTTGAGTTGACCCAGGCCGAGGCCTTTGCGCCCATTTACGTGCGGTTGGCGTACACGCCAACCTGACGTGTCGTCAGGCGGAGGCGACCTAACCGCATTGCCCTCACCCGCCACACACCTGCAATAGCATGTGGGCGGGCTCGCTCAGAGCTTCACAGCGGCGTCAGGCGGAAGGCCGCGGTCTTGTACCCCGTGTCGGTCTTCTCGCCAAAGGCAGTAATTTCGCCACGGTCGTTGATGCCAGTCGCGCGCTGCAATGACCACGACACCCCCTGCGCGTCGACGCAGCCATTGGGAATCAGGGTGTTCAGGTCCAACGGTTTGCGTCCCACGGCCAGCCAGAGCGTTGGGATGTCGCCGGAGAAATTCTTGTCGAACGAGGAACCGACCATCTTGCCGTCTGCATTGATGGCCCCGACGATGCCGAAGGGATGTCCCGGCAGTGTCCCCAAGTCGTGGATCACGCCTTCCTTCCAGGCCACCGGGCGCGGCGCGAAATCGTGCTTGGCGCTGCTGAAACCAATCACGATGCCATCACGGTTGATCCGCGAAGCGTGAGACCGTACATGGTCGGGCAAAGTACCCAGGTCGGTGATGCCCTTCGCATCCCATTGGACAGCGCGGTAGTCGCCATTCTTTGGACCGCTGCGGCCCACAATCACGCCGCTGTCGTTGATTCCGTTCGCAGAGCTTTCGTCGGTTTCGGCCAAGCCTCCCAAGTCGGTGACGGCGCCGTCCTTCCAGAGCGTGGCGTGCGCCGTGAAATCGCCCAGCTTGACCTGGCTCGAGCCCACCGCATGGCCTGCCTGGTTGATATCAGAGCCGTTGGAAAAGCCATCCGGACCGACCAGCGCGTCCATGTAAATGCGCGTGTTGCCAGACCACACGACCACCTTCCCCGGTCCGCTGTGGCGATAGCGGGTGCCAACCACCTGACCGGCGTCATTGATGGCGCTGCCGTCGATCAAGGCAGGGTCTCTGGGAAGCAGCGGAACAATCCGCCCGTCGCGCTTCCATACCACGGCGCCGTTGGATTTGTCCGCCGCGTAAGTGGCTCGGCCAAGAATTTCGCCGCGGTTGTTGATGTCGCTCGCCACAGTCGATGGCGAAGGGCTGTTGTCCTGCAAGACTTGGCAGGTGTAGGTCGGGGCCCCCTGGGCGCCGAGGTGCAGCGCCAGCAAGCCTGCTAGCGCCAGCGCCTGAGAAATGGGCGTGAGATCACGGGCGAACGGGCGCTCGGAAGGTTGTGACAAGCTTGTCTCCGGTGTCGTTTTCGTGGATGGTCACTGTAGGCCGACAACCCTCAATACACAACACTAACTCGTTATTTTTACGTCACAAATCATTGCTGACACGGCCATGCTATTCGAGGCGCCACACCGGGTCGCGGACGCCTTCACCTTGGCGCCGACGCCGACGGCATCGAGCCTTTCAGCGCCCCCCGCGCCGCTTCTGGGTCATCTGCCCCACCGCCAGCACCGCTTGCGTGCGTGAGCTGACGCCCAATGCGCGCAGCACGGCCTGCACGTGGTCCTTGATGGTCTCGACCGACAGGCCGAGGCGGCGGGCGATGTCTTTGTTGGACTTGCCCTGCAGCAGCAGTGTCAGCACGTCGGCCTGACGCGGCGTGATGCCCAGCTCTTCGAACGACGGCAGGCTTTCGGCCACTGCCGGCGCCGTGTGGAATGCGGCCGGCGCGGGCTCGTCGGCGTCGCGCACAGGGTTGACGGTCATCGTCGGCACATAGATGCCGCCGGCCATCACCAGGCGCAGCGCGTCGGCCAGGTCTTCGGTGGTCATGCGCTTGGGCAGGAAACCCATCGCGCCGAGGTCGATCGCCTGGATCACGTCGCTCGCGCGGTCGGACGAGCTGAGCACCACCACCGACAGGTCGGGGTCGGTCTGCCGCACCTCGGTCAGCAACTCGAAGCCGTTGGCGTCGCCGAGCTGCAAATCGAGCAGCATCAGGTCGTGGTCTTGCTGCACGCGCAGCGTGAAGCGGGCCTCTTTCGCGTTGGACACGGCGTTGACCACCACGCCGGGGCTCAGGTTCTCGATCATGGCCTTGAGTGCGGACAGGATCAGGGGGTGGTCATCGACCAGCAGGACTTTCATCAAGGCTCGTGGCGCTGTGTGTCGCAGCCGCGATCGTAGCCGTCAAACGAATCGGCGGGTCAATGACTCTGCCACGCACACTGGTTTGCTGGCGCCTTCGCGCTCGATCGTCGCCTCGACCAGCAGCTGCGCACCACCATCGATCGGCTCGTAGGCGAGCAGCTTGAACTGCGCGCGCAGCCGGCTGTCCACCGGCACCGGCGCCGGGAAGCGCACTTTGTTCAGGCCGTAGTTCAGACCCATGCGCGTGTCATTCACCACGAAGCCGTGGTCGAAGAACCAGGGCAGCAGTGACAGTGTCAGGAACCCATGGGCCACGGTGACGCCAAACGGGCCGGTGGCGGCGCGCACCGGGTCGACATGGATCCACTGGTGGTCACCGGTCGCCTCGGCAAAACGGTCGATGCGTGCCTGGTCGACGGTGATCCAGTCGCTGACGCCCAAGACCTCGCCCACGCGGCCGGCCAGATCGGCCAGGTGCGCGATCTGCGTCGTCATGCGGCCACCCAGGCCAGCAGCGGCTCCCACTGCGCCAGGTCACGCTCCACCCGGCTGGGCGCCACGTCCCACAACGTCAGTCCATGGGCAGCGAGGTGCACGTAGTTCTGCGTGTCGCGGATGGTCGCCACCATCGGTGCCGGCAGCGTGGCCACGTACTCCTGCAGCCGTTCTTGCGCGATGGTGTGGTCTTTCACCCGCATGCCGACCAGGCCGATGCGGATGCGCGCCGCGCGCGGGTGGCCACGCAGCTCGGCCAGGAAGGCGTGGGTGGCCTGGATGTCGAACAGGCTGGGCTGCAGCGGCACCAGCATCAGGTCGGCCAGGTTCAGCAAGGCCTTCAGCTTCTTGTCATGCAGGCCCGCTGGCGTGTCGACCACGACGTGGGTGGTGCCCTTGGGCGGCCGCACCTGACCGGTGTCTTCGCGGATTTCCCAGTTGGTGATGACCGGCGCCGCCGGTGGCCGCAAGGCCAGCCATTGGCGCGAGGACTGCTGGCGATCGAGGTCGCCCAGCATCACCGCATGGCCCTGGCGCGCCAACGCCCCGGCCAGGTTGGTGGCCAGCGTGCTCTTGCCCACGCCCCCTTTGGGATTTGCGATCGCGATCACCGGCATGCGCTCTCGTCTCCTGTTGTGGCCGGGCCGACCCGGGCTTCGCAACCCGGGCTCCAGATTCGAAGGTATGGTAACGGCCAGCCCGCTGGCCCCTGCCCCGGATGAACCCCGGCGGCCCTGCCGGCTCTCCTCGCCCTCTTCCGGCCTGCCCCATGCCCCCACCTGAACCTGCTGCGTCCGAGATCGTCGTGCTGGCGGCTCACCCGCGGCTGGAGCACTCTCGCATCAACCGCGCCCTGCTCCAGACCGCCCACGCCTTGCCGCCCGGTCGCGCCCAGGTGCGCGACCTGTACCGCCTGTACCCGGACTACCTGATCGACGTCGACGCCGAGCGCGCGCTGCTCGCACAGGCCAAGCTGGTCGTCTGGCAGTTTCCCTTTCATTGGTACGGCATGCCCGCGCTGCTGAAGCTGTGGCTGGACGAGGTGTTCGGCTTCGGTTGGGCCTATGGCCCGGGCGGCAATGCGCTGCGCGGCAAGGACCTGTGGCTGGTGGTCAGCACCGGCGGCGGCGAAGACGCCTACCACCCCAGCGGCCACAACCGCCACTTCATCGACGCCTTCTGGCCGCCGGCCGAACAGACCGCCGCGCTCGCCGGCATGCGTTTTCTGCCGCCGCTGGTGCTGCACGCGGCGCACCGGGTCGACGACGACACCGTGCGGGCCCACGCCGCGATGTACGCCGAGCGCCTGGCTCGCTACCCCCAATGGCCCGAATTGGCCGAGCTGGAGGTCGACACCTCGTGCTTCGTGCCCGCCACCGACCGCCCCGAAGAAGATTGAAGGCCCGCCGCGATGGAAGAAGTACACACGACGAGCTGGCTGCTGACCAGCCTGGTCTACCTGGGCGCTGCGGTGCTGGCGGTGCCGCTGGCCCGGCTGGCCGGGCTGGGCTCGATCATCGGCTACCTGGCCGCCGGCATCGTGATCGGCCCGTGGGGCCTGAAGCTGGTGACCGACGCGCAGGCGATGCTGCATTTCGCCGAGTTCGGCGTCGTGCTGATGCTGTTCCTGGTCGGGCTGGAACTGGAGCCGCGCCGGCTGTGGGCGCTGCGCCGGCCGATCTTCGGCTGGGGCGCTGTGCAGACGCTCGGCTCGGCCGCGCTGATGTGCGGTGCTGCGATGGCGCTCGGAGCCGACTGGCGGCTCGCGCTGGTCGCTTCGCTGGGGCTGGCCTTGTCGTCCACCGCCATCGGCCTGAGCGTGCTGGCCGAGCGCAACCTGATGTCGACCACCTCCGGCCAGAGCGTGCTCAGCGTCGCGCTGTTCCAGGACATCGCGGCGATCCCGATCCTCGCGCTGGTGCCCTTGCTGGCGGTGGGCGGCGGCAACGGCGAGGGTGGCGGCTGGGCCGGCGCGTTGAAGGCGGTCGCGGTGATCGCCGCCATCGTGTTGGGTGGCCGGCTGCTGCTGCGCCCCGCATTGCGCTGGATCGCGCAAAGCAAGACGCCCGAGATCTTCACCGCCGCATCGCTGCTGTTGGTGGTGGCCACCGCCGCGCTGATGCAGGCAGTGGGCCTGTCGATGGCGCTGGGCGCCTTTCTCGCCGGCGTGCTGCTGGCAGAAAGCGAGTACCGCCGGGAGCTGGAAACCGACCTCGAGCCCTTCAAGGGCCTGCTGCTGGGGTTGTTCTTCATCGCGGTCGGCATGAGCATCGACTTCGGCGCCGTCTGGGCGCACCCGGCCTGGGTGGCCGGCTTGGTCGTCGCCTTCCTGCTGCTGAAGGTGCTGGTGCTGGCGGCGATGGCACGGTGGATGCCGATCCCGCCGGTCGAGCGGCCGGTGTTCGTGATCCTGCTGGCGCAGGGCGGTGAGTTCGGCTTCGTCGTCTTCCAGGCCGCCGCGCACGCCGGCGTGATCGAGGCCCAGACCTCGTCGCTGCTGGTGGCGGCGGTGGCCTTGTCGATGCTGCTGACGCCGCTGCTGCTGGTGGGCGCCGACCGCTGGTGCGCGAGCCGAGCTTCCGGCCGGCCCGCCGACCGGGGCCTGGCCCCGATCTCCGAGGCGCAGGACGCGCCGATCATCATCGCCGGCTTCGGCCGCTACGGGCAGATCGTCGGTCGGCTGCTGTTCGCCAACGGGCTGCGTGCGACCGTGCTGGAGCACTCGGCGGAGCAGGTCGAAAGCCTGCGCAAATGGGGCTGGCGCGTCTACTACGGCGACGCGACACGGCTGGACCTGCTGCGCGTGGCCGGCGCCGGCAGCGCCAAGGTGCTGGTGGTGGCAATCGACGACATCGAGCAAAGCCTGGCGGTGGTCGACCTCGCACAGGCCCATTTCCCGAACCTGACGCTGGTGGTGCGGGCACGCAATGCCCAGCACTGGTACGACCTGCACAAGCGCGGCGTCACGCACATCGAGCGCGAGACCTTCGATTCGGCCTTGATGTCGGGGCGCAGCGTGCTCGAATCGCTGGGCTTCGAGCCGCACCAAGCGCGCACGCTGGCGCTGAAGTTTCGTCGCCACAGCATCGAACAGCTGCATGCGTTGGCGCCGCACCGCGGCGACCAAGCCCGGCTGATGGCGATGGCCAAGGCGGGCCGGCAACAGCTGGAAGAGATGTTTGCGCAAGACCGCGCCCACCGCGCCGAACACCCCGCCGGCAAGGGCTGGCATGCAGAGGACGATGTTCAATCCCCCCAAACGACACCGCCGCGCTGAGCACAGCGCGGCGGTGAGTGTCGGAGGCGGAGAGCAGCGTCCGCCCCGCGTCTTTAGTTGACCGGCTCGGGTGCAGGCTGCGGCACCACGGGTGACGGGGTGGGCACCGGCAACGGCGGCTGTGGCGAGGTATCCGGCAGCGGCTGCGGCGTCTGGTCAGACGGGAGCGGGCTGGGGGTCGGGGTCGGCACCGGGCCCGGGGTGGGGGTCGGCTCGGGCTGCGGGGCGCGCAGGCTCGCATCGGCCGCGGGCGGCACGGCCGGCGTGCGAGGAGCGACGGTGGCGGGTGCCGGACGCGGCGACGGGGCGGGCGGTGGTGTCTCTGCACGTGGCTTCGCGACCGGCGTTGTCTCAGGCGCCGCCGCCGGGGCGGGCTCGGGCGGCGCGGCTTCGACGGCCGCGCTTGCCGATGCATCAGGCAGCGGTGCAATCGCAGGTGCCTCCTCGATGAGCGCCTCCGACGCCTGACCTTGCGCCAAGGTGGTGTCGCTGTCGTTTTGCTTGAACTGGTAGTTCATGCCCACGATCAGCGCGGCGACGGCCACACCTATCACGACAGCCGGCACGAAGCGCTTGCCGCTGGACGGCGCTTCCCACTGTTGGGCAGCCGTGGAAGGGGCACCACTGGACGCCGATGGCGGCTGCCACAAAGACGCTTCAACCGAAGCGTCCACATCCGGCTGGGTGGGGGAATAGCTGGTCGGGGGGTAGGTGGTCTTTTCCATGGCCCTCAGCTTGACGCGATGGCCGGCAGCGCACCATGGGACATCAGCCGCACTGCTTGTCGGCCTCGTCCTACAGATTCAGTTACAAATCGTCATCGGCGTAAGTGATTGACGCTCGTGGTCCAAGCCTGCGTCCCGCCCGGCAAGGCAGCGACTTGCGCCGACCGAAGCCGGCGCCGGCGCCGAAGCCGTTGGAAAACCAGGGGCGGTGATCACCCGCGATGGCGTCAAGCCAACGAGCAAGCCTCGTCGAACGCCAGCCGCGGGTCGCGCGGGTGCAGACGGCTCGCATCACCATGACCCAGCGTGCAGATCACGATGCTGCGCTTGGGTGTACTCGGCCAGAAGGCGGCATCGACCGCGCCGCCGTCAAAGCCGCCCATCGGGCCTGCGTCCAGCCCCAGCGCGCGGGCGGCGATGATGAAGTAGCCGACCTGGATGTGCGCATTGTGGATCGCCGCGTCGGTGGTCTTGGCCGGATTGCCGGCGTACCACGATGGCGCATCGGCACTCGGGAACAGGCGCGGCAGCTTCTCGGGGAACGCGAGGTCGGTGCCGAGGATCGCCGTGACAGGTGCAGCGCGGACCTTGGCCTGGTTGCTGCCCGGGTCCATGCAAGGCACCAGCCTGTCCCTCGCCTCGGCCGTTCGCACGAAGACGATGCGCAGCGGCGTGCAGTTACCCGAGGTCGGGCCGAACTTCATCAGCTCGTAGATCGCTTGCAGCGTCGCGTCAGGCACCTCGGCCGGCAGATAGCCCCGTGCGGTGCGGGCTTCGGTGAACAAGGCTTCGGTGGTGACCTGCATGATGCATGGGATAGACAACGACAGCGACAATTGTCGAATGTTCCAACCCTCCCAGCACGACGTGCGGCGATTCTTCTGCGAAGTCGCCGCGAAGCAGAAACAGCGCGCGCCCTTGGCCGCCATCGAAGTGCTGGCCGGTGGCTGGATCGACGAGCATCCCGAATACGCCGCCGACCTCGCCGACGTCGACGCGGCGCTGGCCGCCAGCTACACCGTCGAAGGCGGCAAGACCAACCCGTTCCTGCACCTGGCGATGCACCTGACGATCAGCGAGCAGGTCTCGATCGACCAGCCGCGTGGCATCCGCCAGGCCATCGAGCTGCTCGCCGCCAAGCGCAACTCGCTGCACGATGCGCACCACGAGGTGATGGAGTGCCTGGGCGAGATGATCTGGGAATCGCAACGCAGCGGCCGCCCACCCGACGGCTTCGCGTACCTCGACCGGGTGCGTCAGCGCGCGACCCGGGATTGACGCCGGCATCCGAGCGAGACCGGCCCTGACCCTGGCTCACCCGCTGAGCGAGTACCCCCCCAACTTGGGGATGACTTTTGGGGATGCCGTTTGACGGCAAACTTACCTATGCTCACGACTGCCCAGATCGGGCCGGGGTTCGTGCAGTGCGTGCCCCGTCAATCAAAACGAAACGAGCACAACGCATGAAGCAAGTGAAGATCGCCGCCCTGGCCCTGGCCACCGTGTTCGGCGCGCCGACCGTGATGGCCCAGGAATGCCTGCAAGACCAGTACGGCAACCAGTACAACATCACCGTCGACCCGGTGAACAAGTCCATCACCGGCGTGGCCACCGTCGTGCAACGCAACAACGAGCTGTGGACGCTCAGCGGCAGCTACGCCACCAACAAGACCGGCACCAAGCGCAAAGAGCAGCAGCTGACGATGACGGATTCGACCAACACCAACCAGCTGTACATGCTGCGCGGCGTCTACCCGAATTTCGCCTGGTACTACAACGGCTCGTACGGCGCCCAAGAAGCCACCTGGGTGGCCTGCGGTACCCCTGTGACGGCCAAGGCGGCCAACGCCCAAGGGCGTCAAGGCGTTCGCTGATCGCTGATCGCTAGGCCCGCATCACAGCGGGCCTGAAAACTCGACGGGCCGGCCGCTTGCGCGACCGGCCCGTTCTTCTTGGGTCACCGGGTCTGCCTGCTCACTTGATGCTGACCCATTTGAGCTCCATCCAGTTGTCGGGCCGGTGCACGACACTGACATTCTTGCGCGCCGCCCAAGGAATGAACTGGCGGTGCAGCGGGATGTGATGAACCTGCTCGTTATGGCGCAGCATGGCCTTCTTGATCAACGCCTTGCGCTTCTCGACGTCGGGTTCCTTGCTGGAGGCCGCGACGATCGCATCCAGCTCGTCGTCCTTGAAGTTGCCACGGTTGTATTCGCCGATGCCCTTCTCGCCCCGGTTGCGGTAGATCGACGTGAAGGTGACGTCAGCGTCGGTGATCGAGCCACCCCAGCCGAGCATGTACATCGACACGTCGAGCTTCTCCTGCTTCGGGAAGTAGGTCGCCTTGGGCATCGTGTTGACACGCACCTTGACCTTGATCTTGTCCCACATGCCGGCCAGCGCAACGCAGATCTTCTCGTCGTTGATGTAGCGGTCGTTCGGGCAGTCCAGCGTCACCTCGAAACCATCGGCGTAGCCGGCCTCGGCCATCAGCTTGCGCGCGGCAGCCAGATCGAACGGCAAGCGCTTCTCGACCTCGGGGTCGTTGAAGCTTCCCAGCGGGGACGGCATCACCGCGCCGGTCGGCGTGGCCTGGTTCTTCATCAGCTTGGACTTGATCGACTCGATGTCGACCGCCTGGTACAGCGCCTTGCGCACGCGCACATCCTTGAACGGGTTCTTGCCCTTCACGCTGCTGTACAGCAGTTCGTCACGCCCCTGGTCGAGGCCGATGAAGAGGACGCGGTTCTCGGGCCCGTCGATGACCTTCACGCCATCGGTGTTGCGCAGCCGCTCCAGGTCGTTCGACGGTGGATCGAGGATGAAATCGACTTCACCCGAGATCAGCGCGGCCACACGGGTCGGGTCGCTCTTGATCGGTGTGTAGACGACCTCCTGCACGTTGCCCTCGATACTGCCCCAGTAGTTCGGGTTGCGCTTGAGCACCGTCTTCACATCGGGCGCGCGCGAAACCAGCATCCACGGCCCGGTGCCGTTGGCGTGCAGCACGGCGTAGGTCTCTTCCTTGTTGCTGAAGTCCTGTGGCTTGGTGACCTTGTGCTGCTCGCACCAGGACTTGCTCATGATGTAGACGGTGTTCAGGTGCTCCAAAAAAATCGGGTCGAACTGCGTCAGGTTGAATTCGACCGTGTAGTCGTCGATCTTCTTCGGCTCACCCAGCGCATTGGCGTAGTGGGCGATCTGGGATGTCTTTTCCTTTGCCCGGTTGACCGAGAAGACGACATCGTCGGCCGTGAAGGGTTGGCCTTCGTGGAACTTGACGCCCTTGCGCAGCTTGAAGGTCCACTTCAGCGGGCCGTCCTGCTTCCACTCGGTGGCCAGCGACGGCACGATCTTCAATTGCTTGTCGCGGGCGACGAGAAATTCGTAGAACTGCCCGTTCATCGCATTGGTGAACAACTCGTTCTGCGACACCGGGTCGAGTGTCTGCACATCGCCGCGGCTGGCCCAGCGAAAGGTCTGGGCCTGGGCGGCGCCGACAGTGCCGGCGGCAAAGGCGAGCGCCAGCAGCGCCGCAGCAAGGGTACGTGGCATGGTTCGGTTCTCCTCGAGCCCCTCGGAGGCGGGGGCAACCGGCGCAGTGTAGGCAACGCCCAAGCCGGTGCAAGCACGGGGATTTCCCCGGCCACTCGACACAGCGCCTCTGCCGGTCAGCCGCGCTTGGGCGCCAATTCGCCGGCCCACAGCTCGTCGAGCTGCGGAAAGCCCCACGCCTTCGGGTCTTCGCGCGAGACGATCTTGTCGTTCGAGCGGGCCAGGTCCAGCTCCTGCAACGACACCGGCATGTTCGACTTGGTCGAAAAGAAGACCTTGATGCGCGGTGCCGCCAGGCTCTGAAGGTTCTGCTCGATCACCACGCCCAGCCGGCCGGACTGCAGCTTGACCAGCGAGCCGACCGGGTAGATGCCGACTCCCTTCACGAAGGCCTTGAACACCACCGGGTCGAAGTGTCCCTTCCAGGAGGCCATGGCGGCGATCGACGAAGCCGGGTCCCAGCCGGTCTTGTACGGACGGTCCGAGGTGATGGCGTCGTAGACGTCGCACACCGCCCCCATGCGCGCGAACTGGCTGATGCGCTCGGGCGGCAAGCCGTTCGGGTAGCCGGCACCATCCATGCGCTCATGGTGGTTCAGACACACGTCGAGCGCCGTCTCGGGAGCGCCGCGGCCTTCGACCAACAGTTCGTGCCCCCGCAGCGGGTGGGTCTTCATCAACGTGTACTCGGCGTCGGTCAGCTTACCCGGCTTGTTCAGGATATCGAGCGGCATCGCGGCCTTGCCCAGATCGTGCATCAAGCCAGCCAGGCCGACGTCGCGGCACGCAGCGGGTGACAGCCCGAGCTCGCGCCCCAGCGTGATCATCAGCGCGCACACCGCCACCGAGTGCAGGTAGGTGTAGTCGTCCTGCGTCTTCAACCGGGCCAGGCTGACCAGCGCCGCCGGGTTGCGGAACACCGAATCGGCAATGTCGTTGACCAGCGGCAGGCATTGCTCGGCGTCGGCAGCGCGGCCCAGCCGCGCCTCGGTGAACATCGATTTGACCTGCGCGTGCGCCTGCCGGCACAACGCGGCCGCTTGCTTCAGCTCGTCCTGCAGCGTGCGGCTGGGCACCGGGGGCCAGGTCACCGCGCTGCGGCTGGGGCCGCCTGACGATGTCGGCAGCGGGGGGGCGGCAGGCTGTGGGGGCGATGCCGGGGCCGCCACCGGGGCGGCAGGCGGCTGCGCGGCACTGGCGGCGCCTTCCGGCGCCACATCCAGGCCTTTGCCAATGTCGATCCACACCCCCGCCACACCGCTGGTGCGCAGCTTGGCCACGTCCGCCGGATCGCGGATGACGAAGCTGGTCTTCCAGAATGGGTGGTCGATCCACGGCCCATCCAGTGCATGCAGATGCATGCCCACGCGGACCTGATCGACGGGGATCTTCTTGAGCATGGCCGACGACTTCATGTACGCGCAACAGCCAACAACGCGCGCACCATCCTCTCATTTCGGACTATCGGCAGCGAGGCCGCACACTGAAGGGGTAAAAGAAAAGCCGCTGGAACAGCGGCTTTTCTTGGGCGCCCCGACCTCGGGCAATACCAGGAACGTTCAGCGGAACTTGGCGTGCGACACGGTCTTCAGCTCGCCCGGCAGGCCTGACAGGAACTTCGCAATCTGCTCGACCTCGCTGTCCTTCAGCGGCTTGGCCATCGCGCCCATCGTCGCGTTGGCGCGGCCGACCATGTGCTTGCCTTCGGTCTGGTAGGCGCGCAACGACACCGTCAGGTAGTCGGCGTACTGACCCGCCAGGCGCGGGTTGGCCGGGTCGGTGGTGTTGTTGAAGTTGGTGCCGTGGCAGGTCACGCAGACAGCCAGACGCTCCTTCAGGTGGGCCGGAATCTCGGCCTGGGCCGGCGCCGTGGCGGCGGCATCCTTGCCGTCGGCTTCGTAATAAGCGGCCAGGTCGGCGATGTCCTGGTCGGTCAGCGAGCCTGCGATGGCGCGCATCGACGGGTGCAGGCGATCGCCCTTGCGATAGCCCTCGAGTGCGGCCGCGATGTACTTGCCGCTCTGGCCCGAGATCTTCGGCACCCGGTAGATCTGCGGGAAGCTGGCCTGGTAACCCTCGATGCCGTGGCAGCCGATGCACATGGCATTCTTCTTCTCGCCGGCCTTGGCGTCGCCCTTGACGCCTTGCGCCTGGGCCAGGGTGGCGGTGGCGACGAGGGCCACGCAGAGGGTAATTGCCTTGATGTTCTTCATCGCCTGAGTCGAGGTCATTCGAGCGGATCAAGGATTATAGGGGCGCGCCTATACTGTTCCGGCCACCCCCACCCTCCCCGGCGCACCCGCCATCTTTCCCATGAAATTCGAAGGCACCGACAAGTACGTCGCCACCCCGGACCTGATGCTGGCGGTCAACGCCGCGATGACGCTCAAGCGCCCACTGCTGGTCAAGGGCGAGCCGGGCACCGGCAAGACCATGCTGGCCGAAGAAGCGGCCTCGGCGCTGGGGCTGCCACTGCTGGAATGGCATATCAAGAGCACCACCAAAGCGCACCAGGGCCTGTACGAGTACGACGCGGTCAGTCGCCTGCGCGACAGCCAACTGGGCGACGAGCGCGTCAAGGATATTCACAACTACATCGTCAAGGGCGTGCTGTGGCAGGCCTTCACATCGGACGAGCCGGTGGCATTGCTGATCGACGAGATCGACAAGGCCGACATCGAATTCCCGAACGATCTGTTGCGAGAACTCGACCGGATGGAGTTCCACGTCTACGAGACGCGCAACACCGTGCGGGCCAAGCATCGGCCGCTGGTGTTCATCACCTCGAACAACGAGAAGGAGCTGCCGGACGCATTCTTGCGCCGCTGCTTCTTCCACTACATCAAGTTCCCGGACGCCGAGACGATGGGCAAGATCGTCGATGTGCACTTCCCGAACCTGAAGAAGGACCTGCTGGCCGCCGCGTTGAAGAGTTTTTACGACGTGCGCAACCTGCCGGGGCTGAAGAAGAAGCCGTCGACCTCCGAACTGCTGGACTGGCTGAAGCTGCTGGTGGCCGAGGACATCCCGGTCGAGGCCTTGCGCAGCCAGGACGACAAGGTCTCGCTGCCACCGCTGGTGGGCGCGCTGTTGAAGAACGAGCAGGACGTGACGTTGTTCGAGAAGCTGGTGTTCATGCAGCGAAATAATCGTTGACCCCCACGCCCCCTTCCGGGGGCGCTACCTTGCAGGCCGCGCCGGGCCAGAGGCCCGGCCCCTTGCCAGCCACGAACAGTCCTCAGGACTGTTCATGTCCGGGCAAGGCCCCCCGAGGGGGCTCGCGCAGCGGACCGGCAAAGCCGGATCCGCGCACGCCACTTGGAGGGGGCGGCGCTGCGCGCGCCCCGTCAAGCCACTTTGCGATTGACATGATCAACGTTCAACCGGTCACACTCGAGCGCGCTCCTGTACGTCTCGTTCCACTCGCTCTCGAACATGAAGAAGGGCTAAAGGCCGCTGCGGCCGATGGTGAGTTGTGGAACTTGCGCATCACCTCGGTGCCGGAGCCGGCGCAGACGCGCAGCTACATCGAGCAGGCGCTGTCGCACCGAGAAGCGGGACATCGCTTCCCGTTTGCAGTGCTCGATTCGGCCACCGGCCGGGTGCTGGGCTGCACCAGCTACCACGACATCGTGCCGGCGCTCGACCGGCTGGAGATAGGCTGGACCTGGTATGCGCAGAGCGTGCAGCGCAGCGCAGTCAACACCACTGCCAAGTTGCTGTTGCTGCAGCACGCGTTCGACACGCTCGGCACCAAGCTGGTCGGCTGGCGCACCGACAACTACAACTTCGCGTCGCAGCGTGCGATCGAGCGGCTGGGCGCGAAGAAGGACGGCGTGCTGCGCCACCACGCACTGCGCCGCGACGGCACGGTACGCGACACGGTGATGTACAGCCTGGCCGCCGGTGAATGGCCCGAGGTGCGTGCGCACCTGGAGTGGCAGCTGGCACGACCGCGCTGACAAGCCCCGCGCAGGCAACGGCGTCCGGTCGGCGCCGTAATGGGGCGTAATGGCTCGGCAGGCGATTGTTTCCTAGAGTGGCGCACGGCTTTCGATGGCCGCCACTGTTCAAGGAGACTTTCATGCTGCCGTTCCTGTCGAGCATCATTTCCGCTGCCCTGCCCGTCGCCAAAATCGCCGCCCAGGTCTTGCCACAAATCCTGGGAGGCGACGAGAGGTCGCGGCGCGCCGACGCCGATGCCCCCCCGCCCGTGCCACCGATCAGCAACACGTTGATCGACTTCGTCGGCGACGAGCGCCAGCAAAAGGTCTTTGCCGCCAACAACACCACCCGCACGCTGGCCGTCACGTTCCAGAACAACGTTGAAGTCGGCGGGGTCATTGGCGTGCAGAGCGAGACCTTCGAGCTGCCCCCGCGAAACGCGGCCGACGTGACGGCGGACGTCGAGGTCAACTCCGACAGCGGCACCGTCAGTGCCAACTACGCCGACGGTATCAACACCGCTGCCGGCCCGGGCGCGCGCCTGGCCATCCTCTCGCTGCCTTTCGTCTCGGCGCTGGCCTTCAGCGCCTTCGGCGGCAAGATCGGCTTCGAGCGAAGCACGGTCGAGGAAAGCGGCAAGCGCTTCGACCGCTGGACGATCACCAGCGACAGCAACCTGAAGTCGGTGAACTTCGCCTACAAGACCCAGAACGGGCAGGACATCCACTTCAAGGCCGATCTCGAAAAGAGCCTGGTCAGAGGCGGCGTGCGGGCCAACATCTACCAGGTCGATACCGACGCGGTGGGCCTGACGACGGGGATGCTGTCCAACTTCAACGTCACGATGGAAGCTGACGAGGCCAGCTTCGCGGCACTGCTGTCCAAGCGCCAGCTCACCACCTTCGAGAACCTGCCCGGCTACGTCCGCGCGCGCCTTCGCAACGCCTGAACCCAGGCGCCTGCCCTTCTCGCGCTGGAGGCCATTGCCATGCCCATGTATGACGATCTGTACATCCGCGACCTGCTGGGCGAGACGGGCGAATACCCGACGAAGTCAGCCACGCTGATGTACTGCCCCGACATCATCTGCTGGGGCGTCGAGCCGCTGCCCGACGCCCAGACCTTCCTGGCCAAGAACTACGACCAGACCTGGTACCGCAACCCGGTCCGCAAGCAGAAGAACTATGTCTACGTGCGGGCCAAGAACCTGTACCCAGGCCGTCGGGCGGGCCAGGTTCATCTCTACTACGCCCCCGGCGGCACGCTGGCGGACATCCGGTCATGGCGTGACAACCACGTCGGCACTGCGATCCCGGGCCAGGACTTCGTGAAGCTCGACGCGGAGCGCGGCGAAGTGGTGTCCGGCGACACCGCCTTCGTGTGGACGCCGCCTGAATCGCAGGCCCTGGCGCACTACTGCTTCGTCGCACGGCTGAGCACCGAGGATCATCCCAACCCACTGCCGGAAAGCTTTGCCGATTACAACGCCTACCTTCAGTGGGTGGCCGACAACCCGGCCCTGGGCTGGCGCAACATCGATGTCGTCTCGACACAGTCGCCACCGTCTTACCAGGGTGACTTCCTGATGACCAATCTGGAGACGAGGGAGCGGGAGTTCCTCTTCGTTCTCGATGGCGCAAAGCTTCCGAAAGACACCCTGATGCAGATGTTCTGTGCCGCCTCCGGGCCCAACCCGCCGGTGGACAGCAGCGGCCATGCGACCGGGCGCGATCGCAGCCAGATCACGGCCACGGCCTTTCTGCCAGCCAACTTCTCGGCCAACTTCACCACGACGATCACGCTGCCGTCAGGTCACAGCTGGACTCCAGCGATGAGCGTGCGCATCGAACAGTACGCCATCACGAACGAGCGCGACGGCGCCTTTCTGCGCGCGCTGTCGCGGCCCATCCACGAGATCGCAGCCCATGATGTGTCCAGCCCTGTGCCCCGACATGGCACGGCCGCTCGCCTCGGCTCCTTCACGGTGCAGTTCACGGACCAGGGCTGACAGGCGGCACCAGAAAGAAGGTGCCTACAGCCCCAGCTCTTTCAGGATCGCCTCGCGCAGCGCCTGCGCCTCGGGGCTGCCCAGCCGCCGCGGGTGCGGCAAGGTGACCTCGAAGCTGGCCTGGATCGTCGTCGGGCGCGGCGACAGCACCAGCACGCGGTCGGCCATGTAGACCGCCTCTTCGACGTCGTGCGTGATCAGCAGCACCGTGTGGCGCTCTTCTTCGAGGATGCGCAGCAGCTCGTTGCGCATGCGCAGGTTCATCAGCGCATCAAGCGCCGAGAACGGCTCGTCCAGGTACAGGATCTCGGGTTTGACGATGAAGGCGCGCGCCAGTTCGACACGCTTGAGCATGCCGCCCGACAGCTCGTGCGGGTAGGCTGTCTCGAAGCCCTTCAGCCCGACCATCGCGGCGTAGTGGTCGGCCAGCGCGGCGCGCTCGCTGTGCTCGGCGCCATGGTCCTTGCCGTTGAGGCCGAACATCAGGTTCTGCTGCACCGTCAGCCAGGGAAACACCGACCCATGTTGCGAGATCACGATGCCCTTCGGGCTCGGGCCGGCGAGCGGCATGCCGTCGACCAGAACGCGACCGGAGTCGGGCCGCTCGAAGCCGGCGATCACGTTCATCAGCGTCGACTTGCCACAACCCGACGGACCAACGATCGCGACGAATTCGCCGTCCCCGACCGAGAAGCTGACGCCGCCGATGACGGGCAGATCCCCAAAAAGCTTGTGAACACCGTCAACGACGATCTTCTTGTCATCTGACATAGCGCCACCGCACGGTTTTCAAGCGTTCCAACAGACGGGTCATGCCGTCGAGCAGCAACCCGATCGTGCCGATGATGATCATCGCGGCGATCACCAGGTCGTAGCGGTTGCCGGCGTTGCGCGAGTCCATGATCAGGTAGCCCAGGCCCGAGCGCAGCGCAATCATTTCGGCCGCCACCACCACCAGCCAGGCCACGCCGATGCCGATGCGCATGCCGATGATGATTTCCGGCAGCACCGCCGGGATCACGACCTGGCGGAACAGCACCGTGCGCGAGACGCCGAAGTTCGCAGCCGCGCGCAGGTAGCGCCGGTCGATCGTGTGCACGCCCGAAGTCGTCTGCACGATCAGCGGGAACACCGACGAGATGAAGATCAGGAAGATCGGCGACACCTCGCCGACGCCGAACCACAGGATCGCGACCGGGATCCACGCGATCGGCGAAATCGGCCGCAGCATCTGGAAGATCGGGTTGAAGGTGCGGTAGGCGCCGCCCACCCAGCCCATCCACAACCCGAGCGGGATGCCCACCAGCACCGCCAGGCCGAAGCCAACGCCGACGCGAAACAGCGACGCGGTGATGTGCTCCCACAGCGTGCCGTCCTCAACCAGTTCCAACGCGCCGGTCACCACGGCCCACGGCGTCGGGAAGATCGCGCTCTCGGTCTTCACGACCACCGCCCACCAGACGGCCACGACAAGGGCCAGCACCGCCAATGGCGGCCAGACCTTGCCCAACCGGGCGCCCCAACCGCCCCAACCAGGCCGGCTGCTCGTTGTCGTTGCGCTCAACGCGCCCTCCTTCTTGCACTCTTGGGTTTCATCGCCTCATCCTTGGGCCCAGCGGCGCCAGCGCCACTGCAGCGTCTGCCAGCCCGGCGCCGGTGTCGGCGCCACCACGACGCTCATCTGCCCGCTCGCATGCGCGGTGCAGGCAAAGCTGTAGGTCGAGGCCACTTCGAACGGCAGCCGAAAACTCTGGCCCGGCATGATCAAGACCGGACCGAACTGCTGCGGCACCTCGTCGTGGTTGCGCAGCAGCAGCGTGTCGTTCAATGCCAGCGTCAGCTCGATGCGATCAGGCAGGATCTCGACCTTGTCGCCGGCCATGCGGCGCGCCCAGGTGCCCTTCGGAATCTCGAACAGCTCGTCGCGCGATTCGAGCGCAATCGGCGCGAACGCAGCCCAGCCCAGCCCCGCGAGCAGGCCGAGCGTGAACAGGCCGGCGGCCCACCGGGCGAAGCGGCGCACCCTCACCTCGAGGCCAACAGCAGCTTGAGGTCGTGGACGAAATCCTTCGCCCCGTGGCCATAGGGCATCATCGCGCGCAGCCGGCCAGCGCGGTCGACCAGGTAGACCGAACTCGAATGGTTCATGCCATAACCGCCGCCGGGCGTGGTCACCTTCTGCGCGGCCACGCCATAGCCTTTGCGAACGGCGGCCAGCGCCTCGGGGCTGCCGGTGCCACCGATGAAGGTGGGGTCGAAGGCGCCCAGGTATTGGCGGATGCGGTTGACGTCGTCGCGCTCGGGATCAACCGTCACATAGACCACCTGCACCGCCGCGGCGTCGGCGCCCATGGCCTTGCGGGCCTCGGCCAAGGTGGCGAGCGTCGTCGGGCAGACCTCGGGGCAGTTCGTAAAACCGAACACCAGCAGCACCAGCTTGCCGCGAAACCGACTGAGCTTCAGTTCGGCCCCGTCGGAGCCGCGCAGCGAGAACTCGGGTGCCGCCTGCGGTGGCTCGAACACACCGGCCTTCAGTGCCTGGCCGGTGGCGGCCAGCGTGGATGCCCACGCGACCGCCAGCGCCAGCGCGCAGCCGCGCAGCAACCGGCCCCGGGTCACAGCACGATGGCGGCCGCCTTGGCCGCCTTGGCAAAACTCTCGTCCACGTACTTCTCGTAGGCCACCGGCGCCTTCAGTGTGCCTGCCTCGAGCGAAAGTTGCATCAATTCGTCGAACTCCGTGCGGATCATCCGCAGGTCGCCGTAGGTCACGCGGTCGGTCGGATTTTCCATCACGAAGCGCAGGATGTTCGGGTCCTGGTTGAAGAACTTGCGGCCTGCCGCGATCGCCACCGCCTTGTCGCGGTTGCCCTGCTGCTGGTCGAGCCATTGGCCGGCCCCGAGCACGTGGTTGACCAGGTCCTGCACCAGCGCGCGGTCGTTGCGGATGAGCTCTTCACGCACCGTCAGCACGCAGCAGATGTAGTTGCGCCACTCGTCGCGTGTCATGCGCAGCGGTGTCGCGTAGCCGGCGCGCTGGGCCGCCGCGCCGAACGGTTCGCCCGTGCAGTAGGCATCGACGGCCTTCGCGTACAGCGCGGCCGGCATGTCCGGCGGCGGCATCTCGACGATCTGGATGTCCTTCGGCGTCATGCCCTCGCGGGCCAGCATCTTGCGCAGGAACAGGAAGTCGACCGCAAACCGGCTGGGGATCGCGATGCGCTTGCCGGTCAGATCCTTGAACTTCTTGTACGGCGAATCGGTGCGCACCATGATGACCGCGCCCGAGCGGTGCCCCAGCGAAACGATCTTGACCGGGATCTTCTTGTCGGCGAGGTCCATCACCAGCGGCGCCAGCATGTAGGCCGCCTGGATGCTGCCGGTCATCAGCGATTCCTTGATCTCTGGCCAGCCGTTGTACTTGCTGTACTCGAAGCGGGTGCCGGGCGCGGCACTCGCCGCACGGGCAGAGCAGGCCACCGGCAGCGTCAGGTTGCAGGTCACCGGCAGGCCGCCCACCTGCAGGGCAGAGGCCGCCTGCGCCGGCCAGACGGGCCAGGCAGCCGCGGCCGCGGCTCCGCGCAACAGCTGGCGGCGGCGCAGGCCGTCGCTCGATCTCGGGATAGGCGGTTCATGGGGCATGGCAGCGCTTTCGGCAGCAGGACCCCATTGTCACCCCGTGGCCGAAGCCACACGGCCGCGGCAGCCCGCGCGTCATACTCGCGGGCTGGCGGTTCACCAATCCGTCACAACCTGCTCACCCGGAGCCCGCATGGCCAAGAAGAAGTTCAACATCGATGCATTGTGGAAAGTCGAGCGTCTGGGCGCGCCCAGCCTGAGCCCGGACGGTGCCCAGGCGGTCTGCTCGCTCGCCCGCTACGACATGACCGAGAACAAGAGCCACACCTCGCTGTGGCTGCTGTCCACCCTCGGCGGCCGGCCCCGGGCGCTGACCCACGCCGGCGAAAAAGACAGCCAACCGCGCTTTTCGCCCCATGGCGACCTGATCGGCTTCATCGCCAAGCGTGAGCAGGAAGGCCAGAAGGATGAGGAGCCGCAGTTCTATGTGATCCCGCCGGATGGCGGCGAGGCACGCCGCATCGGCCAGGTGGCCACCGGTGTCGACGCTTTCCGCTGGTTTCCCGACGGCAAGCGCGTCGCACTGGTGTCCTGGGTCTGGCCGAACCTGCGCGGCGCGGCGGCACAGGCCAAGGCGCACAAGGCCTTCAAGGCACGCAAGGAAACCGGCTACGCGACCAGCGAAGCGACCTACCGCTACTGGGACCACTTCATCCCGCAGGACCGCGTGCCGCACCTGCTGGTGCTGGACCTGACGACCGGCAAGACCACCGACCTGTTCGAAGGCACGGCCTACGAACTGAGCCGCGCCGACCCCGATGCCGAAGCCTTCGACATTTCGCCCGACGGCCGGCGCATCGTCTTCGCGCAGGACCCGTCGCCCATCAAGCCGGTCGATGCGCGCATGGCGCTGACCGAGCTGGACCTGCGCACCCGCCGCTTCACCGACATCGCCCGCGACCCCGAATGGGACTTCGGCCACCCCCGCTACAGCCCTGACGGCGATCGCGTCGCGTTCACCGCCTCGCACCAGGAGCGCAAGCACACGATGCCGCGTCAGCTGGCGGTCTGCCCGCGCAACGGCGGCCGTTGGGAGGTGGTCAGCGCCGAGTGGGACCACGAAGTCAACGCACCGCTGCGCTGGGAAGAAGACGGCCAGGCGCTGCTGTTCGTCGCCGAGCAGCGCGGCCGCTCGCACCTGTGGCGCTTCGATCTGGCCGATCGCCGGGCCGAGGTGATCGTCGCAGGCGGCACACTGGCCGCCTTCGACAAGGCCGCCGGGACGTTGGTGACGCTGGCCGACACGGCCGACCACCCCGCGCAGCTGACCGCCCACCTGCCGGGCGAGGAACCGCGCCGGATCGAAACCTTCAACGACACGCTGCTGGGCGGCTTCGCCTTCGGCACGCACGAAGAACGCTGGATCACCGGCGCTTTGGGCGACAAGGTGCAGATGTGGGTGTTCTACCCGCCCGGCTTCGACAAGAAAAAGAAATACCCGGTGCTGCACACGATCCACGGCGGGCCGCACACGGCGCCCGGTGACCACTGGCACTACCGCTGGAACTACAAGCTGTTCGCCTCGCAAGGTTACGTGGTGGTCAATGTGAACTACCACGGCTCGTCGAGCTTCGGCCACGTATTCCTCGACTCGATCACCCACCGCTGGGGCGAGCTGGAGCAGCAGGACATCGAGGCCGCCACCGACTGGGTGCTGAAGCAGCCCTGGGCCGACCGCAAGCGCGTGTTCGCCAGCGGTGGCAGCTACGGGGGTTTCATGGTCGCGTGGATGAACGGCCATGTGAAGCCCGGCCGCTACGCCGCCTACATCTGCCACGCCGGCTGCTATGACTGGACGGCGATGTTCGCCGACGATGCCTACTCGTGGCATGCGAAAGAGCTGGGTGCCTGGTACTGGGACGACCTGGCCAAGGTCAACGCGCAAAGCCCGCACGCCTTTGCCGCGGCGATGAAGACGCCGACCTTGGTGATCCACGGCGCGCTCGACTACCGCGTGCCCGACCAGCAGGGCCTGGCCTACTACAACACGCTGAAGGCGCGTGGCGTCGAAGCGCGGCTGCTGTGGTTCCCCGACGAAAACCACTGGATCCTGAAGCCACGCAATTCGAAGCTCTGGCACGAAGAGTTCTTCGGCTGGCTGGCTGCGCACGACCCGGGGCCGCGCGCAGTGGGAAAGCGTTCGGAGGCCGCGGCCGTGGCCGAGCAGGCCATGGCACGCGCCGCAAACGCAAGCGTCAAGCCGCGCGCCAAGACACCGCGGCGCTCCTGAGCATTGCCGGCATGGGCTGAACGGCGAAGCGAACCCTGGACCTGAAGCTCATCGAGGACCTGGGCCGGCGTGACGGTGATGCGCCTGGCCCGCCACCACGGTGCCTGACCACGACTCCCCGGGGCCGCGGTTCAACAGGCACGGCTGTGAAGCTCGGAGGCGGCCTCGCCGGCGGTTTCGTAGATGTGTGGCGAGAGCTTGCGCCGGCCCAACGCCTCGCCGAGCTTGGCGCGCATGAACGAGCTCGTGGTGAAGCGCGTGACGCCGAGGTAGTAGCGTTCGACGACATCACGCACCATCTCGGCATAGTCGTCCTCGACATCGCGGGCCAACTCGAAGCCTTCGTAGTTGACGATGACGTAGACCTTGTGCGCCAGCGGCTCGCAGATGTCACGCACTGTCTGCCGGATGGCTGCGATGGTCTGCACCGTCCTGACCTCCAACTTCTCGAAGTTCAGGAACAGGATGTTCTGCGCTGCGTCGTAGCTGAAGCGATTGGCCAAGGGCAGGCGCAACAGGTCCTCGCGCAAGCCCATCGGCTCGTCGTGGAACAGGCGTGGGTCCATGGTCCGAAGCTCGTGCACGATCGGCTGGAAGGCCATGCGGTCGAGGATGTCGCGCTGCAGGTCGATGCCCGGCGCGATTTCGGTCAGCAGCATGCCTTCGCGCGTCAGCTCGAAGACGCAGCGCTCGGTGATGTAGAGCACCATTTGCCCGCGCTGCACCGCGTAGGCGCCGGAGAAAGTGCGGTGTTCCACCTCGTCGACGAACTTCGGCATCGTGCCGTCGAGCCCGATGCGCAGCGCGCCGCCGGCGATCGTCAACTGCTGCTCGCCGGCCGAGAAGGTGCCGACAAAGACCACCTTCTTCGCGTTCTGGCTGATGTTGATGAAGCCGCCGGCGCCCGCCAGCCGCGGCCCGAATTTCGAGACATTCAGGTTGCCTTGCCGGTCGGCCTGGGCCAACCCGAGGAACGCGATGTCCAGCCCACCGCCGTCGTAGAAATCGAATTGGTAGGGCTGGTCGATGACGGCCTGCGGATTGACCGCCGCGCCGAAGTTCAGCCCGCCAGCGGGAACGCCGCCGATCACGCCGGGCTCGGCGGTCAGCGTCATCAGATCCAGCACCTTTTCTTCGTTGGCGACACTGGCCACGCCTTCGGGCATGCCGATGCCCAGGTTCACGACGCTGTTGGGCCGCAGCTCCATCGCCGCGCGGCGTGCGATGACCTTGCGCGCGTTCATGGCCATCGGCGTGATCGAGCCGGCCGGCACGCGCATTTCGCCAGCAAAAGCCGCGCTGTAGGCCGTGGCGAAAGTCTGCTGGTGGTTGTCGGCTTCGGCGACGACGATGCAGTCGACCAGGATGCCGGGGATCTTGACCTGCCGCGGATTCAGCGCGTGGCGGTCGGCGATACGCTCGACCTGCACGATCACCAGCCCGCCGGAGTTGCGCGCGGCCATCGCGATCGACAGCACCTCCAGCGTCAGCGCCTCGCGCTCCATCGTGATGTTGCCGTCAGGGTCGGCGGTGGTGCCGCGCACGATCGCGACATTGATCGGAAAGGCCTTGTAGAACAGGTACTCCTGGCCGCCGATCGTCATCAGCTCGACCAGCTCGTCGGTCGTGCGCTCGTTGAGCTTGCCGCCGCCGAAACGCGGATCGACGAAGGTGCCCAGGCCGACGCGGCTCAAATGGCCGGGCTTGCCGGCCGCGATGTCGCGGAACAGGTGCGTGATGACGCCCTGCGGCAGGTTGTAGGCCTCGATCTGGTTGCCCACCGCCAGCTGCTGCAGCTTGGGCACCAGCCCCCAGTGGCCACCGATCACCCGCTTGACCAGCCCGGCGTGGGCCAATCGGTTCAGCCCGCGCTGCTTGCCGTCGCCCTGGCCGGCGGCATAGACCAGCGTCAGGTTGCGCGGCTTGCCGACGTTGGGCAGTTCATCCTCGCGGGCCAGGAACAGATCCTCCAGCGCGATGGCCACCTGCTCGGCGAAGCCGATGCCGACGAAGCCGCCGGTGGCGACGGTGTCGCCATCGCGGATCAGCCGCACGGCTTCGCGCGCCGACACCACTTTGCCGTTGCCGCGCAACTGGACCGCGGGCACCACCGGCGGTCTGGTCGTACCAGGCGTCTGTGCGTTCACAGGATTCCCCTCCCCACGGCGCGCTGCGGGATTCGCGCCTGGATTCGCGGCTTTTTCGCAGAGCCGATCTTGCTTCTCACGGCCGTTCCCGTGCGACTACTGGGCAGTCCAGCCACCGTCGACGCTGAGCGTCGTGCCGCGTATCTGGTCGGCATCGGGCGAGCACAGGAAGGCGGCGATGCCGCCGATCTGCTCCGGCGTTACGAACGCCTTCGAGGGCTGTTTGTCGGCCAGCAGCCGCATGCGCGCCTCGCCTTCGGAGATGCCTTCGCGCGCGGCCCGGTCGTTGATCTGCTTTTGCACCAGCGGCGTCAGCACCCAGCCGGGGCAGATGGCATTGCAAGTGACGCCGCTGTGCGCGGTTTCCAGTGCGACGACCTTGGTCAGGCCGACCACGCCGTGCTTGGCAGCGACATAGGCCGATTTCGTCGCCGACGCGACCAGCCCATGCGCCGACGCGATATTGATGATGCGGCCCCAATTGCGGCTGCGCATGTGCGGCATTGCGGCCTTGATCGCGTAGAAGTTCGACGACAGGTTGACCGCCAGGATCTGCTCCCATTTGTCGTCGGGGAAATCTCTAACCGTTGCGGTGTGCTGGATGCCAGCGTTGTTGACCAGGATGTCGATGCGGCCGAAGGCCTCGACGCATTGCCCCACCATCGCGACGACCTCGGATGCCACCGAAATGTCGGCCGCGCTGTGCACGACCCGCACGCCATGTTCGGCAGCCAGGCCCTGCGTCAGCGCACGGATCTGCGGCGCATCGCCGAAGCCGTTCAACAGGATGTCGGCACCTTGCGCGGCCAGCGCGTTCGCGATGCCGAGACCGATGCCGCTGGTCGAGCCGGTCACCACGGCAGTCTTGCCTTTGAGCATGTATTCCTCCTTGGGAGTTATGAAAGCAGGGGAGCAGGAAAAAGCGGGCAGGTCGCCGTCAGACGATGCCGAACAGGTAGCAAGCTTGATGAAGCCGACCACCTTCTCCACGACCACGCCGGACAACATCGCCGGCACGGCCGCCGGATCGAGAAAACCCGTAGGGACCCCTCCTGTGAACACAGGCGTCATCGCACGGAGCGTGCCGACATGGGCCATGCGGGCCGGACTCGAGGGAAAACCCAGCGCGGCGACGCGGGTTGCGGCGGATTCGGCCCGGTTGCAGCCCGCGGCGGGGGCTGCAAGGTGCCTTCAGCCGGGCGTGCCGAGCGATCGCGGGCGGGTGTCAGTGCTTGGGTGTTGTCTGCCGCGCCAGGCAGTTGTCTGCCGGGGCGTACGGCGCTTCAGTTGCGCCGGACCGGTGGCGCAGCGTCGGCCGTATCGCGGGTGCCCAGCCCGAGGTGCGCGATCTTCTCGTAGAACGTGGCGCGCGAAATACCCAGCAACTGCGCGGCGTTCGACTTGTTGCCGCGGGCGGCCACCAGCGCGCCCTGGATCGCCGTGCGCTCGGCATCGGCCACCGCCTGGGCCAGCGACAGCGCCGCACCGGCACTCGGCCCGCTCGGGCTGTTCAGTGTCGGCAGCACCTGCTGGAAGTCGGTGGCTTCGAGCCGGCGCGAGTCGCTGAGCATCACTGCTTTCTCGATGACGTTGCGCAGCTCGCGGATGTTGCCGGGCCAGTGGTAGGTGCCCAGCACCGACAGCGCCTCTTCCGTCAGCTCGCGCTGCGGCAGGCCGGTGCGCTCGGCGATCTGCGCCAGGATCAGCTCGCACAGCGCGTCCAGGTCCTGCAGCCGCGAGCGCAGCGGCGGCAGGGTGATGGACAGCACGTTCAGCCGGTAGTAGAGATCGGCGCGGAACTTGCCGGCACGCACCTGTTCCTCCAGGTCCAGGCTGGTGGCCGTGATCACACGCACGTCGACCCGCAGCACGCGGTTCGAGCCCAGCGGTTCCACTTCCTGCTCCTGCAGTACGCGCAGCAGCTTGGCCTGCACGCCCAGCGGCATGTCGCCGACCTCGTCGAGGAACAGCGTGCCACCATCGGCAAGCTTGAACTTTCCGTCGCGGCCGCGCCGGTCGGCACCGGTGTAGGCGCCGGGCGCGGCACCGAAGAATTCCGCCTCCATCAGCGCTTCGGGAATGGCCGCGACATTCAGCGCCACGAAGGGCTTCAGGCTGCGCGGCGAGGCCGCGTGGATGGCATGCGCCAGCAGTTCCTTGCCGGTACCGGTCTCGCCCTGCAGCAGCACCGTGGCCTCGAACTGCGCTGCCCGCCGCGCCTGGCGCTTGAGCTCGACGCAGGCCGGGCTCGAGCCGCAGACACTGGCGAAGGTGTAGCGCGCCTTGCGGCCTTCGGCGACGCGGCGCTGCGCACTCTCAAGCTCGCTTTGCAACTGTTCGAACTTGGCGACCAGCGGCTTCAGGTACTGCACACGGTCGTACAGCACGAAGCCGACGGCGCCGATGATGCGGCCTTCTTCATCGCTCACCGGCATGCGCGTGACGACGAACTGCTCGGCGCCGAATTCCAGGATGTCCAGCAGGATCGGCTCGCCCGTCTGCACCACCTGGCGCATCAGGCTGTTCGGGATAATGTCCTCGACCTCGCGGCCCAGCGCCTCATCGGCCGAGGCCAGGCCGAGCTTCTTTGCATACTTCTCATTGAGCCAGACCACGCGGGCCTGCACGTCGATCGCAATGGCGCCTTCGCACAGCGACTCGAGCCGCGTGAACAGGGTCTGCATCGCGACGCCACGAACCTCGTCGGCGCTCTTGAACATGCGGTCACGCAACTTCATGGACTTGTCTCCAATCACCGTTCGAACGCGGTGACTTTGTCTTGCTTCAGGCTCTGGATATTAGGTCGATTCGAGTCACCGTCGCCCCCGGCATCGAGGCAGACGCGCGGTGCCCGGGAAAGCCAACAGCGCGGTGTCGGCGCCCATCTGCGGCAGCCGCACGTGCAACTGCATGGCCACGCCGTTGTCAGCATCGATCTGCCGCGGCGCGATAAGGGGAGTGCCCCGCTGCCTGTCGCGCCGCTCAATGGCAGCGCGCAGCGCGGATACACCCGCGTGAACACAGGCTTGTCTCCGTCGTGGTTTGTTGCGCCTGACCGGTCACGCGTCAGCGCGAATCCGGGGACGCGCGTTTTCAGTCCCTGCCGGCAGGAGCACGGCTCATGCCATGCACGCGCTGCCGGCCAATCAGCGCGGCCACCGCGGTGGGCCGCCGCGGCGCCGCAGTCGCTGTGTCTGAAACGCCGGACGCGCTTTCCGGAATCCCTGACGGTTCGCCCGCCTCAAGGCACGACCAGCGGCTCGCGCGCCGGCGCGCTCGGCACCAGCTCGCTGTCGAGCGGCATCTCGACGCGGTTGCGACCAGCCGCCTTGGCGCGGTAAAGCGCCACGTCGGCCCGCGCCACCGCCACGTCGGCCGGCTCGGTGACGCCCGGCGGGGCCAGTGTGACGCCGATGCTGATCGTCACCGCCACGTCACTGGTTTCATTGGCGCTGGTTTCGACAGCGTGACGCAGCCGTTCGGCGAGCAGGGCTGCACCGTGCAGCGGCGTCATCGGCGCGAGCACGCAAAACTCCTCGCCCCCCATGCGCGCGACGGTATCGACCTCGCGCGCCGACTGACGCAACACCTGCGCCACCCGGCTCAGCACCTGGTCACCCACCGCATGGCCGTGCAGGTCGTTGACACGCTTGAAGTGATCCACGTCGATCAGCAGCAAGGCCCAGGGGGCGGCCCCTCGCCTCACCCGGGCCTGCTCGGACCCCAGTGCCGACAGCAACGCGCGACGGTTCAACAAACCGGTCAGGCTGTCGTGGCGCGACAAATGCTGCAAGCGCCGCACCAGCCGCATCACGACCAGGTAGACCAGCGACAAGTTGAACAGCGCGACCAAGGCCGTCAGCGCGATCAACGCGACCAGATTCAGCGTCGTCGGCGCCGTCAACAACAGCTCGCCTTCGCCCGGGGTGCGCCAGGCCGAGGTCACGGCCCGCCGGGCGAACAGCAGCGCCGTCAGCAGCATCGGCCCGCCCAGCAACACGCCGGCAAAGCCCCCGAATTCGGCACGGATCGGATGTGCGCCGATCCACAGCCCACGCAGCAACACCCCGGTGATCACGGTCGAGGCCAGCACCGAGCGCAGGTGCGGGCCCAGACCCCCGGCCACGTCGATGGCGCCCACCAGCGCCACCACGCCCAGCGGCAGCGCGTCCGGCCACCACGCCGGTGCCTTGCCGACGAACAGCGCCAACCCGCGGCTGACGCTGATGAAGGACGCCACCAGCGCCAGGTTGGCCACGGCAATCGGCCATACATCGCGCGGGCCGGCCTGCAGCAAACCCGCCAGCGCCGCCACGACACCGAACAGGCTGAAGGCGGCCCAGTGCAACGCTGCCGGGCGCGACAGGCCCAGGTGCGTGCCGGCCAGCCACCAGCCGACGGCCGCCAGCCCCAGGAGAATGCCAAGCACGACGAGCAGGGTTTGGATGGCGTCCATCGATGGGCGACTGGTGTGAGGCTATGGTACGTCCGGCAACGACTCGGCAACGCACAATGTGGCACCATCGTGCCGGCACTCCTGAGGCCCCCAGGGCCGCGTCCGGCCCGCCACCCGCGGGGGCAAGAACTCGGGAGCGGCCCTTCGTTTCTTGAGAGCCCCCCGCGCCCTGCCATGCTGACCAACTTCTTCTTCACACTGCGCGCCGCCAAGTTGCCGGTGTCGGTCAAGGAATACCTGACCCTGCTCGAGGCGCTGAAGGAAGGCGTGATCGGCCCGTCTGTCGACGACTTCTACTACCTCGCCCGCACCACGCTGGTCAAGGACGAAGCGCTGTTCGACAAGTTCGACCGCGCGTTCTCGGCGTACTTCAAGGGCGTCGAGCTGCTGACCGACTTCGGCAAGGAGATTCCGCTCGAGTGGCTGAAGAAGGTGCTGGAGAACGAACTCAGCCCCGAGCAGAAGGCCGCGATCGAGAAGATGGGCTGGGACGAGCTGATGCAGACGCTGAAGAAGCGGCTCGAAGAGCAGAAGGAACGCCACGAGGGTGGCAGCAAGTGGATCGGCACCGCCGGCACCAGCCCGTTCGGCCACGGCGGCTACAACCCGCAGGGCATCCGCATCGGCGGGCCCGGCAAGAACAAGAGCGCAGTCAAGGTCTGGGACCAGCGTGCCTACAAGGACTACGACGACTCGCTCGAACTGGGCACGCGCAACATCAAGGTCGCGCTGCGCCGGCTGCGCCGCTTCGCGCGCGAGGGCTCGGAGCTGGAGCTCGACCTCGACGACACCATCCACTGCACAGCCGCGAACGCCGGCATGCTGGACATCAAGCTCGTGCCCGAGCGCCACAACAAGGTCAAGGTGCTGCTGCTGATGGATGTCGGCGGCACGATGGACGAGCACATCCATCGCGTCGAAGAATTGTTCAGTGCCGCCAAGAGCGAGTTCAAGCACCTCGAGTTTTACTACTTCCACAACTGCGTCTACGACTTCATGTGGAAGAACAACCGACGCCGCTTCAGCGAGAAGTCGGCGACCTGGGACGTGATCCGCAAGTACAACAAGGACTGGCGGCTGATCTTCGTCGGTGACGCAACGATGAGCCCCTACGAGATCCTGCAGCCCGGCGGCAGCGTCGAATACAACAACGAGGAGCCCGGCGCCGAATGGGTGCAGCGGCTCACCCACGCCTTCCCGAAGTACGCCTGGATCAACCCTGAGCCGCAAGGTGTCTGGCAGTACCGGCAGAGCATTTCGATCATGCAGCAGCTGATGCACCAGCGCATGTTCCCGCTCACGCTGGCCGGGCTCGAAGGAGCGATGCGCCTGCTCAGCAAATGAGCGCGGCACGCTGGTTGCCCACCCTCGCGCTGGCCACGCTGATCGTCGGGGCAGCGCCAGCATGTGCGCAAGACGACGCGCCGGCCGGTACCACCCCCCCCTCGGCGGCGCCGGTCTCCGCAGCCGGCGTGCCGCAGCTGGAGGTCGTTGCACCCGGCGACCTGCGCCAGCTGTTGGAGCGCCACCTCGACCTCGCCCGCGCGATCGCGGACCAGCACGCAGCCTTGGCCGCCAGGCCCGATGCCGCGCGTGGTGCCGCACCACAGGCCTCGGCGGCCAGCGCGGCGGACTCCGGCATCGAGATCAGCGATGTCGAATGGTCACGCCTGATCGCTGCGGCGCCCGCTCAGGCCCGCGCGCTGGTGCAGCCCGAGGGCTATTTCATCGCCAAGGCCAAGGTCGAACGCCAGGGCCGTATGGTGCGCCTGACGCTGGAACCCGGCCCGATCGCCCGCGTCGAAAGGCTGGTGATCGACTTCCAAGGCGGCCTCGGCGATGCGCTCGAAAAACAAGACCGGCGCGCCCGCTCGCTGCACGACGAGTTGATCGAGAACTGGGCACTACCGGTAGGTGCGGCGTTTCGCAACCAAGATTGGTCGAGCGCCAAGAGTGCGGTGATCGGGCGGCTGCGTGCCGAGGGCTACGCCGCCGCCACCTGGAGCGGCACCAACGCCGAGGTCATCAGCAGCGACGACCCCGACAGCACCGAGGCGCCAAAGGTGCGCATCTTCGCGGTGGCCGACAGCGGGCCGCTGTTCCGTGCCGGCGGTGGCGCCGAATCGATCGCGGTCACAGGCCTGGCCTTTCACGAGGCCGAGCGCGTGCGTGCGCTGTCAGGCTTCGAAGAGGGCGCCCCACTGACCGAAACCCGCCTGCTCGACTACCAGGAGCGGCTGCTGCGCACGGGCCTGTTCGACCAGGTCGCCGTCAGCCTGGATCCGGATGCGGCGCTGGTCGGCCAGTCGCGTGTGCTGGTTCAGATCAAGGAAGCGCCGCTGCAGAACGCCATCATCGGCCTGGGCTACGGCACCAACACCGGCCCGCGAGCGACGCTCGAATACACCCACCGCCGGGTCTTCGGCTGGGCCGCGACCGCGCGCAACAAGTTCGAGCTGGGCCGCGATCGCAAGGCCTGGGACGGCGAGGTCTCGACCCACCCTAACGCCGAGATGCAGCGTTACCTGGTGGGAGGCACCTACGAACTGCTGAAGACCGACGAAGACCGCGTGATCTCGCAACGCATCCGCCTGGGCCGCGCAGAAGACCTGCCGCGGCGCGAGCGCCTGGCCTTCGTGGAGTTCGAGCGCAGCAACGAATGCAGCTATGCCGACGGCGGCTGCATCGACGCGCTGACGCTGAAAGCCGTGTCGGCCAACCTGCACAACACCTGGCGCCGGCTCGACAACGCGGTGCTGCCCACGCGCGGCGCGACGCTGAACGTGCAGGTCGGTGCCGGCTGGGCGACAGGCCTGGCGCCGACGCTGCCGCCGGAAGACCGCCCCGCCTCGGGGCCCTTCACGCGGCTGTACGGCCGTGCCACCGGCTACCTGCCGCTGCCGAACGGCTTCTTCAGCGAGGCGCGGGTCGAATTGGGCGGCGTGCTGACCAAGCACGAGGTCGTCGTGCCCGACTCGCAGCGCTTTCGCGCCGGCGGCGACGACTCGGTGCGCGGCTACGACTACCGCACGTTGGCGCCGGCCACACCCGAAGGCGGTGTCACCGGCGGCAAGCTGCTGTTCACGGCCAGCGCCGAAATCGCCCGCCCGGTGTCGCGCGACCTGCCGTCGGTCTGGTGGGCCACCTTCATCGACGCCGGCCGCGCCGCCGACAGCGTGAAAGACCTGAAACCGGCGCTGGGCTACGGCGTCGGTGCCCGCTGGCGCAGCCCGGTCGGGCCGCTGAAGCTGGACCTGGCCTACGGGCAGGAACTGAAACAGTGGCGTGTGCACTTGAGCGTCGGCATTGCGTTCTGAAGCCACAAGGCAACGATGGCTGACGCACTTACCTCCTCTCCCCCCCCAGCCGCAGCGGCGCCACGCCGGCTTTGGCGCCGCGTGGCCTGGAGCCTGGCAGGCGCGCTGGTCGTGCTGGTCATTGCCGTCGTGTCAGGCGGCGCCTGGGTCAGTCGCAGCGAAGGCGGCAGTGCCTGGTTGCTGGCGCAGATCCCGGGCCTGCGTGTCGAAGGCCTGCGCGGTGCGCTGCTCGGCGACGAGCTGTCGGCCGAGCGCCTGCATTTCGAGCGGGACGGCAACGTGCTCGATCTGCAGCGGGTGCACCTGAAGGGCCTGACGGGGTCGTGGACGAGCCGTCCCGGGCCCGGCCAGCCTTGGCTGCGCATCCAATTGGAAGCCCTGTCGGCCGAACAGGCGACGTGGCGTTCGGGTCCCGCCGCCGCCAGCAGCCCGCCGGGTCCCGCACCGACCGATCTGCAGTTGCCGCTGGCACTGGACATCGGCGCCGCCCGGCTCGGCCGGCTGCAGGTGGACAGCATGCCGCCGGTGTTCGACATCGAGACCAGGTTCGCGCTGGGTGACGCCAACGGCGCACGGCACACGTTGCACACGCTGCGCTTTCGCACCGAGCGCCTGCGCGCCGAGGCGCAAGGCGAGCTGGCAGCCACGAAGCCGCTGGGGCTGAAGCTGAAAGCCAGCGCACGCAGCCTGGAAGCTGCGGCCACCCCTTGGCAAGCCACGTTGCAATTGAATGGGCCGCTGGCCACACTGCAGGCCCAGGCCCACCTGGCCAGCGGCGAAGCAAAGGGCCCGGCGCTGGACGCCGAGGCCACCGTGACGCCGTTCGCCGCCTGGCCGTTGGCGAGCCTGAACCTTCGCACCCAGGCACTGGACCTGGCCGCGCTGCATGCCGATGCGCCCCACACCCAGCTGCGCGGCGAGGCCCACATCCGCAGCAGCGGCATGACGGCGCCGGCCGACGTCGACGCCACGCTCATCAACGAGGCCCCCGGGCGCTGGGACGAAGGCAAGCTGCCGCTGCGCCGGCTGCATCTGGTGGCCCAGGGCGTGCCGCAGGCGCTGGGCGACCTGAAGCTGCAGACACTGGAGCTGGACCTCGGCGGCGCGACGCCCGGCGGCCAGCTGCGCGGCAGCGGTGCGCTACAGCCGGCCGCCGGCGCCGAGCGCCTGCAGTTGAAGCTGCTGCTCGAAGGCCTGCGCCCCGCCGCGCTGGACCAGCGCCTGCCGGCGATGACGCTGGCCGGCCCGCTGACGCTCGAGTTGAACGGACTGCCGGCGCTGGACACCGCAGCCACGCCGTCCGCCCTCGCATCGGCGGTACCGACCGCCTCAGCTGCGTCGGCTCCCGATCCACTGGACCGCTGGCACGCCAAGCTCGATGGCCAGCTCGACGGCCGGCTGGACCCACCCACCCCACCGCGCAAGGGCGCCTCGGCCAAGGCGACGCCGACCACTGCAGTAGCCGTGGCCGCCGGCCCGGCCGTGCAACTGGGCCTGCAGGCTGAATTGAACCGCCGCCAGCTGACGCTGACCCAGGCCGTGGCCCGCGCCGGTGAGGCCCGCGCCACGCTGAAAGGCCTGCTGACGCTGGGCAGCGCCGGCACCGCCTGGGGCTGGAAAGCGCAAGGGGAGCTGACCGAGTTCGACCCGCTGCTGTGGTGGCCCGGCGCGTCGCCGCCGGCCAAGCGAGGCCCCACCAAACTCAACGCCACACTCACCAGCGAAGGGCGTTGGCTGTCCCCGCCGGCGCATGCCACGGCATTCGCCGGCTTGACGGGCCAGCTCGACATTACGCTGCGCCCCAGCCAGTGGGCCGGCGTGTCGGCGCACGGTGAGTTCAACGCCAATCGCAACGCCAGTGGCACTGCCAGCCTGAAGGCTCAGCTCGACGTCGCGGGCAACAAGCTGGCGGCCAGCGGGCAAGACGGCGGCAACGCACCGCGCCGGATCGAGCTGAACATCGAGGCGCCCGCGCTGTCGGCGCTGGCTCCGTGGCTGAACAGCCTGGGCGCCAGCGACGCCGCCGCCTGGCTCCCGCGCGCCGGCACGCTGCAAGGCCACGCCCAAGCACGTTGGGCCGATGCGAACGCGGCCCCTCAATGGCAGGGCCAACTGCGCGCCAGCAGCCTGGTCAACCCGGCCTGGCGCGCCGACAAGGTCGATGCGCAGGCCCAGGGCACGGGCCTGGGCGACGGCCCCTTGAACGCGACGCTGGCCGGCGATGGCCTGGCCTGGCGGCTGGCGCAAGTCCAGACGATGCGGGCCGAGTTGAAGGGCAGCCTGCGCGAGCACCAGGTCAGCCTGCAGGTCTTGAGCCCGGCCCGCCCGCCGGCATGGGCCGAACAGGTGCTGGGCGCCCACACCGGCACCGGCACGCGCTTGCAGCTCGCCGCCAGTGGCCGCTGGCAACCGGCGGTCGAAGGCGGCCAACCGTGGGACGCCGGCCGCTGGCAAGGCCGCCTGGCCGATTTGCAGGGCCGCGCGGCCGACGGCTCGGGCCAGCCCTGGCTGGCCGCCAAGGACCTGGCGCTGGCGCTCGCCTGGAACGACGCGGGCCTGAGCGAAGCCAGCGCCGAGCCCGGCCGCATCGCGCTGCCCGGCACCGCGCTGCACTGGAGCGAAGCTCGCTTTCGCGCCGGCGTCGGCGGTGGTCCGGGCCAGGTCGCGCTGAACGCGAAGCTCGACGCCTTCGAAGTCGCCCCGCTGCTGGCCCGCGCGCAGCCCGAACTGGGCTGGCGCGGTGACCTGATGCTGGGCGGCGACATCCAGGTGCAAGCCGGCGAACGCTTCGACGCCGACATCGTCTTCGAGCGCCTGCGAGGCGACCTGAGCGTGGCCGACGACGTGCGCGATGACGCCACCGTGCACCGGCCGCTGGGCCTGTCCGACCTGCGACTCGGCCTGGCCGCCCACGACGGCACCTGGCACTTCACCGTTGGCGCGGCCGGCGCGCAACTGGGCGAAATGGCCGGCGTGGCCAGCGTTCGCACCACCCCGCAAGCCCGCTGGCCCGGGCCGGAAGCGCCGCTGAACGGCGTGTTCCAGCTCCACGTGGCCAAGCTGGCCGCCTGGGGCGCCTGGGTGCCTCCGGGCTGGCGCCTGGGCGGCGATCTGCAAAGCGCGGCCACGCTGGGCGGACGCTTCGGTTCGCCCGAATTCAGCGGTCGTCTGACCGGCCGTCAGCTCGAGGTGCGCAATGGCCTGCAAGGCGTGCAGTTCACCCATGGCACGGTCGACATCGACTTCCACGGCGACCACGCCAAGATCGAGCAGTTCGAGTGGCGTGGCGGCGACGGCACGCTGCGCGTCAGCGGCGAAGCCACACTGGGGCGCCGGCCCGAGGCCGACCTGACGCTGAAGGCCGACTACCTGCGCCTGCTCGGCCGCCTCGACCGCCGCATCGTCGCCACCGGTGAGGCCACGCTCGCGCTGCGGCCCAGCTCAGCCAAGCTCGACGGCAAGCTGAAAGTCGACGAAGGGTTGATCGACTTCAGCCGCGGCGGTGCGCCGGGCCTGGACGATGACGTGCGCGTGGTCGGCCGGGCCGCCAGTGCCCCGGCGCCGGGTGAACCGGGCGCGCCGAGCCCCGATGGCCAGCCGACCGCCATCACGCCCGCCCCCGCCGCCGCCGAGCACGACTTCGAGACCCGGCTCGATCTGGCGCTGGACCTGGGGCCTTCGCTACGCATCAAGGGCCGCGGGCTGGACACCTACCTGCGCGGCACCCTGCAACTGACCAACCCGGGCAAGCAGTTCGCGGTGCGCGGCGACGTGCGAACCGAACGCGGCACCTACCGTGCCTACAACCAGAAGCTCGAGATCGAACGCGGGCTGCTCGTCTTCACCGGCCCGCTTGACGACCCGCGGCTGGACATCCTGGCGATCCGGCCGAACCTCGATGTCGAGGTCGGCGTGGCTGTCACCGGCACCGCCCTGAACCCGCGCGTGCGGCTGGCCAGCGACCCGGAAATGAGCGACACCGACAAACTCAGCTGGCTGGTGCTCGGCCGTGCGCCGGATGGCCTGGGCCGCGCGGACTCTGCCCTGCTGCAGCGTGCCGCGATGGCGCTGCTGGCTGGTGAAGGCGAAGGCCCGACCGACGCATTCCTGGCCAACATCGGCCTGTCGGACTTCGGTGTGCGGCAACAAGGCGAAGGCACCGAGCAGACCACCGTCGTCTCGCTCGGCAAGCAGCTGACTCGGCGCTGGTACGTCGGCTACGAACGCAGCGTCAACGCCACCACCGGCACCTGGCAGTTGATCTACCGCATCGCCCAACGCTTCACGCTGCGGGCGCAGTCGGGCGAAGACAGCGCGCTCGACCTGATCTGGTCCTGGCGATGGAACTGAAGCCCGCGCCAGTCTCCTGACCACGCCACTGACGTCACGCTGTCAGCAGCTGGCACGGATAGTTCAGCGCTGAACACCAAGCCCAGGAGACCTGCCGTGAATGCCGCCGCCATTGCACTGCCGAAGCCACCCACTCCGATGCCGACCACCGCCGCCGACCTGCCCCGACCGCCCGCCCGCCGCAACGACGAGGCCTGGTGGGTCGAGCTGTTCGGTTGGCAGGCCGCTTGCGACGCGGAACCGACCGACGAGCATCTGATGCGCCAGGCCAGCCTGCTGGCGCTGCTGTCGGTCGCGTGAGCGCACGCCAGCGCGGCTTCGCGGCCGACGAGCGTGCGCGGTTGCTGGCGCTCAAGGGCGTCGGTGCGACAGTCATCGCGCGGCTGGAGCAGATCGGTTTCTCGTCGTTCGCGCAGCTGGCCGACGAAGACGCCGCGGTCGTCACCAAGCAGGTGTCGCAGCTGATCGGCTCGACCTGCTGGCACAACAGCCCTCAGGCCCGCGCCGCGATCCAGGCCGTGATCGACCTGGCCCGTGCGCAGGGCACCGGCGGTGCAGATCCCGCACCTTAGGGGATTGGCGACTTCGCCCTACCCTCCATTGGGGATGTGCATGTCCCACGCTTCGGCTCCCAATGTCCGGGTGGCCGACGAAGGTGCAGGTCCGCGCTTTGGCCGTCGCCACAAGGAGACGCACATGAGCGCAATCTTTGGCGAGACCCTGACCTTCGGGCAACGCAACGGCCCGGACATCCAGCTCAAGGTGACCGGTGACGAGTTCTACGCGGTCCACGAGACGCTGCACGGCTACACCGCCGTCAGCGACAGCGACCGCGGCCAGTTCTGCTACGCGATGCTGAACGACGGCGTCTTCGTGTCCACCGGTGTCCCGGTGACAGGCCCGGCGCCGGCCGGCGTGACACGCCATCTGCGCGAAACCCTGGCTGTACGCCACCGCCGATTCGAAGCCCGCCGTGTGCGCAGCCAGCCGCGCGGCACGTCGGTGGCACACTCAGCCGCGCTCAGCTTCGGCCCCAGCAACGGCCTGCTCGAGGGCCGGCGGCTCAGCAGCGGCCCCGTGCGCGGGCTGACGATCCTGGTCGAGTTCCGGGACGTGCAGACCACCGTCACCCAAGCCGACCTCGAAGAGATGCTCAATGGCGCCAACTACACCCGCAACGGCAACTTCTGCTCCGCGCGCGAGTACTTCCGCATCGTCTCGTCCGGCAAGCTCGACTACAGCAACGATGTCGTTGGCCCGTTTCGACTCGCGCACGACCGCAGCCACTACCTGACGACACTGCTGGTCAAGGAGGCACTGGACCTGGCCGTCGCCTCGGGCGTGGACCTGACGCGCTACGACTCGCGCCGCGAGGGCATCCTCGACGCGCTGAACATCATGTACGCCGGGCAGACCCAGTACGACGGCGAGCTGTGGCCGCACAACTCGACCATCGACCTGCGCTACGGCAGCATCTCGACCAACCTGTACCTGCTGACCAGTGCCGGCCGCAACGCGTCGGAGTTGAGCATCGGCACCTTCTGCCACGAGAACGGCCACCTGCTGTGCCGCTTCCCCGACATGTACGACTACGGTGCCGTCAACCGCGAGGGCGATGGCGTCAAGAGCGCAGGCATCGGCGCCTACTGCCTGATGGGCTCGGGCAATCACCTGAACTCGGGCCGAACGCCGTCGCCGGTGTGTTCGTACCTGCGCGACCTGGCCGGCTGGTGCGACAGCGAAATAGAGCTGGGCGACGGCAGCGCGCAACTCGAAATCGAGCACGGCGCCTACGACACGGTCTACAAGTACAAGACCGGCGCACCGAACGAGTACTTCATCGTCGAGAACCGCTGCAAGCTCGGGCTCGACCAGCACCTGCCCGCCAGCGGGCTGGCCGTCTACCACTGCGACACCAACGGCTCGAACGAATTCCAGGACGGCGTCGGCAGCCGCCACTACCAATGCCGGCTGCTGCAAGCCGACGGCCACGACGACCTGGAGCACAACGTCAACCAGGGCGACGGCAGCGACCTGTTCGGCAACGTGGCCGGCACGGCGCTGTCGCACGACACGCGGCCGTCGACGCGGCTGTGGAGCGGCGCCGACTCGGGCCTGGTGATCGGCGAGATCGGCGTGCCCGACAACAAGATGCGTTTTCGCACCGGCGAGGGCGCACCGACCGGCGCGGTGCACGTCGAGAACACCACGCCGGTGACGATCCCGGACAACAACCCGGACGGCGTGCGCAGCAAGATCAGCGTCGCCGCCGGCGGCCTGCTCAAGCGCCTGCAGGCCAGCGTCAACATCTCGCACACCTACATCGGCGACCTGGTGGTCGAGCTGGTCGGCCCCGGCGGCGCCGTGGCCACGCTGCACAAGCGCTCGGGTGGCAACAGCGACAACCTGGTCGCCAGCTACGACTCGTCCAGCTCGGCCGCACTGGCCGCCTTTGTCGGCAAGCCGGTGCAAGGCGACTGGGTACTGAACGTGCGCGACCTCGAAGGCCAGGACGTCGGCCGCATCGAACGCTGGGGCATGGACCTGCAGGTCGACGGCGCAGCCGCGGCCGTAGTGCGCGGTGAAGCGGCGCCCGACCTGCGCATCCCCGATGCGTCGGCGGCCGGCGTCACCAGCGTGATCGCGCTGGCCCAGGCCGGCAGCGTGCGCAGCATCAAGGTCGCGCTCGACATCACCCACACCTACATCGGCGACCTGCGCATCGAGCTGCTCTCGCCCACCGGCCGCGGCGCGGTGCTGCATGGCCAGTTGGGCGGCGGGCAGGACAACCTGAAGGCCACATTCGACTCGGCCACGCCGTTGTCGCCCTTGAGCGGCCTGGCCGGCCAGCCGATCCAGGGCAACTGGACGCTGCGGGTGGCGGACCTGGCGCCGGTCGACCAGGGCACGCTGAACCAGTGGAGCGTCGAGATCGTGCCGGCATAAGGGGGGCTCGTCGACAGCGGCCCGCCCGGCGGGGCTGGGACAATCGCGGCATGACCGCGGCCCCAGCCCCACCCCCACTGTCACCGCGGCCGCTGAAGTACCTGGCGGGTTATCCGCACGCGCTGCTGGCCCAGGTCCAGGGGCTGATCGACGAAGGCCGCCTGGGCGACACGCTGCGCCAGCGCTACCCGCAGGCGCACACGGTGCGCACCGACAGCGCGCTGTACGAACACGTCAACGCGCTGAAAAGCCGCTACATGCGCAACGCGCCGCCCTTGTCCAAGGTGGCTTACGACAACAAGCTGAAGATCATCCAGCAGGCACTGGGCACGCACACGATGGTCTCGCGGGTGCAGGGCAACCAGCTGAAGGCCAAGCGCGAGATCCGCATCGCGAGCCTGTTCAAGCAGGCGCCGGCGGCCTTTCTGCAGATGATCGTCGTGCACGAGCTGGCTCATTTGCGTGAGCGCGAGCATGGCAAGGCCTTCTATGCGCTGTGCACGCACATGGAGCCGGCCTACCACCAGCTGGAGTTCGACACCCGGCTGTGGCTGACCGCGCTGGAGCTCGAACCGGCCGATTCGGCCCCTGGCAAGCCGGAAACCTAGGGTCAACCCGGACGTTTTGCTAAGGGTTGACCCGCAATTCATCCGCTTGGGGCGCAGTTCATCCGCTCGCGCCGTCGGCCGGTCGCAGCTCGATGGCGGCAGCGAAGGGGACTTTCTACAGTCCACCCATCGCAACAACGCCGCAAGGCCAAGCAGGAGCCCCACATGACCGCCGCCACCCCCCGTTTCGCCGCCCAAGAGACCGCCGTTCGCCGTCTGGCCGCCGGTTTCGCCCTGGTGCTGACGCTGGGCACGGTCGCCGCGCTGGGCCAACTGGCCGACCGTCAATACGACGACGCGCTGATGGCCCAGGCCGACAACGCGCCGACCCAGGTCGTCGTCGTGCAGTCGACCCGCCTGCCGCGCGTCTGAGGCCTCGGCCGGGCCACTGGCGCCGGCCACGTGAACCACGACTGCGGCATATCCTTCGTCAGCGCGGGCGCCGGCTTCGACGTTGAGGCCTGTCTGTCCTGCGTTGTCGACCATGCGCACCACTGCCCTTGTTCTCCTCGGCTCGGCACTCTGCCTGGGCGCCGCCGCTCCGCCCGCCCGCGCCGCCGAGAGGCAACCCCAGCTGACGCAGGCCGAGCGGCTGGTACTCGAACGCAGCAATGCCTTCAGGCAGTCCCAGGGCGTGGCGCCGGTGGCCCCCGAGCGCGCGCTGACGGCCGCCGCGCAGGCCTTTGCGGCCTACATGGCGCGCACCGACAATTACGGCCACGAGGCCGACGGACGCGAGCCATCGGAACGCGCACAGGCCCAGGGCTACAGCTACTGCATGGTGGCCGAGAACATCGCAATGCAGTACAGCTCGCTCGGCTTCGACACCGACGAGCTGGCGCGCGGCCTGATGCAAGGCTGGATCGACTCGCCCGGCCACCGCCACAACCTGCTGGCGCCGCCAGCCACGGACATCGGCGTGGCGATCGCGCGCAGCCCCAGCAGCGGGCGCTACTACGCGGTGCAGATGTTCGGCCGGCCGTCGCGACTGTTGCTGAAGTTCTCGCTCAGCAACCGCAGCCGCATGGCGCTGAGCTACCAGCTCGACGACAAACGCTTTGCGCTGCCGCCCGGGATGACACGCACGCACGAGCAGTGCAGCACGCCTGCCCTGTCGGTCAACGTGCCGGACCAGGCCGAGGCGATGACGCTGAAGCCGGCCAACGGCGCGCGCTACCGCTTCGAACCGTCAGGGCGCGGCGTCAAGGTGGTAGAAGGCAGCTGAGGCCAGAGGCGCTCGGCAATCAGTAGCCGTCCCAGGCCACCGCCACCGCGGCGAAGCCCGCCATGACGATCAACCCATGGTGGCAGCGCCGCCACCGGCTGGCACCTTGCGCCACGCCGCGCCAAGGCATGACAACGGACACCAGCGTAACGCCCATTGCCAGCCACGCCAGACCCTGGACCACCCGCAAGGCGAGGCCGAACGTCGCCCCCCCTGCCGCCGACGGATCCACACGTCAGCAAGCCCATCGCACCCTGCCCCGCTCACCACACCGATGTGATGAGCTGCATCGGCAGCGGCATGAAGCGTGGCGTGACGTCTCAGGGCAGGCGAAGCTGCTCCAGCCCAACCAATGCTGCATGCTGCAACAGCATGATGGTCTTGCCGTCCTGGATGCTGCCGTCGGCGACATGGCGCAACGCTTCGTCCAGCGGTAGCTCGATCACTTCGATGTCTTCGCCTTCGGCATGGTCGCCACCACCGGCGCCACGGCGGTCCAGCTCGTTGTATTCGGCGACGAAGAAATGCAGCTTTTCGGTCACCGAGCCGGGGCTCATGTAGGCCTCGAACAGCTTGCGTGGCGCCTGCACATGAAAGCCGGTTTCTTCGGCGACTTCGCGGCGGATCGCATCGTGCGGGTCGTCGCCGTCGAGCAGGCCGGCACAGGCCTCGACCAGCATGCCGTCGGCGCAGCCGTTGACATAGGCCGGGAAGCGGAACTGGCGCGTCAGCACCACCGTGCCGCGCTCGGCGTTGAACAGCAGCAGCACCGCGCCGTTGCCACGGTCGTAGGTCTCGCGGCTTTGGCGCTGCCAGCTGCCGTCGCGCCTGCGGTAGTCGAAGGTCGTCTTCTTCAGGACAAACCAGTCGTTGGACAGCAGGCGTTCCTCGACGACGCGAACCGAGGGATGATCTATATCGTGCATGTTTGAATTAATTCGTGCAATTTCGTGCAATCATAGTGCTCCTCGCACCGGCCGCGCAAGTGCGAAGCTGCACCACCTGCGGCACACCATGCTGACCACCCAACGCAAGCAACTGATCCTCGACCGCCTGGCCCGCGAAGGGCAGGTCGTCGCCAAGACCCTGGCTGCCGAATTGCAGATCTCGGAAGACACGATCCGGCGCGACTTGCGTGAGCTCGCGCAGGCCGGGCGCCTGCAGCGCGTGCATGGCGGCGCATTGCCCGCTTCCGCCGCGGCAGGCGACATGAAGGTGCGCGAGCAGCTGTCCACGGGCGAGAAGCTCGAGTTAGGCCGCTACGGCGCGTCGCTGATCCGGCCGGGGCAGGTGGTGATCCTCGACGGCGGCACCACGGCGCTGCAGGTCGCACGGCATCTGGATCCCGGCCTGCGGGCGACGATCGTGACCCACAGTCCGACGGTGGCGGTGGCGGCTGCCGCGCACCCGCAGGTCGAGATCCTGATGCTCGGTGGGCGGTTGTTCCGGCATTCGATGGTCAACGTCGGTGCGGCGGTGATCGCGGCGGCGGCGCTGCTGCGAGCCGACCTGTACTTCATGGGCGTCACCGGCGTGCATCCCAGCGCAGGCCTGAGCACAGGCGACGCAGAGGAAGCCGCGGTCAAGCGGGCGTTGCACGAACGGGCGGCGGAAACCATCGTGCTCGCCTCCGCCGAGAAGCTGATGGCGGCCTCGGCCTTCGTGGTGGCAGCGTTGACCGATACGACGGCAATCGTGGTGCCGCGCAAGACGCCCGAGCGCACACTGCGTGCGTTGCGCGCCGGTGGCGCGAAGGTGCGCCTCGCGACCTAACGCATGGGTGGCAGGCAGCGCTTGAACCAATCGCGTGCGAGCAAAGCCACCGCATCCAGCGCGCCCGGCTCTTCGAACAGGTGCGTCGCACCCGGCACGATGGCCATCTGCTTTTCGCAGGTCAGCAGCAGCAGCGCCCGCCGGTTCAGCTCGGCCACCGCCATGTCGTCGCCGCCAACGATCAACAGCGTCGGCGCCCGGACCTGCTCCAGCGCCTGTTCGGCCAGGTCTGGCCGGCCACCGCGCGACACCACGGCACGCACGTCGGACGAAGCCTGGCTCGCCGTCAGCAAGGCCGCGGCGGCGCCGGTGCTGGCGCCGAACAGCCCGAGCGGCAATGGGCCGGTGGCCTGCAGCAGTGCCAGGTACTGGGCCACGCCGTTCAGCCTGTCGGCCAGCAAGGCGATGTCGAAACGGTGACGCCCGCTGCGCGCGTCGGCAGCCTCTTCTGCCGGCGTCAGCAGATCGGCCAGCACGGTCGCGAGCCCGGCCTCGTTGAGCACCTTCGCGACCTGGCGATTGCGTGGGCTGAATCGGCTGCTGCCACTGCCGTGGGCAAACACCACCAGGCCAGTGGCATGTGCGGGCAAGCTCAGGTCGGCCGCCAGCAGCACACCACCGCTGACGGTGATGCGCAGGGCCTGTTGGGTGGGCGCAGGAAAAAGCGCGTTCATCGCGATCGCCTCAGAGTCCGGCGGGATAGGTTTCGGGCGCTTCGGGTGTCCACTCGGCGTTGCGCTCCAGCGGCTCGACTGCACGCGTCGTGTCGATGTGGATCAGCGCGTCGAACTGCTTCGGCAACTCGGCCCGGTAGTAGTGGCTCTGGCGTTCGGTGTCCGGCCGGTAGATGACACCGATCGCCCGCTGCAGCCGCGGCGCGCTCAGCACCTGGGTGTGGGGACTGGCGCCGCGCAGGGACAACCAGAACGACTCGAGGCCCACCGTGTGCATCAGCCGCTCGTAACTCTCCGGCAACGACGGCTGGACGAGCTTGCGTTCGGCCGCGCCGTCCCAGTCACTGGCGGCGGTCACGCTGCCGGTGTGGGACGAGAAGCCGATCAGCACCGCGTCTTGCCCGTGGCGCTCGCGCACCAACTGGCCGACGTTCAACTCGCCACGCAACCCCATTTCGGTCGCCCGCGCGTCGCCCAGGTGGGAGTTGTGGGCCCAGACCACAATCTTCGGCTCGGCGCCGGCGCCGCAGCGGCCCAGGTGCCGCTCCAACTCGGTCAACGTTTCCGCCATGTGGCGGTCGCGCAGATTCCAGCTCGACACGTCACTGAGGTACATCGTGCGGTAATAGGCCTCGGCGCTTTTCACGAGCCGCGCATTCTGTTCGGCATCGAAGCCCTGCTCGGCGTCGCTGCGGCTCTGCTGCGCGGCCACGCCGGCGCGCCGGCGCAGATCGACCAGCATCGCGATCACCTCGCGTTCACAGCTTTTCGCAGTACCCAGCCCGGTCATCAGACCGTAGACCTGGCTGTCGCTGCCGAACTGGTCGAAGCAGGCGTAGCGCTCGCGTGCCACCGCGGCCACGGCCGGGTCGGTCGCGCTCAGGTACTGCAACACCGCGCTCATCGAGCCGTGCAGGCTGTACAGATCCATGCCGTAGAAGCCGGCCTTCTCGACATCGGCGCGGGTGTCGTTGAACTCGCGCAGCCAGTCGACGAACTCGGTCACCGCTGTGTTGCGCCACATCCAGGTCGGGAAACGTCGGAAGCCGGCGAGCGCGTCCTCCGCTGAGCTGTCGTCGCTGGCGCCACGCACATACCGGTTGACGCGGTAGGCATCGGGCCAGTCGCCCTCGACCGCCACCGCATGAAAGCCCATCTCGGCGATCAGCCGTTGGGTGAGGCGGGCCCGCTCACGGTAGAACTCATGGGTGCCATGCGAAGCCTCGCCGATCAACACATGGCGCGCATCGCCGATCAGCGCCAGCAGGCCATCGTAGTCACGCTCGGTGCCGTAGAGAGGCCGGGCAGCTTGGCGCAGCACGTCGCCGACGTCCGGATCGAGACCGGGGCCGAGGTGTCGTCCCATGACCTTCAGTCCTTGGGTGCGTTTCGCCGGGCCAGCGCCAACAGTTCGCGCACCTCTTCGTCGCTGGTCTGCGCAAAATCCTCATACCAGCGGCCCACGGCGCGAAACGGCTCGGGCGTGGTGGCGCAGACCACTTCATCCGCCTCGTGCCGCATCTGCTCGCACACATCCGGTGCGGCGGTGGGCACGGCCACGACGATGCGCGCCGGTTGCTGCGCCTTCAGCGCCTTCAAAGCCGCGAGCATCGTCGCCCCGGTGGCCAGACCATCGTCGACGAGGATCACGGTCTGTCCCTTGACCGCCGGCGGCGGCAGGTCCTGCCGATACAGCGCCTCACGCCTTGCCAACTCGACCTGCTCTGCTGCGGTGACCGCCTCGACCGCGGCGTCGTCAATACCCAGCATGTTGATCACATTGGGATTGAGGACGCGGACCCCACCGCTGGCAATGGCGCCCATCGCATATTCCTCGTGCCCCGGCACACCCAGCTTGCGCACGATGAACACATCCAGCGGCGCATACAGCGCCTGCGCCACCTCGAACGCCACAGGCACCCCACCGCGCGGCAAAGCCAACACCAGTACATCCGACCGCCTGGCATAGCCGCCCAGGGACGGGGCCAACACTTGGCCGGCATGTCGGCGGTCGCGAAAGACATCGGTGGGCATGTGGTTCTCCCCTGAGCTGTGTATCCCTGCTCAGGGCAATCCACGTTCCCTTGTGTAGCGCTCTGAAACGACCAGACGGGGGCGTCCTGACGGCAGTTCTTTTCACGGCTCCTGGCCTTCACCACGGCCAACGACTTGCCGGTCCCTCGCTGTTGTGGGCCAGCATCAATGGCGCGCCGGGTGCGGCCCCGGCGATCTGGCGGCTGACACTGTGCCCCGGTTCCGCCTGAAAGCCGTGTGAAAATCCGCCGCTCGCCGCCGTAGTTCAATGGATAGAACGGGGACCTCCTAAGTCTCAGATGCAGGTTCGATTCCTGCCGGGGGCGCCACATGCAGGGCGCCGCGCAGGGCGGCATCGCCCCTCGCGTGTTGGCCCGCGCGGCGCTCAACGCGTGCGCAGCGCGCGCGACAGCAGCATCACCGGGATCAGGCCCACGGCCACGATGGCCAGCGAAGGCATTGCGGCCTCGGCCAGGCGCTCGTCGCGTGCGAACTGGTAGGCCACCACGGCGAGCGTGTCGCTGCCGAAGGGCCGCAGCACCAACGTCGCGGGCAGTTCCTTCATCGTGTCGACGAAGACCAGCAAGGCCGCCGCGATGGTGGTGCGCCCCAGCAACGGCAGGTGCAGCTCGACGAAGGTGCGGCGCCGGCCCGCCCCGAGCAAGCGCGCCGACTCGTCGATCGACGCCGGCACCCGTGAATAGCCAGCCTGTACCGACTGCAGGGCCACGGCCGTAAAGCGCACCATGTACGCGTACAGCAGGCCGAAGGTCGTGCCGGTGACCAACGCCGCGGCGCCCCACTGCGGCTGCCAGGCCTGCACCATGCCGGTCCACAGCAAGATGCCGACCGCCACCACCGCCCCAGGCACCGCATAGCCCAGCGACACCACATGCGCTGCGCCGCGCAGCCAGCGCGCGCGACGGCCTTGTGATCGCCGCAGCGTGAAGGCCAGCAGCAGCGCGAAGAGCACCGCGGCCAGCGCCGCCGCCGCGGCCAGGCGGAAGCTGGCGCCCGCCCAACCAACAAATCGAACGAGGTAGCTGGCTGCGAGTACCGGTGAAGCAGCCGCCCCGTCGTCGCCGCCGCCCGTTTCGCGCCACAGCAGGCGCACCAGCCAGGCCACCGGCAGCACGAAGCCCACCAATACCGGCAGCCCGCAGACCAGCCAGGCCAGCGCCTGCTGCGCCCCGCGCAAGGCCAGCGGCCTCGAAGCGACGCTGCCGCCCTGCGCGGACGGGCGGTTGGCGGCAAAGCGGATCCGTGCCTGGGCACGCTGCTCGGCCCACAGCAGCAACGCCACCACGGCCAACAGCACGCTGGCCAACTGCGCGGCTGCCACATGGTCGTCCAGCACCAGCCAGGCCTTGTAGATGCCGGTGGTGAAGGTGGTCAGGCCGAAGTACGCGCCAACACCATAGTCGGCCAATGTCTCCATCAGCGCCAACGCAACGCCGGCCGCCAGCGCCGGTCGGGCCATCGGCAAGGCCACCTCCAGCACACGGCGGCGCAGCGGTGCACCCAGCAACCGCGCGGCCTCCATCATCGGCGCCGCCTGCTCAGCCAACGCCGTGCGGGCCAGCAAGTAGACATAAGGGTAGAGGCAGGCCACGAACAACAGCACCGCGCCGCCGAGGCTGCGCACATCCGGCCACAGCGCCCCCTTCGCTCCGGTGAGCGCGCGCAGGCCTATCTGCAGCGGACCGCTGTATTGAAGCGCGTCGGTGTAGGCGTAGGCGAGCACGTAGGCCGGCATCGCCAGCGGCAGCAACAGCGCCCACTCAAAGAAGCGACGGCCATGGAAGTCGAACAAGGTCACCGCTGCGGCGGTGGCACCGCCAACGACAGCCACGCCCAGCGCCACGGCCAGCACCAGCGCCAGCGATTGCCTCGCATAGCTCGGCAGCACCGTCTCGAATTGCTGCTGCAGCACCGCCAGCGATTGGGCGTCGATGACCACCCATGCCCCCAGCACCCCCAGCACCGGCAGCGCCAGCACCAGGGCCAGCCCGATCAGCAACCCCCTCATGCCACGCTCCCGTGGCAAGAACCGGCCGGACTTGATAGGGAGCAAATACGAACGATGCTCATTTTCATTGCGCCAGTATCATAAGGGCCATGTTTTTGCAATTGGATCGGGTCAGCGTGGCCTATGGCCGCAACGGCCATGGCAAGGCGGCGGTCGAGGCGGCATCACTGTCGCTGAGCCGGGGCCAGATCGGCGTGCTGATCGGGCCGTCAGGCTGCGGCAAGACCTCGCTGCTGCGATCGGTGGCCGGGCTGGAGCGCCTGGCGGGCGGCGCCGTGCGGCTGGACGGCCAACTGCTCAGCGACCATGACAGCGGCGTGCACATCGCCCCGGAGAACCGTGGCATCGGCATGGTCTTCCAGGACTACGCGCTGTTCCCGCACCTGTCGGTGGCCGACAACATCGGCTTCGGCCTCGCGCACCTGCCGCGCACCGAGCGCGACGTGCGGGTGGCCGAGATGCTCGACCTGGTCGGTCTGGGCCATGCTGCCAAGCGTGCCCCGCACCAGTTGTCCGGCGGCCAGCAGCAGCGCATCGCGTTGGCGCGTGCGCTGGCCCGCCGTCCACGCCTGCTGTTGCTGGACGAGCCGTTTTCGAGCCTGGATGTCGACCTGCGCGAGCGCTTGGCGCAGGACGTGCGCGCGATCTTGAAGCAGATCAACGCGACCGCGCTGTTCGTCACCCACGACCAACTGGAGGCGTTCGCGATCGGCGACCTGATCGGCGTGATGCAGCGCGGCCGCCTCGAGCAATGGGACGACGCGTACGCGCTGTACCACCGACCGGCCACGCGCTTCGTCGCCGGCTTCATCGGCCACGGCGTCTTCACGCCCGGCCAGATCATCGCGCTGCCCGAGGGCCCGCGGGTGCGCACGCCGCTGGGCGATCTGGACGATGCCGATGAATGCCTCCTGCCCGATGCCTACCCCGGTGGCGAGTGTGATGTGCTGCTACGCGCCGACGACATCGTCCACGATGATGACGCGCCGGTGAAGGCACGTATCGAACGCAAGGCCTTTCGCGGCTCGGAGTTTCTTTACACGCTGCGTCTGGCCAGTGGCGAGCAGGTGCTGGCGCATGTGCCCTCGCATCATGACCACCAGCTGGGCGAGTGGATCGGCATCCGGCCGCAGGTCGACCACGTGGTCACCTTCCCCCGAGAAACCTGAGTCTTTCGCCCCTTTTCCGACGCTCCGACGGCGGGGTTTTCCCACCCCCAGAAACGTGACGAACTGTGAGCACCCGCTCACGACTTTTGCCACGCCGTTCAAGCAACTTTTCAGTTTGGAAGGGAACTCAGCGAAAGGTTGCAGACCTATACTTGGCTGGCATGCGTTCGCGAGCGTTTCAAGGCGAGACAAGATGGGTGCAAAACTGAAAGTAGCGGGTCTGCTGACCCTCGGTGCCGTGGCGGGTGCATTGACGACGATGCAACTCACAGCCATCGCGCGAAATACCTATTCGCCGATCCCGCTGGAAGAGATGCAGCAGTTGGCACGCGCGTTCGATATCCTGAAAAGCGACTATGTCGAGCCGGTCGACGAGAAAAAGCTGATCAACGATGCGTTGTCCGGCATGGTGTCAGGGCTCGACCCGCACTCTCAATTCTTCGACAAGAAGAGCTTCAAGGAATTCCGCGAATCCACGACCGGCAAATTCGTCGGCGTCGGGATCGAAATCGGCATGGAAGACGGCGTCGTCAAGGTCGTCTCCCCGATCGAAGGCTCACCCGCCTTTCGCGCCGGTATCAAGTCGGGCGACCTGATCACCAAGATCGACGACACACCCGTCAAGGGCCTGGGCATGGAACAGGCCGTCAAGCGCATGCGCGGCGACCCGAACACCAAGGTCATGCTGACGGTGTTCCGCAAGACCGAGAACCGCAGCTTCCCGATCACCATCACCCGCGAAGAAATCCGCGTGCAAAGCGTGCGCGCCAAGATGGTCGAGCCGGGCTACGCGTGGCTGCGCGTGACCCAGTTCCAGGAACGCACGATCGAAGACTTCAGCCGCAAGCTGGAAGAACTCTACAAACAGGACCCGAACATCAAAGGCCTGGTGCTGGATCTGCGCAACGACCCGGGTGGCCTGCTCGAAGGTGCCGTCGCGCTGTCGGCAGCGTTCTTGCCGAGCGACGTCGTCGTCGTCAGCACCAATGGCCAGATCGCCGACTCGAAGTTCACCTACCACGCCTCGCCGGACAACTACATGCGCCGCGGCGGTGTGGATCCGCTGAAGAAGCTGCCCGCCGGTGTCAAGACCGTTCCGATGGTGGTGCTGGTGAACGAAGGTTCGGCCTCGGCGAGCGAGATCGTCGCCGGTGCGCTGCAAGACCACCACCGCGCGGTCGTGATGGGCGCCCAAACTTTCGGCAAGGGCTCGGTGCAGACCATCCGCCCGCTGTCGGCCGAAACGGCGTTGAAGATCACCACCGCCCGCTACTACACACCGAGCGGCCGCTCGATCCAGGCCAAGGGCATCGTGCCCGACGTCTGGCTCGACGAAACCGCCGAGGGCAATGTTTTCGCCGCGCTGCGCATGCGCGAGGCCGACCTGGAAAAGCACCTGGTCAACGGCGAAGAGAAGAACGAAGCCCGCGAGAAGGCGCGCGAAGAAGCGCGCAAGAAGCTGGAAGAACAAGCCGAGAAGATCAAGGACGGCACGATCAAGCCCTTGCCCGAGTTCGGCAGCGGCGAAGACTTCCAGCTGTCGCAAGCGCTGAACCGGCTGAAGAACCGCCCGGTGATGGTCAGCAAGACCATGACCGAGCGTCCGCTGGACACCGACGCCGAGCACTGACCTCAGCTGCGCGTGTTGCCACGACACGCGCCATTTCACCAACGCCGCCGGCCTGCATGGGCTCGCGGCGTTTGTTCTTTGCGCGCCCGCGGGACGACCTTTCGTATCCTCGTGCAGTGTTCGACGCTATGCGGAACACAAACGCGCCTTTGGCCGCCTGGCGTCGTTGCAAATCCTCGCGATGCCACCGGGCATCGCTGTGGTTTGCGCCTACCCAGGCGACCACATCCATCGGTTTTCTCAGGTTCCACCTCGCATCAAACCCTGCACCAGTGCCATGACCGACGACGACCTGCTGCGCTATTCGCGCCACATCCTGCTCGACGAGATCGGCATCGAGGGCCAGGCCAGGCTTTCGACGAGCCATGCGTTGGTGATCGGCGCAGGCGGCCTCGGTTCGCCGGTGGCGCTTTACCTGGGCACCGCGGGCGTCGGCCGCATCACGCTGGTCGACCATGACAGCGTCGACCTGACCAACTTGCAGCGCCAGATCGCTCACAGCATGGTGCGCGTCGGCTCGCCGAAGGCC
>NZ_DASUNH010000015.1:0-50635 GCF_036277275.1 Ideonella sp. | reverse complement strand
GACCACCGTGTTGAACGACTCGTGCACCGCGACGCCCCAGGCGCGGCCGGCCGGCAGCTTCTTCTTGCCGTAGCCGCTCTTGTCGACCGCCAGCTGCAGCGCTGCGCGGTGCCGCGGGTGCTCGCTGCCGATCAGCTTCATCCGGTAGGCCACCGGATCCTGCTTGGTCTGGCGCGCGATCTCGTCGATCAGCGTCTCCATCACGTAGGCGGTGTGGGTCGAGCCCACGCTTCGCCACCACAGCACCGGTACGTTCAGTTTCGGGTGGTGCACGGTCAGCCGCATCGGCACGTCGTAGGGCTCCTTCATGCCTTCGACTGCGGTGGCGTCGATGCCGTCCTTGACCATCATCGCTTCGAACGGCGTGCCGCCGACGATCGACTGGCCGACGATCACGTGGTCCCAGGCCAGCACCTTGCCCTGCGCATCGAAGCCGATGCGCGCGCTGTGCAGGTGCATCGGCCGGTAGTAGCCGCCCTGGATGTCGTCTTCGCGGCTCCACAGCGTGCGGATCGGCGCGGCGATGCCGGCCGCCTGCGCGGCCTTCACCACGTTGCAGGCTTCGACGACGTAGTCGCTCGTCGCGATCGCTCGCCGGCCAAAGCCACCGCCGGCCATCTGAACGTGCACCGCCACGTTCTGCGGCGGCAACCCGAGCACCTTCGATGCGGCCAGCCCATCCAGCCCCGGCATCTGCGAGCCCATCCACAGCTCGGCCTTGTCGCCCTGCAGCCGCACGGTGCAGTTCAGCGGCTCCATCGGTGCATGCGCGAGGTACGGGAAGGTGAACTCGGCTTCGATGCGCTTGGGTGCATTGGCCAGCGCGGACACATCCGCGTCGAACTTGCGCGGCCCCGGCTGGCTGACCAGCGCGCGGTACTGCGTGAGCTGCCTGGCGCTGTCGACCTTTTCGACGCCCCCCAGATCCCACTCGGCCTTCAGCGCTTCGCGCGCCTGCTTGGCCGGCCAGTAGCCCTCGGCGATGATGGCCACGCCTTCGCCGCCGCGATCCGTCGGTACCCGCAGCACCGCCTTCACGCCGGGCACCGCCTTCGCGGCGCTGTCGTCGACCGACTTCAGCTTCGCGCCGAAGACCGGCGGCCGCGCGACCACCGCGGTCAGCATGCCGGGCAGGCGCACGTCGATGCCGTAGTTCTGCTTGCCGCTGCTCTTGGCCGCCGCGTCGATGCGCGTGGTCGGCTGGCCGATCAGCTTGAAATCCTTCGGGTCCTTCAGCGCCACCTTGTCGGGCACCGGCAGCTTCATCGCTTCTTCGGCCAGTTCGCCGTAGCCGAGGCGCTGGCCATTCGGGCCGAGCACCATGCCTTCACGCGTGCTCAGCGTGGCGGCATCCACCTTCCAGCGCGCTGCGGCTGCAGACACCAGCATCGCCCGCGCCCGCGCGCCGAGCTCGCGGTATTGCATGTAGCTGTGCGCGATCGAGCCCGAGCCGCCGGTCAGGTGCATGCCGAACAGCGGGTCGACGTAGGCCGGATCGTTGGTGCCGTGCACGCTGCGGACCCTGGACCAGTCCGCGTCCAGTTCCTCGGCCAGGATCATCGGCAGCGCGGTCTGCACGCCCTGGCCGAAGTCGAGCCGGTTGATCGTGACGGTGACCGTGCCATCCGCGGCGATGTGGACGAATGCCGAGGGTTGCTGGAAGGGTTTCAGGCCGGCGGCCGGCGCGGTGCCCTGGGCGCCGGCACCGAGCGGAAACGCGCCGAGCGCGAAGCCACCGGCGGCGGAGAGCTTGAGGAAGCTGCGGCGGGCGACGCCGCGCGGCGCGGCGTCGTCTCGCGCCAGGATGGCTCGCAGGGCCTTGGGCAGTTCTTCGGCCAGGTTCTGGTCGGATGTGTGTTCGAAGTGCATGCGCGTCTCCTTGTTCAGGCCAGCGACTTGGCGGCGTCGCTCACCGCGGCGCGGATGCGCGCGTAGGTGCCGCAGCGGCAGATGTTGCCGGCCATCGCGGCGTCGATCTCGGCCTCGGTCGGCTTCTTGCCCTTCGGCAGCGACTTGAGAAAGGCGGTGGCCGACATGATCTGGCCGCTCTGGCAGTAGCCGCACTGCGCGACATCGTGCTTGACCCATGCGGCGTGCACCGCCTGGCCGACCTTGTCGTGGCCGTCGGTGACCGCTTCGATGGTGGTGATCTTCTGGCCGGCCGCCGACGAGATCGGCGTGACGCACGAGCGGATGGCCTGGCCGTTCAAGTGCACCGTGCACGCGCCACACATCGCGGCGCCGCAGCCGAACTTGGTGCCGGTCATGCCCAGCGTGTCGCGCAGCGCCCAGAGGATGGGCGTGCCGGGATCGACGTCGAGCGCCTGGTCGCGCCCGTTGACGTTCAAGGTGGTCGTCATGCGAAATCCTCCTGTAGGCCGGCGAGTGTCGATCCCCAGGCGACATCGCGGTTAGCCTGATGCTGCGATTTCATTGCCTGATCGTCCGACCGGCGGCAGCAGCCGGCAAGGGGTGGCCGGTCTTCGCTAGCATGGGTGTCTTGCCCGGGAGCCGCGCCGTGCTGCAACGAGTCAACCAGCCCATCCCTGATCCCGACGACGACCGCGCCGAGGCTGCCCGCCAGACGCTGGCGAAGGCGATCCTGCGTTGGGCGCCGGACGGCGAACTGCACCGGCTGCCGAACCTGCCGAGCCTGGCGATGTTCCGCAGCAGCACCACGGCCGGGCCGGTCTGCGGCGTCTACGAGCCGGGTGTCGCGCTGATCGTGCAGGGCAGCAAACGCGTGCTGCTGGGTTCGGACAGCTTCGTCTACGGCCGCGACCATTTCCTGATCGCCTCGCTGAACCTGCCGGCGGTGGCGCAAATCCTGGAGGCCAGCCCCGAGCGGCCCTACCTGGCGGTGATGCTGCGGCTGGACGCCCACGAGATCGCGCAATTGATGATGGACGGCCAGGTGCCGCCGCCGCGTCCGCAGTCGGCCGAGCGGGCCATGGCCACCGGCCGCGTCACTGCGCCACTGCTGTCGGCGTTCCAGCGCCTGGTCGAGCTGCTCGACGAGCCGGCGGCGATCCCGGCGCTGGCGCCGCTGGCGCAGCGCGAGATCCTCTATCGCCTGCTGATGAGCGAGCAGGGCGACCGCCTGCGCCAGATCGGCGCGGCGGGTAGCCAGAGCCACCAGATCGGCCGCGCGATCGATTGGCTGAAGATGCACTTCACCGAGCCGCTGCGCGTCGAAACATTGGCCGAGCTGGTGCGCATGAGCCCGTCGACCTTCCACCACCACTTCCGCGCGCTGACGGCGATGAGCCCGCTGCAGTACCAGAAATGGCTGCGGCTGACCGAAGCGCGGCGCCTGATGCTGGCCGACCGGCTGGACGCGTCGACCGCCGCCTACCGCGTCGGCTACGAAAGCCCGTCGCAGTTCAGCCGCGAATACAGCCGCCAGTTCGGCGCCCCGCCGATGCGCGACATCGCCGGGCTGCGCGGCCAGGCCGTGCCCGCCGATTCGACGGTGTGACGCACGGTGGTGGGCGGGGCCTTGGGCACCGGCCCCAGCCCCAGCCTCACGGAATCTCGACGGTGATTGCCTTGTTCAGCCGTTCGATCAGTTCGTCCGGCACGGTCTTGCTGCACAGGATGTGTCGGCGCTCGCCATGCGGCAGGTCGGTGAAGCGCAGCGTACGCAGCTGGGTCGTCGGCACGCCGGCCTGTTCGACCAGGTAGGCCGCCTCCTCCTCGGCGGCGAACATGAAGTGGGCGCGCTGTGCAGCGACCATGCGGATCATCGGCACCGAATCGGCGCTGGTCACGATCCGCTCGACTTTGCTCTGGATGAGCAGCTGGTCGATCAGCGGGCCGTACGAGAACCCATCCTTGATCAGCACCTGCAGGCCCGGCTGGCGCAGGGTGTCGGCCAGGGTGGCGCTGGCCTGGGTGTAGTCCGCTCGGGCCAAGGCCACGGTCGGTTTGTCGCGGTAGATCGGCTTGCTGAATTTGAAGTGCAGCTCGCGCTCGGGGTTCTTGAACCAACCCACCGCACACGCCGGCGGGGCGCCGTTGTTCTTCAACGTGACGAGCTGGCGCATGGTCGGCATCCCGACCCAGCGAAAGGCGATGCCCGCGGACTTGAAGGCCTGCGCTGCCGGCGTGGCGCTCAGGCCGTGGACCTCGTCGCTGCCAGCCCGCTGCACCGCATAGGGCGGGCGCTCGAAGAAGTACAGGTTGAGCGGTTCGGCCGCGCACACCTGGGCCGTTGCGGCCAGCAGGCTGGCACAGCCCGCGGCGTGCCGCCAATCTGCCAGCCAGCACCTCCCGGCCATGCGCAGTAGCTTTGCCATCAAACGCCGGGGTGCAGCGGCCGCGGCGGCATCAGCAGGCCCTCGGTCTCCCCGGGGATCGGCTCGAAATCGCGCGCGGCCCAGCGGTCTGCGGCGCGCTCGATCAGTGCGCGGTCGCTGGCGACGAAGTTCCACCACATCAGGCGCGGCTCCAGCGGCATGCCGCCGATCACGATGACACGCGTCGGCAACGCCGCCCGCAGCAGGGCACCGTCGGCACCGGTCACCAGCGCCATCTCGCCGGTCGGCAGCATCTCGCCGGCGAGTTCGATGCACTCGGTCGGGCTGTAGACCGCCATCTCTTCGGCCAGCCGGGGCAGCGTCCATGGCACACCGGCCGGCAGCTCGACATCCAGGTACAGCGTCGGCGAAGCGGTGCGTACGGGTGATCGAAGGCCGAACGCCTCGCCGACCAGCACGCGCACGTCGGCTCCGTCGATCGCGCCCTGCGGGATGTCTTCGGCCGCCACATGCTGGAAGCTCGGTTCGCCCTGCTCGGCGTCGAGCGGCAATGCAACCCACAGCTGCAGCCCGTGCAGCCGGCGCACCTGGCCCCATTGCGCGTCGGGCGTGCGCTCGCTGTGCACGATGCCACGGCCGGCGGTCATCCAGTTGACGGCGCCAGGGGCGATGTCCTGCACCGTGCCGAGGCTGTCGCGATGCAGGAAACCACCTTCGAACAAATAGGTGACGGTGGCCAGCCCGATGTGCGGGTGCGGCCCGACGTCGGTGTCGGCATCGGGCGCCAGGCTCACGGGGCCGAAGTGATCGAAGAAGACGAACGGACCCACCGAACGCCGCGCCGCCACCGGCAGCGCGCGCCGCACCTGCAGACCGCCGGCCAGGTCGGTGACCCGGGGTGTCCATCGCTGCATCGCGATCTCCCTTCGCGTCGTCAAGGCCAGCGGGGCCGCCGACCACGTCGCGATGGTACGCCGCCGCGGCAGTGGCTTCAGCCCCGCCGGGCCGGTTTCAGTGCCCGGAAATGCGCAGCCCGTCGCATCGGCGAGCGCCCCGGCGCGTCGCCGTCTAGGCTGCCGCGCATTCCGAACGACCGAGGAGACGAGCGATGCGTGCGTGGTGGACCCTGGCCTGGTGTGCGGTGCTCTCGGCGACGGCGGCAGCAGCCGACGCGCCGGATCCGGAGCGGCATCGACCGACGCAGATGCAGGCCGGCGTCTGGGATGCCGAGATCCAGTTCTTCGACCCGGCCACCGGCCAGGCCAACGGCAACGCCCGCGGTGTGCAGACCAACGTGTTGCTGTCCAACGGCCACTGGGTCACCAACGACCTGGTCGTGCACGGGCCGGACGGCGCGGCAGCCAAGCCAGCCTTCCAGGGCCACGGGGTCTGGGGCTGGGATCCGGTCGCGAAACAATACGTCGACACCTGGGTCGACACCAACGACGGCGCGGTGCGCACCGACTACGGCCACTGGAACGCCGAGACGCGCACGATGTACTGGACCGCGTTGCAGCCCGATGGCGCCGGCCACTCGGTGAACTACCGGATGACCGAAGCCTACGAGAAAGACGGTCAGCGCACGCTGACCTTCTTCCAGGTCGCGCTGCAATCGGGCCGGCTGGTGAAGCTGGCCGAGATGCGCTTCAGCCGGCGGCCGACCTGATCGAACGCCGGGTGCGGCGCCTCACGACACGTGCAGCAGGCCACGCTGGATGCGCTTGCCGACACGCTCGATGCGACGCCAGCCGCTGTTGTCGTTCAGCGTGATCCAGCGACGCTCTTCGGAGCGGTAGAACCAGTCCTTGTCCTGCTGGTAGTAGACCTGCGCGCCTTGCGACTCCCAGATGTTGGCGATCTCGTTGCTGTGCGCGCGCACCTCGTCGAAATCGGTCGTCGCCTTCTGGCCCATCTCGCTGTAGCAGGCATTCAGCTGCACCAACAGCGCGTTGACATCGGCCGGCATGCGCTCGGCCTGCAGGCCGATCTTGACGGCCTCGTCGAGCAGGATCGGGTAGCCGTGCGACGGGTACTTGCCGTTCAGCGCGCTGGCAATCGCGTCGGCCTTCTGGGCATCGGCGATGTGGTACGCCAGCAGCTCGCGGCACAGCATGATCGACAGCGATTCCGCACGATCGACCGCGCCGATCACCAGCGGGTGCACATACTGGAACAACGCCTTGTACGCGTTCTCCGGCGTCGCCTCGCCCTGCGCCTGCTGCTCGCGCCACAGGCGGATCACGCGCTGCAGCTCGTTCAGGCTGACGCTGACGCGGTCGTTGTCGCGGTCCAGCGGCGACAGCGCGTGGTTCAGCGACGTGTCGACCGCCGTCAGGTAGGCCGTCGGGCCCATCAAGATGCGGTCGGCGCCGATCGCGACCATCGTCGCAGCCGACGCGCACTCCAACGGCACCAGTGCCACCAGGCGCTGGCAGTGCTGGCGCAGCAGGTTGACCAGCCGCAGCGACACCTGGCCGCTGCCGCCGTCGGACTTCAGGAACAGGTGGATCGTCTCGTGCTGGCCCAGACGGGACAGCACGTGGTACAGCGCGACCACGTCGCTGTGGCAGACCGAGCCGCGTGCACCGTTCCAGTACGCGACGACGGGCCCGCCCAGGCGGTGGGTCAGTTGGTCGATCAGGCCCTGCGTCTTGCTGAACAGCACGGGCGGTTGCTTGACCTGGATGTCGACCTTCGGCAGTTGTTCGTTCTTCATCTTCTTCTCTCCCTCCACAAGGGCCAAGGCGGCCCGGCATTCCATCCGGTGACGGGTTCCGGCGCCGCCCTATCGTTGCGGCCGATTTGCGCCGTAGCGCTCGGGCGCGCACGGCTCTTTGGGAAGCTCGTCGCTCCCATCGCGGTTGTGCTCCGGCGCGAAGGCTGCTGGGCCGGGCGCCTTCGCTGCACGACGCTGGCATTCCAGCGGCGCACATGCCGGTCGCCGGGACGACCGTTGTGCCAAAACACACCCGCGATGGGAGACGCACGAGCGTCAAAAACAAAAGGCCCGGATCCTTGGCGGGATCCGGGCCTCGAAAGATTCGAGTGGCGGGGCGTGCTGGCTACGCAGCTCCCCGGCCCGGATGGGTCGCCAAACCCTCTTCATGCAGCGACACCGGCATGGCGGCACGCACGAGCGCACGGCTGCCGGAGATCGGCAACAGAGGCTGGTGATGATGCGCGGCGCGGGTCTTCATGCTGAAGGCAAACGGGTTTCAAAGCGACGGGGCGAACTGTAAAGAGTCTTCACTGACGCGTCAAGCCGGTGCGACAATCCGCTCCCCGAAGCCGTCGCTCCTCTGCCACACCTTGACCGAGCCCAACCTCACGCTGACCCGCCGTCACAACGCCCTGCAGCTGTTCCAGCAATTCGCCGAAGCGCGCATGCGGGCCGGCGAGCCGCCTAAGGGGCTGGAGCAGGCTTTTGCGCAGGCGTTGCAGGTCAGTCCCAGCATGTGGAGCCAGATCAAGAGCAGCCGGCCGATCGGCGACAAGCTGGCGCGGCAGATCGAGGCCGCGTGCGGCCAGGCGCATGGCTGGCTCGACGAAGAACATGCGTCGCCAGGCCTGTCGCCGGCGGAAGAACAGTTTCTCGAGCTGGCGCTGAAAGCCTGGCGCGGCAGCAACGCCGCCGGGCGCAAGCAGCTGAAGCTGTTGCTGAAACAGACGCTGGCCTGAGGGTCCGCGGCGACGCCGAGCGCCTCTGGTGAACGACGGCCGGCGGGCGTAGCATCGATGCATCGGCAGGCCACCGGTTCGTGGGGGACCCGAAGACGTCATGGCCCAGGAAGACGACTACGTGCAGGCGCGCGAGCGCATGCTGGCCGAGATCACCGCGCTGGTGATCTTCAACTGCGGCCGCCTGGGCAAGGCGGCTTTGAGTCGCCGTGTGCTGAACGCACTGGCCGAGGTACCGCGCCACGCCTTCGTGCCGCTGGACATGCGGCCCTACGCCTACGCCGACTCGCCATTGCCGATCGGCTGCGGCAAGACGATCTCGCAGCCCTTCATCGTCGCGGTGATGACCGATCTGCTGGACCCTCAGCCCGACGACAAACTGCTCGACATCGGCACCGGCCTGGGTTACCAGACGGCCATCCTGTCGCGACTGGCCGGTCACGTCTACAGCGTCGAGCTGATCGAGGCGCTGGCCTTGAGCGCCCGCCAGCGGCTGCGCCAGCTGGGTTGCAACAACGTGACGCTGCGGGTGGCCAACGGCCATCAGGGCTGGCCCGAGCAGGCGCCGTTCGACAAGATCATCGTCAGCGCCGCGCCCGAAGAAGTGCCGCAGGCGCTGCTCGACCAGCTCGCCCCCGGCGGCCGGCTGGTGCTGCCGGCCGGGCCGGCGGACCATCAACAACTGCTGGTGATCGACAAGGCGGCCGACGGCTCCGTGCATCGGCGCGACATCTTCGCGGTGCGGTTCTCGGTGCTCGAAGACACCGCGCCGCGCTAACCGGCGCAGGGCCGGCATGCCCGCGGCGCTTCCCCCGGATGGGGGATGTGTCGGCAGGTGTTTGGGCGTAGTGTTTTCGCTGCCGGCCTTGCGTCGGCCGCACCTGCTGGAGGCCCATGGCACAGAACTCCATGACACCGACCCCAACGACGACGCCAGCCGCTGCCACGGCCGCGCCACCCGCCCCTCGCCGCATCGCCGATCTGCCCGGCCCGCGCGGGCTGCCGCTGCTGGGCAACACACTGCAGCTGGACCGCGACCGCCTGCACCAGCAAGCCGAAGCCTGGGCCCGGCAGTACGGCGAGGCCTACCGCATGCGCATCGGCCGCCGGCGCTTCCTGGTGCTGTCCAACCCCGAGGTGGTGGCCGCGGTGCTGCGCGACCGGCCCGAAGGCTTCAAGCGCACCGAGCGCCTGAGCCAGACCGCGCGCGAGTTCGGCTTTCACGGCCTGTTCAGCGCCAACGGCGAGGCCTGGCGGCGCCAGCGTCCGATGGTGCTGGCCGGGCTCGACCCGACCCACATCAAGAGCTTCTTCCCGACGCTGGTGAAGGTGACGCAACGCTTCGCCCAGCGCTGGCAGAGGGCGGCGCAGCGTGGCGAGCCGATCGACCTGCAAGCCGACCTGATGCGCTACACCGTCGACGTGACCGCCGGCCTGGCCTTCGGCGCCGACATCAACACCATCGAGTCGGACGACGAGGTGATCCAGCAGCACCTGGACAAGGTGCTGCCGGCCTTGTTCAAGCGCGTGATGGCGCCGGTGCGCTACTGGGGCTGGTTCAAGCTGCCGGCCGACCGCCGACTCGACCAACACCTGGCCGCATTGGCCGACGCAGTGCAGGGCTTCATCGCTGCGGCGCAGGCCCGCCTGATGGCCGACCCGGCGCTGCGCGCGAACCCGCGCAACCTGATCGAGGCGATGCTGGCCGCGCGTGATCGCGACGGCAGCACGGTCACCGACGAAGACGTGTCGGGCAATGTGTTGACGATGCTGCTGGCCGGCGAAGACACGACCGCCAACACGCTGGCCTGGATGATCTGGCAGCTGCACCACCACCCCGACGCCACCGCGCGAGCCGCGGCCGAGGCACGCGCGGTGGTCGGCCCGGCCAGCCTGGTGACGCAGCCCGAGCAGTTGCAACGGCTGGACTATGTCGAGGCCTGTGCGCACGAGACGATGCGGCTGAGGCCCGTCGCGCCTTTGATCATCCAGCAGGCGGCGCGCGACACGGTCGTCGCCGGCATCGAGGTGCCGGTGAACAGCCTCGTCATGTGCCTGATGCGGCCGGCGGCAGTCAGCGACACGCACTTCGTCGACGCCGAGCGCTTCATGCCCGAACGCTGGCTGGCGCACGGGCCGGCCGGCCAGGCGGCCAGCTCGGCCAAGCGGGTCTCGATGCCGTTCGGCGCCGGGCCGCGCATCTGTCCGGGGCGCTACCTGGCGTTGGCCGAGATGAAGATGGTGATCTCGATGTTGTTGGCATCGTTCCGCATCGAATCGGTCGACACGGTGGACGGCGCGCCGGTGCGAGAGCGCCTGGCGCTGACGATGTCGCCGATCGGGCTGCGGATGCGGTTGCGCACCGCATCCGCGCTGTCGGTCTGATCAGCGCGAAACCGTCAAGGCTTCAGGAGCAGCGGCGGCGGCGGCCGCTGTCACGCTTGGTCGTCGTCGGCCGTCTGGACATTACGTCCGATCAGACCGCCACGTCGACGTTTCGTCCACCGTCGAAACATCGACCCCGGATCGCGGCGGACACTGACTCCATCGCAAACACTGCACGACCACCATGACCCTGACCTGCTTCATCCGCTACCGCCTGGACCCCTTCCAGCGCGACGCCTTCGAGCGCTACGCCGAGACCTGGGCCCGCGTGATCCCGCGCTGCGGCGGCCACCTGCTGGGCTACTTCATGCCGCACGAGGGCGCCAACGACGAGGCCTGGGGCCTGATTGCCTTCCCGAGCCTGGCGGCCTACGAGGCTTACCGCCAGCGCCTGCGCGAAGACGCCGAGGGCCGTGCCAATTTCGAGTTCGCGCAGCAGCAGCGCTTCATCCTGCAGGAATGGCGCACCTTCACTCGCGTGGTCGACTCGAGCTTCCTGCAACGCCCGGCGCTGGAGGCTGCGTGATGCTGACCGTGATCTTTGAAGTGACCCCGAAACCGGGCCAGGCCGAGCACTATTTCGAAATCGCCGCCGAACTGGCCGCCGCGCTGCAGAAGATCGACGGCTTCATCTCGGTCGAGCGCTTTGAGAGCCTCGGTCGACCAGGCACCTTCCTGTCGCTGTCGACCTGGCGCGACGAGGCCGCAGTGCGGCAGTGGCGCAACCAGGCCACGCACCGTGAAGGCCAGCGCGAAGGTCGCGACACGGTGTTCGCCAGCTACCGCATCCGCGTCGCGCAGGTGCTGCGCGACTACAGTCTGGTCGAGCGCGAAGAAGCGCCCACCGACTCGAACGCCGCCTTGCTCTGATGCCCGTGAAACCCGCTGCCCACGAACCGCGCCTGGTGCGCGTGGCCGCGCTGATGGCCGACGCCACCCGCGCGCGCATGCTGAGCTACCTGCTTGGCGGCGAGCTGGCCAGTGCCGGCGAACTCGCCGCCTGCGCGTCGGTCGGCCCGGCCACCGCCAGCGCCCACCTGGCCAAGCTGTTGGACGCGGGCCTGGTGGCTTGCGAACCGCGCGGCCGCCACCGCTACTACCGCCTGGCCGATGCCGAGGTGGCCCACGCGCTGGAGGCGCTGGCGCTGGTGGCCGAACGCGGCAGCCACGAGTCCACCTGGGCCCGGCCCGGGCGCGCGCGGCTGCGTGAAGCACGCTGCTGCTACGGCCACCTGGCTGGCCGCGCCGGTGTCGCGCTGCTTGAGCACCTGCAGGGCGAAGGTTGGCTGTGCTCCGGTGCCAGCGTCGCCGGGCCGGTCTTCACCCTCAGCGACGCGGGCGGGCGCGGCCTGAACGATTGGGGTCTCGACGGCGCGGCCTGGCAGGCACGGCTGGCCTCGCCCGGCGCGCGTCGCCAGGCCTATCCGTGCCTCGACTGGTCCGAGCGACGCGACCATCTTGCCGGCCCGCTGGGCAGTGCGTTACTGAGTCACTTCGTCGAACGCGGCTGGCTGCGTCGGCACGACGGCGAACGTGCGCTCGACACGACGCCGACCGGCCATCGCGCTTTGGGCTGGCTGCCGCACTGAGCCCATCGGCCCCCGGCTCGTACCGGTTTGTAAAACCCGGCCGCGCCAGGGTAGAGCCCGCCTTGCCGTGAGCCGGCAACAGGAGTAAAACCGCCGCAACGGTTGCAATCTCTTTCTTGCTGCCTCAAGGAACGACGGGCCGTTCCCTAGTTCCTTGACCCCCTCGGGGGGCGGGATCGTCGCAGACGATTCCTCGGGGCATAACCTTTGCAAGGGGGTGGCTATGCGCAGGCGAACCCGCCCGTCGCGAACCGAGCGGCCTGGCGCTCCGCAACAAGCGCTGGACCACCCGCAGTGCGCCCCCATGCGCGGGCGCCGTCGCGCTTTTGGCAATTTTGTCGCCCCCCCTGGCGATGCCCTGCTGCCTGCCCCGGCCGCCGTGCCGGCTGTCGTGCCTGTCCTTGTCCTTGTCGAATCCTCTCCCGCCCTGCCCGGCCGCTCTGCGGCCGTTTTGCGTTCTTGGAGGTGACCATGGAACTGCGTCTTCGTCTGCACCATTGGGAGGGCCGCTCGCCCGACTTGGTGGCGGCCGCCGTCGCCGGCTTCGCCGCCGGCGCGGTGTTGATGGTGCTGGAGTTGCTGTGGGCTGGCGCGATGATGGGCGAGGCACCGTGGCGCATCTCGCAGTTCGTCGCCGCGATCACGATGGGGCCCTACTCGGTGCTGCATGCACCGGCCCATGTGTTCGACCCGACCATCGTCGGCGTCGCACTGGCCACGCACTACGTGCTGGGCATCAGCTTCGGCTTGGTGCTGGGCGCGGTGGTGGCCGGCTACCACTATGACGACGACACCAGGGTGTCGCTGCCGGTGATCGGCGCGATTTTCGGTGCGTTGCTGTACCTGCTCAATTTCTTCGCGCTGACCGAGGTCTTCCCGTGGTTCGCCGAGATGCGGGCCTGGGGCACGTTCGGTGCGCACGTGGTATTCGGCATCACCGCCGCCGTGCTGTACGGCAAGCTGGCCCAGTACCGCCAGCGGCGCCAAGACCAAGGCTGAACCCGCCCCCCACCGGGCCGCCCGAGGCGGCCCGCCGTGTCCCCGGCCGCGCAGCACGACGCCGTGCCGCCGGCACCAGCCCAGCACCGGGCCCGCCCACGTCGGAGCTTCGAACCATGAGCATCGCGATCGCGCTGTTGCTGATCGTCGTCGCGAGTGTCGTCTTCCACCTGCTCACGCCCTGGTGGTTGACGCCGCTTGCCTCGAACTGGACCCAGATGGACCAGACGCTGTCGATCACGATGGGGGTGACCGGCGCGTTCTTCGTCGTCATCCTGCTGTTCGTGGTCTACACGCTGTGGCGCTTCCGGCACCGGCCGGGCAGCCCGCGCGCCGCCTACCAGCCGGACAACCGCAAACTCGAGCATTGGCTGATCGGCATCACCTCGGTCGGCATCGTGGCGCTGTTGGCACCGGGGCTGAAGGTCTACGCCGACTACGTGCAGCCGCCCTCCAACGCGATGCAACTGGAGGTGCTGGGCCAGCAATGGCAGTGGCGCTACCGCTTCCCCGGCGACGACGGCAAGCTGGGCGGCAGCGACGCCCGCTTCTTCAGCGCCACCAACCCGTTCGCGCTGGACCCGGCCGACGCCAGCGGCCAGGACGACGTGCTGATCACCGGCAACGAGGTGCACCTGCCCCTGAACCAGCCGGTCAAGGTGCTGGCGCGCTCGCACGACGTGCTGCACGACTACTTCGTGCCGCAGTTTCGCGCCCGCATGAACATCGTGCCGGGCCAGATGAGCTGGTTCTGGTTCACGCCGACGCAGACCGGTCGCTACGAGGCGATGTGCGCACAGCTGTGCGGCGTGGGCCATCCGAACATGCACGGGCTGGTCGTCGTCGAGGACGATGCCGCCTTCAAGGCCTGGTTGAAGAAGCAGACGACCTTCGGCGTCAGCATGAAGCCGCCAGCACCGTCGGCACCATCGGGCGCCACCGGCGCCGACCTGGTGGCGCAGGGCGCTGCGATCGCGCAGTCCAAGGGCTGCACCGCCTGCCACACGATCGATGGCAATCCCGGCGTCGGCCCGACCTGGAAGAACCTGTTCGGCAAGACCGAGACGATGGTCGACGGCTCGACCGCCAAGGTCGACGACGCTTACCTGCGCGACTTCATCAAGAACCCGAACGCCCGCGCAATCAAGGGCTTCGCGCAGGTGATGCCACCGATCCCCGTCACCGACCACGAGATGGATGCGCTGGTCGCCTACATCAAGGCACAGGGCACCGCGCCGCAATGACGATTCCGGCAGTTCCCCGCCGCCCCAGCTGACAGGACACCGCAATGGCCTACGCCGATACCGACGACCTGCACCAACACCACGAACCGCAGAGCTTCATCACCAAGTACGTCTGGAGCCAGGACCACAAGGTGATCGCCGTGCAGTACGGCGGCACCGCGATCCTGGTCGGCATCGTCGGGCTGGTGCTGTCCAACCTGATGCGGCTGCAGATCGGCTTTCCGGGCGTGTTCGAGTTCATCAACGCCGAGCGCTACTACCAGTTCGTCACGATGCACGGGATGATCATGGTGATCTACCTGCTGACCGCCCTGTTCCTGGGCGGCTTCGGCAACTACCTGATCCCGTTGATGATCGGTGCGCGGGACATGGTGTTCCCGTACATGAACATGCTGAGCTTCTGGGTCTACCTGCTCAGCGTGATCGTGCTGATGGCGAGCTTCTTCGTTCCCGGCGGGCCCACCGGCGCCGGCTGGACGCTGTACCCGCCACAGGCCATCCTGCCCGGCACGCCGGGGTGGGACTGGGGCATCATCCTGATGCTGGTGTCGCTGCTGATCTTCATCGTCGCGACGACGATGGGCGGCCTGAACTACGTCACCACCGTGCTGCAGGCGCGCTGCGAGGGCATGACGCTGATGCGCATGCCGCTGTCGGTCTGGGGCATCTTCACCGCCACCATCCTGGCGCTGCTGGCCTTCCCGGCGTTGTTCGTCTCGGGCGTGATGATGATGCTGGACAAGACGCTGGGCACCAGCTTCTTCATGCCGGCGCTGGTCAGTCTGGGCCAGGTCAGCGACCACAAGGGCGGCAGCCCGCTGCTGTTCCAGCACCTGTTCTGGTTCTTCGGCCATCCCGAGGTCTACATCGTCGCGCTGCCGGCCTTCGGCATCGTCTCGGACCTGATCAGCGTGCACGCGCGCAAGGCGATCTTCGGCTACCGCACGATGGTCTGGGCGATCGTGATCATCGGAGGCTTGAGCTTCGTGGTCTGGGCCCACCACATGTTCGTCAGCGGCATGAACCCCTGGTTCGGCTTCTTCTTCGCGACCAGCACGCTGATCATCGCGGTGCCGACAGCGATCAAGGTCTACAACTGGGTGCTCACGCTGTGGCGCGGTGACATCCACCTGACGGTGCCGATGCTGTTCACCTTGGCCTTCCTGCTGACCTTCCTGTCTGGCGGCCTGACGGGGTTGTTCCTGGGCAACGTCAGCGTCGACATCCCGCTGTCGGGCACCTACTTCGTCGTCGCCCACTTCCACATGGTGATGGGCGTGGCGCCGCTGCTGGTCGTCTTCGGCGGCATCTACCACTGGTACCCGAAGATCACCGGCCGCATGCTCAACGACACGCTGGGCAGATGGCACTTCTGGATCACCTTCCTCGGCACCTACCTGATCTATTTCCCGATGCACTATCTGGGCGTGCTCGGCATGCCGCGTCGTTACCACAACTACGAGGGTTACCAGTTCATTCCGCCGTCGGCGCACACGCTGAACGAGTTCATCACGGTGGTCGCGCTGTTCCTCGGCGTGGCGCAGCTGATCTACGTGGTCAACCTGCTGTGGAGCCTGAAGTACGGCGAAAAGGCCCCGCCCAACCCGTGGCGCGCCTGCTCGCTCGAATGGTTCACGCCGCAGACACCGCCCAAGCACCTGAACTGGGGCGCCAAGCTGCCTGTCGTGCACCGCTGGGCCTACGCGTTCAACATGCCGGGCTCGCACGAGGACTACATCCCGCAGAACGCACCGGCATCGGCCGGTGGCGCCGAGCCGTCCCAAGAACGCTGAAAGGAACATGATGCCCCCACGCTCCCTTCCGGTCGCTGCCCCCCGCGGGGGCTCGCGCAGCGGCCCGGCAAAGCCGGATCCGCGCACGCCCCTTGATGCGGTCGAGCCCGATCGCGCCCGCACCACCAGCACCGCGCTGTGGCTGTTCATCGGTGTCGCGACGACCTTCTTCTCGCTGTTCCTCGTCGCCTACGGCATGCGGATGGATGCCGTCGACTGGTCGCCGATCCCGATGCCGCCGCAGCTGTGGTTGTCCACGCTGTTGCTGCTGGCCGGTGGGGTGTTCATGCATTTCGCCGGTTCGACCGCGGCCGCCGGCCAGGGCACGCGGCTGAAGCCGATGCTGATCGCCGGTGGCGCCGCGGCGGCGGCGTTCGTTGGCTCGCAACTGTGGGGCTGGCAAGCGCTGATCGACCAGCGGGTGATGCTCAGCGGCAATCCGGCCGCGAGCTTCTTCTACGTGCTGACGGCGCTGCACGGCCTGCACGTGCTCGGCGGGCTGGTGGCGTGGAGCATCGCCGCACAAGCCCTGTCGACACCAGCGGCCGAGCTTCGAGCGGTGGCCTGGCGGGTGCAGCTGTGTGCACGCTACTGGCATTTCCTGTTCGCCGTGTGGCTGGTGCTGTTCGCCGCGCTCGCGCTGCTGACCCCCGAGATCGTGCGCTACATCTGCGGTCGCAGCTAACGACATCAAAGGAGTGACGCGATGACCGACATGCCTTTGGATCCACCCGGCGCTGTCGCAGGCGGCGGCCGCGGCGCCGCGCCGTCAGCCCATGCGCCCCCCCACGATGACGGCCAGGTCGCCGGCTGGCGCGGCCTGGTGGCCGACTGGTCGGGCGACCAGCAGACCTTCCAGGTCGCCTGGGGCAAGGCGATGATGTGGATCTTCCTGCTGTCCGACACCTTCATCTTCGGCTCGTTCCTGACCGGCTACATGACGGTGCGCGCCTCGACCACCGTGCCGTGGCCGAACCCGAGCGAGGTGTTCTCGCTCGACATCGCCGGCAAGCCGGTGCCGTTGCTGCTGATCGCGATCATGACCTTCATCCTGATCACCTCCAGCGGCACGATGGCGATGGCGGTCAACTGCGCCTACCGCCGCGACAAGGTCAACGCCGCGCGGCTGATGTTCATCACCGCCTTCTTCGGTGCCACCTTCGTCGGCATGCAGGCCTTCGAGTGGACCAAGCTGATCATCGACGAAGGCGTGCGGCCCTGGGGCAACCCGATGGGAGCGGCGCAGTTCGGCTCGGTCTTCTTCATGGTCACCGGCTTCCACGGTCTGCACGTGTCGGCCGGCGTGATCTACCTGGCGGTGGTCGCGATCCGCTTGCTGAACGGCAAGTACGACACAGGTGCCCCCAAGTCCGGGCATGGGCCCGGCCTGCCCCCCGCGGCGGGTGCTGGTCTCGGGAGCGGCCCAGCGCCCAGCGGCGGCAACTACCAGATCGTCGAGATCGTCGGCCTGTACTGGCACTTCGTGGACCTGGTCTGGGTCTTCATCTTCGCCTTGTTCTACCTCTGGTGAAAGGTCCGCCATGGAACAGCAACTCGTTCCCTTCGCTGCCGCGGCGCGGCCGCAACAACAGCACCAGCAGCACCCGATCGCGCTGTACTTCAAGATCTGGGGCATGCTGTTCGTGCTCAGCACGCTGTCGTACCTGGTGGACTACTTCCACTTCCAGGGCGCCTTGCGCTGGACGCTGATCCTGGTCTTCATGATGTTGAAGGCCGGGCTGATCGTCGCCGTCTTCATGCACATGGCCTGGGAGAGGATGGCGCTGGTCTGCGCGATCCTGATTCCGCCCGGGGCGCTGATCGTGCTGGTGGGCCTGATGGCTTCGGAGGCCAACTACACCAACCTGACCCGGCTGCTGTTCTTCCGCTAGGAGATCCATCATCGCCACCCCGCTGACCTTGCCAGCCGGCCGCCGGGCCGCCTGGCGCGAATACTTCGAGCTGACCAAACCGCGCGTCGTCGCACTGATGCTGTTCACTGCCGTGGTCGGCATGCTGCTGGCCAGCCCCGCGGCGCCGCCGTGGCCCGTGCTGGCCTTCGGCTCGCTCGGCATCGCACTGGTGGCCGGCAGCGCCGCAGCGATCAACCACCTGGTCGACCAGCGCATCGACGCGGTGATGGCGCGCACGCGCGGCCGCCCGCTGCCGCGCGGCGCGCTCGGCACGCCGCAGGTCGCGCTGTTCGCCGGTGTGATCGGGCTGGCCGGCACGGCGCTGCTGCTGGCCTTCACCAACGTGTTGTGCGCCGTGTTGACCGTGGGTTCGCTGATCGGCTATGCCGGCATCTACAGCCTGTTCCTGAAGCACCGCACGCCGCAGAACATCGTGATCGGCGGTGCCGCCGGCGCGGCGCCGCCGCTGCTGGGCTGGGTTGCCGTCAGCGGGCAGGTCGAGCCGGGGGCATTGCTGCTGTTCCTGATCATCTTCGTCTGGACACCGCCGCATTTCTGGGCCCTGGCGATCCACCGCAGGGACGACTACGCCCGCGCCGGCGTGCCGATGCTGCCGGTGATCCACGGCGTGCCCTTCACCACGTTGCGCGTGCTGCAGTACGCGATCGTGCTATGGGCGATCACGCTGGTCCCGCAGGCGATCGGCCTGGTCAGCGGCGTCGGCGGCTGGCTCTACACGCTCGGCGCAGCCGGCTTCGGCGCGCGCTTCGTCTGGTTCGCGCGGCGGCTGCGGCAAGACCCCGCCCGTTGGGCCATGCCCACGTTCCGCTACTCGATCGTCGACCTGTTCGCGCTGTTTGCATTGCTGCTGGGCGAGCATTACCTGTCGATGGCGCTGGCCTGATTCGGCTCGGGTGCGCAGCGCGCTGCCGCGCAGGCCCGAACCTTGCCCATACCCCGGACTCGGCCCTCTCTGAAGGCCTTGCCCTACACGCCGAACCGCCCGCGTCCGATGGAGCGTGCGCGGCGCGCTGCCGAAGATGCGCGACATGGCATGTCTTTCAATGAAAGGAGCACACCATGTTCAAAGCATCCGTGATCGCCCTGTCGCTGCTGGCGCCGGTGGCGGCCATGCTGCCGCAAGCCGCCTCGGCCGAGGTCGACGTCAACCTGGTGCTGCGGGTTCCGCCACCCGCACCTCGCTATGAGCCGGTGCCCGCGGCACGCCCGGGCTTCGTCTGGACACCGGGCTACTGGGCCTGGCGCGGCAACACGCATGTGTGGGTCGGCGGCACCTGGACGGCTGCCCGCCCGGGCTATGTCTACGTCCAACCGCGCTGGGTCGAGCGCAATGGCCAATGGCACTTCACGCACGGCGCCTGGGCCCGCCACGACAAGGACCACGACGGTGTGCGCAACTCGCGGGATGCCGACCGTGACGGCGACGGCGTGCCGAACTGGGTCGACCGTCGCCCGAACACGGACGGCCGCTGACGGCCTGTCGGACGCGCCCGACCCCCCCTCAATCCTGAAGCTGCCCCGGCCCGTCGGATAGACGACCGGGGCCTTTTTGTGTCGAGCGCATGCAAGAAGCGGCCGGTATGACCCGGCCGCTTCGGTGGGCCTCGGGACGATCCGAGGCGCGTGGCTTGCGCTACTGTGCCGGCGCCGGTTCGTCCTCCTGCACCGGCGTCGAGACGTCCACCGGCTGCTCGTCGGTCACGATGACGCGGCTGGTGTCTTCCACGCTGCGTTCGGTGGGCCGCTCACTCGTCGGCGGTGCAGCATTCGACGTCGTCGCCGATTCGGTCGCCGCGGGCGGCGGCGGCAGTGTGTCCTTCTCATCGGTGTCGTTCACCGCCAGCAGCGCTGCCGCGGCGGCCACTGCCACGGCCGCCAACACGCCCGGCCAGTGCCGGCGGGCCGGCTCGTAGAGCGGGTACTGTGCCGGGGGCTGCGCGTGTACGCGTGTGTCGTGATGGGCATGGGTGATCATCGTCTTCTCCTTCGCGGTGGGGACGTCGCTCCAGTCTGCGCAGGTCGGCGCGCGGGGGGCGTCGGGCACCGGGCGGGTCGGATGTAGGACAGCAGCGCAACCAGGCCGGGCTTGGCCACTCCTGCGCCGGGCGCGGCGGCGTCCTACAGCGGACGGCGCAGTCTTCCGATGGGGGTGGGCGGCGCCGGGACCTAAGGTCTCGCCATCGACAAGTCGGCCCCGTCGGCAGCGCCGCCGCCCAGCCTGTCGATCCGATGCCGGCCAGGCCCGAGGGGCGCGGGGCCGGTGGTTCGAAACCTTGCATTACTGCAACAGAGAAACAGGCACGGCCGCATGCCGACGCCTCGGAGGTCCCCATCATGAACGCCCGCACCACCTTTGTCGCCATCGCCACCGCCCTGGCTGCGTTGACCACGTTGCCGGGTTGCGCCGTCTCGCGCGGCCAGTCATCGGTCGGCGAGTACATCGACGATGCCACGATCACCACGGCCGTGAAGGCCAAGTTCGTCGAATCGAAGGCCGTGGACGCCACCTCGATCAAGGTCGAAACGCTGAACGGCGAGGTCATGTTGTCCGGCTTTGCCAAGACCGGCACCGAGCGCGGCGAAGCCGAGAACCTGGCGCGCAATGTGCACGGCGTGAAGGCCGTGAAGAACCAGATCGTCGTGCGGTCCTGAGCGACGTGGCCCACCACTCCCTGGCCCGACGACTGCCCTGGGCCGAGTGAGCGGAAGCCTCCACCGTGAATCACGAACCTCAACCCCCGACGCCCACGCCAGCGCCGCCACCACGTCCCCGCCATCGCTGGCATTGGGCGTTGCCGTTGTCGCTGGTGGCGGCCCTGGTGGCCGCGGTCGGCGTGGCCGAATGGCAAGGCTGGCGCTTCCTGGCCCATCCGGCCGAGCGCTGGATGACCGGCCACCTCGAACGCGATGTCGACTTCGGCGACGACGCGGCGAACGGCTTTCGCCTGTCGCTGCTGGGCCGCATCCGGCTGCAGGTGGCCGAGCTGAACATCGCGAATCCGTCATGGAGCCAGCTGGGCCCGATGGTGCAGGCCCGACAAGCCGAGTTGAAGTTGCGCTACCGCGACCTGATGGCGGCCCGAAGCGGTGATGCGCTGACTGTCCAATCCCTGCAGGCCGATGGTCTGCAACTGCAACTGGAACGCAAGGCCGATGGCCGCGCCAGTTGGCAATTCGGCGCTGACCCAGCCACCCCCCCCAACACAGACAAGCCGCCGATCGACGGCGTGCACTTCGAATCGCTGATCGTTCGCGGCGGCCGGCTGACGCTGATCGACGCGCCAAGCGCCGTCCAGCTGGAAGGCCAGTTCGCCTACCTGCCAGACGCATGGAAGAACCAGCCAGGCTGGACGGCGGAGGCCAAGGGCCGCTACCGCGACGCGCCGATCGCGCTGCAGGCGCGCACGGGTTCGGTGTTGCCCGGCATAGACGCGTTGAGCCCCTCCGATGTGCCGCTCAGCTTCGAAGGAAGTGCCGGCCGCGCCAGGCTGAAGTTCGACGGCAACGTGCGCGACCTGCTCGGGCAGCAGACGCTGAACGGGCGCTACCTGCTCAGCGGCCCGTCGCTCGCCGCGGTCGGTGAACCGCTGGGGGTCACCTTGCCGACCACCGCCCAGTTCACGATGCAGGGTCAGTTGCAGCGCGAAGGCACCCGCTGGACGACGCAGGTCCAGTCGGCCCATATCGGCCGCAGCCGGTTGGCCGGCGAGTTCGAGTTCCGCAACCGCCCCGGCGAGTTGCCCTCGCTGACCGGCGAGCTGCGCGGCCCGGTGCTGTGGCTGCAGGATCTGGGGCCGGCGATCGGCGCCGCGCCCGAACCCGAGCTGGCCAAGACGAAGCCGGGTCCATCGGACAACGACGAGCGCGTGCTACCCGACCGGCCGCTGGACCTGCCGTCGCTGGCGATGATGAAGGCCGATGTACGCATCAAGCTGGACCAGCTGGAACTCGGCCACCCGAAGCTGCAGTCGCTGCGGCCGCTGAAAGCCCACCTGACGTTGAACGACAGCGTCCTCACGCTGGAGGACCTGGATGCGACGCTGGCGCAAGGCCGGGTCTGGGGCCGCATTCAGCTCGATGGGCGGCGCCCGGACAACGGCGTGTGGACAGCGGATCTGTCGACCAGCGGCTTGCGCCTGGAACAGTGGATTCAACAGGACCGGCCCAAGGACCAGCCGCCCTATGTAGCCGGCGACCTCGGCGGTCGCTTCAGGCTGACCGGCCACGGCCGATCGATCGCCGACCTGCTGGCCACCGCCGATGGCCAGGCCCAGTTGCTGTGGACCCGCGGCCGGATGTCGCACCTGGTGGTCGAGGCGGCCGGCATCGACATCGCGCAGGCGCTGGGCGTGATGCTGCGCGGTGACGACGCGCTGGCAGTCAACTGTGGTGCTGCCGATCTGCAGGTGCAAAAAGGCCAGGTCTCGCCCAGAGTCCTGGTCGTCGACACCAGCGACTCGACGCTATGGGCAACAGGCAGCCTGTCGCTGGCCAGCGAAAAGCTCGACCTGATCGCCCGCGTCGCGCCCAAGGACATGAGCCCTCTGGCACTGCGCACGCCGGTGCACGTGCGAGGCACCCTGGGCGATCCGGATCTGTCGCTGGACAAAGGCCCGCTGGCTCGCCGCGTCGTGCCGGCGGTGCTGCTGGGCATGTTGAATCCGCTGGCGACGCTGTTGCCCTTGATCGACACGGGCGGCGACGAAGCCAAGGCCAAGCTCGCCGGCTGCCGGGAACTGGTGCAGCGGCACCAGCAGGCCGCGCAGAAGATGGCGCAAGGGGCTGCCGACAAGCCGGCCCGAAAGTCGGAGCAGAAGGTGGCCGCCACCGGGCCCGCGAAATCGCCGTAGGATTCGTCCGACAAGAAACACGTCGCTGCACGGACGCCCGAGGCCGGATGGGCGTTTGATAATCCGACCAAGCACCCAAGGCTGCCCTCGCAGGCCGCGGCGGGTTTCGGGACCTTTTCGCGGCTGCCCCCCGCTTCTCGTTCGTATGACCTCGCTGATGCCTGCCAGCGCCCTGCCGAACCCGCTCAGGTGCTTCCTCGTCGAAGACAGCGCGGTGATCCGGCAGAACCTGATCGCCACGCTCGAAGAGCTGCTGGCGGTGCAGATCGTGGGCACGGCCGAAGATGAGCGCAGCGCAGTCGACTGGCTGCAAACGCAGCCCAGCGATGCCTGCGACCTGATGATCATCGACATCTTCCTTCGCAAGGGCACCGGGCTGGAGGTGCTGCGTCAAGCGCGTGCGCTGCACCCACACGCCAGGCTGGTGGTGCTGACCAACTTCGCCACCGCCGACATGCGCAAGCGTTGCGCACAACTCGGCGCCGACCGCGTGTTCGACAAGTCGGCCGAGCTCGAAGAGCTGTTGGCCTATTGCGAGGGCCTCAGCCGGCCCCTGCCCCAAGCTTGACGCGCCGGCAAGGCGGCCGGCAGACCACCGTGCGGCTATTGGATCAAGCCGTTCTTCAGCGCGTAGTAGGTCAGGTCGCTGTTGGACGAGAGTTTCATCTTCTCCATCACCCGCGTGCGGTAGGTGCTGACCGTCTTGACGCTGAGCGCCATCGAGTCGGCCATGTGACCGATGGTCTCGCCCTTGGCCAGGCGCAGGAAGACCTGGAATTCGCGTTCGGACAGCTGCTCGTGCGGCAGCTTGTCGGGGTCGCCACCCAGCCCGTCGGCCAGCAGCTCGGCGACCGCGGCGGTGATGTACTTGCGACCCCGGTAGACGGTGCGGATCGCGGTGACGATCTCCTCCGGGTCGCACTCCTTGTTGAGGTAGCCGCTCGCCCCTTGGCGCAGCAAGGTGGTGGCGTAGTGCGTTTCGGGGAACCCGCTGAGGATCAGCACCGGCAGGTCGGGCTCGCGCGCCTTGATCGCAGCCAGCGCATCGACCCCGCTCTGGTCGGGCATCGACAGATCCATCACCAGCACGTCGACCTCGCCGGCACGCACCAGGTTGAGGGCTTCGCGGCCGTTGGCGGCTTCACCCGTGACACGCAAGTCGACCTGCTCGGACAGGAACTGGCGCAGCCCCGTACGAACGATCACATGGTCATCCACAATTCCAACCCTGATCATGGCGTACCTGTCGTCAACAGTTTTAAGGCAAGGGGAGTGTAGGCCATGCCCACCCGATTCGCTCCCTGGCTCGAACGGGCCCGCTACAAGACCTTGGCATTCCCGCTGGCCGCGCTGGTGGCCGGCCTGATGATCACGCTGAGCGAGCTGGCCTACCACGGCGCCGACACACGGCTGACCCGCCTGGCCGCGATGGACCAGGCCCGCTACGAGCTGTTGCGGGTGCTGCGCCGCGTGACCGATGCCGAGTCGGGCGAGCGCGGCTTCCTGCTGACCGGCGGCCCCGAATATTTGGTGCCGTACCAGTCGGCACGCTCCGACGTGTTCGATGGCCTGCAGAAGATCGAGAAGCTTTACAACGAAGCTGGCGACACCGCCTCGGACGTCCACCGCAAGCGCATCACCAGCCTGGTGATCGCCAAGCTCAGCGAGATGGAAGAGACGCTGCGGCTGGACAAGAGCGGCGCGCGCGACACGGCGCTCGAGATGGTGCGCACCGGCATCGGCCGCGACCAGATGGAGCAACTGCGCAAGGAGGTCGACGAGCTGCTGAAGGAGCAGAACCTGGCCAGCCGCGAAGCGCTGACCAGCGTCTACGACACCCTGCTGATGGGGCGGCTCGGCGTGGCGGCGTTGACGGCGGTCGGCCTGCTGGTGCTGAGTGGCTTTCTGCGCACCGGCCGCCTGCTCGACAGGCAACTGGCCGAACGCCAGGCCGAGGCCCAGGCCGAGCGCGAACGGCTGGAGCGCGAGGTACGGTTGCGCACCGCCGACCTGACCGAGCTCGCGCGCCACCTGCAGACCGCGCGCGAAGACGAGCGTGCGCGCCTGGCGCGCGATCTGCACGACGAACTCGGCGCGCTGCTGACGGCGGCCAAGCTCGATGTCGCGCGTATCCGCCCGAAGCTGCAACAGGCCGCGCCCGATCTGGCGCCGCGCCTGGCCCACCTGGTCGAGGCGCTGAACAGCGGCATTGCGCTGAAGCGCCGCATCATCGAAGACCTGCGCCCGTCGACGCTGAGCAGCCTGGGCCTGGTGCCGGCGCTGGAGATCCTGTGCAATGAATCGGCCGAGCGCATGGGCTTGCCGATCGTGGCGCGGCTCGAGCCCGTGCGGCTCGCCGCCGGCGCGGACCTGGTGGTGTTTCGCATCGTCCAGGAGTCGCTGACCAACATCGCGAAGTACGCCCGCGCGACGAAGGTCGAGGTCACCCTTGCCACAGACGGCGACGACGCCGTCGTCGAGGTGCGTGACAACGGCGCCGGCTTCGACACCAGCCAGCTGAGCAGCCGCGGCAGCCATGGCCTGCTCGGCATGCGCTTTCGTGTCGAGGCCGAGCGTGGCCAACTCAGCGTGCAGTCGGCGCCCGGTCGCGGCACCACGCTGAGCGCCCGGCTGCCGCTCGCGCCGGTGGTCGAGCCTGCCGCCGACGGCGCGCTCGACGCCGCATCGGTTTCGGCCAACGAGCCCCGCGCGCCGGCCTGAACGAGCCTGTCGACACACGGCCGATCAAAGCGTAGGCTTCGTCCTACGTGCTCTCGCATTGCGCACCGACATCCAGCCGCGTTGTCTGCTGCTGAAGTGCGAGCAGGCGCCTGCCTACATTGGACGCATCGCAGCAAAACCTGCGACCTTCCTCAACAGGGCAGCCCCCGCCGCCCTTGCCGTCCAAGGAGCACCAGATGTTGCACTACGCCGTTGTCTTTCTCGTTATCGCGCTGATCGCGGCGCTGCTCGGCTTCGGTGGGATCGCCGCCGGCGCTGCGGGCATCGCCAAGATCCTGTTCATTCTTTTCCTGGTCATGGCCGTCGCCGCATTCCTGATGGGGCTGCTGCGCAAGGGCTAGTCGCGGCCTGACGGCCGCCTTCGTTTTCCTCCCTGCCGATCGAAAGGAACCTCCATGAACACCACGACTTCACTCACCCAATCCGCCAGCGAAACGGCCGACCAGGTGGCCGCCAAGTTGGCCGCCAAGGCCCACGGCGCGGTGGACGCCACCCGTCGTGGCACCAACGGCGCGCTCGACAGCATCGATGCGGGCGTCGATCACATGCGTGACGCGGCTCCCTCGGCCTTCAGCCGGGCCGCAGCGCAGATGGAAGCCCTGACCCGCCGGGGCGTGGACCGTGCGCGTGACGCGAGCAACCAGGTCCGCGATCAGGCGCATCGTGCGGGCGACCGGGCGGTGGGCTACATCCAGCACGAGCCGGTCAAGTCGGTGCTGATCGCCGTGGCGGCCGGTGCCGCGGTGGCGATGCTGGCGGGCTGGTTCGCCCGCTCACGCGCCGGCCGGCTCTGACACGCCGGCCCGGTCCGGCAGCGTGCCGATCGGCGCGCGCTGTGGCGCCCACGAAGGCTGCCTGCGGGCAGCTTTTTGTGTTTTTTGCAGGGCGCGCACAGGCACACCGATTGCTCATGGGACGGCACCGAGGTTTGTCAGCCACTTCCGACAAGGGGATGGGCGGCCCGCTGATAGGCGGTTCGACCCGCGAAACCTAGGCTCACATCCACGGTTGAGCGGTTTTTGTTCCTTCGACCGACGACCCGGCACCCCAGTGGGGACGCGCCGGCCTCACATGGAGCCGCCCTGCCGCGGCCTGAACAACGAAAGAGGAATCGACATGAACTTCCATCAACGCTCCACCACCCATGCCAGCGTGCTGGCTGCCGCCTTGGTCTCTTCGTTCCTGATGATCGGCTGCCAGAAGCAGGACGACACCACCGCCGGCCAGAAGCTCGACAGCGCGATCGCGAAAACCGAGCAGAAGGCCGATGAGGCCAAGATCGCGACCGAGAACGCCGCGAACCGTGCGGAGCAGAAGATCGACAACGCCACCGACCAGATGGCCGCCAAGGTCGACAGCGCCACCGACAAGATGGCCACCAGGGCCGAAGACGTGGCGATCACCGCCAAGGTCAACGCCGCGCTGGCCGGCGATCCGAAGCTGAGTGCGCTGAAGATCGACGTCGACACCGTCAGTGGCCGCGTCAACCTGTCGGGTTTTGCGCCTGATGCAGCATCACGTGATCGCGCCACCGAATTGACCCGGGCAGTCAACGGGGTGGTCAGCGTCGAGAACCGACTCGAAGTTCGCCCCTGAGCGACCCGACGGGTTGAGAACCGGGAGATCGCACCATGAAGCAGATGAACGCGCCGACGTACCTGCTGATCACCTTGGCCTGCGCCGCGCTGGCCGTGCTGCAGCCGGTGGAAGCGGAGTCGCTGGATGCGGGTTCGATGGTGGCGATCACCAACCAGGTGCTGACCTCGCTGGCTGTGGATGACACCAGCGTGGCGCCGGCCCAAGCCGAGTAACTGTTCGGCCGGCACAGCACAGGGCCTGTCCGCCTGCGTGGCGGCAGGCCCTTCCTTCATTCAGACCGTCACGGCACGCAGGCTCTCGCACAGCGTCGCCAGCCGGCCGGCATCGCGGGGCGCCAGCTCGCCGGCGCGCAGCATCGCCGCCCGCTCGATGGCGCGCAGGCGGAACACCAGCTCCTCCTCGATCGCCTCGACTTCGGCTGCATCGCGCGTGTTCAGGGCTTGCGAGCTCCACAAACCACTCGCGTTCCAGCCCACCCGCAACCGGCCCAACAGGTGACGCCCCAGCGCAACTGCGTTTTTCAGCGCCGGCGATTCGGCATCCAGCGCCAGCACCGCGACACTCTCCTCGGCCGCGCGCAAGGCACTGTCCAGCCGGCCCAGGCGGGCCTGAACTTCGGCGGTGCCCAGTCTGGCACGGCTGGGCAGCTCGGCGCGGGCACCGGCCTCGACCACGCGGGTCCAGTACAGGTCGAACTCACCAGGTACCGCCCGCAGCGAGACGCTGGCACGCGCCAGCAATGGCCGTTCGGCGTGGCGCAGCGTGCCCAGCGTGGCCTCGGTGACCGCCAGCATCCGGCCGAGCGCCGAAACGTCGTCGGACTGCAGCCCGTGCGGGTAACCCGAGCCGTCGAGCCGCTCGTGGTGTTCGGCGATGGCGCGCGACAACGCGCCGGGGTAGTTGGTCAGCTGGGCGATCAGCAGGTGCCCGACATGCGGGTGCACGACCAGCTGTTGGTAGCTGACGAAGTCGAGTTCCCGGTCGGCCTCGGCCTCACCGTGGCGCGGGTCGATGTACATCTCGCCCAGGTCGTGCAGCAGGCCGCACAACAAGGCCATACGCATCTCGGCGGTGCCGCCACCGTGCGCGTCCATCATCGCGCCGCACAGCGCCATCGCCTGCACCGCATGCTCGAAGGACTCCGGCCGTGAGGCCTGGCTGGCCGTCAGCAGCAGTTGCGGCACCGAATGCAGCGGCAGGTGCGCCGCCTCTTTCAGGATGCGGCCGGCATGCGGCCGGATCAGCGCCGTCACCGGGCTGTCACGTTCGAGCAAGGCTTCGACCGATTGCACCAGCGCGTATGCGGTGACGCCGTCTGCGGCCAGCAGGCAGCTTTCGAGCGGGTTGCGCAGCTGACGGTCGAGCAGCCGGCGCTGCAGCGCGCTCGAGACCGGCTGGTCGCGCGCCCAGAGCTTGATGCCCGAGATGTCGAAAATGTCGCGCGAGGCGATGATGCTCTTGGTCTGGCTGGCTTCGAGGATCGTCGCCAGCGCATGCTGGTTGGCGACCGAGAAGGACGGGCCGCGAGCGACCGTTGTTGCGTTCATCACGATGAATCTCCCTGATTCGTTGTGGCACCTGGGGCGCGCGTGGTTCGGGATGCTGAGACCGCGTGCTTCGGCCGCGCAACGCGTGCTTGAAGCAGGGGTTTTCGCGGGCTTGGTGACAGTTCGAAACAGGTCTTGACGACGAGGACCGTCCGCCGCGGCTGTCGGTGCTTTCTCACAGGCCGATGCGGTCAGCGCTGGCAGCCTCGCCCCTCACGTCGACGGACCATCGGTGAGGACTTGCAGGAGCTGACCATGACACTCGATGCGTTCCACCGCCACATCGCCGGACCGGCCGGCGCGTTGTTCGTCGACGACGGCGGCCAGGGCGGGCTGCCGCTGCTGTTCGTCCACTCGTTCGCCGGCAACACCGGCCACTGGCAGGCCCAGCTGTCGCACCTGCGGCCGCAGCGTCGCGCGTTGGCCATGGACTGGCGCGGCCACGGCGAGTCCGAGCCGCCCGAGGGCCTGGATTACGCGATCGACAGCATCGCCGAAGACATTGCGGCGGTGGCCGATGCGCTGGCCTTGCCGCGCTTCGTGCTGGTGGGCCACAGCATGGGTGGCGCCGCAGCGGTGGCCTACGCCGGCGCCCATCGCGACCGGCTGGCCGGCCTGGTGCTGGTCGGCGCCCCCGGCCGCACCGACCCCGCGGCTGCCAGAGCCATCCTCGACGCCCTGCACACCGACTACGACGCAGTGATGGAAAGGTACTGGCAATCGCTGACGACCCAGGCCCGACCCAGCGTGCACGCCTTGTTGAATGTCGAACGCGGCGAGATCGGCCGCGACGCGACGGTGGCGATGATCGAGGCGATATTGGCGTTCGACCCATTGCCCGCGCTCGCTCGCTACGCCGGCCCGGCCCTGCTGATCGACACGCTGCATGGCGACAGCCCGACAGCGTTGTACCGCCAAGCTCGGCAGCTCAAACGGCGGATGATCGGCGGCACCAGCCACTGGCCACACCTGGACGACCCCACCACCTTCAATCAGGTGCTGGACGAGTTCCTGGTGAAAGTGGACCCCCACGCCCCCTCCGGGGACTGCCCCCCGAGGGGGCTCGCGCAGCGGACCGGCAAAGCCGGCTCCGCGCACGCCACTTGAAGAGCGGCGGCGCTGCGCGCGCCGCGTGACCGTGCGGTCGTGACTCAGAATGGGGCATGACCATCCTGAGCACCGCGCGCCTGCGCCTCGAACCCTTCGACGATGTCCACTTGGACGGGCTGTACGAACTGAACCGCGACCCGGTGGTGATGCGCTACATCACCGGCAAGGCCGAGACGCGGGAGGACACCCGGGCCGCCATCGATCGCGTCAAGGCGCGCTGGATCGAATGGGGCTACTCGTGGTGGTCCTTCGTTGAACTCGACAGCGGCCAGATCGTCGGTGCCGGCTGCATCCAGCACCTGGCACGCGACGCCACCAACCCGCTGGAGATCGGCTGGCGCCTGCGGCAAGACCGCTGGGGCCAGGGCCTGGCATCCGAAGCGGCACGCACGATGGCCGGCTGGGCCTTCGACCACCTGAAGACGCCACTGCTGCTGTCGGTCTGCCATGTCGACAACCTCGCATCGGCCAAGGTGATGCAGCGGCTGGGCATGCGCTGCCGCGGCGTGGAGCGCTGGTACGACATGGACACGGCCGTCTACGAAATCACGCAGGCCGAATGGCAGGCGCAGTCAGCACAATGAGCGGCATGTCGACCCCTCCCGATATCCGACGCCGCCAGCTGCTGCTGGGCGGCACCGCCCTGCCGTTGGCCGGCTGGTCCCTGCCGTCCCTCGCAGAACGCCAGGCCACGGCCGCGCGCGACCAGCTCAGGCTGCTCGAAGCCGATTTCAAAGGCCGCCTCGGCGTCTTTGCGCTCGATGCCGGCAGCGGCGAACACCTCGGCCACCGTGCCGACGAGCGCTTCCCGTTGTGCAGCACCTTCAAGATGATGCTGGCCGCCGCGGTGCTGGGGCGCAGCGTGCGCGAGCCCCGGCTGCTTCAGCAGCGGCTGCCCTATTCGAAGCGCGACCTGGTCAGCTATTCGCCGATCACCGCGCAGCACGTCGGTGCCGGCATGACGGTGGCGGCGTTGTGCGAAGCCACCGTGCAGGTCAGCGACAACACCGCCGCCAACGTGCTGATGAAGCGCCTGGGCGGCCCGGCGGCGGTCACCGCATTCGCCCGCAGCATCGGCGACGAGAGCTTCCGCCTCGACCGCTGGGAGACCGAGCTGAACACGGCCCTGCCCGGCGACGCGCGCGACACGACCACGCCCGACGCGATGGTGCGCAGCCTGCAGCGCCTGGCGCTCGGTGAGGCGCTGCCCGCGCTGCAACGCGCCCAGCTGCAGGATTGGCTGCGCGGCGCCACGACCGGCGCCGAGCGCATCCGTGCCGGCGTGCCAGCCGACTGGCGGGTCGGCGACAAGACCGGCACCGGCGACCACGGCACCGCCAATGACATCGCGGTGATATGGCCGCCGCACCGCGCGCCGCTGGTGCTGGCCGTCTACACGACGCAGCCCTCGCAGGACGCCAAGCCGCGCAACGAGGTGCTGGCCGCTGCCGCGCGCATCGTCGCGAGCTGGGCGGGCTGACCGTCCGCCGCTGGCGCCATTTCCACCACCACTCGCGCCGGCCGAGCCCCGCCGATCGCAAGCGGCTCGCCACCGCCGAGGCGGCCCGGCACCATCGCGCCCATCGATGTTGAACACAAACAGATGGAGCCCGCGATGCTGATGCAGATTCTTCTTCACACCCCCTTCTGGGTGTTCGGTCTGTTCGCCGTGCTGCTGGTGGTCGGTCTGTTGCAGCTGTCCGCGCGCCACGCCAGCCTGGTGAAGGTCTCGATCCTGCCGCTGGCGATGCTGGGCCTGTCGTTCTACGGCGTCAGCGCCGGCTTTGACTCGCAGCCCTGGGTGCTGCTGGTGTGGCTGCAGGCGCTGAGCGCGAGCGCGTGGCTGGTGATGCGCCGCCCACTGCCGGCCGGCACCGGCTACGACGAAGCCACACGCACGTTCACGTTGCCGGGAAGCGCCGTGCCGCTGGTGATGATGATGGGGATCTTCGTCACCAAGTACGCCGTCGGCGTGGCGATGGTGCTGCAACCCGGGCTGGCGCAACACACCACGTCCGCCCTCGCGATCAGCCTGCTGTATGGCGCGCTGAGCGGCGTGTTCCTCGGCCGGGCCATGCGCTTGTGGCGCCTGGTGACGCCGTTCACGCAGACAAGCCCGATCTTCGCAACACGCTAGGCCGATCCCAACGGGGCGCGCGAAGCGCCGCCCCCTTCAAGTGGCGGGCGCGGATCCGGCTCTGCCGGGCCGCTGCGCGAGCCCCCTCGGGGGGCCCGCCGGAGCGGGCGTGGGGGCGTCAATAATTGTCGTTGACGTAGCGCACCGGCAGCCAGACATAGCCGTTGCCCTGCTTGCGCAGGTGCCCGATGCCCGGGAAGGTGACGTGCGACGGCGCGACGAGGTAGCCCTGTTTGGCCGCGTCTGCGAACGCGGTCAGGCGCTGGGCCTTGGCGGCCTTCGAGTCGACGTCGAACGCGACGGTGATCTCCGGCTCGGGGAACTGCACCTCTTCGAAGTGCATCAGGTCGCCCCAGAAAACCAGCTTCTGGCCTTGGCTCTCGAGCACGTAGAAGCTGTGGCCCGGCGTGTGGCCGTGGGTCGGCTGGGTGCGCACGCCCGGCACGATCTCGGTCGCACCGGTGAACGGCTTGACTTTGCCGGCCTTCACGTAGGGGTTCAATGCCGCCTGCGCCATCTTGAAGAAGCCTTGTGCCTCCTTCGGCGCAGCCTCGGTCTTCGCCGCGTCGAGCCAATGGTCCAGCTCGGCCTTGTCGGCATGCACGGTCGCGTTCGGGAACTGGATCGCGTCGCCGTTGACCAGACCGCCGACGTGGTCGGCGTGCAGGTGGGTGATGACGATGTCGGTCACCTGGTCCGGCGCGTAGCCGGCTGCCTTCATGCTGGTTTGCAGCTTGTTCAGCGTCGGGCCGAAAAAGCTGCCGGCGCCGGCATCGACCAGCACCAGCTTGCTGCCGACCTTGATCAGGTAGGCGTTGACCGAGGTGTGCAGCGGGCCGGTCTGGTGCGCCTGCTTCAGCAGGTCGGCCACGTGCTCGGGCTTGGCACCGGTCAGGATGCTGGACTGCAGCACGACGCTGCCGTCGGACAGCGCGGTGACCTCGGCGTCGCCGAGCATCATGCGCACATAGCCGGCCTGGGCCTTGGCCAGCGTCGGCGGGGGCGGCGTCTGTGCCGACGCCGTGGTGACGCCAGCCCACAGGCTGGTCACCAGTGCAGCGGCGACAGCGGTTCTTGCGAAGGCGGTGGGGTTCAACATGATGTGTCCTTGCTGTGTTCTGCGGGAAACGGGAAAGGAGTTCCTCCATCGGTGTCGCGACCATGAGGGTCGTCGGGCGCGGGGCCGGATTTCCCCGACCGACCGCGGCGCCGGTGGAAGACGCGGGCCGAACGATAGGCCGTGGCGCCGGGGCAAACAAGCACCGCGGCAAGCGGGCTGTATTTCTGTGGTGCAACAATCGATCGGATGGACAAGTTCGCCGCCTTGCAAGCCTTCGCCCGGGTTGTCGAATGTGGCAGCTTCACCAAGGCAGCCACCTCGCTGGGCGCCACCAACGCCGCTGTCACGCGCTCGGTGCAAGACCTGGAGGCGCACCTGCGCACCAAACTGATCCACCGCACGACGCGGCGACTGAACATCACGCCCGACGGCCAGCGGCTGTACGAACGCGCCGCCGGCTGGCTCGACGACTGGCAGGCGCTCGAGGCCAGCGTCGTCAACGCACAGGCCTCACCGCGCGGGCGCCTGCGGGTCGACATCGGCGCCGCACTCGCACGCCAGTTCCTGATCCCGGCGCTGCCGGCCTTTCACGCGCGTTACCCCGACATCGAGATCAGCCTGGGCGTCGGCGACGGCCTGACCGACCTGATCGGCCAGAACATCGACTGCGTGATCCGCGGCGGTGTGATCGAGGACGAATCGCTGGTGGCGCGCAAGCTCGGTGTCTTCAACTACGTCACCTGCGCCACGCCGCAATACCTGCGCACGCACGGCGTGCCCAAGCACCCGAGCGACCTGGAGGCACCGGCACACCGCGTGCTGAGCCTGTTCAGGCCGGGCAGCGGCGAGCTGCGGCCGCTGGCCTTCGAGCGCGGCGGCCAGCGGCTGACGGTGCAGGGCCGCAGCGTGCTGTCGCTCAACGAAAGCAACGCCTACGTGGCCGCCGGGCTCGCCGGTCTGGGCGTGATGTCGATCGCCGCGTTCCTGGTCAGCGACGCGCTGGCCGATGGGCGCCTGGTGAGGCTGTTGCCCGACTGGACCTGCGACGAGAAGCCGATCTACATCGCCCACGCGTCACGCCGCCACATGAGCACGCGCCTGCGGGTGTTCATCGATTGGGTCGTCCAGTTGTTCGAGCAGGAGCCGCTGTTCCGGCCTGGCGCGATGGTCCCGACCGGCGCTGTGGTCGGCCGCCCTCGCACGGCCGCGCCAACGCTGGTCAAGCGGCCACCACGCGCACCGCGCGCCGGCCAGGCCGCCCCCGGCTGCCCCCCCTGACGGAAGCCCCGATGACCACGCTCAACGCCACGGCCCGCTTGCTGGACGCGATCCATTTCGCTGCACAACGCCACCGCGACCAACGCCGCAAGGACCGCGAGGCCAGCCCCTACATCAATCACCCGCTGGCGCTGGCGCGGCTGCTGGCGGTCGATGTCGGCATCGACGACCAGGACGTGCTGATCGCCGCGATCCTGCACGACACGGTGGAAGACACCGAGACCACGCTGGACGAGCTGCGCGAACGCTTTGGCGACACCGTCGCCCGCATCGTCGCCGAGGTCACCGACGACAAGGCCTTGCCCAAGCACCGCCGCAAAGCCCTGCAGGTCGAGCACGCGCCGCGCAAGAGCCCCAGCGCCGCGCTGGTCAAGCTGGCCGACAAGATCTGCAACCTGCGCGACATCGCCAACTCACCACCGGCCGACTGGTCGTTGCAGCGGCGACGTGACTACTTCGACTGGGCCAAGCAGGTGATCGACGGCTTGCCGCCGGTCAGCGCGCCGCTGATGGCGTTGTTCGAGCAGGCGTACGCACTGCGGCCGTAGGGGCGCTGCGCGAAGGTCGGCGCCGCCCGATCAGTGAAGGCTGCGCCCTTTCGGTTCACCCTGTGCCACCCGCGGCCCTTTGACCAGTGCGCCGCGCACCTCGAAGACCACCGCCTCGCGCACGGCCCCTTTCGCATCCAGCAGCTCCAGCCGGTGCGAGCCCGGCCACGGCAACCACTGCATCGGCTGAGCCGCACCCAGCACCCTGCCGTCGAGCCGCCAGCGCCAGCCGTTGGGCATCGCGTGGGCCGGGGCGATGCGCATCTTCTGTGCGGCGGGTGGGATGTCGGGGTCGAGGGCGAGCACGGTGCGGGCTATCGGTTGAGCGATCAGTGCTGATGGCGGGGCCTGGTCGGCACGAACGATCGTGGCCTGTTCGGTGCCGGCGAGGAACCACTCATGGCGTGGCGGCTCGATGGCTGGGTCGAAGCGCAAGGCCTGGCGAACCAGACCCGCCGGTGGCGCCGGGTCTTTCGTGGTGGCCGTCGCGCCGGCATCGCGCCGCCACAGCTCGTCCATCACTGCGCGCCAGATCGGCGCGGCGCCGCTGACACCGGAGACGTCGGCCATCGGCAGGCCGCTGGCGTTGCCGATCCACACGGCCACCGTATGGCGACGCGAGAAGCCGACGCACCAGTTGTCACGCATGTCCTTGCTGGTGCCGGTTTTCACCGCGCTCCAGCGGCGCGTGGCCAGCACGTTGTCGAGGCCGAAGGTCACCGCGCGGGCTTCGCGGTCGGCCAGCATGTCGGTCACGATGAACGCGGCAGCCGGGTCGAGCACGGCGCGCGGCGCGGCCTTGGCATCACCGGGCTTGAAACGCAGCGCGGACACGCGGCCGCCATTGGCCAGCGCGCGGTAGGCATTGGCCAGGTCGGCCAGGGCCACCTCGGCCGAGCCGAGCGCGAGGCTGTGGCCGTAGTAACCGCCACTTTCTCGCAGGCCCAAGCCCAGCGCGTTGAGCCGCTGGAAGAACGCCTCCGGCGTGACGCTGACCAGCGTGCGCACTGCCGGCACGTTCAGTGACCCGGCCAACGCCGTGCGCACCGACACCAGGCCCTTGAAACGCTTGTCGTAGTTCTGCGGGATGTACAGGCCGCCCACTGTCTCCAGCCCCAGCGGCGAATCGTCGATCAGTGACGCGGCCGTCAACCAGCGTTGTTCGATCGCCAGTCCGTACAAGAAGGGCTTGAGCGTCGAGCCGGCCTGGCGCCGCGCGAGCACCCCATCGACCTCGCCGGCCTGCGACAGCTCGGGCCCGCTGGAGCCGACCCACGCGAGCACGTCGCCGCTCGTGTTGTCGATCACCAGCAGCGCACCGTCGTCGACCTGACGGCCGCGCAACTCGGCGAGCTGGCGGCGCAGCGTGTCACGGGCGAAGCGCTGCAGGCCCGCATCGAGCGTGCTGCGGACCTGCGGGGCCGCTTCGCCGCGCAGCAAGCGGCGCGCGACATGCGGCGCGAGTTGCGTGTCGCCATCCAGCCGTGCGACGGCGGTGTGGCCGAGTGCGTAGACGGTGGCACCTTCGAGGCCCACGCAGTCCAGCTTCTGCTCGCGCAGGATGACGCAGGCGCGCTGGCTCACGGTGGCCGGCGAGGCGTTCGGTGCGCGCAGCAGCGCCACCGCGATCGCCGCCTCTTGCGCGTCCAGCCCACTCGGGCGTTTGGAGAACAGCGTGGCCGCCATCGCGGCGATGCCGACCTGCTCGCCGCGGTACGGCACCAGGTTCAGGTAGGCCTCGAGGATCTGGTCCTTGCGCCAGCGCTTCTCCAATGCCAGCGCGGTGCCGGCCTGCGTGAGCTTGGTGCCGAGGCTGCGGTTGCCGCCGCGGCCGCTGGCTTTCGGGTCCAGCAAGCCGGCGAGCTGCATCGTCAGCGTCGACGCGCCGCGCGTGCGGCTGTTCCACAGGTTGCCAAAGGCCGCCGCACCCACGGCCGACCAGTCGACGCCGCTGTGCTCGTAGAAGCGCTTGTCTTCCGACAACAGCAGCGCCGTGCGCATGGCGGGCGAGATCTCGGTCAGCGGCACCCAATCGAGCTTGCGCACCTTCAGGTTGGTGCGCACGGTCTGCAGCGGTTCGCCATGGCGGTCGAGCAGCACCTGGTCAGACGGTCGCCACGCGGCCTTGACCTCGCCGAAGCGCGGCAGCTCGCCGGCCCATGCAGCGCCGACCATCATCAGCAGCATCGGCGCGACGAGCCGGCGCATGCTCACGGCTTGACCACCCAGCGCGCATTCGGGGATTCACCGAACATCTCGGGCGCATACATCGCCTCGACGCGCGTCTGCGGCAGGCCGAAATCGCCGGGGTTGTTCAGGCGCACGGTGTATTCCAGCACCAGCGGGCCCTTGGGCAGGTAGCGGTAGTAGGCGCGGAAGGCCTCGAAGCTGCGCTCTTCATAGGCCAGCCAGCCGCGGCTGTCGCGCTGCTCGCCTTCGGTCGACAAGGCGCTGTCGCGGCCCAGCCCACTGCCCAGCAGCGTGGCGCCGCCGGGGATCGGGTCGTGCACGACCACCCAGGTCATGTCGGCCTGTGCATCGATCGAGAGCTTGACGCGGTAGACATCGCCGCGGCTGTAGCTGCCTGCCATCTTCTGCTCGACCGGTGTCAGCGTCTTGGTGATACGGTAGCCCGACGAGAACGGTTGCTCGACCGGCACCGCCGCCTTCGAAATCACGGTCAGCCAGGGCTTGCCGGAACCCTCTTGCGTGACCTTCAGGTCCCCAGCGGACAACGGCGCCGACGCAGCACCGAGCTTTGGCGCCGGCCATCCCATTGCGAGGGTGCCGCCCTGCGGCTTGGCAGCCCAATCGAGGCTCTGCGCCGGTGCGCCGTCGAACCCGGCCTTCGTGCTGCCGGCCACCGGCTCGTTCTCGAAGCGGCGCGAGAAGGCTTCCATCGCCAGCACGCCCCAGACATTGGCCGGCGTTGTCGACCAGCGGCCGTACTGCTGGCGTTGCAGCGCACCGGTCACGAGCCGCGGCATGTCGTCCTTCCAGCCGGGGCGCTGCATCACCGCGACCAGCAGGCGCAGCGCGTTGCTGTCGCCGTTGGCCATCAGCCACCACCAGTTGTCGTCACGCTCGGTCGAAAAGCCCATGCGCGTGCCCTGCAGGTTCAGGCGTGAGCGCAGGATGGTCTCGGCTTCGGTGATGCGCTGCTGACGCTCGGGCAGGTTCGGCGTGCGGTCGAGCACCATCAGCCAGTCGATCACCGCGGCGGTCGGCCATTGGTTGGGCACGATCTGGATAGCCTGCAGCATGCGCGGCTGCACCTTGCCGCTGCGCGACAGGGCTTCCAGCGCGCTGAGCTTGCGCACATCGAGGTCGCCGTTGCGCAGGAATGCCGGCACCCAGAACTTGCGCTCCAGCCGCCCTTCGACGAAGGCGACCAGCCCGGCCTCCATGCGGCTCTTGGCCGCGTCGGGGATCGCGTACTCGCTGCCCGCCTCGGTGCTCGCCGACAGCAGGTAGGCCGTCAGGGTGTCGCTGCCGCTGTTGCGGCCGCCGGCGCCGGGCGGGAAGTAGTGCGCCAAGCCATCGTCATCCAGGTACAGCGGCAGCCGTGTCATCAGCGATTGCCAGCGCGGCGCATCGCGCAGGCCGATCGCCACCGAGGCCTGCTGCTCCAGGCAGCTCCAGGGGTAGGCCCAGAAGTACGCGCGAACACCGGCCAGGCCGTCGCCCAGCTTGGGCTTCAGGTTGACCTCGATGCCGCCGCGCATCACGCCTTTGGCATCACGCAGCGCCGTCTGCGGTGGCGCCACAGAAAGCGACGCCGCCTTGTCCAGCTGCGTCAGCGTGGCCTGCTGCACCGTCACCGGCACCGCCTCGGCCACCTTCTGCGTGAACTTCATCTTGTCGCGTGCGGCGGCGCTCTCGGCCTGCAGCGTCCACTCGACCGACTTGACGTTGAACGGCACCAGCGCGTCCCACGCCGCCTCTTGCGCACCGTTGGCTTCGATGCGCAGCGTCTGCGGCGCCATCGTCTGCGCACCTTCGCTGCTGTCGACGCTGGCGCTGAGCTTGACGTCCATCGCCTTCGCGGTCGTGTTGCGCAGCGTGACGCTCGCGCGGTAGCGGTCGCCCTCGCGCACCAGCGGCGGCAGGCCGGCGAGGATCTGCAGGTCCTGCGTGCTGCGGATGCTGGCCTGGCCGGTGCCGAACAGGCCGGCGTTCGCGCCCTGCACCGCATCGGCCACCGCGACGATGCGAAAGCTCGTCAGCGCATCGTTGAGCGGCACGGTCAGCGAGGCCTGGCCGTTCGCATCCAGCGTGACGCGCGGGTTCCACAGCAGCAACGTGTCGAACAGCTCACGCGTCGGGAACTGGCCGCCACCGCCGCCGGCCGGCACCGCCTTCTTGCCAAAGTGCCGCTTGCCGATGATCTGCATCTGCGCCGTCGAGGTCTCCACGTCGTAGTCGCGGCGGCGGATCATCGCCTTCAGCAGGTCCCAGCTGTCGTTGGGCATCAGCTCGAGCAGCGCCTCGTCGACCGCGGCCACCGCCACCTCGGTGCCAGCGGGCGCCGGCTGGCCACCCGGCAGCGTGACCTTCAGCTTCACCTGCGCCTGCGCGCGGATCGGGTAGCTCGGCTTGTCGGTCGTCACGTCGACCTTCAGCTTGTGCCCCGCGGTGCCGACCAGGATCTCGGCGATGCCGTACTTGAACGCCGGCTTGGCCAGGTCGACCATCGCGGTCGGTGGCTGCACCGGTTCGTCGGCCTGCTTGTAGTCGCTCCACCACTGCGAGGGCGATTTCCAGCCCCACTGGAAGAACGAATACCACGGCACCTCGCGCAACCGCCCGCGCACCGCGAGCACCGAGATGTAGACGTTCGGCCCCCACTCGGGCTTGACGGGCAGGTCGATGGTCGGGTCTTTGCCGTGCAGCTCGATCGTGCGCGTTTCGAGGATGCCGTTGCGCTCGATCGCCAGCAGCGCGGTCGCGTGGCGGAAGGGCATGCGCACCTGGAAGCGTGCGGTCTGGCCCGGCTCGTACGAGCGCTGCTCGGGGATCACGTCCATCCGGTCGTCGTTGTCGCCACCGAACCAGGTTTCGCCCTGGCGCGTGACCCACGCGCTGGCCGCGGCGCGGGTCGCGTGGCCGCCGGCATCGGTCGCGCTGGCGATCAGCTCGATCTCGCCGGCTACCTTAAGGCTCACGTCGCACAGCAGCAGGCCGCGCGCATCGGTGCGGCCGGTGCAGACCTCGCCCAGCTCTTCGTCGGCGCGCTGGTTGTCATAGGCATAGAAGCCGCCCACCAGCCGGCGCCGCGTCGACTGCACCTTGTGCAGCACGGCACGCAACGACACCTGCTGCTGCGCGATCGGTTTGCCCGACGTGTCGAGCGCCAGCACCTGTGTCGGTAGCGACTGCTTGACCGACACCCAGCGGTCGGTGCGCACGCCCAGCACCACCGCCGAGGGCCAAACGGGCACGGTCTGCGTCAGCGTCTGGATCTCGCCGTTCGGATCGGCGTAGGTCGCCTGCAGCAGCAGCTCGGAGGCGCGTTGCACGGCAGGCAGGCCGGTCAGCTTGACCTGGCCGGCGCCGTTCTTGTCCAGCGTGACGGCGAGCTTGTCGCCCACCAGCTTGGCATCGGTGCCGCCGCGGCGCGAGAGCATGCGCCCGTCGTCGTTCTCGTCGACGTATTCTTCTTCGAAATACGGTGCGACGGTGGCATCGCGTGCCTGCCGCGGACTCTCGAAACTGAAGCCGGGGTAGGCCTGGTTTCGCCGCGACGTGTCGCCATTGGCCGGCCGCAGCTGCGCGGACACGCGAACGTCCAACCCGGCCGCGCCGCCGCCGCTGCCGTAGTTGACCTGCAGGTCGATTGGCACCTCGGCCGGCTGCACCAGCGCGCCCTTCGGTGGCACCAAGCGCCCGGTCATCAAGGGCAGGCGGAACTCTTCGACGCGAAAGCCCCCGGTCTCCTGCATCGTCACCCGGCCATCGCCAGCGAGCGCCACGGCGTAGCGCCCGAGCTTGGCGTCACGTGGGATCTCGAACGTCGATTCGGCATAGCGCCCCGCGCGCCAGACGAGCGGGAACTTGAACTCCTGTCGCGAACCGTCGTGGGTGACGACGAGCTGGCTGGGCAACTGATCTGCACGGGCCATCCCGATGCCGGCCAGCTGTTCCTGGCGGGCAAAGTGCTTCATCGACACCGTCTGGCCGGCGCGCAGCAAGGTGCGGTCCATCACGGTGTGCAGCCGCGTGGCCCGTTCGTCGGGGTCACCCCAGCGGCCGGCCATGGGCAGGTGGAAGCGCCACGCCTCGAGGCCTTCGTTCCAGGTCGACCAGACGAAAGCCATGTCGGTCCAGCCCTTGGTCGCGTCGGCCTTGCGGGCGCTGACGAAGTAGCCGACCTCGCGGCCCAGGTCGCCGCGCGCACCGTTGCAGGCTTCCCAGTTCAGCTCCGGCAGCTTCACCGGCACCAGCGCAAAGCCGGTGGCATCGGTGCGGCCGCTCCACTGCGGCACGCCATGGCAGTCCGAGATCTGCACCTGTGCATCGGCCACCGGCCGGGCCTTGTCGAGCGTGGTCACCCAGACGCCCGAATTGACGGCGCCCCATTTGAAATGCACGCCGAGGTTGGTGACCAGCGCCGCGGTGCGCACGTACATCGGCGCTTCGCGGTCGAGCAACGAGCGGCCCAGCCGCGGCGACTCGATCTCGACGATGTGCAGCCCCGGCTCGCGCAGCGGGATGCCGACCACCTCGAACGGCCGGCCTTCCTTCGCATCACTGGCCGGCAGCGACAGGCGGCGGGCGTTCGGCTCGCCGCTCAGCAGGCCCACCGCGCGGGTCTGCACCGCCTTGGTTTCGTCGGGCGGCGTGTAGTCGCCGTACTCGCCCTCATCGCCCTCGCCTTCCGGAAGGTCTTCGCCATAACGCTTGGTCGGCTTCGCCGGCTTGGTTTTGGGCGGTGGCGGCGGCAGCTTGCGCTTCAGCTCGGCCTCGACCTCGTCGCGCGGCAGCCAGCGCTCTTGGTAACGCTTGACCTTGGCGAGCCAGGCGACGATCTGCCTGTCGTCGGTCAGCCGCATGTCGCGCACCGGCAACGGGCCGGCCGGGCTGAGCCCCTTCACGGCCAGATCGGCTTCGACGTGACGCAGCGTCACCGGCAGCAGCGGCTCGGCGTTCAACTCCAGCACGCCGAACGGCGCGGCAGCGAACTTGGCCAGCGGCGGCGCACTCGCGGTCTTCACCGTGAGCGGGAAACGGTTGGCGTTCGCCAGCGCGCGGCCGGCGTCGTCCTTGAAGTCAGGCGGCAGCTCGACGCGCAGCGCCGCGGCTTCGGGCAAAGCCACTTTCCAGTGCGCCGCACTGACGCCTTCCTGCGCGCGCAGCTCGGCCACGTCGTTCGTCTTGCCAGGGCTGCGGCCGATCAACAACAGGAAGCGCTGCACCCCGCGCTCCCAGAACGACAGCAACTGCTCGGTCTGGTCGCCGCGGCCGGTTTCGAGCTGCGGTGCGAGCCGCTCGCCCGAAGGCAGCACCAGCGCCGCCTTCTCAGCCACGCTGCGCGGCACCGGCGACGAGAACTCCAAGCGCACCGGCCGGATCGGCAGGCAATCGGCGCGGGCGTTCTCGCGTTCGCAGGTGAAGCTGGCGTTGAACGGCGGCCGCACTTCGTAGCTCAGGCGCTTGTCGGCCGAGTTCGGCACGCCAGACGGTGTGGCAATGCCCTTGCCCCAGACCAGCTCGAGCTTGGCGCCGGGCGGCAGCGGCCGCGCGCAGCGCACCGTGGCCACGCGCGCCTGCTGCGCACGCAGGTTGACCGCCTTCAGGATCTCGTCGCGCACGCTGCCGGTGATGACCTTCAGCGGAATGCGCTCACCCAGTGACGACCCCTGGCAGTGGCCGAAGCGCTCGATGCTCTCGGGCGTCGCCGCGCCGTTGAGCAGCAGCGCGAAGACCTGTTCTTCCTCGACCCGGCCGCCGTAGCCGCTGCCGCCGTCGCTCGGGTAGGCTCGCCGCACGATCGGGCCGCCGGTGTTGAAGGCGTAGCGGGTGGTGCCGGTGAGGTCGCTGCCGCCCAGCGCCTTCAGCCCGGTCTTGGCGGTCAGCTGGCAGGCGCTGCCGGCTGGCACGTCTTCCTTGAAGTCGAAGACCCAGGTCTTGTCGTCGACCCAGCGGCCGCTGCCCGGCGCCGGGCACGCGACGTCGAACGGCGCCGGCAACCGCGGGTCGCCGAAGCGCACCATCGCCTCGCTGAACGTGGCGCGCACCTGCCGCACCTGGGCCACCTCGCCTTGCGGCGACAAGGTCTGCACGGTCACGGCCGTGGCCGGGCCGGCGGCAAGCGCCATCAGCGCCATCGACACGGCCAGCGCGCAGTGGAGCAGGTTGTTGTTCATCGGGGCGCCTCTCCTGTGGTTCAGCCCGCGATGATGCAGCAGCCGGGGGGCATGCACGGCCGCCGAGGCTAGGGGTTGAGTGAACGCGCTACTCGTGGCGCAGCCCTTCGACAGGGTTCAGCCGGCTCGCCTTCCAGCTGGGGTACAGCGTGGCCAGCAGCGACAGCACGATCGACATCAGTGCCACGGCGACGATCTCGCCGGCCTGCGGGTCGCTCGGCATGTGGTCGATCAGGTAGATGTCGGAGCGCAGGATGGTGGTGGAAACCAGCGCTTCGATGCCGGCCACGATCTCGGTGATGTGGCTCGTGACGAGCAGGCCCAGCGCCAACCCGCCGAACGTGCCCGCCACGCCGGCGGCCGCACCGTTGACCATGAAGATCAGCATGATCGACGCCGGCGAGGCCCCGATCGTCCGCAGGATGGCAATGTCGGCCCGCTTGTCTTCGACCGACATCACCAGCGTGCTGACCAGGTTGAAGGCCGCCACGGCGATGATCAGGCTGACGATGAGCGCAATCATCCGCTTCTGCAGCTGCAGGCTGTCGTGCCAGGCGCGGTTGGTCTGCGTCCAGTCGCGGAACCGGGCCGGGGCGGGCAGTTGCTGGACCTCGTCCGCCGCGGCCAGCCGCTCGGCCACGCTGCGTGCGGCGCTCGGGTCGATCACCTTGATCTCGACGCCCGCCACGCCGGCGTCGCCGAACAACTCCTTGGCTGTCGCCAGCGAGCAGAACGCGTAGCCGCTGTCGAACAGATGGTGGTTCGCGCTGAACAGGCCCGACACGGTGTACGGGCGCAGCTCGGTCTTCTGATTCGGGTTGACGGGGCCGTGCAGCGCCGTGAGGACCACCGTGTCGCCCACCTGAACCTGCAGCTGTTCGGCCAGCGCCGAGCCGAGCACCACGTTCCTCCCCGGCTGCTTCAGTGTCTGGAATGCGTCGCGGGCGATCTGGCCACCCAGCGCGGTGACCTTCGCCTCGGCGTCCGGGTCGATGCCCCTGACGCGCGCGCCGCGCATGAGGTCACCACGGATCGCGAGCGCGTCGCCGATCAGCAACGGGGCGGTCGCAACCACCGTGTCCGGCGCGGCGCTGCGGATGGCCTGATCGAGCGCGGCTGGGGCCAGGCGGGTGCTCGTGGACAAGGCCTCGACATGTGGCACCACTTCCAGCATGCGGCGGGCAACCTCTTGCTCGAAGCCGTTGAAGATCGACAGCGCCGTGATCAGCACCGCCATGCCCAGCGCGATGCCGACGGTGGTGATCAGCGAAAAGAACGACAGCGGTCCGCCACCGTGCCCCTTGGTCTTTCTGAAATACCTCCAGCCGACCCAGACTTCGAACGGAAGATTCACGGCAGGTGCTTGAAGTAGAAGGTCGTGCCGCAGGGCTCGCCGTTCGGCATCAGCGCATACGCCGGCACGTCGCCGACACGCTGCCAGCCGGCGCGCTGGTACAGCCGCTCGGCATCGCCGCCGGTCACGGTGTCGAGCACCAGCACCGTTCGCCTTTCGGCGCGGGCCTCGTCGTCGAGCGCGGCCATCAGCTGCTGCGCGATGCCGCGGCGCCGCGCGCGCCGGTGCACGAGCATCTTCGCCACATCCGCGCGGTGCGGCTGGTTGTCAGGCAAGCCGGTGATCAGCTGCACGGTGCCGACCAGTTGGCCGCCCGCATCGTCGGCCACCAGCAGCACCCGCTCGCCCTTGGCCACCCCCTCGGCGACGCCACGCCAAAAGGCCAATGCGCGCTCGCGCGGCAGCGGCGCCATGAAGCTCACCGACGCGCCGCCTTCGACGCAGTCGATCAGCAGATCGGCCAGTGCCTCGACACAGGCCGCGGCTTCGTTGGCGCCGACGCGCCGGATCGTCACTTGCTCGGTCATCCGTTTCTCCGGGTGGGCATGAAAGGCAGGGTCACCAGCGCGACCAGGTAGCGCGCGGGTGAGCGGGTCGGGTTGCGGTAGACGATCGGCTGGTCCAGCCGCATCGCGAGACAGTCGCCGGTCTCCAGCCGCCAGTGCGTGTCGCCCACCGTCATCTCCATCGTGCCGTCGATCATCCAGACCTGCTGGTGGACCTCGGTCTCGCGCGGGCCACTGTCATAGGCGATGCGCTGGCCGGCCGGGAAGATCACGTCGACCAGCTGGAGCGGCGAGCGCGCGGCGGGCGACACATTGCGCCGGACGTAGCCGGTGGCCGGATCGGTCCACAGCGGTTGCTCGGCGACGCGGGCCATCGGTGAGGGCTCGGTCAAGACCTTGGCACTGTCTTCGAACAGAGAGGCGACCGTCACGCCGAGCGCGGCGGCGAGCTTGTCCAGCACGACCGCGGTCGGGCTGCTCTGGCCGCGTTCGATCAGCGAAATGTTGGAGCGGCTGACGCCGCTGCGCTCAGCCAGCGCGTCCAGCGACAGGCCGTGCGCGTCGCGCAGCTCGCGCACGCGGCGACCGATACGGATGTTGATGTCCATGTCTTCCAGTTTACAGGAACAATGATCCATTTAACTGGAATGCGGTCCGATCTGCGGGCGCGCCGATTGCCGGGCCACGGCATGGCTGCAGCACACGGCGACATCCGCATCGGCATCTCGGGCTGGCGCTACGCGCCGTGGCGCGGCGTGTTCTACCCGCCCAAGCTGCCGCAACGGCAGGAGCTGGCGTTCGCGTCGCGCATGCTGCCGACGATCGAGATCAACGGCACGTTCTACTCGCTGCAGCGGCCGGAGTCGTTCGAGCAGTGGCACGACGAGACGCCCGAGGACTTCGTCTTCGCGGTCAAGGGCCCGCGCTACATCACGCACATGCGGCGCCTGAAGGATGCGCGGCAACCGCTGGCGAACTTCTTCGCCTCGGGGGTTTTTGCGCTTGGCGACAAGCTGGGGCCACTGCTGTGGCAATGCCCACCTCACCTGCCCTACGACCCAGCGCGCTTCGAGGCCTTTTTGAAGCTGCTGCCGCATGACACCGATGCGGCACTCGCCTTGGCGCGCGGGCACGACGAGCGCCTGAACGGCCGCAGCCTGCTGCGGGTGCGGCATTCGCAGCCACTGCGCCATGCACTGGAGATCCGCCACGACAGCTTCATCGACCCCGGCTTCATCGCTATGCTGCGGCGGCACCGGGTAGCGTTGGTGGTGGCCGACACGGCCGGCAAATGGCCGCAGCTGGAAGACCTCAGCGCCGACTTCGTCTACCTGCGGCTGCACGGCGACAAGGAGCTGTATGCCAGCGGCTACAGCGACGCGGCGCTCGACCGCTGGGCCCAGCGCATTGCCGCGTGGCGCAACGGCCGGCAGGTGGCCGACGCGCGACTCGCGTCGCCCAAGGCCGCATCACGCCGCGCCAGGCGCGACGTCTACTGCTACTTCGACAACGATGTGAAGGTGCACGCACCATACGACGCGGCGCACTTGGCGAAGCGGCTGGGCCTGCCCACCGGCCTGGCGGCCGACGAGCAGTTCATGCCACCCGAGGGCCTGCCGCCGCCGCGCAGCCGCGCACCCGCCTTTGGCCCACCGCGCGCCCACCACTGACGCGGCGAACGGTCCTACAACGTGAGTCGCCCGGCGCCTACGCGGCGCCTCGGCGTGACCGCCCACACTGGGCCGCAGTGGCCGTCGCCCGCAGTCGGCACATCCCAGGACATTCACCTCATGACAGCACCCACGCTCTTCGACGCCCTGCGCGACAGCCACGCAATCCAGCGCAGCCTGTGTCGTCGCCTGACGCACACGCGCCACCCGCAGCGGCGCGAGATGCTGTTCCTGCAGCTCAAGGTCGAGCTCGAAGCGCACGCGGCGGCCGAGGAACGGTTCTTGTACGTGCCGATGCTGATGACGGACGCCGGCCTCAGCGCGACGCGCCACGCCTTGTCCGAACACCACGACATCGAAGAGTTGTGCGAAGACCTGAGCGTGCGCGACAAGGCCAGCGACGAGTGGACCGCAACGATGGCCGCACTCAGCCACAAGGTGCACCACCACCTGGGTGAAGAAGAGCGCAAGTTCTTCAAGGTCGGCGGTCGGTTGCTGAGCGCGCGCCACAAGGCGCAGCTCGCCCGCGACTACGAGAAGGACGTGGTGCGCCTGCGCCGCTTGTACGCGGCGAACTACAGCACGGTGTCGGTCGACGCGGCCGGCACGGTTCGACTGTCGCGCCGGGCAGCGCAACATCCGGCTGCACCGGCCTGATTCAGGTCAGACCGCGCCGCTGTTCTTCAGGCCCAACACCTCGATCGGTTCGATCGAAGGCGGGCTGGCGAACAGCTCAGGCGCCTTGGCCATCAACGCCTGCGCGATCGGGCCCGTCAGGTGGCCCTGGCGGCCGGCTTCGTCGTGGAAGGCGTCGAAGACACCGAAGGTGGTCGGCGACAAGCGCAGCGCGAACCAGATCGGCGTGGCCGGCTCATCGCGCGCCATCGTCAACGCGGCTTGCAGGAACTGGGTGACCTCGGCTTCCTTGCCGGGCTTGGCTTCGAGGCGGGCGAACAGGGCGAGCTTGATCATGGGGTGACTCCTGATTGAAGGGTTCGTCGGTGATTCGACGGGGGCCAGTGTCGGCATCGAAGCCCCATCACGCCATTGCCGCAAATGACATTTTCGATACCATATACGCCATGAAGATTGCCGTGCTGGCGCTCGATGGCGTTTTCGATACCGGGTTGGCATCGGTGCTCGACACCTTCACCACCGCGAACGAACTCGCCGCGCTGCAACAACTGCCGGCGCCGTGCTTCGACATCACGATCGTCGGCGTGCGCAAGCAGGTGAGCACCGCGCTGGGCCTGCACGTGCCGGTGCAGCCGGTGAGCGCCTGCCCGCAACCGGACTGGGTCGTCGTACCGGCGCTGGGCACCAAGATGCCCGAGCCTTTGGTGCATGCGTTGGCGCGGCCCGACACCCGAGACGGCGCGGCCCAGCTGGGCGATTGGCATGGCGGCGGTGCACGCGTGGCCGCGGCTTGCATCGGTGGTTTTCTGCTCGCCGAATCGGGCCTGCTCGAGGGCCACGAGGCCACCACCACCTGGTGGCTCGGGCCGCTGTTTCGCCAACGCTACCCGGGCGTGCGGCTCGACGAGTCGCGCATGCTGGTTCCCTCGGGTGACTTCGTCACGGCCGGCGCGGCCATCGGACACCTCGACCTCGCGCTGTGGCTGGTGCGCCAGCTCAGCCCCGAGCTGGCCGCTGTCGTGGCGCGCTACCTGCTGGTCGATTCGCGGCCGTCACAGGCCGCGTTCATGATCCCGGACCACCTGGCCCATGCCGACCCGCTGGTGCAGCGCTTCGAGCGCTGGGCCCGAGGCCGGCTCGACCAGGGGTTTTCGCTCGACGCAGCCGCCGATGCGTTGGCCACCAGCAAGCGCACCTTGCAGCGCCGGCTCGAGGCCGTGCTGGGCAAGTCGCCGCTGTCGTACTTCCAGGATCTGCGCGTCGAACGTGCCGTGCATTTGCTGCGCACCAGCCAGGCCGACATCGAGAAGATCGCGGCCGAGGTGGGCTATGCAGATGGTGTGACGCTGCGCACGTTGTTGCGCAAGCGCCTGGGGCACGGCGTGCGCGAGCTGCGCGCGCGGGCCCGCTAGAGTGGTCGGTCGACTCAGCCGCGCAGACGATCCTGCACGCGGTCGATCACCGCCCAGACGATGTCGGCTGCGGCCTGCCCGTTCATGAAGTGGCCGTGTTCGACGAAGTAGCGATCGGCCATCGCTTCGCGCAGCGCCGGCGCCTGCGACACATTGCCGGGCAAGTCACGCGCCGAGCAGCCAGCCAGCGCCTGTTTCAGGCGGCGGGCGAACAGCTTGTAGGCCACCGGGTCCAGCGGCAGGCGGCCAGTTTCCATCTCGTGCAGCTTCTGCGCCACGTCGAGCACGTAGAGGATCTGACCGGAGGAAGCGGGCAAGGGCATGGTGTGGGGTCGCCAAACGCGAGTCGCATTCGAAGGCCTCCAGCATCGCCGTGAAAGCACCCGCGCGATCGGCTGAAAAGCGGCTGCACACCGGCGCTTGTTACCAGTGACGGCCGCTTCGGCCCGATCAATGCGGGCTGATCGTCACGCGCCAGGCGCCATCAGCACCCTGCGTCTCGCAGCGCACCGGCAGAAACGCCTCGATGACCTCGAAGTTGGTGCGGGCATGCTCGGTCAGCTCGGTGAAGCTGTAGGCGGCGGTGCGGCCGCTGTCGTGCACCGCCAGCGCCAGCGGCAAGGCCAGCTGGTCGGCCAGGTGCGGGCCTACTGCGCCGCTGCCGGCCTGGAAGACACGCAGCTCGGCCACCGCCGCTGCTGCGACGCTTTCGGCACTGCGGTTCTTCTCGCCGAACGCGGTGACCAGCTCGGTCACCTGCTCGTAGGCCAGCGTCGCCATCAGCGCATTGCCGGGGCCCTCGTCTTGCCGAACCGCCGGCGTACGCAGCTGATCGTTTGACCACCCCATCGCCTCGCCCAGCGTCGACAGTTCGCGGGTCGCGACGCCACGCGGCAGGCCCGGCACCAGGCACTCGGCATACACCTCACGCAGCGCACCGCGATGCAGCAGGTCGAAAGGCTGCAGGCCGTGCTCGGCGGGCGTGATCGTCGCCACTGCTTCGCCGCCACCGGCTGGATAGAAGCCGTGTCGGCGCAGCTGCAGTGCCAAGCCCACACCCATGCGCTTGAGCAGCGGCGCGAAGCAGCGCTCGATGAAGTGGAACGGCGGCGCCATCGGGTTGTGCGTGCCGCCGCTCAGCTCGATGCGGCTGGGCGCGTTGGCGCGCATCAGCGCCGGCAGCACCGTCTGCAGCACCAGCGTGCAGCTGCCCGCCGAACCGACGGCAAAGCGGTAGTCACCAGCGCGCACCGCGCCCGGCTCGAATTGCAGCGACGACGAGCCCAACTCGGCGCCGCTGACCACCGCGCTGCTGATCGCCTGCGCGGCCTGCACGCACGACAGATGCTGGCGCATCAAGCCCGGCTTCGGGCGCTTCGCGCGGATGCTGTGGATGCGCAGCGGCTGGCCGGTGCACATGGCCAGCGCCAGCCCGGTGCGCAGGATCTGGCCGCCGCCTTCGCCGACGGAGCCGTCCAGTTCAATCATCTTTCTTCCCTCTCTTGTTCTTGGTTGATGCACGGGCTGCCGCCCGCCAGGGGCTCAGCCCTTCACGCACACCACCTGCTTCAGCGTATGCACGACCTCGACCAGGTCCTTCTGCGCATCCATCACCGCGTCGATGTCCTTGTAGGCCATCGGGATCTCGTCGATCACGTCCTTGTCCTTGCGGCACTCGACGCCTTCGGTCGCGGCGCGGTGGTCGGCCAGCGTGAAGCGGCGCTTGGCTTCGCCGCGGCTCATCGTGCGACCGGCGCCGTGCGAGCAGCTTTCGAAGCTCTCGGCGTTGCCCTTGCCACGCACGATGTAGCTGCGCGCGCCCATGCTGCCCGGGATGATCCCCAGCTCGCCCTTCTTCGCGCTCACCGCGCCCTTGCGGGTCACGAACACGTCCTGGCCGAAGTGGGTTTCCTTCTGCACATAGTTGTGGTGGCAGTTC
>NZ_DASUNH010000014.1:0-18137 GCF_036277275.1 Ideonella sp. | reverse complement strand
CGAGCTCCAACTCGGCCAGGCAATCATCGGTGCCGCCCCCTTCCCTGTCCCCTTGAGCCGCGTGGCGGTGAAGAATCGGCCAGGCGAACCTCAACTTGTCATAGGCATCGGCGACGGTCAGCCGAGAGGGTCCTTCGCCGCACGGCCGGTCGACCGCATCTTCCAGGGTGTCGATCGCGGCAGTTGCCTGTTTCAGCAGGTCGCCAATACGAAACTCGGTCAGCGAGGCAGCCTGAAGCGGCTTGACCGCTTCACGATCCGTCGGCGGGTCCAGCGCCTCGACGCGGCGCAGGAGCGGCTCCAGGCGCTGCTTCAGGCCCAGGTTGCCAACAAGAATGACGCGCGGTGCTTCGGCCCGGCGGTCGGTGGAATCGTTCATCGCATTTCCCTTTGTCATCGCGCCTGGGCGTGCCCCGAGCGGCGCGATGAACGTGGGTGTGGGCCGCCGGGGATCAAGCCGGCGGTGCTCGGGGCACGGCCGGACGATGGCGTCACGACTTGGCAGCGGTCGGGCGGTCGCCGAAGGCAGGTGGGCTCGCTGTGTCCACGGCTGTGTCCCTTTCGGGTGGCGGGCTCGTCGACAGCCCTGTACTGGCGCGGACTTGCGATTCAATAGCCGCTTCTGCGTCGGCAAGTGAGCGCCCGCCAAGGCGCTAGAAGGCGGGCTTGCGCGACGAGCGGCGGTTCAGCGCCGATGAGCGAGCCTCGGTTGGTTGCTGGCGCTCTGTAACCTGTTGATAATGAATCTTCAATCAACGTCACGAGCGGGCCCCTTCGGGTCCGCCGCGCCGGTGCCGCCGGAGGGAGTCCACCCATGGCCGTCGAGATCCTGCATCAAGCCATCCAGACACTGAACGCCGACGACTCGTTCCGGCCGCGGCTCGACGTCAGCCAATGGCGCCAGCTGGCGGCCTTCATGCAGCAGTTCAAACTGCGTTCGGGCGACACGCTGATCCGCTACCGCGACATGGACCGCGTGATGTACCTGCTCGAAAGCGGCACCTTGCAGGTCTACGTGCCCGACGCTGGCCCGGCACGTCGCCCGGTGGCGATCCTGCGTCCGGGCGCGGTGGTCGGCGAGCCGACGCTGTTTGCCGAAACGCCGCGCATGGCGCAGGTCGAGGCGATGTCGCCCAGCGTGCTGTGGGGCTTGACGCGCAACCGCTTCGACGAGTTTGCGCAGCGCCAGCCCGAGATGGCGCTGGAGTTCCTGCGCGCTGCCGGCGCTGTGATGGCAGCGCGCATGCGCGCCAACCTCGAACGCGGCATGCCGGCGGCGTAGCAGAGCCCCCACGCTTCCCTTCCGGTCGCTGCCCGCCGAGGGGGCTCGCGCAGCGGACTGGCAAAGCCAGATCCGCCCACGCTTCTTGAAGTGCGGCGGCTCCTGCGGAGCGCCGCGGCGGTCAGCCTGAGAGCAGTTTCGATTCGGCCAGCGCCAGGGTTTCGGGCAGGCCGGCCAGCACCAGCGTGTCGCCGCCGGCCAGGCGCAGTTGGTCCTCCGGCGTGACGATGCGGCCATCGGCGCGGCGCACCGACACGACGTTCACGTCCAGTGCGTGCAGCGCCAGTTCGGCCAAGGTTGAGCCAACGCTTGCCGCGGCGTGGGGCAGGCTGACGCTGCGCAGCCGGGCCTGGGTCAGCTCTTCCGCGGTGTCGTCGTCGGCGCCGTGGAAGTAACCTCGCAGCAGCCGGTAACGAGCATCGCGCGCATCGCGCGCCAGGCGAATCACGCGTCGCATCGGCACTCCCACCAGGGCCAGCGCGTGGCTGGCCAGCATCAGCGAGCCCTCCACCGCTTCGGGCACCACCTCGGTCGCACCGGCTTCGCGCAGCTTCTCCAGGTCGGTGTCGTCGATCGTGCGCACGACCACCGGCACATGCGGCGCATGCTGGCGCACCAGGCCGAGGATCTTCAATGCCGATGGCGTGTCGTGGTAGCTCACGACGACGGCACTGGCGCGCGCCAGACCGGCGGCCATCAGGCTCTGCAGCCGCGCCGCGTCACCGAACACCACGCTCTGGCCGGCAGCGGCCGCCTGGCGCACGCGGTCCGGGTCCAGGTCGAGCGCCATGTAGGGCATCTTCTCCTGGTCCAGCAGGCGGGCCAGGTTCTGACCGCTGCGGCCGTAGCCGCAGATGATGATGTGGGCCTCGGTGCGGATCGCCTTCTTTGCGATCGCCGTCAGCGCGACCGATTGCATCAGCCAGTCGCTGGCCGACAGCCGCACGACGATGCGGTTGCTGTACATGATGAGGAACGGCGTGGCCAGCATCGATAGCACCATCGAAGCCAGCACCGGTGTCATCCACTGCGCCCGGATCAACTGGTTCTCGGCCCCGAGCGTCAGCAGCACGAAGCCGAATTCGCCGGCCTGCGCCAGGTACAGGCCCGTGCGCAGCGCCACCCCCGGCGGCGCACGGAAGGCCCAGGCCAGCCCGGCCACCAGCGCAGCCTTGGCGACGACCGGCAGCAGCGTCAGCAGCAGCACCAGCAGCCACTGGTCCCACAGCGGCCGCCAGTCCAGCTTCATGCCGATGGTGATGAAGAACAACCCCAGCAGCACGTCGTGGAACGGCCGGATGTCGGTCTCGACCTGGTGCTTGTATTCGGTCTCGGCGATCAGCATGCCGGCGATGAAGGCGCCGAGCGCCAGCGACAGCCCGGCGTGCTCCGTCAACCAGGCCAGGCCCAGCGTGACCAGCAGCAGGTTCAGCACGAACAGCTCGTCGCTCTTGCGCCGCGCCACCAGTGTCAGCCACCAGCGCATCAGCTTCTGGCCGCCCAGCAGCAGCAGGGCCAACACCCCGGCCGCCTTCAGCAACGCGAAGCCGAGCGAGCGCACCATGTCGCCACCGCTTGAATCGAGCGCCGGGATCAGCACCAGCAGTGGCACCACGGCCAAGTCCTGGAACAGCAGCACGCCCATCACGCGCTTGCCGTGCTCGCTTTCCAGCTCCAGCCGTTCGGCCATCATCTTGACGACGATCGCGGTCGACGACATCGCCATCGCGCTGCCCAGCACGACCGCGCCTTCCCAGCCCAGGTCCCAGCGTATGCCGAGCCAGGCGAACCCCGCCATCAGCATCGCATTGCCGACCACCGCGCCGATGATGGTCAGGCTGACCTGCGAGAACCCCAGCCCGAACACCAGCGTGCGCATGCTGCGCAGCTTGGGCAGGTTGAACTCCAGCCCGATCACGAACATCAGGAACACCACGCCGAACTCGGCCAGGTACTTGACCGCCGCCGAGTCCCGGGCCAGTGCCAACGCGTTGGGCCCGATCAGCACCCCGACCGCCAGGTAGCCCAGCATCGGCGGCAGCTTCAGGCTGCGGCACAGTACGACGCCGGCGACCGCCGCGACCAGGTATAGAAGAACGAGTTCCAGAGTTGAAGCCATGCAGCTAGTGTCCTGCCCTGCAGAGAGCTGTCATTGCGCGGGCCGCATCGGGTCGAATCTCAATGACTGCTCTCTGGGGGACAGGACATCAAGGGACGCAAAGGCCATGCCGCGCGGCGCCGAGCGGCCGGCCGACAGGCTCCTAGAATCCCCCCATTCTGTACCCTGGCCTCGCCTTGAACACTGCCGTCACGCCCTTCGATCCCGCCCGCGCCCTGGCGCTGGCGCGCGAGACCTTCACCATCGAGGCGGCGGCGCTGCAAGCCGTGCGCGATCGGCTCGACGACAACTTCGGCCGCGCGGTGCGGGCGATGCTCGAAACCCGCGGTCGCGTCGTCGTGATGGGCATGGGCAAGAGCGGGCATGTCGGGCGCAAGATCGCCGCGACACTGGCCTCCACCGGCACGCCGGCCTTCTTCGTCCACCCGGCCGAGGCCAGCCACGGTGACCTGGGCATGCTGACGCCGGGCGACCTGCTGTTGGCAATCTCGAATTCCGGCGAGAGCGACGAGATCAACGCGATCCTGCCGGCCGTGCGCCGGCTCGGTGTGCCGATGGTCGCGATCACCGGCAGGCCGGGTTCGACGCTGGACCAGCACGCCGAGGTGACGCTGTCGTGCGCGGTCGACCAAGAGGCTTGCCCGTTGAACCTGGCGCCGACGGCCAGCACCACCGCGCAAATGGCGCTCGGCGATGCGCTGGCGGTGGCGTTGCTCGATGCGCGCGGTTTCCGCGAACACGATTTCGCCCGCTCGCACCCCGGCGGCTCGCTCGGCCGCAAGCTGCTGATGCACGTGCACGACCTGATGCGCACCGGCGACGCCCTGCCCTGCGTCAACGCCGACACCGGCTTCATCGACATGATGCATGTGATGACCGACAAGGGGCTGGGCTTCGCCGTGATCGTCGAAGACCAACGGCCAGCCGGCATCTTCACCGACGGTGACTTGCGTCGTCTGCTCGAAACCGGCGCCGATCTGCGCGCCTTGCGGGCCCATGAGGTGATGCACAGCCAGCCCAAGCGCGTGCGCGCCGACGCGCTGGCGGTCGATGCGGCCGACCTGATGGAGCAGCACCGCATCACCAGCGTGCTGGTGGTCGATGAACAGGGCCTGCTGGTGGGCGCGCTGAACACCAACGACCTGCTGCGGGCCAAGGTCATCTGATGGCAGCCGCCTTCACCGCCACGCGGGCCCCGGCCCTGCGCTTCGCGCCCGAGCTGCTGCTGAAGGCCCAGGGGACGGGCCTGGGCATGAAGGCCGCGATCTTCGATGTCGATGGGGTGCTGACCGACGGGCGTTTGTTCATCGGCGAGCGGGGCGAGATGTTCAAGGGCTTCTGCACCCTCGATGGCCATGGCCTGAAGCTGCTGGCCCAGGGGGGCATCGTGCCGATCGTCATCACCGGCCGTGATTCGCCGGCGGTGCGCCGCCGCGTGGCCGACCTGGGGTTGCCACACGCCGTGTACGGCGCTGGTGACAAGCTGGCCGCGGCCGACCCGCTGCTGGCGTCATTGGGCTTTGCGTGGCCGGATGTCGCGGCGATCGGTGACGACTGGCCCGATCTGCCGCTGCTGACCCGTGCCGGCTTCGCCTGCGCGCCGGCCAATGCGCATGTCGAGGTCAAGGCGGTGGCGCACCACGTGACCGCGGCAGCCGGCGGAGATGGCGCGGCGCGAGAGTTCTGCGACCTGTTGTTGATGGCTGCAGGGCGCTACGCCGGTCTGCTTCACGGCCACCTGCGCACCTTGGACAGCGCTTGACGCCGCCGAAGATGAGCGCCGAGCTGCACCTGCCCGATTTGCCCGAGGTGCCGGTCGGGATCGGCGGCGCGGCGGTGCTGCCGCCGGACGGGGCCTCCGGGCCGGCACCCAGGCGCCGGGAGGCTTGGAGCTACCGCCTGCGCCGGCTGGTCGGCACCTATCTGCCACTGCTGTTGATGAGTCTGGTGGCCTGTCTGACCTGGTGGCTGGCGCGCCTGACGCCGGGCGCTCCGGGCGTCAGGCCGGCCACGACGACGCGGCACGACCCCGACTACACCGCCCAGCGCGTGATGATGCAGCGCTTCAATGCCGAAGGCCGGCTGGTTGCGCAGATCGAAGGTGAACAGGTGCGCCATTACCCCGACAGCGACGAGTTGGAGGTCGACACCGTGCGCGTCTCGACCACCGGCACCGACGGCCGCCGGACCCAGGCCACCGCGCGGCAGGCCGTGGCGGCGGGCGACAACTCGCGCTACAGCCTCGAAGGCGGCGCCCGCGTGGTCAGCACCGGCGCCGATGGCCATGTGGTCCAGATCGAGGGTGAGCACCTGCTGGTGTTGGCCAAGGAGCGCCGCGTGCGCGCTGACCGCCGGGTGACGGTGCGTCAGGGTGGCAGCCAGCTGGTGGCCGATGCCATGGAATTCGACGAGGCGACACAGCAGGTCACGCTGCGCGGCCGTGTGCGCGGCATGCTGCTGCCAGCCGACGTGAAGGGCTCCGCCCCATGAGCGCCGCGCCGTTGGTCTTCATCACCGGCGCGTCCAGCGGCATTGGGCAGGCGCTGGCCGGGCGGTACGCCGCAGCCGGTTGGCGCCTGGCGCTCGTCGCGCGTCGTACCGAGCTGGTCGAGGCCTGGGCCCGGGCGCAAGGCTGGGCCGGCGACCGCTGGCGTGTCTATGCGGCCGATGTGCAGGTCATCGACAGCATCGTGGCAGCCGGCCAGCGCTGCATCGCCGAGCAGGGCCTGCCGGATGTCGTGATCGCCAACGCCGGCATCAGCGTCGGCATCGACACCGCCGAACGTGAGGACCTGGAAGTGCTGCGCGAGACGCTGGCGACCAACAACATTGGCTTGGCGGCGACCTTCCATCCGTTCCTGAAGGCGATGCGCGAGCGGCGCCGGGGCACGCTGGTCGGCATTGCCAGTGTGGCGGCGATTCGCGGCCTGCCGGGCCATGGCGCCTACTGCGCCAGCAAGGCCGGGGTGGTGGCGTACTGCGAGAGCCTGCGTGGTGAATGCCGCGGCACCGGGGTCCAGGTGGTCACGGTGGTGCCGGGGTATATCGCCACGCCGCTGACGGCTGGCAACCGCTACCCGATGCCGTTTCTCATGCAGCCCGAGGAGTTTGCCGAGCGAGCGTTCCGCACGATCGAAGCGGGCACCAGCTACCGGGTGATCCCGTGGCAGATGGGGGTGGTCGCGAAGCTGATGCGGCTGCTGCCCAACGCGCTGTTCGACCGCCTGCTGGCAGGTCGCGGCCGCAAACAACGACGAACGTAGCCCCTGGGGCCGCCCGCCGGACTCACCATCAAAGCAAAAGGGCGCCGCGGTGACCCGTTGCGCCCTCTTTGCCTGTTTGGGCGAACAGGCCTTCAGGCCTGTCGTCCCGTGATCAGCGATCAGTAACCGCCGCCACCGCCGCCGTAGCCACCGCCACGGTTGCCGCCGCGGCCGCCACCACCACCGCCGTAGGGGCTGCGGCCACCGCCGCCACCACCACCGTAGCCGCCGCCACCACCACCGCCACCGCCGTAGCCACCGCCGTAGGGGCTGCGGCCACCGCCGCCGCCACCACCACCGTAGCCGCCGCGGCCACCACCGCCACCGCCAAAGCCACCCGGGCGCTCTTCACGCGGGCGGGCTTCATTCACGACGATGGCACGGCCCTCGAGGGGTTGGCCGTTCATGCCGTTGATGGCGGCTTGCGCTTCGGCATCCGAACCCATTTCGACAAAGCCGAAGCCCTTCGAACGGCCGGTGTCGCGGTCCATCATGACCTTGGCGGACGTGACGGTGCCGAACTCGGAGAACGCTTGTTGCAGGGAGTCGTCACGCACGCTGTAGGCGAGGTTGCCGACGTAAAGCTTGTTTCCCATGGGGAAAGCTCCTCAAACTCTCAAGACACAAAGACCATGTGGAGCTTCAACCCAGCGTGAACCCATCAAGCGAAGGTGCCGCGTCCATACACAGCAAACTAGGGCGACGAAAGGCAAGTCACCCCAAAACCATTATGAGACTATTTCCACAGCTGCGCCAAAGCGCTGCCGGCGAAAGTGTCGTATTTCCGCGCCTTGGTACCGGTCCGCAGACGCTCGTTTTCCCTGCACGCCACCGCGGTGGCGCCCCACAATCGGGCATGGACCTGCTGAAACCCCTGATCGCGTTGCTGGCGATCGTCAACCCCATTGGCGTGGTGCCTTTTTTCCTGCACTTCACGCAGAACTTCACGCCCGAGCAGCGCCGCCACACGATGCGCGTCAGCGCCACCGCGGCCTTTCTCGTCGTGTCGATCAGCGGCCTGGCGGGGCTGAAGATCATCGAGTTCTTTGGCATCACGATCGCCAGCTTCCAGGTCGGCGGCGGCCTGTTGCTGCTGATGTCGGCGATCCACATGCTCAATGCGCAGCAGGCCGAGAGCCGGCCCGACGACGTGCACCAGGGTCAGGAGAAGGCCGATGCCGGTTCGTCGATCGCGGTGGTGCCGCTGACGATCCCGCTGCTGACCGGCCCGGCGACGATTTCGACGATGGTGATCTACGCCGAGAAGACCAAGACCTTCTGGCAGCACGCCGTGCTCGTGGGCTACGGCATCGTGATCGGTCTGGCCGCCTACATGGCGTTCATGGCCTCGGGCCGTATCGCGCGGGCGCTGGGCCAGACCGGCATCAACGTGATGACCCGGCTGATGGGGCTGATCCTGGCCGCGATGGCGGTCGAGCTGCTGGCCGACGGGTTGACCAAGCTGTTCCCGGTGCTCGCGTCGCCGTTCGCACCGATCGCGCCGTGAGCGGGCCGAGCGCCGGGCCTCCCGGCCCGGCCCGGCGCGGCCTGCAGAGCTGGCCGACGTACCCGCCGGACAAGGGGCTCCAATGACGCCGCGCATCCTGCTGCTGGAAGATGACCCGGCGATCGCCGGCACGGTCGCCTTCGCCTTCGAGCGCGAGGGCTGGCGGGTCGAGCAGGTGCTGCTGGTGCGTGAGGCCGAACGTTCGGTGCGCACCGCGCCACCGGCGCTGGCCGTGCTTGACGTTGGCCTGCCCGACGGCAATGGCCTGTCGCTGTGCCGCCAGTGGCGCGCCGACGGCGATGTGCGGTTGCGCACGTTGCCCGTGCTGATGCTGACCGCGCAAGGTGAAGAGATCGACCGTGTGCTGGGTCTCGAAGCCGGTGCCGACGACTACCTGGCCAAGCCCTTCAGCCCGCGCGAGCTGGTGGCGCGGGTGCGGGCGCTGCTGCGCCGTTCGGCCTGGTCGCCATCGGCCGCCGATGTGCCCCTGATCGACGTCGACGAGGCGGGCCAGCGCGCGCTGCTCGCTGGGCAGCCGCTGGACCTGACGCGGCTGGAGCTGAGACTGCTGCAGGCGCTGTGGCGCGCGGCCGGGCGCATCAAGAGCCGCGAAGCGCTGCTGGCCGAGGTCTGGGGGCCGGACTGCGAGGCCAACGACCGCACCGTCGACACCCACGTGAAGACGCTGCGCGCCAAGCTGCGCGAACAGCGGCCCGACCTGGACCCGATCGTCACCCATCGCGGCCTCGGCTACGCGCTGGTGCTGCCGCCGGCCACGGCGTCGCGCTGAACGACCACGATGCATCTCGGGTTGCGCCTGTTCTTCGGCTTCCTGGTCATCACCGGGTTGGCCGCCTTTTTCGTGATGCGCGTCTTCGTCGCCGAGATCAAGCCGAGTGTGCGCGAGGTGATGGAAGACATCCTCGTCGACACGGCCAACCTGCTGGCCGAAGACGCGGCCGACGACCTGGCTGCGATGCCCGCCGGCGGCGACCTGCGCGGCAGCCGCTTCGCGCAGGTCGTGCAGGCCTATGCCGAACGACCGGTCGACGCGCAGATCTGGGGCCTGGACAAACGCCGGCTGGACCTGCGCATCTACGTGACCGACGCGAAGGGCCGCGTGGTGCTGGACGCCGGCGCCCAGCACCGCGGCAGCGGCGGCGACGCAGCCGACCGCGCCGTGGGCCAGGACTACTCACGCTGGCGCGACGTGGCGCTGACGCTGCGCGGCGACTACGGCGCGCGCGCGACACGCGAAGTGCAGACCGACGAGCGCAGCTCGGTGATGTACGTGGCCGCGCCGGTTCGCAGCCGCGACGGTCATGTGATCGGCGTGCTGACGGTGGCCAAGGCGCAGTCGACGGTCGCGCCGTTCGTCGACCGCGCCGAGCGCAAGATCATCGTCGCCGGGGCCTGGCTGCTCGGGCTGTCGCTGCTGATCGGCGTGGCAGTCACGTTGTGGGCGGTGCATTCTGTGCGCCGCTTGCGCCGCTACGCGCTGCAAGCGGGCGAGGACGGCGCCCCGGGCGAGCGAGCCGCGTTGCCCCCCGCCCTGCCCGGCGAGTTGGGCGAGTTGGCGCGGGCGATGGGTGTGATGCGAGAGCGGCTCGAAGGCCGGGCCCAGCGCGAGCAGTTCCTGCGCGCGTTGACGCACGAGTTGAAAGGCCCGTTGTCGGCGATCCGCGGCGCGGCCGAGCTGCTCGAAGACCCGTCGCTCAGCGAGGCCGACCGTGCCCGCTTCAGCGCTCAGGTCGGCGAGCAGACCGAGCGCCTGGGCGAGTTGGTGGACCGGCTGCTGGAGTTGTCGAAACTCGAAAGCGCGGCCCAGCCGCCGCGGCGGGAACCGGTCGTGCTGGCGGCCTTGACCGATCAGGTGCTGGCCGACCATGCCGCCGCGCTGCAGCAACGGGGCCTGACCGTGCAGTGGCGGCAGCGTGACGACGCTGCGGGGGTCAGCGGCGACCCGACCCAGCTGGCGCTGGCGCTGTCGAACCTGCTGGCCAACGCGGTCGATTTCGCGCCGGCCGGCTCGGTGCTCGAGTTGACCATCGACCGCGACGACGGCCGGGTGCGCTGGACGCTGCGCGACCACGGCCCGGGCGTGCCCGACTATGCGCTGCCCCACCTGGGCGAGCGCTTCTACGCCACCGCCCGCCCGGGCAGCGCGCGCAAGGGCAGCGGGCTGGGCCTGGCGATCGTGCGCCAGGTGGCGGCGCTGCACGGCGGCAGCCTGGCGATCACGCCCGCCGCGCCGGGCCTGCGAGTCGAGCTGACCTTGCCGGCCACCTGAGACTTCACCCTCGCTTCACACAGCCCTTCATCGCTTCACCAGCACACGCGAACCTCTGGCGCATCGCAATTCGCCTGGAGGAGGACACGCATGAAGAGTTCGTTGTGGAGCAAGGTGCTGGCCATCGGCGCCGTCGTGGGGTTGCTGACGCTGGTGCTGACACGCATCGGCTTCCTGGTCGACGAGCGGCGCGGCCGCCAGCAGGAGGCGATCGAGAGCGTGCAGCAGTCGCAGGCCGGCGCGCAGTCGGTGATGGGGCCGTGGCTGCACCGCGCCTGCGTCGAGGAGTGGGAGGTCGAGGTCGGCGAAGGCAAGGAGCGCCGGCTCCAGACCGAGCGGCGCGAGTTCCGCCTGCAGCAGGCCGCGCAAGATCTGAAGGTGCAGAGCTTTGCCACCGCTGAGTCGCGCTACCGCGGCCTGTTCAAGGTCAACGGCTTCCTGGGCCGGCTGGACCTGGATGCGCAGTGGCCCTCGCTGGCTGCGTTGGAGCCGCAGGCCGAAAAGCGCGGCTCGCGCCTGAGCTGCGGCCCGATCACGCTGATGCTGGCGGTGGCCGACACCCGCGGTGTGCAGCGCGCCGAGCTGAAGCTCAACGGCCAGCCCCAGGCGGTCAGCGCCGGCACCGAGCACCCGAAGTACGCACGCGGCCTGCATGCGCCGGTGGCGCTGGCGACCAACGCTGGGCCGCTGCAGGCCAGGCTGTCGCTCGATCTGCGCGGCACCGGCCGGCTCGAGATGGTGCCGGCGGCCGCGCAGACTGAATGGGACCTGAAGTCCGACTGGCCGCATCCGTCGTTCGGCGGACGCTTCCTGCCGGTGCAGCGTGACGTCGACGAGCAAGGCTTTCACGCTGTCTGGCGGGTCTCGGAACTGGCGAGTTCCGCGGCACGCGACGTGGCGCAAGGCACGGCGATGTGCACCGGCATGCCACCGGCCAACGCCTATGCCGAGGAGGCCGGGGCCGAGCGCGACAACCCGAATTGCCTGGACAGCCTGGCGGTCTCGTTCATCGACCCGGTCAATCCGTATGTGCTGGCCGACCGGGCAGTGAAGTACGGCCTGCTGTTCGTCGCGCTGACCTTTGTCGCCGTGGCGTTGACCGAGGTGTTGGGCCGCTCGCGCGTGCGCCGTGTGCACCCGGTGCAGTACGCGCTGGTCGGCCTGGCGCTGAGCCTGTTCTTCATGCTGCTGCTGGCCTTGTCCGAGCACCTGCTGTTCGAGATCGCCTACGCCGCCGCCAGCGCGGCCTGTGCCGGGGTGCTGGGCGTCTATGGCGCACACATGCTGGGCGGCTGGCGCGCCGGGGCGGCCTTCGGCGGGGCGCTCGGCGGGCTCTACGGCCTGATGTACGTGCTGCTGACGCGTGAGCAGACCGCGCTGGTGGTCGGCACGATCGGCCTGTTCGCCGCCGTGGCCGCCGTGATGCTGCTGACCCGCAAGCTCGATTGGTACCGGCTGTTCGACGACCTGTCGGCGCCGCGGGCGCGGGCCGAGTGACGCAGGGGTGCGCATGTTCGAGCTGCTCATTGGAGTGTTGCTCCTGTGGACCGCATTGCCGGCCGGTGGCTTTGCGCTGGGCAAGGCGATGCCGAAACTGGCGATCGCGGCAGCGGGTGTGGTCATCAGCTTGCTGTCTTTCCTGTGGTGGTTGGCGCTGCGTGACGGCATCGATGGGCCCGCCGCGGCCATGGGGCTCGCGATCTTGATGGGGCTGTCTACTTGCCCGGTGCTCTTCGTCTTCGGGCTGGCGGCAGGTGTGTTGTGCAGACCGCCGGTGGTGGTCGGCGCGTGGGTGGGTGCCCTGGCTGCTGCCATACTCGTTGCCTGCCCACCCGCCGGAGTTCTTCCGGGCATTGCGCCGCTGGTATTCGTCGCTTGCTGTGCCGCGGGTGTTCTGTGGAACCGAAACAATTGCGCCAAGCCATCCGGGTGAAGGCGCTCGCGCCGCAAGGATGAGTAATACACCCACCTACGACCACATCGTCGTCGGCGCCGGCACGGCCGGCTGCCTGCTGGCCAACCGGCTGTCGGCCGACCCGACGCGACGCGTGCTGCTGATCGAGGCCGGCGACGCCGACGATTACCTGTGGATCCACATCCCGGTGGGCTACCTGTACTGCATCGGCAACCCGCGCACCGACTGGCTCTACCAGACCGACGCCGATCCGGGCCTGAACGGCCGCCGCCTGCGCTACCCCCGGGGCAAGGTGCTGGGCGGCAGCTCCAGCATCAACGGCATGATCTACATGCGCGGCCAGGCGCGAGACTACGACGGCTGGGCCGCCGAGGTGGGCGACGCCGACTGGCGCTGGGAACACTGTCTGCCGTTCTTCAAGCAGCACGAGGATCACTGGAAAGGCGCCGATGCGCTGCACGCCGCGCCGGGCTTCGACGCCAAGGGCCTGCGCGCCGGCGGCGAGTGGCGGGTCGAGCGGCAACGCCTGCGCTGGGACGTGCTGGATGCGTTCGCCGAAGCCGCGCAGCAGGCCGGCATCCCGGCCACGGCGGACTTCAACCGCGGCGACAACGAAGGCGTCGGCTATTTCGAGGTCAACCAGCGCAGCGGCGTGCGCTGGAATGCCGCGAAAGCCTTTCTGCGCCCGGTGATGCACCGCGAGAACCTGCAGGTCTGGACCGGTGCGACCGTCAGCCGCCTGCTGTTCGAGCCGGGCGCCGATGGGCGTCTGCGTGCCAGCGGTGTCGAGGTCCTGCCGGTCGGCGGCGGCACGCCGTTGCAGGCCCGCTGCCGCGGCGAGGTCGTGCTCGCGTCCGGCGCGATCGGCACGCCGCAGATCCTGCAGCTGTCGGGCATCGGCCCGGCCGATTGGCTGCAGCCGCTGGGCATCACGCCGCAGCTGGACCTGCCTGGCGTCGGCGCCAACCTGCAAGACCACCTGCAGATCCGCGCGGTGTTCGCAGTCGATGGCGTCAAGACGCTGAACACGCTGGCCGCCCACTGGTGGGGCAAGGCGATGATCGGGCTGCAGTACCTGGCCATGCGCAGCGGGCCGATGAGCATGGCGCCGTCACAGCTGGGCGCGTTCACCCGGTCCGACCCGTCGCGCCCGCACGCCAACCTCGAATACCACGTGCAGCCGCTGTCGCTGGACGCCTTTGGCGAACCGCTGCACGGCTTCAACGCGTTCACCGCCAGCGTCTGCAACCTGAACCCCGAGGCGCGTGGGCGGGTGCGCATCACGTCGCCGCGGCCCGAGGACGCGCCGTCGATCCTGGCCAACTACCTGTCGACCCCGGGCGATCGCCAGGTGGCCGCCGATTCGCTGCGGCTGACCCGCCGCATCGCGGCGATGCCGGCGCTGGCGCGTTACCAGCCGCGCGAGGTCAAGCCAGGCGTCGAGTTCCAGACCGACGACGAGCTGGCGCGTTTGGCCGGCGACATCGGCACGACGATCTTCCACCCGGTCGGCACCGCGAAGATGGGCCGGGACGACGACCCCTTGGCCGTCGTCGACGCACGATTGCGGCTGCGCGGCGTGCAGGGCCTGCGCATCGCCGATGCGAGCGTGATGCCCGCCATCACCAGCGGCAACACCAGCGCACCGACGCTGATGATTGCCGAACGCGCGGCGGCCTGGATGCTGGCGGCCCCGCCGGGCGCGGTGGGTTGAGCGGCGCTGCCCCGGGGGTAAGCCCCGATGGGCGGCCGCCGAACGCACCCTTACAGTGCGCCCACTTTCAGCCGGCTGCCCTTCGCGGGTGCATGGTTGAAGGGGGTCCGAGGAGACAAGTCCGGGCCAAGAAATACAACGCGTCTATAGGCCCCCGCGAGCCACACGCTGGCCGCGAGTGTGACCATGTGAGAATGCAAGGGCGCCGGCCAACCGCTGGCGCCCTTTGCTTTTTGTTGGCCCCCACGGCCCCTTCCGGGGCCTGCCCCCCGAGGGGGCTCGCGCAGCGGACCGGCAGAGCTGGATCCGCGCACGCCACTTGAAGTCGGCGGCGCTGCGCGCTGGGTACCCCCGCGCGGTCAACGGCGCGCCTCCTCAGTTCGTCACGATCGATGACCGACCTCGTTGTTGTTGCCGTTGCTTCGCTATTCGCCGGCCTGATCGACGCCATCGTCGGTGGCGGGGGGCTGATCCTGGTGCCGGCGCTGTTCGCCACTTATCCGGGCGCGGTGCCGGCGACGCTGTTGGGCACGAACAAGGGCGGGGCGATCTGGGGCACGGGGTGGGCGGCGGTGCAGTTCACCCGTCGGGTCTCGCTACGTGCCCAGACGATGGCGCCGGCGATGCTGGCGGCGCTGATCGGCAGTTTTGCCGGGGCGTGGGCGGTGACGGTGGTCGATGCGAGCGTGATGCGGCGCGCGCTGCCGCTGGTGCTGCTGGCGATCCTGGCCTACACGCTGGCGCGCAAGGACCTGGGCCGGCACCATGCGCCGCGTTATGCCGAAGCCCACGAAGGACTGGTGGCATCGCTGATCGGGCTGACGATCGGCTTCTACGACGGTTTCTTCGGCCCCGGCACCGGCAGTTTCTTCGTCTTCCTGTTCGTGCGGGTGCTGGGCTTCGACTTCCTGCACGCCTCGGCGTCGGCCAAGCTGCTGAACACCGCCACCAACCTGGCCGCGCTGGTGCTGTTCACCTGGAAGGGCCATGTCTGGTGGCAGGTGGCGGCGGTGCTGGCGGTGGCCAACGTGGCCGGCAGCCTGATCGGCACCCGGCTGGCACTCAAGCACGGTGCGGGTTTCGTGCGCGGCGTCTTCATCGCCGTGGTGGGCGCGCTGATCCTGAAAACCGGCTACGACGCCTTCTTGCGTTGAGACCGGGCGCGCGGAGCGGACATTCCGCACGGTGAGGCGCGTGCGTCGCCGGCGCGACACGCCTGGTGAGGGTTCGCGCCGATGCCGGCATGGCGACGGGCTGGCTACCCTTTCCCGCCAAGCCCACTTTTGCCCCCGAGCGCCCATGACCGCCAACGACACGTCCTTCGGCCTGCCCATCCCGCCGTCCGCCCTGGCGCTGCAGCGCCTGTACCACTGGGAGCGCACGGCGCCGAACCGCGTCGCCTACACCCAGCCGATCGGCGGCGGCGTGGTCAAGGATCTGACCTGGAAAGAGGTGATGGACCAGGCACGGCGTCTGGCCGGATACCTGCAGGCACAGGGTTATGCACCGGGCTCGAAGATCGCGCTGTTGTCGAAAAACACCGCCTGGTGGCTGATCTGCGATTACGCGATCTGGATGGCGGGGTACGTGTCGGTGCCGCTGTACCCGACGCTGGCCGCCGAGACGATCCGCCAGATCCTTGGGCACAGCGAATCGAAGCTGTTGTTCGTCGGCAAACTCGATGGCTTCGACGGCATGAAGCCGGGCATCCCGGCCGGCCTGCCCTGTGTCGCAATGCCCTTGGCGCCGCCGAACGACTACCCGAAGTGGGACGACGTGCTGGCCAAGGCCAAACCGTTGCAGGGCGAGCCCGTGCGCCCGGCTGACGACCTGGCCACCATCATGTACACCTCGGGCACGACCGGCATGCCCAAGGGCGTGATGCACAGCTTCGGCACTTTTGCCTGGTCGGTGTTGTCGGGACTCGAGCGGGTGCAGAAGGTCGACATGAACACCCGCATGCTGAGTTACCTGCCGCTGTCGCACGTGGCCGAGCGAACCCTGGTCGAGCACGGCCAGCTCGCCACCGGCATGCGGGTCTACTTTGCCGAGAGCCTGGACACCTTCACTGCCGACCTCCAGCGCGCCCGGCCGACGGTGTTCTTCTCGGTGCCGCGGCTGTGGGTCAAGTTCCAGCAGGGCGTGCACGCGAAGATGCCGCCGGCCAAGCTGACGCGGCTGCTGAAGATCCCGATCCTCGGCGGCATCGTGCGCAAGAAGGTGCTGGGCGCGCTCGGGCTCGACCAGTGTGAATTCGCCGCCGGTGGCGCTGCGCCGATGCCGCCCGATCTGCTGCGCTGGTACGAGCGCCTGGGCCTGCCGATCGTCGAGGTCTACGGCATGACCGAGAACTGCGGCATCAGCCACGCCACGATGCCGGGTGTGTCGAGGCCCGGCACCGTCGGCCAGCCGTACAAGGGCATTCAAAGCCGCATCGACCCGGCCAACGGCGAAATCCAGATGAAGAGCCCGGGCCTGATGCTGGGCTACTACAAGGAGCCCGAGCTGACGCGCGAGAGCTTCACCGCCGACGGCTGGCTGCACACTGGCGACAAGGGCCAGCTCGACAGCGAAGGCAACCTGCGCATCACCGGCCGGGTCAAGGACCTGTTCAAGACCAGCAAGGGCAAGTACGTGGCGCCGGCACCGATCGAAGACAAGCTGGTGATGCACGCGTCGGTCGAGGCCTGCTGCGTCACCGGTGCCAACCTGGGCCAGCCGCTGGGCATCGTGATGCTGAACCCGGATGCGGCCAAGGCCGCCAGCAACGGCGGCCGGGCAGCGATCGAGACCGCACTCGTCGAACACCTGAAGTCGATCAACGCGATGCTCGACCCGCACGAGCAACTCGACTGCATCGTCGTCGTCGTCGAGCCGTGGACGGTCGACAACGGCGTGATCACGCCGACCTTCAAGGTCAAGCGCAACCGCATCGAGGAGCTGTACGCGCCGAACTACGAGCGCTGGGTTGGCAGCAGAAAGCCGGTGCTCTGGGCTTGAGCGCCAAGGGCGCTCAAGCCCTTCGGGCCGACTGTTGAGCTCTCCCGAGCCCCCCGGGAGGGGCCCCAGCATGGTCGAGCAGCCGGCCTGATGGCAGGCGGCTCGACATTTGCGGCAGGTTTGCTCAGTTGGCCTTCACTTTCAGGCGCCATGCGTGCAGCAGCGGCTCCGTGTAGCCGCTGGGCTGCTCGACGCCCTTGAACACCAGGTCGCAAGCGGCCTGAAACGCCATCGATTCGTCGAAGTGGCCGGCCATCGGCCGGTAGGCCGCGTCGCCGGCGTTCTGCTGGTCGACCACCTTGGCCATGCGCTTCAAGGTATTGCGCACCTGGGCCTTGCCGACCACGCCGTGCAACAACCAGTTGGCCATGTGCTGGCTCGAGATGCGCAGCGTCGCGCGGTCTTCCATCAGGCCGATGTTGTGGATGTCGGGCACCTTGGAGCAGCCCACGCCCTGGTCGATCCAGCGCACCACGTAGCCCAGGATGCCCTGCACGTTGTTGTCGAGCTCCTGCTGGCGCTCTTCGGCGCTCCACTTCGCTTCCGGCGCCACCGGCACCTTGAGCAAGTCGCCCAGGATGTTGTCGCGCTCGGCATTGGCGTCGATCTTCTCCAGCTCTTTCTGGACATCCGCCACGCTCACCTGGTGGTAGTGCAGCGCATGCAGCGTGGCGGCGGTGGGTGAGGGCACCCAGGCGGTGTTCGCGCCGGCCTTCGGATGGCCGATCTTCTGTTCCAGCATCGCAGCCATCAGGTCGGGCATGGCCCACATGCCCTTGCCGATCTGCGCCTTGCCGCGCAGGCCGCACGAGAGGCCGACCAGCACGTTGTTCTTCTCGTAGGCCTGGATCCACGGCGTGGTCTTCATGTCGCCCTTGCGCAGCATCGGGCCGGCGTGCATGGCGGTGTGCATCTCGTCGCCGGTGCGGTCGAGGAAGCCGGTGTTGATGAAGGCCACGCGCGCGGCCGCCTCGGCGATGCAGGCCTTGAGGTTCACGCTGGTGCGGCGCTCCTCGTCCATGATGCCGAGCTTCACGGTGTTGGCCG
>NZ_DASUNH010000013.1:0-18104 GCF_036277275.1 Ideonella sp. | reverse complement strand
GTTCAGCGCCTTCTGCGCCTTCTCCATCTCGGCTTGCGCCTTGCGGGCCGCATCCAGCGCGCGCTGCGCCGCAGCCAGCGCTTCTCGCAGCGCCGCGGCCGCCGCATCGGCCTGGCTCGTGTCGGGCTTGGGCTCCGGCGGAACGTGCGTGGGGGTGTAAACGGGCGCGTAACCGCCAATGGTGACCGACATGGTGGGCTCCTTGATCGCAACAGGAGGGCCCCACCGGCATGGAGGACCCGAGAGCCCGCGAGAATAGAAATGCGCCTGCCTGCCGACAACTACGGGTTAGCGGACCATGCCGCCGGACGCCCGACGCAGGCCGAGTGTCACGAACCGTAAGCAACCTCGTGGCACCCATTCGTCTGACAAATCGACCAGCGCGCACCGAGCTGTTGCAGGGCCGACCGAGGCGTGGGCCGCACGCCAGTCTGACAATTGATGCTTCCATCGACCGGTTTTGCCAGTCGATTTGACAACGTTGTCGAAAGCGCTTTCACATTTGGTTGCCGGCGCTTGCCCAATCTTGCGTGCGCACCAGGTGCGCGATGCCAGCATGCGCCGCGGGTGGGCGTCCTGCCAGCCCCGCGACGCGCGAGAACGCACCGAGCCCCAGCGCAAAACCCGGGGCCGCTAACGTCAAGACTGAGGAGACACCTGATGAATCAATCCGACAGGACCGCGCCGGTGCGGTGCGGCTGGCGCCACACGGCAACGCGGGCACTGCCTGCCGCCTTGTTGGCCTGGATGGGTGCGGCCAATGCATTCACGCCGCTGGGCGACCCCGCGGCGGCCACGCCGCGGCCCGGCGTGACGGCACCACCGCCCACCTTGGGCCATCAGCACGTCACCGGCATCGACGCCGACCACGACGTGCAGGTCGTCTACTTCCTGCCGTCCGACGCGCCGAATCGCGGCCGCGGCGCACTGATGCTCAACGCCGCGCGTCAGATCCAGGCGCAATGGTCCGGCTGGGGCTGGACCTTCCACCTGAACCGCGGCGTGATCAAGCTGGAAAGCAGCAACAGCTGCGCGCATTTCGACGACTTCAACGTGCTGTGGGACGAGACCCGCAGCAAGCTCGAAGCGCGTGGCCAGTACTACCCGAACGTGAAGTACCTGGTGTTCGGCGAGTGCACCACCGGCGGCGGCGCCGCGCAGGCCAGCATGCCGGGCAACACGGCGCTGTTCTACAGCTATGTCGTCGACGGCATTGGCCTGAACGACGGCAGCCCGCGCAACCTGGCCGACATCGGCTCGATCGGCCACGAGATGGGCCACAACTTCGGCCTGCCGCACGAGAACTGCGGTGGCGGCGCCGGCCAGGACACGATCGACGAGCTGGCCCGCATGGGCCTGCCGACGAACGGATCGAAGGGCCCGATGTGCAACGGCGCCTACTGGCCCAACGTGACGCCCGAGCCCTACCAGCACGACCTGGTCAAGCGTTACGGCTGCCCCTGGCTCAAGGGGTGCATGGCTGCGCACCCGAAGTGGGTCTGGACGGGCACGCCGGGCGACGGCACCGACCGGGGGGCCTACTTCGCTGCGCAGGCCAGCAGCAAATGCATCGACGTCTACTACTTCGACCACCGTTCCAACGCCGAAGTGGCGCAGTACGACTGTGTCGGCCAGGCCAATCAGCGCGTCAAGTTGAAGGACGCCGGCAACGGCCTGGTGCACCTGGTGTTCGGCCACAGCGGCTACTGCCTCGACCCGATGAACAGCAGTCGCCTGGTCGGCGCGAAGATGGTGCAGTGGCCCTGCAGCGGCGACGACGACACCAAGTGGAAGGCCAACCAGGTTTCGCCTGGTGTCTACGAATTCGTCAACGCGCGCAGCGGCCTGTGCCTGGACGTGCCGGGCGCCAGCCCGGATTCGGGCCTGACACTGCAGCAGTGGAGCTGCAACGGCACGCCGGCGCAGCGCTGGGTGAAGCAGTGAGCCCTTGAGCGCGGCGGGGGAAGGCTCCTGTGATGGGCGCGGGTGGCCGGCGCCGTGTCATGCCACCCGCGGCGGGCCGGGTGTGGCGGGTGGAAGCAACAACGACAGACCGCTGAAATGTCGACGTTGCGGTTCAGCCCAGCGTCAGCTCGGCCCGCACAGCGCCGGCCCGGCCTGCGTGGGCCTTCAGCGCCAGCACCGTGCCGGCCGGCGCCCGCACGATCCACTCGGCGCGTGCCTTGTCGGCCGTGACGTCGCGCTCGGGGATGAAGGCCTGCAGCGAGTTTTTCGGTGCGTGGCCTTCGAGCTGCGGGCCTTCGATGCGATGCTTGCCGTTGACCAGCGACGCACCGGCCGGCAGCTCGATCTCGAACACGCAGGCCCGCGCGACCTTGCGCTCCAGCGCGCGCTTGGTGACATAACTCGGCAGGTAGCCGGTATTGGCGACGACGAACTTGACGCGCCAGGTGTCGGGGCCAAGCGCGTCGACGCTGGTGGACACGGTCTGCAGCTTCGGTAGCGCCAGGCCCAGCTGGGTCAGCCAGGCCGGGAAGCGCGCCGCCTCGCGCTCACGGTATTTCGGCGGCGGGTTGCGCCAGTAGTTCATCCGGTCCCAGCCGCCGATCTCGACCGCGCCGAGCTGCGGGTGGATGAATGGGCGCCAGTCGTTGTGGGCCCGGCCGTCGCAGTGCTCGTCGCTCCACTTCAGCAGCTTCAGGTCGTCCTCGGGCGGGTGGTCGCGGTACCAGTGGATCCAGTCGTAGTCGGTGATGCCGGCTTCCTTGTTCGGCGCCCAGATCTCGACCGTCCAGAACAGCGCGCCCAGGTGCTCGTAGACCCAGTCCTGCGTGCCGGTGATGATCTCTTTCGGGTGGTACTTGAAGTCGTGCCAGATGCTGATCGCCGGGTAGCCGGTCAGCTTGGCGCCGATGTCCGACAGGCGCTTGTAGATCCACAGATCCTCAGGCGTCATGTCGTCGTCGCTCTGCGTGCCCATCGGCCGCAGGATCACGCCCGAGTGGGTGTGAAAGCTGACCGCCGCGCCGATGTTCTTGTGCTTGGTGATGAAGTCGACCATCGCCCGCACCTCGGGCTCGCTGGTCGGGTACGGGCCGGCGCCGAGCTGTTCGAACTCCTGCCGCCAGTAGGCCGGGAAGTTGCGGTTCAGGTCCAGCCCTTCGCGGTCGCGGTTGACGCGGATCGTCGTGCCGTCGAAGTTCTCGAGCAGCCCCTCGGGCATCACGCGGTAGTAGCTGCCGCCGAACTCACCGGGCTCGCGCGGGATCAGCAGCCGCGGCTCGTCGGGGTGCGGTTTCCAGCCGCCGTTGGGGTCTTTCACGCGCATCTGCAGGATGCGGCCATCGCCGTCGATGTCTTGGGTCGTCAAGCCGTCGACATGCGGCTCGTCGAAGGGGTAGGCGCGCGTGGACGAACGGATGTGGCGCGGCGTGTCGGCCAGCGCCAGCTCGGCACCGTCGGGGTTCAGGCGCGGGCAGAGGTAGACGACGCGGCTGTCGAGCAGCTCGGTGACCCTGGCGTCGCTGCCGTAGGCGCTCGCCAGCTGGTGCAGCCAATACAGGCAGGCGGTGCTGGCGGTCAGCTCGGCGGCGTGGATGTTGCCGTCGATCCACAGGGCCGGTTTGTCGGTGTCCGGCCCGGTCGCGCGGTTGGTGATCACCAGCAACCAGATGTCCCGGCCCTCGTGGCTCAGGCCCATCGAGCGGCGCTCGATCAGCTCGGGCCGCGCGGCGGCGTAGTCGGCCAGCAGCTGGCTCAGCTCGGCGTGGCGGTAGAAGCGGTCGAACTGCGGGGTCGGCAGGGGTGCGGCGGACATGGCGAAACGGCCTGCTCGTGGCAGGCCAAGGGACTGCGGTGCCGCCGAGTTTCGCACCGGCGCCGTCACACCCGCGCGGGCCGGGCTCACTGACCCTTGAACAGCCCCTGGAAATGCCTCGACACCGGCAGGCGCTCGCTGCGCCCGCGCAGCGTCAGCACCATCGTGCCTTCGTCGATACGCAGCGCGCTGGCGATGTGGCGGTGGTTGACGATCACCGAACGGTGCACCTGCCAGAACTGGTCGGCGTCGAGCTGGGCCAGCAGCTCCTTCAGCGGCGTGCGGATCAGCGCCTCTCCCGGCCCGGCCTCGTCGTCGTAGGCCACACGGGTGTAGCGCGCGTCGGACTCGAAGTAGACGATCTGCTCGATGCGGATCAGCTTCACCTCCTTGCCGACGCTGGCCTGGATCACCGCCGGCGGCGCCGGCTTGCGCAGCTGGCCACTCAGCTGCGCGAGCAGCGCCGACAGGTCCGGCGCGGCCGGCCGGTCCAGCCGCGTCTGCACGCGCTGCAGCGCCTGGCCCAGGCGCGCTGCGTCGACAGGCTTCATCACGTAGTCGACCGCGCCGGCGTCGAACGCGGCCAGCGCGTGGTCACCGAACGCGGTGACGAAGACCACCGGCACCCGGCCGTCGATGCGCTGCGCGACCTCGATGCCCGACAGGCCCGGCATCCGGATGTCGAGGAAGCAGACTTGCGGCTCGTGTTCGAGGAACGCATCCCACGCGTCGACGCCGTTGGTGGCCTCGGCGACGATGCGCGCCGCCGGCCAGGCCTGGCGCAGCGCGGCGATGAGTTGCTGGCGCGGGGCTTCCTCGTCGTCGGCGACGAGCACGGCGACACGGTCTGGGGAATCGTTGGGGGTCACGGCGGGGTCGGGATGGCGGTGTGATGAATGGGAACGACAGGCAACCGCAGCGTCGCGCTGCAGCCACCATCAGGCACATTGGCCAGTGTCAGGCTGGCCTGCTCGCCAAAGGATTGAGCGAGCCGCGCACGGGTGTTGGCCAGGCCGACGTGGCCCGGGCCGCAGACGGCGCCGTCCGGCGGCAGGCCCGGGCCGTCGTCGATGACTTCGAGGCACAACATGCCGTCGGCCGCGATGCAGGCGGACACGCGCACCACGCCGCCTGACAGCTGAGGCGACACGCCATGCTCGACCGCGTTCTCGACCAGCGTGAGCAACACACCGGGCGGTAGCGCGGCGGCCAGCGCGGCGGGCTCGGCGCCGATCTCGAAACGCAGCCGGGCGCCGAGCCGGGCCTGCATCACTTCGAGGTAGCGCCGCACCGCTTCCAGCTCCTCGCCCAGCGTCAGGGCGTGCCGCTCGAACAGCGGCAGCGTCGCGCGCAGATAGCCGGTCAACGACGCGAGCATCGGCCCAGCGCGCTCGTCGCGCGTGTCGACCCAATGCTGCAGCGACGCCAGCGAGTTGAACAGGAAGTGCGGCTGGATCTGTGCGGTGGCGAGCTGCCGGGCCAGCGCGATCGTGCGGTCGCGCTCGTCGAGTTCGCGCAAGCGCGCCTCGATCTGCTGGGCGCGGTAGACCGTGACGAACCAGAAGACGAGTGCGCTGAGCGAACAGGCGGCAGCACCGGTGTACAGCAACCAATCGCGGACCGGCCCCGCCGCCATGCGCCAGCGCAGCCCAAAAGCAAACGCCACGAAGGCCGCCATGCAGATCAGCGTCGCCACCATCAGGCGCCGCCGCGTCGGACGACGCCACAGCCACATGCCGGCGCGGTAGTTCGCTGCGGCGACCGCCGCCAGCAGCCCGGTCAGGCGCGCCAGCTCGCCGTCGGGCGCGTGCTCCATCAGGGCCTGGGCCACGATGGCCAACGAGATTGCCAGCATCACCAGGAAAGTACGACTGGGCCGCTCGTTGCCGGCGCGGGCCAGCTCGGCATCGGTGAACACGCGCGTCGGGCCGGGGTACCAGAGCTGGGTCCAGTCGATGCGTTCGTGACGCGAAACGACGTCGTCGGCCGGGGCAGGGCTGGGCATGGTGTCAACCCGCATCGTGGGGGGATCGCGGGGACGACGGGGTCGGCGGGTCGATCGTGATCTCGGCGCACGCCCCCGGGTCGAGCGCCTGCAGCCGCAACTGCGCCCGCGGGCCGAAACGCCGCGCCAGCCGCTCGCGCGCATTGGCCAGGCCGATGCCTTCGCGCCAGCCGGGCGTCGGCCCGGGGCCGGTGTCCTGTACGGTCAGCCGGAAGCGGCCGTCGGCCACCCCTGCGGCCAGCACGATGCGCCCGCCCTGCAGCAGCGGGCCGATGCCGTGCTCGATCGCGTTCTCGATCAGCGTCAGCAGCAACCCGGGCGGCCACGGCTGGGCCAGCGCCGCCGGCTCCACCGCCAGCTCGACCTGCAGCCGTTCGCCGAACCGCGCCTGCATGATCGCCAGGTAGTGACGCGCCAGCGCCAGCTCGTCGGCCAGCGCCACCTCGTCGCGTGCCATCAGCTCGGTCGAGCCGCGCAGGAAGCCAGTCAGCTCGCGCAGCAGCGGCGCGGCGCGCGGGTCGCTGCCGTCGACCCAATGTTGCAGCGCGGCCAGCGTGTTGAACAGGAAATGCGGCTGGATCTGCGAACGCAGCGCCGCCAGCCGCGCCTCGGCCGCTTCGCGCGCGGCGGCGTCGCGTTCCTGCTCGAGCCGCAAGCGCTGCATCTCGCGGTCCAGGTGCGAGCGGCCCCATTGCGCCAGCAGCACCTGCAGCAACGACATCAGCACGATCGGCAGCAGCCAGGCCAGCCAGCGCCAGGGCTCGGCGCGGTCGCGCCACAGCGCCATCTGGATCAGTGCGGCGCCCAGCAGGATGGCGTTGGACCACCAGAACTCCTGTCGCATGCGTGCCAGCGTGCTGTGCGGCTGGAACCAGGCCTGCACCATCGCCAGCAACATCGCCACGGCCATCGGCACCCCCACCAGGCCGGCCACCGCAGGGTGAACATCGCCCACCGCCTCCAGCCAGCCCGAGATCACGACGCCGACGCCGACCGCGCCGGCCCAGCCGACCAGGCCCGCGCGGCTGAGCAGCCACGCGTCACCCGCCTCGGCACTGGCCCGCTCGGCCTCGTTCAGGCCGCAGTGACGGCGGGCCAACATGGCCAGCACGCGGTCTCGCGGGGTGAGCGGGGTGGTCATGGTCGGCATGCGGCGCAGTGTAGGCAGCCCGCGGTGCGATGCGACCAGGAGCCGGGCGAACGGCCCGGCCGCGTGCACCAGCCGCCGGCGGCCACGGATGAACGGCGGCCTTCCGCGGCGAACGTACCGAGGTCAGCCGCCCCGGCAGGCCAGCGGCGCGCCGTCGACGAACACCCGCAGCTCGCCGGGTCGGAACGCCGTCCAGGTTTCGTCGTGGGTCAGCGGCTCAGTCGCGATCACCGCGACGCGGTCGTTCGGCGTCGTCGCGTGGGCGAAGTCGACCCGCACGTCCTCGTCTTTCAGGCTGGCAGCGCGAAACGGGTGCTGCCGCACCAGCCAGTGCAGGTGCGTCGACGCGTGGGCCCACAGCGCCTGGCCGTTGGACAACAGCATGTTGAAGGTGCCGTGGCGGTGCAGCTCGGGCACCAGCTCGGCCAGCGTGCAGTGCAGCTCGGCCACCTCGGGCACGCCGGCGTGGGCCTTGGCCAGCTCCTGCATCAGCCAGCAAAACGCGCGTTCGCTGTCGGTATCGCCGACCGGGCGAAACGCCGCATGCAAGCGGGGGTGGAAATTCTTCAGGTCACCGTTGTGGGCGAAGACCCAGTAACGGCCCCACAGCTCGCGCACGAACGGGTGGGTGTTTTCCAGCGCGACCCGGCCCTGGGTGGCCTTGCGGATGTGGGCGATGACGTTGTCGCTGTGGATCGGGTAGGTCTTGACCAGCTCGGCGATCGCCGACTGGCGGGCACTGGCATGGTCGATGAAGACTCGCACGCCCTTGTCTTCGAAGAAGCCGATGCCGAAACCGTCCTTGTGCTCGTCGGCGCGCGTGGCCAGGCCGGTGAAGCTGAACATCACGTCGGTCGGCGTGTTGGCATTCATGCCCAGCAGTTGGCACATGGCGTCGGGTTCCCTGGAGCGGCTGCGGTCGATTGTAGGCAGCGTGCCCTGTTCAGGGGGCGCCCTGGCCGGCAGGCGCGGCAGAACCGGTAACCTCCGGCATTCCATCGTCAATGGAGGGATGGATCTTGCCCCCAGTCACGGCCGAAGAGCCGTTTGCCGGCCTGCCTTTCGCCGAAGGCGCGCGCCAGGCCCAGGCGGAGCGCGACCGCGTGGCCGTGCGTGCGCTGCTGCATGTCACGTCGACATTGGCCGGCCTGCTCTGGCTGTCGGTGCCGTTGCAGCTATGGCTCGGCCCACCGAGCCGGCTCGTCATCTGGCGGCTGTTGATCGGCGCGGTGCTGCTGGCCGGTGCGGGGGGCGCGGTGCTGGTCGCGCGGCGGCGCTCGCCGCGCACCGCGGCTGGCTTGCTGCTGCTGACGCTGCAGCTGGCGTTCGGGCTGTACGCCTGGTTCACCGGCCTGGGCCTGCAGTCGATCCTGCTGTCGGGCTCGGCGGTGCTGATCGTGCTGGCCGGGATGTTGACGCGCCCGCGCGTGGCCTGGCTGCTGGCCGGCCTGCATCTGGTGCTGCTGGTGTTGATCCACCACGGCGAGTTCCGTGGCCTGCTGCCCGACGTGCCGGGCCCACCGCCGGGTGGCCACACCGCACGGCTGGTCTCGCACGTGCTGCTGACCGCCGGCGCGCTGGCGGTGGCGACGATCCTGGGTCGGCAGTACGGCCTCAGCCTGCACGAGGCCTGGGTCAAGGAACACCGGCTGTCCGAGTTCCTGCGCCTGGGCAGCGACTGGACCTGGGAGGCCGACCGCCACGGCCGGATGACCCACATCTCGCCGAGCTTCGAGCGCCACACCGGCCGCACGGTGGCCGAGTTCATGCGCATCGACCAGCCCGGCGGGCCGCGCATCGTGCACGACGACGAATGGGCCGCGCTGATCGACGACCTGCGCGCCCGCCGGGCCTACCGCGGCCGGGTCATCACCTTCGAGTGCGCCGACGGCCAGCTGGTGTGCGTGCGCGGCACCGGCGAGCCGGTGCTGGGCGCGACCGGCAATCACCTGGGCTGGTGGGGCATCAGCCAGAACGTGACCGGGGAGGTGCTGGCGGCGCGCGAACACGAGCGTTCGCGCGCGCTGCTGGACCGGCTGGTGCGCCTGTCGCCCGACGCGATCGTCGTCGCCAGCCTGCGCGACGGCCGCATCATGCTGGCCAACCCCGGCTTCCTGAGCGCCGCCGGCTGCGAGCGGCCGGAAGAGGTGATCGGCCGTAGCGCACTCGAGCTCGGGATGTGGCGCGAGCCGGCCGAAGCGCAGGCGCTGACCGAGGCGCTGGTCCGGGCCAGCGTCGTGCGCGACCTGCGCACCCGCTTCTGGCGGCAGGACGGCTCGCTGCGCGAAGCCTCGGTCACCGCGGCCCGCTTCGAGTGGGACGGCGAGCCGGTGTCGGTGATGATGATCCGCGACATCACCGAGGCCGAACGTTCGCGGCTGCAGGGCGACGCGATCCTGAACCACGCCGCGGTCGGCGTCGCGCTGGTGCGCGAACGCCGCGTGGTGCGCGTCAACCCGCGGCTCGAAGCGCTGCTGGGCCAGCCGAGCGGCAGCATGGCCGGCGGTGAGGTGGCCGGGTACTTCGGCGGCGAGGCCGGCTACCAGGCCTTCATCGACGAGGTTCGCAAGCGCCTGGCCGAAGGGCGGCCGATCGAGGTCGAACACGAGTTCACCCGCCCCGACGGCAGCCGCTTCCTGGCGCTGCTGCGCTCGCAGCTGGTCGACCCGCGCCAGCCCGACGAAGCCGGTGCGATCTGGGTCCTCGAAGACATCACCGAACGCCGCCGCGCCGAGCAGGCGCTGGCCGAGGCGAAGGCGGTGGCCGAGGCCGCCAGCGACGCCAAGAGCGCGTTCCTGGCCCACATGAGCCACGAGATCCGCACGCCGCTCAATGGCGTGCTGGGCCTGGCACGGCTGATGGCAGTGCCGGGACAGCCCGAGGCAAGGCGGCAGAACCACCTGCGCTACCTGATCGACGCCGCCGAAAGCCTCAACGGCATCGTCTCGAACGTGCTCGATCTGAGCAAGATGGAAGCCGGCAAGCTGCGGGTCGAGCGGATCGATTTCGACCTGCACGACCTGGTCGACAAGGTGCACGGCGCCCACGTGGTGCTGGCCGAAGCCAAGGGCCTGGTGATGCGGCAGACGATCGCCTCGGGTGTGCCGCGCCGGGTGCGCGGGGACCCGCTGCGGCTGCGCCAGATCCTGTCGAACTTCATCGCCAACGCGATCAAGTTCACCGTCCAGGGCGAGGTGATGCTGCGCGTCGTGGTGGCCGAGCCGGGGCGGCTGCGCTTCGAGGTCGAGGACACCGGGATCGGCATCGCGCCGGAGGTGCTGGCCGGCCTGTTCCAGCCCTTCGCACAGGCCGACCATTCGACGACACGGCGCTTCGGCGGCACCGGGCTGGGCCTGTCGATCGCCCGCGAGCTGGCCCAGTTGATGGGCGGCGAGGTCGGCGCTTCCAGCGTGCCGCGCGAGGGCGCCGCCTTCTGGGCCGAGCTGCCGCTGCCGTCGGCCGATGGCAGCGAGGACCGACCGAGCACCGGGCTCGACGGCGCCGACCGGCCGCTGCGCGGGCTGCGCCTGCTGGTGGCCGAAGACAACCCGGTCAACATGCTGATCGCGGCCGAGATGCTGGCGCGGCTGGGCGCCAGCGTCAGCCCGGCCCACGACGGCGCTGAAGCCGTGCAGGCCTGCCAGGCCCACCCCGAGGCCTACGATGCGGTGCTGATGGACCTGCACATGCCGGTGCTCGACGGGCTCGAAGCGGTGCGCCAGCTGCGCGCCGACCCGACCACGCGTGCGCTGCCGGTGGTGGCCTTCAGCGCTGCCGCGCTGGACCACGAGCGGGCCCAGGCGCGCGACGCCGGGATGGACGACTTCGTCGGCAAGCCGGTGCAACCGGACGAACTGGTGCGTGTGCTGTCGCGCTGGGTGCCGCCGCAGTCCCTCTGAACGGCCTGCCCAGGCTGCGCTGTCGGCCAGTTCCCACAGCCGGGGCCGTCTTGCGCTGGCAGACAAGCAGCGCCGCGCGCCGTCAGACTGCGGCACGACCCCCGGAGTCTCCATGACCAGCTTCCGTGCCTCTTGCAGTCTCGCACTGCTGCTGATCGGCCTGACCGCCTGTGCGCCGCTGCCGCGGGCGGCGCCCGCCACGGAGCAGCGTGCGACAAAACCGGTCGCGATCGAAAACGCGCGCGGTCCTGTTTCGCCGGCGCGCAGCAAGCAGATCGTCGAGAACCTGAAATCCGAGCCTGGTGCCGATCCCATCCTGGACAAGCACCTGGCAATCGAAACGGCGCTGACGGGCAGCCCGCTGGTGGCCGACAACCATGTCACGCTGCTGCAGGACGGCGATGCCACTTACAAGTCCATGCTCGAGGCCATCAGTGCGGCCAAGCGCCACATCAACCTGGAGACCTACATCGTCGAGGACGACGAGATCGGCCGCCGTTTCGGCGACGCGCTGATCGCCAAGCGGCAGCAGGGCCTGCAGGTCAACCTGCTGTACGACAGCATGGGCGCCCGCGAGACGCCGGCCGCCTTCTTCGACCGGCTGAAAGCGGCGGGCATCCGGGTCGTGCAGTACAACCCGATCAACCCGTTCCGGGCCAAGGCCGGCTGGGACGTCAACGAGCGCGACCACCGCAAGCTGCTGGTGGTCGACGGCGAGATCGCCTTCCTGGGCGGCCTGAACATCAGCAGCGTCTATTCCGGTTCGTCGCCGAAGCGGCGGTCTGAACCACCGCGCACCGACGAAAAGACCGGCGAGCCGGTGCGGGCCTGGCGCGACACCCACGTGCGCATCGAGGGACCGGTCGCGTCCGAACTGCAGAAGATCTTCCTCGACACCTGGACGCGGCAGAACGGGCCGGCACTCAGCACCGCCGACTACCTGCCCGCCAAACGCCAGGCGCGCGGCAAGCAGGTGGTGCGTGCGATCGCCAGCTCACCCGACGAGTCGTACAGCACGATCTACGCGGCGCTGATGTCGTCGATCGAGCACGCCGAAAAGGACATCCTGATCACGATGGCCTACTTCGTGCCGGACCCGCAGCTGATCGGCGCACTGAGCCAGGCCGCCCGGCGCGGCGTCGACGTCAAGCTGATCCTGCCGCGCCACAGCGACGCCAAGCTGGTGCTCAGCGCCGGCCGCGCGCAGTATGGTCAGTTGCTCGAAAGCGGCGTGAAGCTGTACGAGCGCCGCACCGTGCTGCTGCACGCCAAGACCGCGGTGATCGACGGCGTCTGGTCGACCGTCGGTTCGGCCAACCTCGACTGGCGCAGTTTCGTTCACAACCAGGAGTTGAACGCGGTCGTGCTCGGGGCCGACTTCGGGCGCCAGATGCAGGAAGCCTTCGAGCGCGACCTGGCTCAGTCGGACCGCATCACGCTCGAGGCCTGGAACAAGCGGCCGGTGGGTGAACGCTTCAGCGAGTGGCTGGGGCAGCTGCTGCAGTACTGGTTGTAGGGCCGAGGTTCCTGGCTCACGTCTGTCCACCCGCCCATCCTTCACTCTTCTCGTCGCTAGCGGCGCGGCTTCAGCAGCCAGTACAGCCCGATCGCGCCAAAGGTTGCAGTGCCGATGCCACCCAGCGCGAAGCCGCCGAACTTCAGCGTGTAGTCGCCGGTGCCGAGCACCAGCGTGACAGCGGCGACGATCAGGTTGGTGTTGTTCGAGAAGTCGACCCGGTTGTCGACCCAGATCTTCGCGCCGGCGATCGCGATCAGGCCGAACACGACGATCGACACACCGCCCATCACCGGCAGCGGAATGGCCTGGATCAGCGCGCCGAACTTCGGGCTGAAGCCCAGCAGCACCGCGATCAGCGCGGCGACGACGAACATCGCGGTCGAGTAGATCTTGGTCGCGGCCATCACGCCGATGTTCTCGGCATAGGTCGTCACGCCCGTGCCGCCGGCGCTGCCCGAGACCATCGTCGCGATGCCGTCACCGAGGAAGGCGCGGCCGATGTACGGCTCGAGCTTGCGGCCGGTCATCGCGCCGACCGCCTTCACGTGGCCCAGGTTCTCGGCGACCAGGATGATCGCCACCGGCGCGATCAGCAGGATGGCGCGGCCGTCGAACACCGGCGCGGCGAACTGCGGCGCGCCTACCCACGCCGCCGCGGCGATGCCGGCGGTGTTGATCGGCTGGCCCCAGCCCAGGCCGTTGGCCAGCACTGCGTAGATCACGGTCGCGAGGATCAGGCCGACGAGAATCAGCAGCCGCTGCAGCATGCCGCTGGTGCGCACCGCGACCAGCCCGATGCAGACGAAGGTGACCGCCTGCATCCACTTGTCGAAGTCGGTCGGCGCCATGTTCTTGATCGGAATACTGGCCAGGTTCAGGCCGATCACCGCGACCACCGCGCCGGTGACCACCGGCGGCATCAGCGACTCGATCCATTTGGTGCCGACCGACATCACGCCCAGGCCGATCAATGCGTAGACCGCACCGCAGACGATGATGCCGCCCAGCGCGATGCCGATGTTGGCGTTCGGCCCGCCACCGGGATAGCCGGTGGCTGCCAGCACGACGCCGATGAAGGCGAAGCTGGAGCCCAGGTAACTCGGCACCTGGCCGCCGACGACGACAAAGAAGATCAACGTGCCGATGCCCGACATCAGGATCGCGACATTCGGGTCGAACCCCATCAGGATCGGCGCCAGCACCGTTGCGCCGAACATGGCGATCACATGCTGCACACCGAGCGCCACCGTCTGCGGCCAGGGCAATCGTTCGTCGGGGGCCACGACGGCACCGGGTCGGGCCGGGACTTCGCGCCAGGTCGGCAGCAGGCTCATGAAACGCACTCCTCGGGGTCTTGCAAGAACTGACGGCGGCCAATGCACGTTGTGTGCCCGGCCGCCGGCAGTGTAGGCAAGCGCGAGGCGCTGTCCGCTGAGGGTTTGCCGTGGGCATGGCCCTTCGGCAGACTCAGGGCCGTCCGGGTGTGCATCGGACGGTTGGCGTGCTGGCCTGGCCTTCGACTGGCTCAGGCCGAATGGGGAGGGGGCGACCGTTGCGCGCCTACCAAGCTCTTTCGCGTCTCCATGGGCAGGACCAGATCCAGCGCCTGCGAACAGCTCGGTCTCCCGCCCTCCGTTCGGCCTGAGCCTGCCGAAGCCCCAGCCCGCGCGGCATGTCAGATCAGGTCGGCGGCGCCTGGACCAGACGAGGCGGCCCGCCCCATGCGTATTCGACGTCCGGCTCGCTCTCGGGCGGTGGGCTGATGCCCAGGCGTTGCACCACGAACCCGTGCCGTTCGTAGAAAGCGCGGGCAGCGTGGTTGCGCTGGAAGGTGAACAGCCGCAGTTCGTCGGCCGATCGTTCACGGGCCGCGGCCAGCAACGCGCTGCCGACGCCATGGCGGCGGTACTCGGCGAACACCGCCATCTGCATGATCCAAGGCGCCTGCAGCGCCGTCATGCCGGCCAGTTCACCGTCGACCAGCGCGACCAGCACCTGGCACTTCGGCAGCACCTCGGCCACGAAGAAGCCCCGCGATCCCACCAGCGTGTGGTTCTGGTGCGTGTCGTTGTACCAGTAGCTGTCGACATTGGTGCCATGCCAGCGGCGCACGACGGTGTCGACCTCGACCGCGTCATCGGCCGCGATGGGGCGGACCTGCACCGCCGGCAACGGCATCAGCCGGCGGCGCCGGCTGCGGGCTGCCACCCGCGCGGCACCGCGCCGATCAGCTTGCGGGTGTATTCCTGTTGCGGCGCCTTCAGGATGGCCTCGGCGCTGGCCTGCTCGACCACCTCGCCATCCTTCATCACCAGCACCTCGTCGCTGATGAAGCGCACCACCGCGAGGTCGTGGCTGATGAAGATGTACGACAGGCCCAGCTCGTCCTGCAGGTCCTTCAGCAGGTTCAGCACGTGGGCCTGCACCGACACGTCGAGGGCGCTGACCGCCTCGTCGAGCACCAGCACCTCGGGGTTCAGCGTCAGGCAACGCGCGATCGCGATGCGCTGGCGCTGGCCGCCGGAGAACTCGTGCGGGTACTTGCCGAACGCGCGGTCGTCCAGGCCCACCTTGCCCAACAGCGCGCGGGCGCGTTGCTCGCGTTCGACGGTCGTCGCGCCGATGCCGTGGATGGTCATCGGCTCCAGCAGCGTCTGGCCGATCGTGAAACGCGGGTTCAGCGAGGCATAGGGGTTCTGGAACACGATCTGGATGCGCCGGCGCATCACCTGGCGCTCGCTGTCGCGCAGGGCCAGCAGGTTGTGGCCGTCGAACATCACCTCGCCGCTCATCGGGCCGGAGTGCGGGTCGTGCAGGCGCAGCAGCGTCAGACCCATCGTCGTCTTGCCCGAGCCCGACTCGCCCACCACGCCCAGCGTGTGGCCGCGGCGCAGGCGGAAGTTGACGTCCTTCACCGCGTGGTACTCGCGCCGGCCGAACACGCCCTGGCGCAGCCAGAAACTCTTGGCCAGCGCCTTGACCTCCAGCACCACCGGCGCGTCCGGGTCCTTGGCCTTGCCCGCGCCCTGCGCGCCGCGGCCGGCGATGTGGTCGTCGATCACCATCAGCCGCGCCGGGTTCTCGGTCAGGCTGGGCCGGCAAGCCAGCAGTGCACGGGTGTAGGCGTCTTGCGGGGCACTGAAGATGCCGGCCACCGGGCCTTGCTCGCGGATCGTGCCCTGGCGCATCACGACCACCCGGTCGGCGATCTCGCCGACCAATGCCAGGTCGTGGCTGATGAACAGCACCGACAGGCCGTGGCTGGCCTTCAGCTTGGCCAGCAGCTCCAGGATCTGGCGCTGGATGGTCACGTCCAGCGCGGTCGTCGGCTCGTCGGCGATCAGCAGCTTGGGTTCGCAGGCCAGCGCCATCGCGATCATCACGCGCTGCTGCTGGCCACCCGACAGCTCGTGCGGATAGGCCTTCAGCCGCCGCGCCGGGTCGGGGATGCCGACCTCGACCAGCAGCGCTTCGGCCCGCGCCAGCGCCGCCTTGGGCTTCAGGCCCATGTGGGTGATCAGCGGCTCGACCAGCTGCTGCCCGATGCTGAACACCGGGTTGAGCGAGGACATCGGATCCTGGAAGACGCAGGCGATCTCGCTGCCGCGCATGCGCCGCAGTTCGGCCGGCGTCGCATCCAACAGATTCTTGCCTCGCCAGACGATGCGCCCCGAGCGCTCGGCGTTGTCGGGCAGCAGGTTGACGATCGACATTGCCGTCACGCTCTTGCCGGAGCCTGATTCGCCGACCAGCGCCACCGTCTGGTTCTCGTCGACGTCGAAGCTCACGCCCTGCGCGCCACGGCCGACGGCCTCGGCGCGTTGCACGACGCCGTCGCGCGTGCCCATGCGAAAGGCGACCTTGAGGTCTTGAATCGACAGCAGGCTCTTGTTCATGGTGGCGCTCATCACTCCAGCCCCCGCAGCTTCGGATCCAGCGCATCGCGCCAGGCATCGGCCATCAACGAAAACGCGGTGACGAAGACCGCCATGAACACCGTCGCGGCCGCCAGCTGCCACCAGTAGCCGAGGATCAACTCGCCCTGCGCCTCGGCCAGCATCGTGCCCCAGCTGACCTGGTCGACCGGCACGCCCAGCCCCAGGTACGACAGGATCACCTCGCTCTTGATGAAGCCGACGACGAGCAGGCTCATGCGCACCAGCACCACATGGCTCACGTTGGGCAGGATGTGGCGGAACATGCGCGAGCTGGTCGACGCGCCGATCGCCTCGGCGGCCCGCACGTACTCGCGCGAGCGGTGCTTCATGAACTCGGCGCGCACCTGGCGGTACAGCCCCGTCCAGCCGACCAGGCCGAGGATCACCACCACCGTCCAGATGCCGCGCGGCAGGACCGCATCGGCGCGGTTCAGCACCGCGGCCAGCGCGAAGATCAGCAGGATGTCGGGGATCGCGGTGAAGACGGTGTAGAGCCACTCGAGGAAATCACCCACCTTGCCGCCGAAGAAGCCTGACAGAGCGCCGAGGAAGGTGCCCAGCAGCGTGGCCAGCAGGGCCGCCATCACACCGACCGCCACCGAGACCTGGCAGCCCTTGATGACCTTGGCCAGCACGTCGCGACCGAGCCGGTCGGCGCCCAGCGGCAGCGTCTCGGCCTTGTGGGTGGCGCTGGTCTCGTACTGCTTGGCCCGTTCGGCCCATTCCTTGTATTTCGGCGCCAGCGGATCGATGTCGCTGATATCGACGTTCGGTCCCTTGGGCTGCTCGATGACGCCGGTCGCCTCCGGCGGCGCCGGGCCCATCAGCGTCGGCGGCGCATTGGGCACGCCGATCTCCTGCTGCCAGCCCTGGGCCACCACGCCGACGGCGGACAACAGGATCAGCAGCAGGAAACCGATCACGATCAGCATCGAGACCAGGCCGACGCGGTCGCCCTTGAAGCGCCGCCAGGCGGCGTGCCAGACGCCTTCGGAGTGTTCGACCGACACGGCGCCGGAACCGGTCGATTCAATGACTGCGCTCATCTGCGATTCTCAGTTTCAAGGCGCACCCAGTGCTGCCGTCCATCAAGTGGCGTGCGCGGATCCGGCTTTGCCGGTCCGCTGCACGAGCCCCCTCGGGGGGCCGAGGTCGGACACGAACAGTCCTGAGGACTGTTTGTGCCTACCGAGGGGCCGGGTCTCTGGCCCGGCGCGGCCTGCAAGGCAGCGACCGGAAGGGAGCGGGGGGGCTTCATTTGAGGACGACCCGTGGGTCGACGACCTTGTAGAGCAGGTCGGTGGCCAGGTTGATCAGCATCGTCAGCATCGCCAGGTAGATGGTCGCGGCCTGAATCACGGGATAGTCGCTGCGGTTGACGGCCAGCAGCACCTCGCGGCCGAGGCCGGGGATCGAGAAGAACACCTCGATCAGGAAGGAGCCGACGAAGATGGTCGGCAGCTGCAGGCCGATGTTGGTGAGGATCGGGATCATCGCGTTGCGCAGCACGTGCTTGAACAGCACGGTGCGCTCGGTCAGGCCCTTGGCGCGCGCGGTGCGCACGTAGTCGTGGCCCAGCTCGTCGAGGAAGAAGCTGCGGTACAGCCGCGTCTGCGGCGAGATGCCCACCATCACCGCCAGCAGCACCGGCAGCGGCACGTAGGTGGTCAGGTTGGTCCAGGTGGAATCGCTCCAGCCCTGCACCGGGAACCAGCCCAGGCGGAAGGCGAACAGGTACTGCCCGACGATCACGTAGACCAGGAAGCTGATGGAGAGTGCCACCGTCGTGATCACCATGACCGCGCGATCGGTGAG